>CAYYGN010000001.1:0-129166 GCA_964471595.1 uncultured Saprospiraceae bacterium
GCTTCGGAGGGACAAATGGTTCTGCCACCGTCCTGGCCTCAGGGGGTACGGCACCCTATCAATATCTCTGGAATACCGTGCCGCCTCAAACCGGATCCACCGCCACCGGTCTCGGCGCCGGCAACTGGTCGGTCACCGTCACTGACGACAACGGATGTACGGCTACGGGGAGTGTTGGATTGGTACAGCCTGCCGACATACTACTCCAAATAGAGACAACGGACCAGACTTGTATTCCCAAATCAGACGGCGAGGCTGAAGTCATTGCGACCGGAGGTAAGCCACCCTATTCATATCTATGGGATGACCCGGGACAAAGTACCGCCTCTAAAATAACTGGTCTTGCACCGGGGACTTACACTGTGACCGTGACGGATTCGGACGGTTGTTCGAAAGTGGTGCAAGCCATTATTGAAGCATCTGTGATCCCCTGTGATTGTCAAGTACGTATTGGCGATTACGTCTGGTATGACTTCAATCGAAACGGGATCCAAAATACCAATGAACAAGGAATCAATGGCATTCCCGTGGATCTGGTCCAGGCAGGTCCGGATTTGGTGTATGGAACGGATGATGATGACATCATTAAATCTACCGTGACTTCAGGCTTTGGTTTCCAGACCGGGAGGTACTTGTTTGAAGATGTCTGTGCGGGTACTTACGCGGTTTGTTTCCGGATAGATACCATTTCGCATGCATTCTCACCTCCGTTCCAGGGCGGAGACAAGGCCCTGGACAGTGACGCGCTTATAGCTACGGGGTGCACGCCAGCCTTTACGGTCACCAGCCAATCGGGGGATGATCTGACGCAAGATGCCGGGATTCATGATCGATGTGTGGAGGTCACTGATCCTGGAGAGATCGGTTATGATCAAACACTTTGTTATCCGGGCGAAGTTCCCAACATGATAATAAGTGTTCAGGATCCTGAAGGCGGTGTTGATCCACTGGAATACATGTGGTTGGTTTCCGATGTGGCGCCGGTTTATTGGGTGGGAAATGCTGACTGGAAGGAAATTCCAGGTGCGATAGGTCCTGAGTACCAACCAGGTCCGGTCCAAAAGACCACCTATTTTCTACGGTGTGTACGAAGTGCCAATTGCTGGGACTGGAATGAATCCAACATGATCACCATTACTGTGATTGATCCCCAAGCCGTCATTCTGGATGGTTATGTGGATCCGCTTTGCACCAACAAATCCTATATTTTCCACGCCAAAAACAACGCTCTTCCCGCCACGTATTCCTGGAAGTTCGGACCCGATGCCATGCCTCCAACCGCAACAGGTACCGTCGTCAATGGTATCAAATGGCCTACTGAGGGTGTAAAAACCATCATGTTGACGGTCACCATCGGGGCATGTGTCGATTCGGTCATGCTGACTTTCAATGCGGTTCTATGCGACTGCAAACCTCCCCTTCTGAATTTTGATGCTATACTTACAGCAGACAAGACCGTAGTTGCCTCATGGGAGGTGGATCAGTGGGATTACCCTTATGTTTCCCTGCTGGAGCGTTCGAGGGATGGGGTCGAATGGCAGTTGGTTACCAACCTTCTTGGTACACCCTCCTCCCGGAGCGTATATCATTTTGAGGACACTCAACCATTCCCAGGAGAAAGCCACTATCGCGTCCGGGTTGTCGATATCCAACCCGAATTCGAAATTAGTGCGTTAAAGACCATATTCCTGCGAACGTCGGCTGTGTGGGACCTTGAATTCCATCCCATGCCGTTCTCGGACAGGGTAACGGCGTTCCTACTTGAATCTCAGGAAAAAGATGGCGAAGTTCACTTTTTCGATATGAAGGGACGTTTGCTGGATGTGATCCGGATTCCATCCGGAGTCCGTTCGATTGAAATACCAACTTCCCATTGGCCTGATGGGCACATTACCGCCTATATCTACCTGGCTGATCGCAGGCCGTATGCAAGGCTGATCACCAAAGTCAAATAGGATATCAGGGTTAATTTAAGTGAAAACGGGCCGGAGCAAGGAAGCTCCGGCCCGTTTTTTTACTTGAGGCAAATTTTGCAATTGTCTCAATAGCAGATATTTATAGTTTGTTGGAAAAAATAATTTTTAAATTTAATAGCTTCAAGTGATTGTATATATAAAATGTGTTTTACTTTTACCCTGTCGTCAGACAACGGGTTACCATCCCATGGGCAAGTAAGACTAAGTTCCCATTACTTCCCAACCCGATTCCATCTCAAAAACCGCAATTTCCCAAAGCAGGGGTTTAACCAGGTGCCATCCGGGTTAGCCCCTTTTTTAATTGGGCTCTGCCCTCAGTGCAGCACGATAAACTTTCAAACAACGATCTCTGGCCGATTCGTGGGGAATCATAGGGGCAGGATAGTAGGGGGAATCCCACTCCGGCACCCATTTCCTGATGTAGGAACCATCCGGATCGAATTTTCTTCTTTGAAGTTCAGGATTGAAGATGCGGAAGTAGGGTGCGGCATCTGTACCACTACCGGCTGCCCATTGCCACCCGCCATTGTTGCTGGCCATTTCATAGTCCAGTAAATGTCGGGCGAACCAAGCCTCACCCCATCGCCAGTCAATCAGCAGGTGCTTGGCGAGAAAACTGGCTGTCACCATACGAACCCTGTTGTGCATGTATCCAGTCGCCATCAATTCCCTCATTCCGGCATCCACCAATGGATACCCGGTCAACCCTTGGCACCACTTATGAAAGTCTTCTTCATCATCCCTCCAGGGAATCCCGTCATATGCCGGCTTGAAGGCCTGATGGGCCACATGGGGAAAATGAGCCAGAATCTGTGCATAGAACTCCCTCCATATCAGCTCATTGACATATACATCGGAAAGGCGAAGCGCTTTTCTGACCTTTTCCCGAATACTGATGGTACCAAAGCGAAAGTGAATGCCCAATCGGGATGTACCTTTCCTGGCGGGGTAATCCCGTGAATGGGCATATTCCCGGATCAATCGCGAAGAGACTGTTTCGGATGGGAATGATTGTCGAGAACGACGGAATCCCATCTGTTCCAGTGATGGTACCCTTGAAGTAGCCACTTTCATCCAACCTGCACGTTGATCTTCTGAAGGCCAGACCCTAAGGAAAGAGGAGGTCTCGGGATGGCCATTTGCCGATGTATCCTTCAATCGTGCCATCCAGGCCTTGGCATAAGGGGTAAAAACCGTATACGGCATTCCATCTTTTTTGACCAATTCGTCCCATTCAATAACCCAATGATCCTTGTACAGGTGAAGCGGAATTCCTTTTTTACCCAGCCAATCAGCAATCGCATGATCTCGTTCCCTGGAATAGGGTTCGATATCCCTGTTGGCATGCACTGCAGCAAGGGGCCATCGATCGGCCAAAAAAGCGAAAATATCCAGAGGACGACCGTTGAAAATCAACAGGTTGCCCCCAAACTCAAGTATTTGCTTTTGCAAATCCATCAATCTGTCATACAAGAAGGTTACCCTTGCATCATCCTTGTCCTCCAGTTGGTCCAGAATATTGCTGTCAAAGATGAATATCCCCACTACTGCCCTATTGTTTTTCAGGGCATGGTACAATCCTGTATTGTCATGGAGGCGTAGATCGCGTCTGAACCAAAACAAGTGGACAGGGCCGGACGTCGGCGGCAGATGGGTATCAACAGACAAACTGGTAGGGTTCACGGCAGGGCAAATGTCTTCCACTGGCCATATAACCCGTTTGGGGACTTCCCGGTTGAAGACGGTGGCCGGAATCTCCTACATTTGCATGCCAAGCAATGTCCTCCATGACCATAAACCGACCATTCATCCTTTTCGTGATCCTTTTTACCGGGCAGTTGCATTCATGCCGGCAAGAAAAGAGCTCCGACATACCGGACCGGATCGCTCAGGTTTCATCCCAGAAGGAGCTACTTGAAATGTCAAATCTCGTTGACTCGCTCATTCATTTGCATCAGCCACAACCTGCAGGTTTGTGGTTGGGATTGCTTGGAAAGAAGGCGGCCGAACTGCACAGGTACCGGGATGCCGAGAGGTATTTCATCAAAGCTATCAAAGAAGATCCTGCTTTTGAGGGTACCAGTCAGCATTTGTTTGAACTGGCAGAAATATACCGGGGATATCTCGACAAATCAGAGCTGGCCAATACCATTTACTGCAGCTTGTCGGAAAAAGCACCGGCAGGATTGAAGGAAAAAGCCGGCAAAGCCTGCCAGCTTGAAAGGCCGGGTATTGACAGTCTCATGGTGGTATGGAATGCCAATGCCATGGATGACAAAACCGGTCGGTTGGACCCTGCCTCAGCCCAGGATTTCATAGCTGCAGCTCAGGTTCGGGCTTTGCTTTACCCGGAAGAAACCATCAGCGCCATGGGCCTGTTTGAGGCAGCTCAATGGGCCAAGGCATTGCGTTCCTTCCCCATGGCGCTCCAACTTTATGATTGGGTCCTGGAAGATTACAGCGAAGGTCCTTTTGGTCCGAAATCCCTGTTTTTACGGGCATTCACCCTGGAAAACGATTTGGGAAACCTCGAAGCGGCCAAAGCTGATTATGAAGCCTTTTTGAAGCGTTGGCCGGATGATCCATTTGCCGATGACGCCCGCTTATTGTTGGAAAACCTGGGCAAGGACCCTGGAGAGCTGATTCGCCAATTCGAATCACAATCAGGCACTCAGTGACAAGACAAAGGACTGCAGGAGTTCCGGCAGCCCTTTGTAACAGAAATTCATTAAGGCCATCACATTCCCAAGCCGTAGTAGTAAGTGCCCGTTTGGCCGGGATAGATGCCTTCCAGCAATATCCCGCCCTCCCGTTGGGCAAGCACTTTTTCCAGCTCATCCAAAGACCTTACCCGTTGGCGATCCACGCGTGTAATGACGAACCCTTCCCTAATGTCAGTTTGCTTCCGGATGACTCCAGGACCGATTTTGTCAACGGCCAATCCACCATCTATACCGTATTTGTGGGCTTCTTCCTTCGACAACACCTTGAAATGCACACCGAGATCCTTGTGGTAGGAAGCCGTCTCAGCACGAATCCGGGATGTTGATCCTTCCTTGTTATTGAGCGTGACCTGGTACTCCTTCTCTTTGCCGAATCGGTTCACCTTGATGTTCAACCGGTCACCCGGGCGATGGCTACCGATCATACCCAGTAGTTCGGAAGTCGTGTGAATGGTCTTCCCTTCCACACCCACAATGACATCGCCAGCTTTGATTCCAGCCTTTTCGGCGGCACCACCGGATACCAGACTGTCAATCAAAACCCCTTGCACCACAGCGAGGTCCTTTGCTTGGGCCAGTTGGTTATCCACGGTTCGGATCATCGCCCCTATGAAACCACGCTGCACCGTGCCGAACTCCACCAAATCCTCCACAACCTTGCGGACAATATTGCTCGGTATGGCAAAACCGTAACCTGAATAGGTCCCGGTCGGACTGGCAATTGCCGTGTTGATACCGATAAGCCTGCCTTCCAGATCCACCAAAGCCCCTCCACTATTTCCGGGATTTATCGCTGCGTCAGTCTGAATGAAGGACTCAATGGCAAATTGGTCTCTGAGAATGTTGATATTTCTCGCTTTGGCGGAAACTATGCCTGCAGTCACGGTCGCATTCAGGTTGAATGGATTGCCGACTGCCATCACCCATTCCCCCACTTTGACTTCGTCTGAATTCATGAAAACCAACGTGGGCAGTCCTTTCTCTTCAATCTTCAAGAGCGCGAGATCCGTGGTTGGATCAGTTCCCACCAATTCCGCTTTGTAGCTCCTGTTGTCGTTCAATGCGACTTCGATATCAGAAGCCTCGGCTATGACGTGATTGTTGGTCACGATATATCCATCCTGACTGATGATCACTCCCGATCCTGAACCGGTGCGGGCTTGCGGGCCTTCCGGTTGGCGGGGAAACTCGAAACGAAACTGGGGACCGAAGAATCTTTCAAACAAATCGTCCTCAAAGAATTCATGTTGCGGAGCATTGCCCCTGGCTGCCATAACTTGGGTCGATGTAATGTGGACTACGGAATTGAGGACCTTTTCACTGGTTTGGGTAAAGTCAAGCGGAACGATTTCTCCCCGCTCATTGGCGGTAAAGAGGGCCCCTTTGACAGGGGTTGCGTTGACATGCTCAATCGTGAATCGCTGTGATCCCATCCAGCCCATGTAATACGCCGCGATGAGGAGTGTGGCCGTTACCAGGACTGCAGTAGTTGCGCTGATCAGGACATACTTTTTCATAGCATGAGGTTTGATTGGCAAAATAACGGGGCGTTATCCTTTCCGTTTTCATCGGCCGTGGAGTTTGACAAAATTTTAACCTGGGCCTGGCTTGCGGATTCATCCTCCAGGGTTCGATCCCTAACAATAAGGATATGGCCCGGCAATGCATTCTCCTCCCGAAATTTTCCTGGTCAGTCCGGTGCTACTAAGTCTTTGGGCATCAACCAGGAATCCTTGTATGGCTTTACCCAGGCGGACCTCCAGTCTCCTAATAGGCGGACACTATGATCCAGGATGCGGATATCATCGGGCAATGATCCTGCGCGTACGGCTTCCCGGAGATCTCTTTTGGTCATGAACCGCATGTCTCCAGAAATCTCCAAAACAGGGATTACAAGCCGATTGAAGAAGTCCAAACCCGTCTTTTGCCCCAAATTCTGGATCATATGATGTAAAGCATCACCCGCACAACCTGAAACCGGAGTGACATGCTCATCCGCTGCCAAAACGATGAAGTGTCGCGAGAAAAACTGGACAGCGGCTCTGACCGGCATCCGATGGGCTTTAAAAGTTGCCAGAAATCCGGTAATCGCTTCCTGGAGGATTGTTTCCTGATCCGCATTCCAGGGCATGACAGTTTGAAAAATCCATACCCGGGCATCATCAGGATAGCCTGCAAAAGCATCAGACGATGGAATGTTCATGTCTTGGGCAGTTTCTGGATGATGAGTTCGGCCAGGTCATAGACCATAATTTCATCCTGTTTGTCCATCGCTTTCACGCCGTCGGACATCATGGTCAAGCAGAACGGGCAATTGACGGCAATGGTCTTTGCTCCTGTAGCTGCCGCTTCCCGGCTGCGTTCCTCGTTGATACGGCCCCCTCCAGGCTCGTCTTCCTTCCACATTTGTGCCCCTCCTGCTCCACAGCAAAGTCCTTTAGCCCTGGAACGGTTCATTTCACGAACTTCCATGCGCAGGGTTTCAAGGATCGCCCGCGGAGCTCCATATTCTCCGTTTACCCGTCCCAAGTAACAACTGTCGTGATATGTGACAGGCTCGGTATCCAATTCCTTGTCCAGGACAATGGCTCCTGTTTTAAGGAGGTGATCGATCAATTGGGTATGGTGCCAGACTTCATATTTTCCTCCCAACTCCGGGTATTCGTTCTTCAACGTATTGAAGCAGTGGGGACATGTTGCCACTATGCGCACTACCTCATAACCGTTCAGGGTCTGGATGTTTTGAAGGGCCAGCATTTGGAATATGAACTCGTTGCCTGCCCGGCGAGCGGGATCCCCTGTACAGGCTTCCTCGAGACCCAATATTCCATAGGAAAGTCCTGCGGCATCAAGCACCGAACAAAAGGCCCGGGCCACTCTTTGAGCTCTCGGGTCAAAGCTACCGGCACACCCCACCCAAAAGAGGTAATCCGGCTTTTTGCCTTCCTGGGTCCACTGTGCCAGGGTTTTGATCGGAAGTGGTTCATTCATACACCGCAAATTAACGAGGAATCAGCTCACCTCCTTGGTCCATGCGTCTCTGGCATCAGTAACCTGCCATGCGGACTGACTGTTTTCGAGACTGTTGAAAAGAGGGAGCCAGTCAGAAGGACCCGAAGACAGGGTCAGGATTTCATAACGCCTCATCTTTAGGATGGGTTCAAGGGGGTTGATGAGGACTGGACATGCCTCCACGCAAGCCTGACAGGTGGTGCAGGCATGTAATTCCTCGGCGGAAATGTAATCGAAGAGCGATTTGCCATCCTCAAAAGAAGTGCGATCCAATCGTGCTCCGGAGCCACGAAGTGCTTCTTTCATGAATTCTTCCCTTCCGGAGGCGATCTTTTTTCCTACTTCATCAGCCCTGTCCCGGATATCCATCATGATTTTCCGGGGAGAGAGTTTTTTGCCTGTCAGGTTGGCCGGGCATTGCGATGTACACCTTCCACACTCGGTACATGTATAAGCATCCAGGAGGTTTTTCCAGCTAAGTGCGGTCACGTCACCGGCACCGAATTCAGGTACTTCGGACATCGCGGACACATCGGCGCCTGCATCCAGACCCAACATACTGCGGACTTCCTGTGTGATGGCAGGCATGTTCTCCATGCGGCCTCTGGGACGTTGAGGTGCCAGCCAGGTATTGGGAAAAGCCAACAGGATATGCAGATGCTTGGAATGAGGCAAATAGGCCAGGAAACCGAATACTACCGTGATATGCAGCCACCATCCCGACCTTTCAAGAATCAGGAGAGTATGGCTCTCCAATCCCTGCATCCACCCTGCAAAAACCGAGCTGAGGACGAACGGACCTGCCTCGGGGTACACTTCAGGCCACCGTTGCTGCAGAACGGAATCCGCTGCATTCATGGTGAATATCCCCAGAATCAGCACTATCTCTCCCAAAAGAATGAGATTGGCATCCAGGGATGGCCACCCTTTCATTTCAGGTTTACGGAAGCGGGGAATGGTCAACAGGTTCCTTCGGGCAAGGAAAATGAGTGTGGCCACTAATGCCAGAAGGGAAAGGGCTTCGATCAGCGAAATGAGAAAGGTATAAAAAGAGCCGAGGTATGGAGCAAACAACCGATGTTTGCCCGAAAGACCGTCTGCCAAAATCTCGATCAATTCAATCTGGGTCAGCAGGAATGCCACGTAGATACAACCATGCAATACGGCAGGGAGAGGATTGGCAAACATTTTTTGCTGCCCGAATGCCACCAGGAGTAAATTACGCCAACGTTCATTGGTGGCACCGGCCACCTCCCAAGCCTCCCCCAGCCTGACATTTCTCAGGATGCGGGCATATCCGCGCCAGGCGATGAATGCTGTCGCCGTCAACAAAAAGAGGAACAGGATCTGCCCAATCATGCGACTAAAGTAGTGCTTCCCGTTATCTTCGTTCCTGAAACAGGTCCTTATGGTCAAAATATTGAACGAGCATCAGATCGACCAAAAGGTAAAGCGTTTGGCCATTGAAATTGCGGAACAGAACTGGCAGGAACAAGAACTGATTCTGGCAGGGATCAACACTGCCGGTTACCGTTTCGCAGGCCAATTGCGTGCCGGCATTGATGCTTATGCACCAGAAATCCGGACACAACTGGTCCATTTGCGCCTTAATCCGGCTGATCCCGTACAAAAGGACCCTGAATGCGACTGTACGCCTGAAACATTGAAAGGGAGGTCAGTCCTGGTTGTTGATGATGTTGCCAATACCGGACGCACTTTGTTTTTTGCCATCCAACCCATCCTCAAGGCCATGCCGGCCAAAATCCAGGTAGCCGTACTCGTGGACCGCACCCACAAAGCATTCCCCATTCACGTCGATCACGTCGGATTGAGGCTGGCTACCACTTTGCACGAGCATATTGATGTCCAACTTCCTCCCGAAGGCGAGCGTTCCGTGTTCCTCCGTTAAAAGCCGGAACCTTACGGTATTCGGACTAACCGTGCGGTCACCATTCTTCCTTCATTTGACAGGGATGTCAGGTGATAAACCCCTGGGGAAAGATGGCTCAAATCCAGATGCCATACGCCTTCTGAAACCGGGAATACCTTGGTCAAAGTCACCATTCTTCCCCATGTGTCCGTCAATCGGAATTCGGCGTCTGAATGGTTGGAGGACAATTGGACCATACCGCGGGAAGGATTGGGCCAAATCCGAAGTTCACCCGTCGTGGTCGGATCAGGGAATGTTGACTGAATGAGATCAATATCTGCCAGGTATCTGGGCATAATCTGATAGCCGTCCAGGTAGGGAGCGTCACTAGAGAATTGGGTACCCAAACCGGTTAAATGAAAACTGCCCGTTGGGGGTGTGGAACCATAGACGTTCACATCATTGTCAATCCGCATCACAAACTCGCCGGAACCGTTCTCAACTCTGACATTGAATCCCGGCCCCGTATTGGTCCATTCCATGGGATCGACAATTTTTACATTTTCCACACGGATCAATTGTGACTCGGTGAACTCTCCCAGGCTATCAACGACCAAGGGGGCGAACAGTGTCTGTCCACCGGCCAGCCACTCGATTTCATCCGGCTGGATTTGGGCCAAGCCATTGAATTGTGCAATGGTACCTCTCACCACAATCCTGTCACCTTCCAACACGGAATAGCCTTTGTCATCCTGGGAAAAGACGGTTATACCGGTTTGCTGATCGTCTATAAGGACAAATTGAAGCCCTCCTGGTCGCAAGTTGACACCATAAACCACACCTTCCAGTTGACACGAAATGCCCAAGGAATCCACTACCCCATCTGGCCCGACAGTTCTGACGAGAGCTATCGGATAAACCGGATATACGGGTTGGCATTCCACCTGAATCCACACCCAGGCCGAATCGCAAGTCATGGAATCGCAAAGGCGGTATTGTAGGGAATCCAGCCCACAATAACCGATAAGCGGTTGATATTGAATCCCATCATTCTGGAAATTGGCTGAGGCATTACCAGGAAGAGAAACGAATTCAAAAGTGTGGAATCCATTAGGCAACAGGTCATTGGACAAGACATCCAGGAAACTTTCCTCATCGGGAGGAATAGTATAGAAGTCATCATGCGCCGTTAGACCCTGCACGGCTTCCAACCAGGTACCAATAGGAAAAGGTTTGGGGGAAGAAGGATTGTCGGGAGAACCGGAAAGTCCTCCAATTCCACTGAAATACCAATGGGCCAGTTTGAATGCATTCCCGTCGGGTCCTGTCCCGTCAAGGCGGTAAGCCCAACCATCGAGGTATTCCCAAGGCTGGCCGGTACCATCGGTGGCGATATCTCCGAAGACATCAATGACTTCATCAAATTCGAACAGCTCAATGGCATCATCGCCATTGATGTTCATGGAGACATGCACAAAATCCGCATCCATTCCGTAGAAGTCCCGGAACAGGGCACTATCTGCCGCCACATACAGAAATGTGCCTGAGTCAACCGCCATGGCAGGAAATCCGAACTCAACACCATTGGATCCTCCCCCATTATTGGCGGATCCAACGCCGTAGATGGAAAGATCAGGTATATCCTTCCTGGCATAGATTTCAATGCCTCTGGCGCCAACATTCGAAGGTTGGGCATCAAATACGCCGGTAAGGACCAATCCGAATTCCGAAGCGAACTGGCATTGGGCATTCTCCAGCGGATTGGCCAGGATCTCTTGTCCGTAATGGTAGATTCCGGTTGCCGTTCGGGAAGTCTGCCAATTGGTGGGGTCATCCTGAGGCCCGGCAGGATCACAGAGGTTAATGCTTGCGCCATTGCCATTGGCCTGACCGCCCGGCCAGGGAGGGGAATTTGAGTAAGTCACGGAAGTCACCCAATCACCTCCCGGATTCTGCAAAGTAATGGTGGTACCATTGTTGGAAAGAGCGCCTGATGTCCATTGAAAGGTGGGAAGGGGACCAAAAATCTGTTCGAAGTAGTTGGAATTCTTGCATATGATAGCGAAGGCACCGGGTGCCAGCACAAAATCCGGAAAGGAAAACACCGGTCCTGCCGAGAAATACCATCCTTCCAGATTGACGGCAGTGCTACCCGGATTGTATACTTCAACATACTCCAGAGTATCCTGGCCCGGCTCGGGAGGATTGTACATGATCTCCGAGATAATCACTTGACCTTGAACCCTGGTCAGAATCATGAGTAGGGTCACAATCACGGTACCGCAGGTGCGCATGGACATCAGGTTTGCGGCTAAATTAAAAAGGTTGGCCATACCATTGGGTACATGATTCCGTATTCGAAGATTATTTATGGAGAATTAACCATCATGGGCTTATCTTCAGAATGCCCTCCTGACAGTTATGGGGTGATCAATCCCCTGCAGGGGGACGGAATACCTCAGCCATCATACATCTGGCACTGCCGCCCCCATAGTGTTCTATTGTCCAAAGAGGAACGGGAATCAGCCGGGCATGATGCGAAAGACGGGCCACCTGTCCCGGATCCAGGCTTTGTCGGGCTTGTTCGGACATCACCAACAAGGGCTCTCCTTCCCTTCCGGCAACTTCAAGCATGTTGCCCGCGAAGCGATCCATTTGGTCAAACCGGATGGGAATGATCTCTCGGCCACTTTTGCGCAATGAGGTCTCAACCCGGGTACGGTCGGCTTCATCCGGAATAGCTTCCAGACATATTACGGCATAATCCTGGCCCAATGCCATCATGACGTTAGTATGGTAGATCTCGTGGCCATCGGCTGTTGCCATTTTGAAAGTCACAGGCTGGTAACCGGTTACGGCACACCATTGCTCCAAAAGTTGCTGATGGGTCCGTGAGGACAGTCCGGCATAAACCACTTTACCTGGTCTATCCAGGATCATGGAGCCTGTGCCTTCCAGTATCTGACCTTCTGTTGCTTTGACATCCATTTGCAAAACATCGGAGAAATGCCACTGAGACATGGCATGTTGCAGGATGTCAGGACGTATTTCACAGCGACGGGAAGGGACCAGCATGGGGTAGGTGATAATCCTGCCGTTGCGATGGAACGTAATCCAGTTATTGGGGAAAACAGCATCCGGCTTCACAGGACGAGGGGTATCCTCAAAGACATGGACGGTTACGCCCTCTCGTCTCAAGATTTCAACCATTCCGTCAAACTCCTCCCTGGCTTTGGCAGAAACTAGCTGGACATCCATGTCCGCTTCCTGTTTCTGGAAGGTATTGGTCTCTGCAGTTTCTGCATTGAATCCAAAGCGGTTAGGCCGGATCATCAGGATTTCATCCGTCCGGTTTAACTCGTAAGTGATGGTTTTCTTTGAATCCGTCAAAATTGGAACAGTGTTTGAAAAAGGTGATATGGTTTTTGATGTACTATGAGAAGGCGGACTTAAGGCTGATCCCGTATGGGGTCAGCCTAAGTTTTTTTACCCTTTCCTCATGGCCGTTGTTTTGAGTTCCAATGCCAGTTCGGCCCCCAAATAACGATCGATCAGGTCATGGACCAGGTACAACAATGGGGTAAGGAGGACGGCAATGACAAATTTATAGATATAATTGACGACTCCGATGGCCAAGACGAGGCCCATGTCCCAACCCGCTCCGAGATAGAATGCCACCCAAAGGACAACAAAGCTGTCGATAAACTGGCTGATGATGGTGGATCCAGTGGCCCTCAGCCAGATATGCCGCTCTCCTGTCCACCTCTTGATCCGGTGAAACGTCATCACATCAACAAATTGGCCAATAAGGAAGGCCACTAAAGAGCCTGCAATTATCCAAAGTCCCTGACCCAATACCAGGGAGAAGGCCATGTTGTAGTCCCCCACCCCGGCCAATACCCGGTCTTTTTCCGCCGTGCTCCATTCGGGTTGGATATGCGAAGCAGGCCAAAAGTCAGCCGGCGGCAGCCAGATACCGGTATAAATCATCACAAAGGAATAAAGGATCAGACCTGCCGTAAGGAATGATAGGAACCGGACCCCTTTCCTGCCGAAGTACTCGTTGATGATGTCTGTCATGATGAATACAACCGGCCACAACATCACTCCTGCGGTCAGGTTGAAGGAAAGTCCCTCCTGACCGAACAAATCCCACATGACGGGCTCGACACCAAATATTTTTTCAAGAGAAAATATTTTAACACCAATAAATTCTGCCACCAAGGCATTGGTGATAAAAAATCCTCCCAGGGCCAGAAAAAGCCTGGCAGCTTTATTCGAGATGAGATAGGACATCAGAATGGCCTGAACATTTGAACTTTGCGGCTTGTTCCCACCCTTGACCCAAGGGTCCAAAACCTGTCAATGGCCAAGATATCCATAAACCTCCAAACCGGAAATGTCGACGCACCTCAATCGCAGGCACCGATCATCGGCATTGATCTGGGTACCACCAACAGTCTTGTTGCCGTCATACAAGACGGTCATCCTGTTGTGATCCGCGATCAGGCAGGCAAATCCGGTTTGTTGCCGTCCCTCTTGTTTTTCCCACCTGGGAAAAGAGACTTTGTAGTGGGAGAGGAAGCCCGTCAGGGATTGATCGAATATCCTGAAAGGACCATTTTCTCCGTTAAACGTCTGATGGGCAAATCCCTTGGCGATCTGGAGAAACTGAAAGCACTGATCTCCTTTCACATTCACGACAAGGACCCCGATGCCCTGGTGTCCATCCAGGTGGATGACCGTTTTTACTCCCCCGTTGAACTATCTGCCCAAATACTTTCTACGCTCAAGCAACGCGTTGAAGACTTCCTCGGGCAATCGGTAGAAAAGGCCGTTATCACTGTGCCCGCTTATTTTAATGATGCTCAGCGACAGGCCACCAGAGACGCCGGCAGGTTGGCAGGACTGGATGTCCTCAGGATCGTCAATGAACCAACCGCGGCCAGCCTGGCCTACGGGTTGGGCCTTGACCGGAAGGATCGCAAGAAAATTGCGGTTTATGACCTCGGAGGCGGCACTTTTGATGTGTCCATCCTTGACATCCATGACGGGGTATTTGAAGTATTGGCCACTTCCGGGGATACTTTCCTGGGCGGAGATGATTTAGATCGCCTGGTGGTGGAGAACTGGATCAAGGAATTAGCCCTGACCCAACCGGACGCTCACGAATTAGGGGCTCTTCGTCTCCTGGCCGAAGGCGCCAAGAAAGCGCTTTCCGCTGTGTCATCTTTCTCGGAGAAATGGAAGGACAAAACCCTTACCCTCCGCAGGGAGGAATTCGAAGCCCTCATTGAACCCATCATTGACCGAACTCTGGATTGTTGCCGACAAGCTCTAAAGGATGCGGGTTTGCAGGAAGGAGAGATTGATGAAGTCATTCTGGTGGGAGGTTCAACGCGTATACCTCTGCTGAAGGAACGGGTGTCTGCCTTTTTCGGACGCCAGGTCCATGATCGGTTGGATCCCGATAAAGTGGTTGCCATGGGAGCTGCCATCCAAGCCGACATTCTGGCGGGCAACCGCAGGGACCTGTTGTTGTTGGATGTCACGCCACTCAGTTTGGGCATCGAAACGATGGGGGGACTCATGGATGTCATAATTCCCAGGAATTCCAAAGTTCCCTGTGCGTTTGCCCGCACATATACCACGTCGGTTGATGGTCAAAAAAACCTGAAAATCAGTGTTTTTCAAGGAGAACGTGATCTGGTGGTCCACAACCGAAGGTTGGGGGAATTCATATTGAAAGACATCCCCCCCATGCCTGCGGGCATACCTAAGCTTGAAGTTCGGTTCCGTCTGAATGCCGATGGAATACTGAGCGTTGAAGCCGTGGAAACCCGGAGTGGCGTACGCCAGCAAATTGAAGTCAGGCCGCAATATGGCATCAGCGAGGAAGAGATGGGCCGAATGTTGATGGATTCCATTCAAAATGCCCATTCAGATATGGAAGAAAAAAGCCTGAGGGAGGCTCAAAACGAGGCGAAGATGATGGTATCCGCCGCTGCCAGGTTTTTGAAACAGAACAGCAACTGGCTGACCGGTGAACAACAGCAACAGATCCAAAACCTCGGGAATGCCCTGGAAGGGATCATGGACGGCAAGGACAAGGATGCCATATTATTGGCGATCCAGGAACTCAATACCTTTACCACTCCCCTGGCACATATCGCCCTTGAAAAGCATATAGCCGGGAGTTTGCAAGGCCGTTCAATTCAGTAAAGGAAGACAGGTCACCATATCCTCGTGGTCATGAGCAAACACAAAAGAGACAGGAACGGGGTAGTATACTCTACCAATCCCGATTATGTGTTCCAGGAGTCAACAAGGTTTGAGCCCTCTACCCTGCCTCCCTCCCGTCAAAAGCTGACCATATGGCTCGACCGCAAACACCGAGGTGGGAAAGAAGTGACTTTGGTAAGGGGGTTTGTGGGTTCTGAAGAAGATCTCACATCACTGGGCAAGAACCTGAAATCGAAGTGTGGCACAGGAGGCAGTGTCAAAGATGGCGAAATCCTCATCCAGGGCAACCACCGGGAGAAAATACTCATATATTTGACGGAAGCAGGTTATACTGCCTCCAAATTGGCAGGAGGTTGAAACCGGATTATTGCTGGCATACGGGTCATTCCGGCCTTCTGGCCTCTACCATCCTAAGCAATCCTTGCATGTCCCTGTAGGCTTCAACGCCGGTCCATCCCTCATCTTCAAAGATTTTCCTGACCGCTTCCGCCGAAAAACTGCTGCATTCACAAAGTACCCTTCCTCCAGGTGGCAAGACGCCGGCGGCATGCCTGGCCATGACGCGATAAAACATCAACGGATCCCGTTCCGGGCCAAACAAGGCGATGGCAGGTTCATGCCGTACCACGTGTATGTCCACCGCCTCCATTTCTTCAGGGGCTATGTACGGAGGGTTGGACAGGATAAGATCGAATTTGTCCAACCCCTTCCAGGAGGTATCCGCAAGAGCATCGCATGAGACCCATCTGACTGCGGCACCCAGTCTTTCGGCATTCCTGCCGGCCACTTCCAGGGCATCCGGGGATATATCCCAGGCCTCAACGACGGTCCCAGACACCTGCAAGGCCACTGTAATGGCGATGCATCCGCTACCCGTCCCGATATCGAGGACCCTGGGGTTATGACGTAGTCGTTTAAGGTATTCAATCCCTCTTGCCACCAATTCTTCCGTTTCAGGACGGGGGATGAGAACCGCAGGTGTAACCTCAATCGCGTAGCTCCAAAAATGAGCCCATCCCGTCACGTACTGCACCGGCTCCCCGTGAAGAATTCTGTTGACTGCCCGATCGAACCATGCCACCCGATTGGATTCCTGGTCCTGGTCCCATAACATGACCGGTGCGTCCCCGACAAGCATTCGTGCCGTTTGCGTGATTTCCCTCTCATCCAAGCCATGGCCGCGCAATCGTCGGCACACATCCTGACGGACCAATTCCCGTTTGTCTGTCATCATGGATACCGGCTTTCAGGACAACCGGTTCTTGAAATCCTCGTACCCGAATCGACGAAAAATAACCGGCCTACCCCCCGATGTCCACATCCCGATGGCCGGGTGCTTTACCCCATTAAAAGTGGTTGTCTTCACCATGGTATAGTGGATCATGTCCTCCAGGATTACTTTATCCCCGATCTCAAGCGGACGATCAAAGCTGTAGGCGGCATGAAAATCACCAGCCAGACAACTCGTCCCTCCCAATCGGTAGGTAGGCTTGCCCAATTGGGGATCTCCCGCTCCGGTGACCTTGGGGCGGTAGGGCATCTCCAGGGTATCCGGCATGTGTGCGGTAAATGAAACATCCAACATGGCTGTTTTGACGCCGTTGTTTTCCACAATATCCTGTACGGTGGCCAACAAATCTCCGGTTTGCCAGGCGATGGCGCTGCCTGGTTCAAGGATGATTTCCACCTTGTATTTCTCCTTGAACCGGCGAAGAATACGCACCAAATGGTCCAAAGGGTATCCCTCCCGGGTCAGGAGATGGCCCCCACCCATATTGACCCACTTCACCCGGTGTAGTACATGCCCGAACTTCCTTTCCAAATGGGTCAATACCTCCTCAAGGGCATAAGCATCCGATTCGCAAAGGGTGTGAAAGTGAATCCCTTCCAATTCTTCCGGCCAATAACCATGGAGATGTTCGGAGGTCACCCCCAGGCGGGAAACAGGAGAGGCAGGGTTGTACAAGTCCGTCTTGACATCCGAATATTCCGGATTGACCCTCAACCCCATAGACACTCGTCTGTCCAATGACAACACCTTTCCTTTGTACCGCTCAAATTGGGACAGGCTGTTGAAGGTGATGTGGCTGGAATATCCCAATATTTCTTCAAATTCCTCTTCCAGATATACCGGACAATACGTATGTGACAATGTACCCATTTCCTCCCGGCACAGTCGTGCCTCATGAAGACTGCTGGCTGTAGCACCCGACAGGTACTCCCTTACAATGGGAAAGACTTTCCACATTGCAAAACCCTTGAAAGCCAATATAATATCTACATCAGCTTCATCTTTAACACGACGAATCAAAGCCAAGTTCTCACGCAGCCGGGTTTCATCCAGGATGTAACAAGGGGAAGGGAATTGGCTGTAATCAATGGCCATGCATCAAAGCTCCAGGTCGATATCAAACTTTTCGTGCCAGGGCAGTCCATCCCTATTGAGCCGTTCCATGAAAGGATCCGGATTGAACTCTTCCACATTGAAGACCCCTTTTCCGGACCAGACACCTGTCATAACCATACGGGCGCCGATCATGGCAGGTACCCCTGTGGTATAGGATACACCCTGGGCACCAGTTTCAAGGAAGGCGTCCTGATGTCGGCAATTGTTCCACACGTAATAAGTCCTTTCCTTGCCATCCTTGATCCCTTTAATCCGGCAACCAATGGAAGTCTCACCGGTGTAATTCTCGCCCAGTTCACCCGGATCCGGGAGTACGGCCTTCAAAAATTCGAGAGGCACAATATCCACCCCTTTGAACCGAACCGGCTCTATGCCGGCCATTCCAATATTTTGAATGACCCGAAGGTGGGTCAAATACTCGTCTCCGAAGGTCATCCAGAAACGGGCTTGTTTGAGGGTAGGGAAGTTTTTCACAAGAGATTCCAGCTCCTCGTGGTAGATCAGATAGGATTTCCGTGGACCGATGCCCGGATAATGCAGGACCTTGGAAATGGCATGCGGTTCGGTTTCGACCCACCTTCCTTCTTTCCAGTACTTGCCTTTTTGGGTGACTTCCCTGATATTGATCTCGGGATTAAAGTTGGTGGCAAACGCCTTACCGTGGTCTCCCGCATTACAGTCTACAATGTCCAGGAAATGAATCTCGTCAAAATGGTGTTTGGCGGCGTATGCCGTGAAAACACTGGTAACCCCGGGATCAAACCCGCAGCCGAGCAACGCCAGGATGCCTTTCTCTTTGAACCGGTCATGGAGGGCCCATTGCCATTTGTACTCGAACTTGGCTTCATCCCTGGGTTCGTAATTGGCCGTATCCAGGTAATGAACTCCGGTTTCCAGACAGGCTTCCATAATGGTCAGATCGTGGTATGGCAATGCGACATTGAGGACCAGGTCCGGTTGAAATGAACGGATCAAGGCGACCAATTCAGGAACGTTGTCTGCATCCACGCGGGCCGTTCGGACACGATCTCCACCAATATCGGCCGCAATCTGGTCACATTTGGATTTTGTCCGGCTCGCCAGCAGGATTTCGGAAAAAACATCGGGATGTTGTGCACATTTGAAGGCGACTACACGTCCGACGCCCCCGGCGCCAATAATCAGGACTTTACCCATGAAGGAACGGTTTAGGAAAGACTCAAAAGTAGGTAAAAAGATACTTTCGCCTTATGGACAGAGCAGCTAAAAGGGAAGCCAAATCCCTGTCGTTCGATCCAAGCGGGGTCGGCAAAGATAATGGTCACTTCATTGGCCTTCCCTGGGAGGAGGATGAATCAGAGGTGGTGGTTATGGCCATTCCATGGGATGTCACGGTATCCTACGGGGCGGGAACGGCCGATGGCCCCGGCAATGTGCTTCGGGAATCCCTGCAACTGGATCTGGAAGATTCCTTTGTGGCCGATGCCTGGAAGAAGGGCCTCTTTGTCCGTCCGCCGGATGAGGCTCTGAGGGAAAAGTCCCGCTACTGGCGGAGCAAGTCGGCACCCTACCTGTCCCATTTGGAAAACGGTGGTTCCCGGGAAGATTTTGCCTCTGCACTCGGCCTGATGAATGAGGCCTGCGAACAACTCCAGGAGGACATTTACAAGGATGCCCAATCCATTTTCAACCAGGGACAGACACCAGGTTTATTGGGCGGAGACCACAGTACACCCTTTGGATTAATGCGTGCCTCGGTTGAACGCTTTCCGGCTTTGGGGATCCTGCAGGTAGATGCCCATATGGACCTGCGAAAGGCCTACGAGGGGTTTACCTGGTCTCATGCCTCCATATTCTACAACGTGACTTCCCGCCTCCCGGTCCGACGTCTCGTACAAGTAGGCATCCGGGACTATTGCGAGGAGGAAAGGCAATGGGCGGCCCTGCACCCGGATAAAATCCATGTCTATCGGGACAGGGATATGGCCCGGGACCTAATGACCGGGCAATCCTTCTTTCAGGTCTGTCAACCCATCATCGCCTCCCTGCCGGAGCATGTCCATGTCAGTTTTGACATAGATGGTCTTGACCCTGGACTTTGCCCGGGCACCGGGACACCCGTTCCCGGTGGTTTTCAATTCCAGCAGGCGGTTTTCCTTCTGGAGCTAATCATTGAGAGCGGACGTCGAATCGTCAGTTTCGACTTGTGTGAAACAGGTGGTGCAGATCCCTGGGATGCTAATGTGGGGGCGAGAATGCTCTACAAATTGGCCAATCTGGCAGGGTAGAACTTCCTATGGTCCGACAAAGGGAAAAAACCTTTGGGGGTGCCATGAAGCCCCCGCGTGGGTCAGTCGCCAGATGCCTGTTGCGGTCCAGCTGCGTTCGTACGGCCTGGATTGGAAATGAGTCCAGGCGGCAGAAAACACTTGGCGATCAAGGTCCCGGAAAGCGACCGTCATATGCGGATGGAAGCGGCTTGGATAGGGAATGGCTGGTCCTTCGGCCTTTGGGGAGCAGATCGTCAACGTCTGGTGGAGAAGGCGGAGTTCATCGGAAGCCAAAAGTGACACAAAGATCACCCTGGGGGCAAAACACCCGAACCCCTGGCACACCAGATCAAAGGGTTGAAATGTCTGTGCGACTTCCGCCACACAAAGGTCAATGTCCAGGATCTGCCTGTCGGATCCCCGGAAAGGAGGGATCAATGTCACGTGGGCCGGAGAACGGAGGGCTTTGGTGGTGTGAAATAGTTGTCCGGCTTCCAGCTTGAAGGCAGTGATTTCCTTTTGAACGGGATCAGAGGGAATCAGAGCCCAGAAATGCAACCCTTCAGCATGAAGCACCATGGTCAGGCATCAAAAGTCAATCTCATTCCTGTCCGGTTGGCGGTAATGTTGCGACCGTCCCACACCTGATGTCCGTTTACCCAGGTCTGTGCTACACGACCGGTAAACTTCAAGCCTTCCAGAGGCGACCAACCACATTGGTACAAGAGTCCGGCCCGATTTACTTCCCATTCGGCCTCAGGATCCAGGATAACGATATCCGCCCATTGTCCCGGATCCAGATATCCCCTGTCCCGGATGCGAAAGCATTCCGCAGGTGCGTGGCACATTTTTTCCACCAGACGGGGAAGCGTCAACCGGCCATCCCGCACAGCCTGTAACATCATGATTAATGGATGTTGCACCAGAGGCAGCCCGGCAGGGGCTTCCGCATATTTCCGCTGCTTTTCCTCCAGCGTATGCGGAGCATGATCCGTGGCAATGATGTCAATCCGGTCATCCAGTACGGCCTCCCAAATGGCCTGACGGTCTTCAGGGTCTTTGATGGCTGGATTGCATTTGATCAGGGTACCCAGCCGTTCGTAGTCCTCCGCGCTGAAAAAGAGATGGTGGACACAGGCCTCAGCTGTAATTTTTTTGTCGGTCAAAGGCCGGTCATTGCTGAAAAAACGGGTCTCTTCCGCCGTGCTGATGTGCAGGATGTGGAGCCTTGTGTCATGTTTTTCTGCCAGGGAGATCGCCATCGATGAAGAGATTTGGCACGCCTCCCTGCTGCGAATGAAGGGATGTTCTCGCATCGGGATATCATCACCGTAACGGGCTTTCCAAATCTCCATATTGGCCCGAATGGTCGCCTCATCTTCACAATGGGTGGCAATGAGCATGGGGCAATTCCGGAACAGGCGCTCCAGTACGACAGGGTCATTGACCAGCATATTGCCCGTGCTGGAACCCATAAAGACTTTTACCCCGCAGACCATTGCGGGATCGGTCCGCAAAACTTCATCCAGGTTGTCATTCGATGCCCCCATGAAGAAGGAATAGTTGGCGGGCGAATTTTCGGCGGCAATCCTGTACTTGGCTTCCAGCAGCTCCTGGGTGAGGGTTTGTGGCGAGGTGTTGGGCATTTCCATGAACGAGGTGACGCCACCGGCCACCGCCGCCCTGGATTCAGAGCGAATGCAAGCTTTGTGGGTGAGTCCCGGCTCCCGAAAGTGGACCTGGTCATCGATCACACCGGGGAGCAGGAATCGTCCACTGACATTCACCAATCGCGCCCCCGCCGGCAAAGTCAGAGAAGAACCGACATCCGAAATCCTACCTTCCGTGACGAGCAGGTCTCCTTCAAAAATGCGGCCTCTGTTGACCAGCCTTGCGTCCTTGAACAGAATTTGTTCCATACATTCATTCTTCTATTTGGACCCGGTGCGCCTTTCAAGCTGCCAAGAGGGCGAATAGAATTCCCAATCCCATTGCTGCCATTTTACGCCAGGGTATGGCATGATGCCCTTTGGATTCGGATTCGAACAATATCGTGGTGGATATGTGCATCAGCGACCCAACCACGAAAGCCAGCATCAGCCGGACCATTTGCGCATCAGGCAGTAAATAATATCCGGTCAACGCCCCCAGAGGACTCATTGACGCAAATATGACCATGAACACCCAAAACCGGGACGGTAATGGTTGATTAATCCGGACAAGCAAAGCCATGACATACGCCTCCGGCAATTTATGGAGGGCAACCCCTGCGAGAAGATGGTTGAACAGCGGATGATGATCATGCCCGTGCCCGACAGCATGGGCATCCAGGGCTTCATAACCGGACAAAGGCAATCCTTCCACGAAGGCATGCAAACACAACCCCCCGTAAATCACTAAAAAGGAAGATCCTGTCACTTTTTCACGATGGATATGCCCGTGTTCCACGCCCTGTGAAAGGAGCGAGAAAAGCAGCTGGACAACGAAGCCGGCCAGCAAAGCAAGCCCAGGTCCTCTGGCATGACCTTCACCGAAAATGCCGGGTAACAAATGGGTGGCGATGATTCCCAAAATATAGGAACCCGCAAAGGCGAGGATAACCCCCAGCCATTCCTTGCGCTGTTCCTTCCAAAGCAAAGCCAGCCCTCCTCCCAGGAAAGCAGCCACCAACAAGAGCAGATACTCCAATCCATTCATGTTTCCCTATTCATGCGGTAGAGACGATATCGGGTCCAACCCCTGGACCAAATCCAACCCGTCAAAAAACCCAACCCCGCGCCAGCCAGAATGTCTCCTGGATAATGGACACCGACATACACCTGACTGAGGGATATAGCCCCCGCCCATACCCACCAAAGCCATTTCCATCTTCCTTGGAGGAATCCCATTCCGAAGAACATGAATGCCGCCAATCCGAAGTGATTGGTCGCATGGGAGGAAGTGAAACTGAATCCGGAACCGCAGGGTACCAAAGGTCGCACCTGTTCTTTGAGCACGACTTCCTTGCAGGGCCTCAGTCTCCCGACGGCAGGCTTGACGATCTTGCTGCTCAAGGTATCCGTAGCCGTAATGAGGGTGACAACTCCAATAACGAAAGGCCAAAACCAACGCCGTTCATTCAGCCACAGGTAAACAAGAACGAATACATACAATGGACTCCAGAACACTTTCTCCCTGAACAAAGGCGCGAGAATATCTGCCACCTGATTCTGTCCCCCCAAATGGATCAGGAGAAACAAACGGGTATCCAAGGCAAGAATCTCCTCCATTTCAGTGGTGTTTTTCGGGTTTTTGGCTCACCAGGATGAGACGCCAGGAACGATCTTCCCGGTAAGAAGACCCATCATAGTCGCCCAGGATGTCCCTGATCAAAAACCCTTCCCCCTCGAGTAGGGAAACGAGGTCTTCCCTTACATAGGCACGGACACGTTCCTCAAAGGAAACAGGTTGCATGCCATCCGTGAAGGTGATTTCCTTATAAATGTACTCTTTGTCCGCAAATCGCCGGATATCAAATAAGGTTCCTTCCACTTCGCGGATTTCGAGGGGAACCAATTCCTGCCTGATTTTTCCTGCATTCATGAAATCCAGTACGAACCAACCGCCCGGACGCAGACCGTTGAACACGTTACGAAGGACGGCTTTATCCTCCCGGATGCTGTCGAAATAACCAAAGGAAGTAAACCCGTTCAATACCAAATCGTAGTATCTGATGCGGAATGGCTTTCGCATGTCGTGTTGAAAGAAGGAAAGCCGGTCATGTTCCATCCTGCGCGCATGGCGGATATTGGACGGGCTGATATCCAGTCCGGTCACATCATACCCCAAACGCGAGAGATATTGGGCGTGCCTACCCCGGCCGCATGCCAGATCCAGGATTCTGCTGCCCTGTTCGAGATGGATGAGGCGGAGTAAATGATCGATGAATGCCCTTGCCTCATCTTCGTTTCGCTCCTGATAAAGAACATGGTACCAGGGTGAATCAAACCATTTTTCAAACCATTCCTCCTCCATGATGCGATAACGAGACAGTAAAAGTACTACGACTGTCGGCTACAGAGGCCTTCAGGGTCTAATTGGTAGCTTTGTGACCACAAACTGGATGGCATGGCATTGATCACTTCGGTCTCCGGGATCAGGGGAACCATTGGAGGCCTTCCGGGCATGAATCTCACCCCTCCGGATGTGGTCCGGTTTTCTGCGGCGTTGGCTACCTGGATGCTTCGGCAAGGACTACCTGCCAGAATCGCCGTCGGGCGGGATGGCCGGACCTCCGGCCCCATGGTACAAGGCCTCGTACAACACACGCTTATGGCCATGGGCGTCGACGTGGTCGACCTGGGGATCACCACCACTCCTACCCTTGAAATGGCCGTGCCCAGAGAGGGTGCCGGAGCCGGTATCATGTTGACCGCCAGCCATAATCCAGCCGAATGGAACGCTCTGAAACTGCTTAACCAGTACGGTGAATTCCTCTCAGAATCCGAAGGCATGCAGGTGTTGGATCTGGCCTCTTCGGGCTCCTTTTCTTTTGCTCCGGCTGACCGAATCGGCCGACATTTCCTCGCCGGCGATTACCTGGACTATCACATCGAAAAAATCATCGCGCTCGGGGATGTGGATGCAGAAGCCATACGCAATGCCCGATTTACGGTAGTGGTGGACACCATCAATTCCTCCGGTGCCATCGCCATTCCCCGCCTCTTGGAAGCCCTTGGCGTGCGTTACCACCTTCTCAATCCGGAGGTGACCGGTCAATTTGCACACAATCCTGAACCTCTGCCCGCTCATCTGAGCGAGCTTTGCCGCTTGGTACCCGAAAGGAAGGCGGATCTGGGCATAGCGGTGGATCCCGATGTTGACCGTTTGGCCTTTGTGGCGGAGGATGGCAGTTGGTTTGGGGAAGAATACACGCTGGTCGCTGCCGCTGATCATATCCTCAGTAGACGTCCTGGCCCGGTAGTCAGCAACTTGTCATCCTCCCGGGCTCTGACGGATCTGGCCCGCCGATACGGACAACCTCACTATACATCCGCCGTGGGAGAAGTTCATGTCGTTCGTCGCATGAAGGAAACCGGAGCCGTGCTGGGTGGAGAAGGCAACGGTGGCGTGATTTTGCCCGATCTTCATTACGGACGTGATGCCCTGTTGGGTATTGCCCTGACACTCTCCCTGCTGGCCTCAAGGTCCATCTCCATGTGTCGCCTGAGGCAATCCTATCCCGATTACGCCATGGCCAAATTGAAGATGGCATTACCCGCCGATTTCAACTGGGAAGCCATGAGACAATACCTTCGCCAGACTTACCCGATGGGGGAATTCAATGAATCCGACGGGATCAAAATCGATCTGGATGAAGGTTGGCTTCACATACGGAAAAGCAATACAGAGCCCATCCTGCGCATTTATTCAGAAGCAAAGGACCCCTCAGGTGCCGAAAAACTCGCCCGTGAAGCCCTGGAACGATTGGAACAGCATGTGGCATTGACCGGCACCGCCTAACCAGAATGGTATGGAAGTGACACACAAAACACAGAAGGAAACACACACCGGACCCTTGAGAGAAGAAGCTGTGCGGGAACACTTCATGAGGTTCAGACGGCATACAATTGGCGTGGATACCTGCTTTGTGGGGCCTTATGGCGAAGTCCCATTGGTGTATGCCGATTGGACGGCCAGCGGCAGACTCTATGGGCCCATCGAAGAACGGCTGGCGTTTGAAATGGGTCCATATCTCGGCAACACCCATACCGAAACAACCATTACCGGCTGTGCCATGACCAAAGCCTACCACCGGGCACGTCATTTGATCAAACAGCATGTCGGAGCACATCCGGACGATATCCTCATACCCACCGGGTCCGGGATGACCGGTGCCGTCAACAAGTTCCAACGGATTCTGGGGTTCAAGATCCATGAACGCTTTGCCGCTCAGGTACACATGCCGACCACCGAGCGCCCTGTTGTCTTTGTTTCCCATATGGAACATCATTCCAACCAGACTTCCTGGATGGAAACAATTGCGGAGGTAGTCATCATGCCCGAATCCCGGGACGGACTGATCGATCTGGATGGATTTCGCCAAATGCTGGAGCACTATTCGGACCGGCAGGTCAAAATCGCCGCCGTGACCAGTTGCAGCAATGTGACCGGAATCCGGACACCTTATTACGACATCGCCCGTCTCATTCACCGGGCAGGGGGCCTGTGTTTCGTTGATTTTGCCTGTTCGGCGCCCTATATCGACGTTTGCATGCGACCTGAAGACCCTGAGGCTCATCTCGATGCCATTTATTTTTCCCCACACAAGTTTTTGGGTGGCCCGGGAACACCCGGTATCCTCATATTCAGACCCGATCTGTACCACAATGAAATTCCCGACCATCCCGGAGGCGGGACCGTCAAATGGACCAATCCCTGGGGAGAAAGGAGTTACATCAACGAAATAGAAGACCGCGAGGATGGAGGTACTCCCCCTTTCCTCCAAACCATCAAGGTGGCGCTCGCCTTTCAGCTGAAAGAAGAGATGGGGGTCCCGCAAATCCATGCCCGGGAAAAGCAACTCCTGGATCGACTTTGGGATCGCATTGGCCAGGTGCCCGGCCTTCACATTCTTGCAGACCGGCATCGAGAGCGCTTGCCTGTCGTTTCATTTTACATAGACGGCCTGCACTATAACCTGGGTGTGAAACTGCTCAACGACCGTTTTGGGATCCAGGTCCGGGGGGGGTGCTCCTGCGCAGGTACCTATGGACATTACCTGCTATCAATATCTCATGAAATCAGCCGGTCCATCACCAATGACATCGAAAAGGGCATTCTGATCTCCAAAGCCGGATGGATGCGTCTTTCCCTTCATCCCATCATGACTGAAGAAGAGGTGGATTATATGGCCGGCGCCATTGAATCCCTGGCAAAAAACCATGTCGAATGGGCCAGAGAATATGTTTATCTGCCTTCCAGTAACGAGTTTGTGCATCAAATGGACAAACCTCTGGAGGATCAACTTGTCCATCAATGGCTGGATCATCCGATCACACCGGATTTATGAGTCCCAGGATTTACCTCGACCATGCCGCCACCACACCGATCCACCCGGAGGTTTGGGCCTCCATGTCCGACATTCAGGCATCCGGATTTGGCAATCCCTCCTCCATCCATCACGAAGGCCGCTTCGCCCGCACCCTGATCGAAGAAGCGCGCAAAACACTGGCCAGATATATGAATGCCTCGCTGGGAGAGGTGTTCTTTACGTCCTGCGGAACTGAATCCAACAACATGATCCTGACAGGGGCCGTCAGGGATCTGGGCGTCACCCGCATTCTGACCAGCCGTATTGAACATCCATGTGTGATCCAGACGGTCCGTTATTTGGAAAAGCTTTCCGGCATTGGCGTCGTCTGGGTTCCACTACTGGCTGACGGCAGGACTGATACGACAGCTTTGCAGCAAATCCTGGCCCGGGAGCCCCAAACAAGCACGTTGGTCAGCCTGATGCACGTCAACAATGAGTTGGGGGTTATCAATGACCTGGCAGAGATTGGAGGCCTTTGTCGTCAATACAATGCTTTTTTTCATACGGATGCCGTGCAATCCATTGGCTTTCAGCCTTTCGATGTGGCGACCATTCCGGTTGATTTTGTTGGAGGCAGCGCGCACAAATTTTACGGTCCCAAAGGATGCGGCTTTGTTTACATACGTGCCGGTATCGGTATCCAGCCCTTCCTCCATGGTGGTTCGCAAGAGAGAAACATGCGTGCCGGTACGGAAAACACGCTCGGTATTCACGGGATGGGGACGGCCCTTGCCATCGCCCAAAGGGAGGGGTCGGACAGGCACAGGACCTTGGCTCAATTGCGAATGACCCTGCGGGAATCACTGGCACACGCCGTCCCGGGAGTGACTTTCAATGAAGCCCCGGACCCCTGGCAATCCCCCAAGATCCTCAGTGTCAATTTCCCTCCTTCGCCAAGGACGGATCTTCTTCTGATGCACCTCGACATAGAAGGCATCAGCGCCTCTGGCGGCAGTGCCTGTAGTTCGGGCGCCGAGGTAGCATCACCTGTCTTGCAGTACCTTGCCATTCCTGCTGGTACCAAAACACTTCGTTTTTCATTCTCGCCGGCCAATACGGTGGACGAGATGGTCCGGGTCAGTCATGTCCTTCAACGCTTAATGGTGGCCCCATGACATCTGATCATTCACCCGACCATGCCACTTCTTCCATCCGGATCGGAATATGGGGGTACGGACGTATGGGGCGTGCGGTGGAAGCCGAGGCGTTCCGACAAGGCATCCAGGTAGCCTGGATATTGAGGCGAGAGGAACTTACCGGGGTGACCCCTGAAAAGATCAGGGAAGCAGACGTGGTCATTGAATTCACCACCCCCGACAGCGCATACGACAATGTAGTCCGTTGTCTCCAGGCGGGTGTGCCTGTAGTGACCGGAACCACAGGGTGGGGTGAGCGATTGGAGGAGGCCATCCTCCTGGCCCGGGAAAAAGAGACGTCTTTCCTGCATGCCTCCAACTTCAGTGTGGGTGTCCATTTGTTTTTCGCCATGGCTCATATGGCCACCCGCATCATGGATGGACAGCCGGAGTACAGACCTTTCATCGAAGAAGTCCACCATGTCCACAAAAAAGATGCCCCAAGTGGCACCGCCATCACCTTGGCGGAGACGGTCATTGAGGCATCCGGCGGCAAGATAAGAGGCTGGCGGAAGGATGCTGCTGGAGCCTTGCCCGGGGACTTCATTTCCATACATTCCATCCGGGAGGACGAGGTGCCGGGAATCCATACCTTTGCCTTTCCGGGGCAAGCAGACACCATCAAGCTCACGCATACCGCACACAATCGTACAGGCTTTGCGTCTGGAGCCTTGCTTGCTGCGCGTTTTCTGATTGGAAAAAAGGGTGTTTACACCATGAGGGATGTCCTGGGACTTTCCGGCTGGTTTGCCCGGTAAAAAAGAAGGATGCCGGGGGATTCCGACATCCTTCACACTATGAAAACACCCTAAGCTGCTTATATAACCTTATGGGGTCCGGAATAGTTTGCTGGTTGCGGACCTTAACAAATAATTAGATTCCGCCTTCAGGCACGTCACGATGATCACCTCCCGGACTGTAGAAAAAATCATGGATGCCACCCGGATCGAGGATGTGGTCCGTGAATTTGTACAGCTCAAAACCAGAGGTGTAAACCTGCTGGGACTTTGCCCCTTTCACCCGGAAAAGACACCCAGTTTTACTGTTTCGCCTTCCAAGAACCTGTTCAAATGCTTCGGTTGTGGCAAAGGAGGGGATGCCATTGCTTTCCTCAAGGAACATGAAGGATTTACCTACCCGGAAGCCCTGCGATGGCTGGCTGCCCGCTACCACATTGAAGTAGAGGAGCTTGAGGACAAACGGGCCGAAGATCCCGAAGAGCAGTTGAAAGACCAATTATACGTGGTCAATCAGTACGCCCGGGACTATTACGTGCAGCAGATGTGGGACACGGATGAAGGCAAAAGCATCGGGCTTTCCTATTTCAAAGGAAGGGGATTTCGGGAGGCCATTCTTCGCAGGTTCGAACTGGGTTATGCTCCTCCCGGCGGACAATCCTTTGCCCTTCATGCCGTTCAACAGGGCTTCAAACCAGATACCCTGCAAAAAGCCGGGTTGGTCACCCAACGCAACCGGGACTTTTTTCGTGACCGTGTGATGTTTACCATCCACAGCCTGAGCGGCAAACCGGTGGCATTTGCCGGCAGAGTGATGGGCCAGAGTCAAGGCCCCAAATACATCAACTCCCCGGAAACGGCGGTCTATCACAAGTCCAACTCGCTCTTTGGCCTTTATTTCGCCCGCCCGTCCATCATCAAGCAAGATGAATGCTACCTGGTCGAAGGGTATACCGATGTGCTGGCTCTGGCACAGGAAGGATTTGAAAATGTGGTGGCCTCCTCCGGCACTGCGCTGACTCCCGAGCAGATCAGATTGATCAAGCGGTTTACACAAAACCTGACGATTCTCTACGACGGTGATCTTGCCGGCCTCAAGGCGGCCATGCGTGGTCTGGACCTGGTATTGGAGCAGGACATGAATGTGCGGATCGTGATGCTCCCGGAAGGCGAGGACCCCGATTCCTTCCTCTTTAAAAGTGGATATGAAGCCTTTGCGGCTTATCTGGAGAGGGAGAAAAAGGATTTCATCCTGTTCAAGGCCCAGATGCTCGGTGCCGGGAACACCATGGATCCCGTCGGCAGAACCGCCCTGATTCGCGACCTGGTACATTCCCTGGCCCGGATAGTGGATCCCATCAAGCGCTCTTCCTACACCAAATCATGCGCGGAACGCCTGCATGTGGATGAGGCCCTGTTGATCCGGGAGGTCAACAAGGAATTGACGGCTCGGCTACAAAAGGACCGACATCAAGGTGCCTCTCCCCTGCCCTCAACGTCCGATCCTGAAGAAACCTCGATCCCTGCTGCCTCCCCTTTGGAGACCACAGGCCACCAGGGTTTTGCCCAGGAACAAGACCTTATCCGCATCCTTGTCCTGTTCAGCGACAAGGAAATCCAGGTGGAGGACAGACGATTGACCATTGCCTCCTATTTTTTTGAAGAACTGGATGACGAAGTCCTCGAGGAGGTGGACCATGCCGAATCGCGGCATTTTCTCCTGTGGGCCAAGTCAAGCTGGAGCCGGGGTCAGGCCCTTTCACCCGGATATTTTCTCCAGCAGGAGGACCCGCTGGTCCGTCAACTGGCCCTGCGATTTCATACCGAGGAAGATAGCTATTCCGCCAATTGGGAAAGACGTTGGCAAATCGTGCTACACAACCAACCTGTACCTGACCAGAACTACATCCGGGACGCGATCCAGGCTTTGTTTCGCTTCAAATTGAAGTATCTCAACCATTTATGTCAGATAAATGCCACAAGGATCCGCGAAGCCTTTGACCAGGGAGACGATGAACAACTGGCCCATCATCTCCGCTTCCAGGAGGTCCTTCAACAAATGCGGAATACACTGGCCTCCGGACAACTCAATACGACCATTATCCGGTAAAGGCCAGCATCAGGCGATGCCCTGCGCAACGAGATACCTTTCCGCATCAAGGGCGGCCATACATCCTGTCCCTGCGGCCGTGACAGCCTGTCGGTATACCTTGTCCTGGGCGTCTCCCGAAACAAATACCCCGGGGATCCGGGTCCTGGAAGTGCCCGCCACAGGGACGAGATACCCCGTCTCATCCATTTCCAACCATGGACGGAACATTTCAGTGTTCGGCTTGTGGCCAATGGCAACAAAAAATCCCTGAACCGGGATTACTTCCTTATTGCCGGTCCGGTTATTGACCACACGTACCCCTTCAACAGCATCTTCACCCAGGATTTCTTCGGTTTCCGTGTTCCAATGGATGATGATGTTGGGCGTATTCAGGACGCGTTCCTGCATGATTTTGCTGGCCCGCATTTCATCCCTGCGCACCAGTAAGTGAACTTTGGGACACAGTTTGGCCAGGTAACTGGCCTCTTCTGCCGCCGTATCTCCGGCGCCAACAACGGCCACTTCCTGACCTCGGAAAAAGAACCCGTCACAGACGGCACAGGCGGATACGCCCTTGTTGGTCAACTTCTTCTCGCTTTCCAATCCCAACCATTTGGCACTGGCACCCGTAGAAATGATCACGGTATGGGATTGGATTTCACGACCTTCCTCGGTAAAGATCTTGTGTACCGGACCTGTGAAATCCACTTTGGTAATCAGCTCGTAATGGATCTTCGTACCGAATCGCTCTGCCTGTTTGCGGAACAGCTCCATCATTTCCGGTCCCATGACTCCGTCGGGGAATCCGGGATAATTCTCCACATCGGTCGTAATCATCAATTGCCCACCGGGTTCGGCACCGGTATAGAGTTCCGGCATAAGCCCCGCCCTGGCGGCATAAATGGCTGCTGTGTACCCTGCAGGTCCCGATCCGATGATAACTGTTTTCAATACGTCATTGGCCATACCTCACAATTGTGAGGCAAAGGTAGCCGATGAACGAGAATAGGGATTGCAATGCCGGTCACAAAGGGAATCCAATCGCTGAGGGTGTCTGTGAGCTGACCAAATGGGCAGGCACAGGCTCCTGAAGGAATGGTTTCGGATTGGCCACGTAATTCAGGTAAGCCTCCCTGGCGCGCAAGCGCATCATTTGGTAGGCTTTCCTGTCCTGAAAAAAAGCATGGAGCAATTGAAAAAGGGCCATGGAACGGTCTTCGGGATGGCCTTCGCGGATTTCCTGATACCACCCGCCCAAAACATGGCCGTTTCCCGGCCTGTTGGAATAGCAAACGAGTATCCGGCTGTTCCGGCAAATTTCCTGCACAAGCCAGGACTCGGACAATGAGCCCTGGTGGATCCAAATGCCGGTATCGGCCGGGCCGAAATTTCCATCGGCTGAGCCTCCTGAAGTACGTATGGTGATATGTGACCGGAAACCGGATTGGTTCAACAACTCCGCCAAATCCAACAGGGGCACAGGCGGGTCCCAAAGGTGTAGGTGGACTTCGGTCCTTTTCTTCGGTGTGAGATGGCGCAAAAACGTAAAAACGGTTTGCAGGATTTCCCGGAAAGCGGCCGGATCCGTGGCGCGTATGGAAAGGGGGAAAGACAGCATGGACCACAGTTTTCAGGTGGATGATCTGTCCATGGGATTGAATGGCCAATATGCCTATTCCCCACCAATCAATCAAGAATCAACATACAAATTTAATGACAAGAAAAAGGGCTATAAAATATCGTAACTAGTTGTATATCTAATTGTTAATCCATATATTTGTGACATTATTTCGCGATCGGTGCAAGATCGGATCCGCAGGAATACCCCGGCCCTTTCAGGCCACAATGCCTGCCAATCCGGGAAGCATAGCCACATCATCCCCTGACAGACGGAAATGGGCCTTGGCATATCGGGATCTCCGCGCTTGGTAAAGCGCCATGAATTCCTCCTGGCCGTCAGGAGGGAGGTACCGATCGAAGATCGGTCGGATACGATCATCAACGGCCAACCTTTTTCTGAGCGATGGTAAAGGCACATCCAGCCAGATCACCAATCCGGCATTCAGCATCCAATCATCATTGTCATGATGACAGGGCATACCCCCCCCTGTAGCGATGATTCGAGCTGAAGCGGGAATCCATTCTCTCAGACATTGGTATTCCAGCCTCCTGAATTCGATTTCGCCCTGGCGTTCAAAAATCCTGGCGATCGTCTGGCCTGTTCTGGCTTCGATAAGCTGATCGGTATCCACCCCCTCCCATCCCCACACATCCTGAAGATAGCGCATGGCAGTGGTTTTGCCGGCGGCCATCATCCCCCACAAATACAAGCGTTCGATGGACGGCGGCATCATATGCCCAGTTCCACCTGGAATCTGATTTGCCAGTAATCCTCAAAGTGATCGCCGCCACTGCGCACCCATTCGTCAAACCAGGATACGTCAAACTGCGCCTTCAAACGGTGCCCACGGAGGTATTTACTGCAGCCCAGGGTGTAACCATTACTTCGAAGGGGTACCCATTCTACGATTTCTTCATCGGCAAAAACCCCGGAATACCTTCCAATCAGCTCGTAATTGGAGGGAAAAAGATAACTGGCTTGTACTGCCAGGCCCTGACCATTGAAGACAAAAGCCGGGTTGTCCTCCGGATCCGAAGGCACATCTACCGGATCCTCGGCATGGCGCCAGGCATATTCACAGGCCAGGCTCCAACCCCGGTATTTGAAGAGAACATCGGCAAACAAATTCCTGATATCCCTGGGTCTGTCCAGCAACCCGCCACGCTGTCCGGCACTCCGCAAGGCCTTGTGATTGTAATTGTAGGCTGCAGCCAGAGACAATTTGGGACTTGTCTCCCTCTGAAGATCCCCCTGAAAGAAATCACCTTTATTGGCAAAGGCGCCGAAAGGAAGGAGTTCGAAGCGCAGGGTGTAGGACAGGAAATTGCCTTTGGAGGATATCCAGTTCCGTCCTTCACCGGTTGTAATCGCACCTTTAAGCACATACGCCAAAGGGCCGGAACCTTCTCCCTGATGGTACACCTGAAATCCGAAGTCCCGGTCAATATTGAAAATGGCATTGACGGACGACCGATCCGCCAGCTGCAGGTCGCCGGAAGAAACCACGCGTTCCCGGTTGCCGGGGAGCTTGGTCTGACCGAAACTCAACACCCAATCGGGATGCACCGTGTAGTAGATCATGCCATCGCGGAGAATGTTGGGGATATTGCCGATAAAGTCGCCAATGTCCTCATGGGCAAAGGAGAGCTGCATGGCATAGCGAATCCGGGTGGAGAAAACAAAGCCATCCAAACGCAATCTTGCCCGGCGCACACGGGCCTCCACTTCGGAAATCCGGTTCTGGTCCACATCCACCGAGAATCTGTTCTGCATCCTAAAGCGGATGTTCAACTGGTACAGACTGTCCGGAGATGTAATGCCCAATCCTTGTCCGTAGGTGAATTGGGGCAGGTCGTGGAAGGGCAAGGATCCGGAAAACCGGACCGAATCCTGGGCAAGAAGTGTAGTGGACACACCCATCCCCATGATCAAGGGCAGGATACGAAGCATACAGCTTGGCAAGTTCATGGCCGCGAAGATAAACGGATGGGTATTCAATCCAGGCGATTCCTCCCTTTCCTTTACCTTCGCGGCATGGTTAGGTTCCGACATTTTCTTCTGCTTTTTGCAGGCATATTGCTTTCTTGCGGGGAAAATCCGGCTGAAACGGCGCTCAAGGTGGAAGCTGAACCGGATCCCAACAGTCCGGCCGCGATGGTTCGAATCCCTGTGGATGATGCAGGCCGACCAGATCCCTCCAAACTGGCAACTCTCTCCTTTGAAACCAACGTCTACGACTTTGGAACCGTCAAGGAAGGAGAAATCGTGGAGTACGAATTCCGGTTTACCAACACAGGCAAAGCAGCTCTGATCATTTACGATGCGCGTTCCTCCTGTGGCTGTACGGTTCCCGAATTTCCCAAGGACCCTATCCCGCCCGGTGATACTTCGATGCTGAAGGTGCGATTCAACACGGACGGCAAGACCGGCAAACAAGTAAAGACCGTTACGGTCCAGGCCAACACCTTTCCGGCGGAATCCAAACTTTCCGTCACCGGAGAAGTCCAACCCAAATAATCTCAAACCCACTCCTTATGGATTCCAATTTTTTGGTACAATTCGGCCCGCTCATCCTGTTGGTCGGTGTCATGTATTTCTTCTTCATCCGGCCTCAAGCCAAGAGGCAACGACAGCAACAAACCTTCATTGACCAACTGGACAAAGGCCAGGACGTCGTGACGGCCGCTGGAATGATCGGTCGCATTGTCAAGATCGAGGACAATATCGTCACCCTGGAAGTGGACCAGAAAACCTTTGTCAGGGTCACGCGGTCCTCCATCTCCAGAGAATTCACCGAAAGCATGTTCCCGAAGTCGGCCTGATTCGATTCCGGCAGGATTGACCGCTGATCCGGGGCAATTCCTATCGGATTTTACCTGCCTCTCAAGAGCCGTTTTGCCGGATATATTGCCAATTTCCGGTATAAGTTCTTATCTTGCAACATGTTTGGCTGGAAAACAACCATGCCGACCTGCTCTGGCAATGCTCGAAGCGACCGGAATCGTGGCGATATTACTTGGTTTCAGGCAGCGGAAGGACGTTTGGGCGGGTCTTCCAACCATCATGCACGGTTTTCAAAGTCCGTGCGCTTCCAACAACTTATCAACCCATGAGGTATATGATGTACATTCATTTACACCGCTTTTGCCTTCTGTTGGTTTTGGGCTTTCCCATTTTGGCGCTCCAGGCGCAGCCTTGTAATATTCCACCCTCCACGGACAATTGTGAGAATGCCCCCATTCTCTGCAACTTTGATGAAATCGACGGGTATTGTACCTCCATGAGTCCGATCATCACGGGTAATGGTCCAACGCCACTTTGCGCTCAGGGTGGAGCCCCACACAATGTGATATGGTTCGCCTTTTACGCGGGTTGTACCAACCTTCAGATCACCCTGACACCTACCAATTGTGTTCAGGTTAACGGTCAGTTGGGCATCCAGGCGGCCATCTATGGATATGGTGGCAATGGGGAATGCCCCAGCAGCCAGCAGCAACCCGCCGTGGAAATCGCTTGTCAATCCCAGCCATGTTTTACCAATCCGTGGACCCTGCAGGCCAACGGTATGACCATTGGTCAGATCTATTACTTCATGATCGACGGATGTGCCGGTTCCTACTGCGATATTTCCATTGACCTGCTCACACCTTGTGGCGCTCCGTCCATTGGACCCTGGCCGGGCACCATCCAGGGTCCTACAACAATATGTACCGGCGCTACGGGTAATTACACCGTGGCCGAACCTACAGGAGGGATCGAGTTTTACTGGTATCTCGACGGCAACGAGATCCAGGCAGGACCCACGAATACCGTTCCCATCACCTGGACCACAGCCGGTACCTACGAATTGTGTGTGGATGTCTCCAACCTATGTGTGCCCGTAACGGAAAGTCCTTTGGAAATTTGTACCACGATCACCGTATACGATGTCACCCCGGAAGATCCGGATCCGATTACCATTTGTGAGGACGATGTCACCATTTACAACGGGGTACCCTATCCGCCAGGCACCTATGACGTACTCCTGAAAACACCCCAGAATTGCGATTCCCTCGTCACACTTACCGTACTACCCGATTTTCATGTGACCGAAAATCTGGGTGTATTCTACCTGTGCCCAGCCGACATGATTACAGTAGGTGGCTATCCCTGGACCTATGACAACCAGGGTGACAACGAGATCATCATTCCCAAGGCGGAATTCCCTTACTGTGACAGTACGATTCAGTTCAACATCACAGGTTTGTATGTCGAAGCATATGTATTCCCACCGGATCCGCTCGGCTGCCTTTTCACCCAGATCACTCTGGATGGACAAGGGTCGGTGACAGATGGCGTATCCCTGGTGGACTACGAGTGGTTTGCCTATGACGGAGGGGTACTTGGTTCCCCTTCCGATCAACCGACCATGGTAGTCGATGAACCAGGTAAATACTGTCTCAGAGTGACGGTGGAGGCTCCCGATTTCAGCACGAGTTGCTGGGATTCCGCTTGTGTCATTGTCGAACAATTACCCATCCCGGATGCCCAGGCCAGTGCCTCGCCCACCTTCATTGATTGCAACAACAGTCAGGTCACCCTCACCGGATCGACCATTACTCCCAATACCACCGTTCAATGGTATGGTCCCGGAGGCCCTTACCCGTTCAACCAGGCCATTGTAACGACAACACTTCCAGGCACCTATGATTTTGTAGTCACCGACGATCAGGGATGTCCTACAACTGCATCGGTAACCATCACAGCCAATATTACACCACCGAATGTATCCGCAGCTGGTGATACCATCACCTGCGCCAATCCTGTCGTCAACTTACAAGGTGCTTCCAATACACCAGGTGTCACTTATGCCTGGAAAGATGCCTCCGGCAATGTTTTCAGCAATCAGCCTTCCCCTCCGGCTCCTGGTGCTGGTACCTTCAGATTGGTGGTGACTGATCCTGCCAATGGCTGCAAGGATAGTACTACAGTCGTGGTCGGCGTTGATCAGGCCGTTCCCGTTCCGACGGCCTCCACAGACACACTGACCTGCCTTTTACCCACCCCACCCCTTAACGGGGGGTCGAATATTCCCAATGCTGCCTATACCTGGACATTTGGCGGCAATGTGTACAGCCAGCAAGCGGATACCATTACCTCCCAATCCGGCGCATATACGCTCACGGTATTTGATCCGTCCAACGGCTGCACCAAGGATACCGTCATAGTGGTTCCGGAAGACACGGTAGAACCGGATGCCCAGGCGGAAGGAGATTCCATGGACTGCGTGAAAACCATTGCCACATTGACGGGGAGTTCGGCTACACCCGGTGTCTCTTACCAATGGACCTTCGGTGGGAACCCGGCGGGTAATACCCCCAGCATTGATGTTTCCGTCCCCGGCACCTATGAACTGGTGGTTACTGGTCCAAACGGTTGTACCCGCATGACTACCGCTGAAGCCATTCTGGATGCCGATATCCCCGATATTTCTGTCACCGGATCTGATGATACCATCAACTGTACGGTTACCAGCATATTGTTGTCCGGAAATTCAAGTGCCAATGTCCAGTATGAATGGACGGATGCCGGAATGAATGTCATCGGCAATACACCGGATGTGTCCGTCACCGGCCCCGGGACTTACACCCTGACCATCACAGCCGACAACGGTTGTACCAATACGGCTTCCATCGACATCGGTGAGGATACCTCTCCTCCTGTTATAGATGCCTTAGCCGGTGGAGAAATTGACTGTACCAATGCGGGGGTCAATCTCAGTGCCAGCTCCCCCACCCCAGGAGTGGTATTCCAATGGTTCACACCAGGTGGAAGCCCGCTCCCTCCCGGACCCAACCCTAACGTTACTTCCGAAGGTACTTACAACCTGGTGGTAACTGCCTGGAATGGTTGTACGGCCTCTGCCACGGCAGTCGTTACGGCCTCCCCCGACCTGCCACAGGATGTTGTGGCCATCAACACAGGTCCGATTACTTGCGCCAATCCGGATGCGGATATCAATGTCAGCAGTTCTACGCCAGGTGTGGTGTATCAGTGGCAGGGCCCCGGGTACAATGGTACCAATCAGATCAGCAATGTGCTTGTGCCTGGCACTTACAATGTGACGGTGACCAATCCGGCAAACGGCTGTACGCAATCCACCTTTACAACGGTGGGAATTGATACCCTGCATCCCTCATTGTCGGCAGTAGGAGGATTGATTGACTGCAATGACCCAACGATCCAGATTTCCGTCAGTTCCACTCCGTCCAGCAATGTTTCCTACCAATGGACGGATCCAACAGGCAATCCTACCGGTGGCAACAGCGCTGCCATCACCGCTGACGCCTCCGGCAATTGGCAGGTAATGGTGACCAACACCATCAATGGTTGCGCCACTTCTGCCAGTGTTACGGTCAACGAGAATTTCGTCACCCCGACCATCACCATCCCGCCAGTTTCTCCTCTGACTTGCGCTAATCCCAGTCGCACCATCAATACGACGACCAGTACGGCCGTCAACTACAATTGGTCCGGACCAGGTATTGATGCGACCAACCAAACAGCAGCGAATCCGGCAATAACGGTTCCGGGCACGTATTCGGTGACGATTACGGATCCTGTCAATGGATGTACGGGTACTGGAACAACGGATGTTGTGGAAGATAAAGTGGATCCGGTTGTTACCCTCAGTGGTGGTGTATTGGACTGCACCAATCCAACCATTACCATCAATGGTACCTCGACGCCCTCCAACGGCATTACGGTCCAATGGTATCTGGATAACTCACCCATTGCTGGCAACACAACCACGTTGTCCGTCAATCAACCCGGCAGTTACCGGTTGGAAGTGACCAACAATACCAACGGCTGCCGGTCCTTTGCCGATGCCGTAGTCACTTTGGACGACAATGCTCCGGATGTCAGTGTAACGAATGGTGAATTAACCTGCATTGCGCCCACCCTGACGGTCACGGGCAGTTCTGCTACTCCTGGCGTACTATATAACTGGACAGGCCCGGGCGGCTTTTCATCCACCCAGCCGGTAATAAGTGTAACTACACCAGGATCCTATGTACTGACCGTATCAGCGCCCAACGGATGTACCAATTCGGCCACTTCTCTCGTCACGGAGGACAAGGACCTGCCAGTGGCCAATGCTTCCTCCTCCAATGTCATTGATTGTTCCAATCCGAGTACCACGCTATCCTCCACCGGATCTTCCGTTGGACCTACGTTTACTTATGCCTGGACAGGGCCATTGGGCAATCTGGTTGGAACCTCGGCTTCTGTCAGCAATATCACGATTGTTGGCCCTTACACATTGACCGTGACCAATACCGCCAATGGATGTACCAATACGGCTGTCGTCAATGTAACGGAGAATGTCAATTTGCCGACCGCCATGGATGTAGATCTGGCGGATCCGCGTTGTTTCGGATTCCGGGATGGTAGCCTTGTCGTGTCTGGAGTAACCGGTGGCACTCCCCCCTATCTCTACAGTTTAAATGGAGGGCCTTTCACCCCCAATGGCCAGTTCAGTGGATTGGGTGATGGTACATATGTCATCACGGTTCAAGACGCCGCAGGTTGCTTGTATACAGCCCCTGATTTTACGTTGACGGAGCCCCTTCAACTGACCGTAGAATTGGGAGAGGACTTCATTCTCCAGTGGGGTCGGGATACATTCCTTTATGCCCTGATTTCACCCCCCAATGCCATTCTCAACAGCATTCAATGGACGCCCACGGGAGTGGATACCACATTGAACTCCCGAGAGATCCTGATCAAACCCTTCAATCAAACCCTTTACGGTATTGTGGTCACTGACGAGGCGGGTTGCAGGGCGGAAGACAAGGTCCTCGTTTTGGTCGAAAAGCGTCGTCCGGTTTATATCCCCAATGTCTTTGCTCCTGCCGGGGAACAAAACACCCGGTTCTATATTCAGGCGGGTGAGGGTATTGAAGAGATCGAGATATTCGAAGTGTTCAACCGCTGGGGAGAACGCGTTTTCATCCGGGAGAATTTTCAACCCAACGATCCCAGTCTTGGATGGGATGGCAATTTCAGGAACCGACCGGCCAATCCTGAGGTGTTTGTCTATTACGCAAGGATCCGGTTTAACGACGGCATCACCATCCTTTATAAGGGTGATGTGACGCTCCTCAGATAAGTGTTTGCACCGCTTGCCTGATAGTTGTGAAAGGCCCGACGTCTCCCGGCGTCGGGCCTTTCGTTGTATCCATACCCATCCCCCGAGTGCTCAGGCCCGACACCATTGGATCACCCGGGGTGTCCGTAGAAATCGGTATAACATCGTCACCCAATACCGCCACTACGCCTACAAGTTTTGCCTGTTTCCATCCGGCCAATGTGCTGTTTTCACCTAATGGCAAAGACAGTGTGGTTCCAAAAATGGAGTAACTTCTATAGGATGTGATCTGGTGTCCGTCTTGCCATAGTATTCATCCGGACGATGAGCACTATTGCCTGTATTGTTGACGGCAGCATGACTTTATCATCTGTGGTTTGTGGGGTGGAAAAACCACATGTCCAGTGAATGGGGCTCGAATTTATCCAACAAAAAAAGGTGGCATCAGCTTGCGCTGATTGCCACCCGGAAAACAGAGGAAAATGAAAATGCTTCTTTAGCCCGAACACATGATGCAGCCCGGATCATCAAGGCTGCATGCCTTGACTTCCGTCTGTACCTCGGGTTCCTCCCCACCGGAGCTGAGACTCAGGGGGGAGGTTCCGTTGGCGGGCACCGCTCCATCTTCAAACCGCCGCTGGTGTTTCTCGTCCAGGGTGAACTTGATGGGATCGACGGCCGCTTTGGTGCGGAGATAATACATTCCTGTTTTCAGCCCCTTTTGCCAGGCATAGAAATGCATGGACGACAATTTGCCGAAATTGGGACTGTCAACAAACAGATTGAGACTTTGGCTTTGGCAGATAAACGCCCCTCGGTCCGCAGCCATGTCTATTACTGCCTTCATGCTGATTTCCCAAGTTGTCTTGTAGAGCTCTTTAATGTGCGGGGGGACTTCCGGGAAATTCTGGACAGATCCGTTGGAAGCCATGAGCCTTTGGCGCATATCATCGTTCCAGAGATCAAGTCCAATCAAATCTTTCAGCAGGTGACGGTTGACAACGATGTACTCTCCGGACAGCGTCCTGCGTGTATAGATATTGGATGTATATGGTTCAAAACACTCGTTATTACCCAATATCTGTGAGGTGGAAGCCGTCGGCATGGGGGCCAGCAACAGGCTGTTGCGCAATCCATGTTGCTTTACATCCTCTTTCAAGGATGTCCAATTGTACCGGTCGGATGGCGATACGCCCCACATGTCGAATTGCAGAATGCCTTTGCTGGCCGGTGACCCTTCAAAGGAGGCATATGCACCGTGCTCCTGCGCCATGCGGCATGATTCTGAAACCGCCGCATAGTAAATGGTCTCAAAAATCTGACGATTCAGTTCCTTGGCTTCCGTACTGTCGAAGGGGAATCGCATCAGCAGAAATGCATCTGCCAGACCCTGGACGCCTATTCCTATAGGTCGATGCCGCATGTTGCTGGTGCGCGCCTCCTCTATAGGATAATAATTGATGTCAATGATCCGGTTGAGGTTTCGCGTCAGAACACGGGTGATTTCTTCCAGCTTTTCAAAATCGTAGGATTTGTCCTCACGGACAAATTTGGAAAGGGAGATGCTGCCGAGATTGCATACCGCCACTTCGTCTTTGCTGGTATATTCGATGATCTCCGTACATAAGTTGCTGCTGCGGATGGTGCCCAGGTTTTGTTGATTGGATTTCCGGTTGGCAGCGTCTTTGTACAGGATATAAGGGGTGCCCGTTTCGATCTGGGATTCAAGGATGGCAAACCACAGATCTTGTGCCTTGACCACTTTCCTCGCCCTCCCTTCACGTTCATAGCGGTGATACAGCGCCTCGAATTCCCCGCTATGGGTATCGAACAGGCCAGGGGCTTCATTGGGGCAAAAAAGCGACCATTCACCGTCTATTTTTACCCTTTCCATGAACAAGTCAGGAATCCAAAGGGCGTAAAACAAATCCCGGGCTCTCATTTCTTCCTTCCCGTGGTTCTTTTTCAGGTCGAGGAATTCCATGATATCTGCATGCCAGGGCTCCAGATACACGGCGAAAGCTCCTTTCCTTTTACCGCCTCCCTGATCCACATACCTGGCGGTATCATTGAAGACACGCAACATCGGAATAATCCCGTTGGAGCTCCCCCCCGTTCCCCGGATATAACTTCCCGTCGCCCGGATATTATGGATGCTCAGTCCGATACCGCCGGCTGACTGACTGATGCGTGCGCAGCGGCTCAGTGTTTCAAAAATGCCGCTGATACTGTCTTCCGTCATGGACAGCAGGAAACAGGAGCTGAGCTGGGGTTTCGGTGTGCCCGCATTGAACAATGTCGGTGTCGCATGGATAAACCACTTCTCGGACATGAGATGATAAGTCCGTATCGCGGCTTCCACGTCACGGCCATGGATGCCCACTGCCGTACGCATTAACAAGTGTTGGGGACGTTCGACCACCTTGCCGTCCATGCGCAGCAGGTAGGACCGTTCCAAAGTCTTGAAGCCGAAATAATCAAAATCGTAATCACGGTCATAGATTATGGCCGAGTCGAGCTGATCCCCGAATTCATGAACGATCTCGTAAGTTTCATCCCCAATGAGACCGGCTTTTTGACCTGTTTTCGGATCAATGTAATGGTAGAGTTCGGAAACCGTGGCTGAAAATGACTTGTCCGTGCTTTTGTGCAGGTTGGAGACGGCAATTCTGGCTGCCAGAAGCGCATAGTCAGGATGAAGGGATGCCATGGAGGCAGCCGTTTCAGCGGCGAGATTATCGAGTTCGGTAGTCGGGACTCCGTCATAGAGACCCTGAATGACCTTTTTGGCGATCTCGATAGGTTCGACATACTTCTGGGACAGACCGTAGCACAGCTTCTTGATACGGGCTGTGATTTTGTCAAAACTGACGATTTCCAGTTTGCCGCTTCGTTTGACAACTTTCATGGACATGGGATGCAGGTTTAAGGTGTTTCAGGGGAAATGGAATGGCGGAATCAAAAATCTTCTTCCAGGGAAAAGACTTGTTTGTCCCGTTGGGAAAGGACACCTGATTTCTGGTAGTCTCCTACCCTTTTTTCGAAGAAGTTGGTCTTCCCTTGCATGGAAATCAGGTCCATCCATGGGAAAGGATTCTCCACCTGGTAAATTTTGGTATTACCCAGAGCCACCAGCAAGCGGTCGGCCACAAATTCTATATACTGGCACATCAACCGCGCATTCATGCCGATCAGATCAACAGGAATGGCATCTGAGACAAATTCCTTTTCAATATCTACCGCATCCCGGATGATTTCCTCTACCGTTTGTCTGGACAGCTTGTTCTTCACATGACTGTTGTACAGCAGACAGGCGAAATCGCAATGCATGCCCTCATCCCGGGATATAAGCTCATTGGAAAAACTAAGCCCGGGCATGAGGCCTCTTTTCTTCAGCCAGAAGATGGAGCAAAAAGAACCCGAAAAGAAAATGCCTTCAACGGCGGCGAAAGCGATCAGCCTTTCCTGGAATGAGCCATTTTCAATCCATCTAAGGGCCCAATCCGCTTTTTTTCGAACGGGCGGCAGGTTTTCAATGGCGTTGAAAAGAAAGTCCTTCTCCTTGCTGTCCTTGATATAGGTATCAATGAGAAGGCTGTAGGTTTCCGAATGGATGTTTTCCATCATGATCTGGAAGCCGTAGAAAAACTTGGCTTCCGGATACTGGACTTCCCGAACAAAGTTTTCTGCCAGGTTTTCATTGACTATGCCGTCACTGGCGGCAAAAAAAGCAAGAACATGTTTGATGAAATGTTTCTCGTCCCCGGTCAGGTTCTCCTCCCAATCCTTGAGGTCTCCACTCAGGTCAATCTCCTCGGCCGTCCAAAAACAAGCTTGTGACCGCTTGTACCAGTTCCACAAATCATGATGCTTGATCGGAAATATGACGAATCGATTGGGATTATCCTGTAAAATGGGTTCCATATCTAAGAATTGGACTTTGTAAATCAAATAAGGCCCTGGACCGATATCCACAGAATAGCCATCCAGACCTGCCGGGCAGGTCGGTGGTTAGTTGTTGCTCTGCTATTCAGGGAATCAGGAACGAGGTCCGTGTAACCGGTATCTCTTCCTGGAAGATTCCGCTTTCTCCCAAGTGCACAGCAAAGGTGCTTCGCAGTTGTGGGTCCACAAAATTTTTGCGATTCAAAATACTCACATTATGTGGATAAGATATGTACGCATTTGATAGGCAGTAATATAGACCCAAAAATTGTTATTCCGCCATTGTGGATAACCATATATATTAAATATTATTTCTATTATTGATTATTCTATTCAACGGCTTAACTCCTTGAAATTCTGATGGACACAGCCGGTGTGTCCCAGCAGGACAACAGATACATATCGACACAAAACCGAAATCAGCAGGAACAACTTCCCCGTGGCAAAATTCTGGCCGTCAACTCCTTGACTGCATCCATCCGGAATCATCGGTAAGCCAATGCGTCAAACCCAGGTCCTACCTCCCGGTATACTGGTGTGCATCACTTGAATCGAATGGCGTTAACAGGCTGTATGCGTGCAATATATATGGAAGGAAGAAGCAAGGTCAAACCAGCGACTAAAAGGACAAATACATTGATAAAGAAGAAAAAGCCGGGATCCCAATGGATCGGGACTTCCGAAAGGTAATACTCCGATTCGTCCAGTCTGAACCATCCCGTCTTGCGTTGCAGGGTACCCAATCCCAGTGCCAATCCATTTCCCAGCAACATTCCGATCACCAGGATCCTGAGAGTCAGCCGGATGAATATCCAACGGACTGTCCAATCAGATGCCCCTAATGCTTTGAGGACGCCAATCATGCCGTAGCGTTCCAACATCAGAATCAACAAGACCGTAGCCAGATTGATCATGACCACCAACAGCATCAATATCAACAAGACCCTTTCGTTGATATCCTGAATTTCTACCCAATCAAATATGGCCGGAAACTTTTGCCGGATTGTTTCAATATAGAGATCGCCGGGCAATGGCCATTCATAATAGATATAATCGGCGATGGCCTCTGCATCGCCCAGGTCCTCCACAAACAATTCGAAGCCAGAGACCGTATCCGGTGACCAGCCTGCCAGTTCCTGGAGATGGCGAATGTCTACGATGGCAAATTTCCTGTCGTACTCCTCCAGCCCGGTCTTGTATACCGCACGGACCCTGAATTTGCGCTCTACCTGCCTTTCTCCCTGGATAAAATGGATGAGCAAATCATCGCCCACGTTGACCTTCATCCGGCCTGCCGTAGTCCGGGAGATCATGATGTCCCGGGGCGGACTTTCCGACTTCAGGGAGAGGGTGTCTCCTTCGGTCAGGTACGCACCCATGAAATCCCATTTGAAGTCGGCCCCTACACCTTTGAGTAGAATGCCTTCGAGTTCACCCTTTCGGGCCAGGATGCCCGGTTTGAGTCCGAAGACCTGGATATGATCCACGCCTCCACGGGTCAGTTTGCCAGGTTGGCCGGCACGATTGCCGTCGGCCAACACCGGAAAATGCTTCCTCTGAGTAATGCCGGGATAGAAAGTCTGATTTCTGTTTACCGGGGCAGTTTCAAATGTTTGGTTGAGGTTGTGCGCAGTGATATGAATATGACCCCAGAATCCGAAAACCTTGGCTTTGATCTCTTCTTTGAACCCAAGAATCAAGGCGTGTGCCAACAGAATTACGGTCATGCACAAGGCGATGGTACCGATGGCAAACCGGATGATCCGGCCTGTTGAACTTTGGGATGACCCGGCGCGGAGACGACGGGCAAGAAAGGCGCTGAATGCCATAATTGCTATCACGCGAAGATACACCCTCGCCGCATGACCTGCCGGAAATGGCTACTTTTGCCGCTGAAATCAAGGCCGATGCCGTTTCTGGAAGAATTGCGATGGAGAGGTATGCTCCAGGATGTTACCCCGGGCATTGAGGATTACCTTGCCCAGCCGGGATGCAAAGGGTACATTGGCTTTGACCCTACGGCACCTTCGTTGGGGATTGGCAACTACGTTCAAATCATGTTGCTGACCTTGTTCCAGCGACATGGGCATACACCTTTGGTACTGATGGGGGGAGCCACCGGCAGAATTGGCGACCCTTCCGGCAAGGACAAGGAGCGTGATCTGAAATCGGTAGACGAAATAGATCGGAACCTGCGGCATCAGCAAAGACAGCTTGAAACCCTGCTGGGTGGACAAAACCTTACGGTTCAGGTCATCAACAATTTTGATTTCTACCGGGACATGAACGTCCTTGATTTCCTCAGGGACATTGGCAAAACATTGACCGTCAATTATATGATGTCCAAGGAATCGGTCAAGAAGCGGCTGGAGACCGGTATTTCCTTTACCGAATTCAGCTACCAACTCATCCAGGCCTACGATTTCCAATGTCTTTATCAGCATCACAACTGCAGGCTGCAAATGGGAGGAGCGGATCAGTGGGGCAACATCACCTCTGGGACAGAATTCATTCGGAGGAACCTGGACGGCAAAGCGTATGCCCTGACAACCCCGCTCCTGACCAAAGCGGATGGTTCCAAGTTTGGCAAATCAGAGTCTGGTAACATTTGGTTGGATCCCGAACTGACCACTCCATATGCCTTCTACCAGTTCTGGATCAATGCCGATGACCGTGATTTGCCCAAATTCATACGATATTTTACCTTGCGCAGTCGCCAGGAAGTCGAAGAACTGGAACGGGACCATGCTCAAGAGCCCCAGATCCTCAAAAAGATGCTGGCCGAGGAATTGACTTCCCGTCTGCATGGCAGGCAAGCACTGGAAAGTACACTCCGTGTCACCCGTTTGCTGTTTCAATCTCATACGGATGCCGACTTCCTGCAGTCGATCACCATCCCCGATTGGGAAATGGTATCCCGGGAAATTCCCCATTCCCGAATCCAACGGCAAACCTTGTCACCCAACGGGGTGGACCTTGCGGAGCTGCTGACCTCCCATTCCGGAATACTTTCCTCCAAAGGAGAAGCTCGGAGGGCCATACTGAACAATGCCATTTCCATCAACAAGGTCAAAATCACGGATCCCAATCACCTTGTTATGGCGGAAGATCTCCTGCACAACCGTTTCCTGATGATCGAAAACGGCAAGAAGAACAAATTCCTGGTTGAAATCCTCCCTTGATCCATGAAACCTTCACTCGTAATTTTGGCCGCCGGTATGGGCAGCCGCTATGGGGGCCTGAAGCAGATTGATGGTGTCGGCCCACATGACGAAACCATCATCGAATATTCCATCCACGATGCACTGAAAGCCGGATTCGGTCAGATAGTTTTTGTCATCCGTCACGACATCGAGGCGGCTTTCAAAGACCGGTTTGAGCCCCTCCGTCCCCAGGGTGTGCGGTTTTCCTACGTATTTCAGGAATTGGATTCCTTCCTCGACGGTCGCACGGCCCCCTCGCGCACCAAACCTTGGGGTACAGCCCATGCGGTGTTGGCTGCCTCGGAAGTCGTCCATGAACCGTTTGCCGTCATCAATGCAGACGACTATTACGGAAGGGAGGCATTCGCTCAGCTCGCTCATTGGTTGGAAACAGAATGTACGCCGCACCATTTTGCCATGGTGGGATACCGGTTGGCGAATACCTTATCGGAATACGGGACTGTTTCACGGGGTGTGTGTGTCCTGGACGAGGAAGGGTTTTTGGCCCGGGTCGATGAGCGCACCCAGGTGGGTTGGCAGGGCAAGGAGATCCATTATATGGAAAATGGTGTCAGCCGGGTACTGGATTCGCAGAGCGTGGTTTCTATGAATTTTTGGGGATTCCACCCCTCGGTTTTCCCCGTGATAAGGGAACGGTTCCACCGGTTTGTCGATGAACGTGCCTCAGACCCTAAGGCGGAATTTTTCATCCCTTTGCTTGTTCAGGAAATGATGGACAAAGGGGATGTCCGGGTTTCAGTCCTGCCTTGCCATGACCGTTGGTACGGTGTTACCTACAAGGAGGACAAGCCTCTTGTGCAAAATGCCTTCCGCACCATGGTTGAAAAAGGCATTTACCCTTCCCCATTGCGGCCAACATGACTACTTGTCCGGCGATTCGTGCGTCAATAGGGATGGATGCCTCTACTCCTGCATCAAAACGCCATCCTGGATCATATGGCGGACATCACAAATACCCGCCAGATCTTCACTATGGGTGGCAATCAAAAACGTCTGGCCAAAATCGGCACGCAATCGGAGAAATAGTTCGTGCATGTCATGGGCATTGCCGGAATCCAGATTGCCGGTGGGTTCATCGGCCAGAATAACAGCAGGACGATTGAGCAAAGCCCTTGCAACAGCGATCCGCTGTTGCTCTCCGCCGGATAGTTGCCCCGGTTTATGGTCCATACGATCCTTCAAGCCCAAATAATCCAGCAATTCCATGCCCCTCAAGCGGCAGGTATCCATGGGCAAACGGCGTATAAGTCCCGGCATGATGGCATTCTCAAGCGCCGTGAACTCCGGAAGCAGATGATGGAACTGGAAGACAAATCCGATCGTCTCGTTGCGAAACCGGTTCAGGTCCTTTCCTTTCAACCCCGTAACCAATTGGCCATCAATGGTAATTTCTCCTGATTCCGGTGTATCCAGTGCGCCCAGCAAATGCAACAAGGTGCTTTTTCCGGAACCCGACCGTCCCAACAAGGCTGCGATGGATCCTTTTTCCACATCGAGATGGATGCCTTTGAGGACCTCGAGATCTCCGTACTTTTTATACAACGAACGCACCGTGATCATCCCGCAAAATAGGTCCTTCCAGGGACAATCGGCCATTTCCGCCATTTTCGGCTTCCTCCTCACATTCCGGCAGAGTAACCAAGTCCAAGTTCATGGCAGAACCGTTTTCTTTGTCTTGTGGACCACCATTTGATTCGAAAAGTGGAGCAACAATTCAGGGAAACCGTCCGGCTCAACGGGCTGTGGGGCCCCGAGGATCATCTATTGGTGGGAATTAGTGGCGGACCCGATTCCGTGGCGCTGGCCTATCTGGTCGTCCAAACCGGTTTGCCCGCGACTTTGGCCCATGTTCAGTACGGGTTGAGAGGCATGGAATCCGTGAAAGATGAAGAATTGGTCAGGACGTTGGCCCGGGACTGGGAAATTCCACTACTGGTGTTCCGGCCGGATCCCACCCTCCTGAAATCCGCCCCAAAGGCAACGCTGCAGGAAGAAGCCAGACGAATCCGCTACCAATGGTGGGACATCCTTGTCCAGGCAGGACCCTACACTCGGGTCCTCACAGGCCACCAGGCGGATGACCAACTGGAAACCATGTTGGTTTATATGCTTCGGGGACATCCCGGCGCCTGGACCCGCCATATCTCTTACCGCAACGGAAACATCGCAAGACCATTGCTGGATATTCCGAGGGAATCCATTGTCAGGTATCTTCAAGCCTGCCGTTTGCCCTGGCGGGAGGATCAAAGCAATCAGGACGGGCCTTATCTACGCAATCGGATCCGCCAGGAGGTTGTCCCGGTATTGAAAAAGATCCAACCCCAATTGTCTGAACTTGTACCCGCACAAGCTGCATGGGTCGCACAAATGACGGCCGCTGCCCACGAGGCCCTTGTCCAATGGGAAGGCCAGGCCATGCAACTTTCTGAGGATGAACTTCTGATTGACCTTCGGATGCTCCGCGAAGTCCCCTGGGCAGGATTTGCCCTGTATTCCCGGCTTTATCCTTTGGGATTCCATCCCCGACAAATTCAACAGATTTTGGCTTTAGAATCCCGAAAGACCGGACAGGTATTCATTTCGCCGGCCTGGGTGCTGGCGCATGACAGAGGCAGATTGATCGGAAAAAGAAGAACGGACGTTTTGCCGCCAGAACCGGTAACCGTTTCCGCTTTTCCTGCCACCATCCGTTGTGGCGGCATTATTCTTGACTTTCAGCCATTCACAAACAGGCGGGAGGTGCCTGAACTTTCTTCCTCTACTTTGTTGATGGATGCTGACGTGCTGGCTATGCCCTTGACAGTTCGACCATGGGAACCGGGTGACCGGTTCGTTCCGCTCGGGATGAAAGGCCACAAAAAAGTGAAAGACCTTTTGATCCACCGCAAAAAAAATGTTTTCGAGAAGCAGAGTACCTTGGTTCTGACTGGCAGTGAAGGAACCCTGTATGCGGTACTTGGAGAACAGATGTCAGATACCGCCAAGGTCAGAGAAGGATCCAAATCATTGGTTTTGATAACGCTGACCCACCTCTCCTGAAGGCATGATTAATCCATCCTGGTCCGCAAGCCTCCTTTTTCGTACAAAATGTACGCTTCCTTGAAGCCGTTCCTGTGAGCGAGTGCCAGTGCTTCTTTGGCATCCGAAAGGCTTTTGACACCGGTCAGATATTTGATCGTCCATTCCCCGGACCGTTCTTCCACCACCTTTCCAAAAGCCTCCAATCCACCAGGATCAAACCATTGCGGATTTCGGTAGGCGGCGAGACGAACCAGGTACGAACCGGTGCCCGTATGACTTTCCTTACCCTTGGCCAGGGATATCATGACCTGATCCATAAGGGTTTCCGAGTGTTCCTCAACGGGAAAGGCATCCGGATATCCGGACTCCCGAATACCGGCGGCGGCTTTCTCCGCTTCCTGGCGGGTGGCGAACAATCCTACACGTATGCGAACGCGATCATTCGCTTCTTTTTGATACACGGTTCCAAACCGCGAAAGAGACTGGAATGCCGCCACATCTGCCTGGGGGCCCGGCGCCAGGGAAGCTACCTGAACAGCATAGGCGTGACCGGATGGACCGGATGTCTTCGCTTTGTCGATCTCTCCTTTTCCTGGCGAAGCCGCCACAGGAGTATCAGATGGTACAGGTACCAGAAGAATGGGGTCCACCTGCACGTCTTCCGGTCGGGTGGCGACATGTAATGTCCGGGAGATGTTCAGGAAGCCGTTCCGGGTAATGTTGATGTAGAAAATCCCCCCGGGCGACAACGGTAGTTGTACTTCTCCTGCCGCATTGCTGGTCAGATCCTGAAACAACCCGGTGCGCTGATCGGTAATTCGCACCAGTGCGCCCTCAACGGGTTGGTCGGTTGAGGCATTTCGAACGGTAGCCTTCCTCAACCAATCCGTTGGGCGCAAGGCTATTTGGTGCAAGCCCTTCTTGATCCCAAGCAGTCTGAAATCCTGGGTGACTTCCAAATAGGAAGGATGGGAAACTTTGTACTTACCCTGCCAGTTTTTCCGGCCTGGGAGGCGAACCAGTCCTTCTCCATCAGATGTCCATGACTCATTTTTGTCGGAATCGGCTATAACTGACGCATTGGCAACCGGCTTGTTGGTATGAGCATCCAACACCTTGATGATAACGGGAACGGCATCTGTGGTACCCATGAATAAATCCAAATCGCCATTGCCTTGGCGGTTACTGGAGAAATAAGCGGCTCGAAGATCGGCACGCATGATCAATCCCAGGTCGTCCATGGTGGAATTGATTTCAGGCCCGAGATGGACCAGCGTGAAATCCTGAGGTTGGCTTCCAAATGCTTGAAAAAGATCAAATCCTCCATATCCGGGATGGAAATCACTGGCGAAAAACAAACGGTCCTCGACAACAAACGGAGTGATTTCGTGTCCGGGTGAGTTGATGGCATCCGCAACAGGTACAGGTGGTGCCCATTCCATGCCCCGTCTTTCGCTTAGGTAAAGATCAAATCCGCCTTTTCCTCCGGGTTTGTCGGAGGCGAAGTACAAGGATTGACCATCCGGCGCCCATGCCGGCCATGCCGTGGAGTATCCTGTCCCGTTGAAAGGGAAAGGCCGGATATTTTCCCAAAGACCATTCTCGCGAACATCTGCCATAAAAAGACTGGATTGGAATCCGGACTCCGGTGTAAGGCGATTGAAGCCATTGAATTGTGCCCGCATGAAAACCACCTCTCTTCCGTTGGGGGACAGGGCCGCCGGACCATCATGATAGTCAATCGTGAGTCCCTTTTTCAGCAAAACGGCTGCTCCCGGCTTGCCCTGGCCGTCAGAACGGGCCTTGTAGAGGTAATGGTATTGTTCACCACTCACCCAACCTGCCGGAGGGTTGGCAGGTTTGGGATTGAAGCTGTTGAATAAAAATTCTTCCCCGGCAAAAGAGATACCGAAATCCGTAGCCGGACTGCTTATGCCGAGACGTTCAATCGTGTAGGTGGGCTCCTTATTCTGGGGATATGGCAGCCAAACCGGAAGATGTAGTGCTTCAGGGACGGCATTCCGGTACTCACGAAGGGCGGATTGGCTCTTGTCATACAAGCCGTTCATCTGCAACGCCTTGGCGTACCACAACCAGGTGATCGGGTCAACCGATTTGTATTGAACCGCCTTCTCAAAGAAACCGGTCGCTTCTGCAGGACGGCCGGTGTGATAAAAACACAAGGCCAGACGATGGAGAATCTCCGGATCATCCTTGCCCGCATTCAACAGGGATTGATAGGCTTCGGCGGCTGCCTGATAGGCATGCAGGTCAAACTGCTTGTCAGCAATCTTCTGGGATACCTTTTGGGCGTAAAGTCCGGTTGATGCTAAACAAAAAAGCCAAAATGGGAGATACCGCAAGAGGATTTTCATACACGGGATTTTGACGGTTGCGGCTTGGGATGCCCGTCAAAGGTAGCTAATTCCCAAACATGAGTCTGAATAGCCATGTGAACGGAGGTATGGCTCAACCGCTTAAATATCCGGAAATCATCACATTACTGCAGATTGTTCCCCATGGTTCATTCCGGCCCAAAGACCGGCAAATTCAGTATAAAAGGCCTATATTCGCATAATGAATGTGTATCCGATGAAAGTGTCCTTGCTCTTGGGGGGAATAGCCCTGTTCCTGTCCCTTCTCACTGCTGGAGTTGCGGTCAACGCCCAGGGGATGCGCCATGTTCCGGGCGACTTCATCCTTCATACCAAGGACGAAGCTTCTCTGCAACAGGTATTGTCCGGCATAAACGCCGACCTTCCCAGGAAGCAAGCCTTGCGAATGGTTCGACCATTGTGCGAGACTTCCCATATATGGTTGTTGCACGCCGATCCATTGCATACCTCCGAGAGGCAAATGCTGGAACGTCTTCGACGCATGCCCGGCGTGATCGCCGCTCAGTTCAATCACATCCTTGCGGAGAGATCTGTTCCTAACGACAGTGCATTCAGCAGCCAATGGCAATGGTTGAACACCGGTCAAACAGGAGGCAAACCCGGTGCGGATATCAAGATGCCGGATGCCTGGGCCATCACCAAAGGCGGAACCACTCCGGATGGTGATACGATCGTGGTCGCTGTAGTGGACAACGGGATCAACCTGAACCATCCCGACTTTGATGGCAATTTGTGGGTCAATCACGCCGAAATACCGGGTAACGGTCTGGATGATGACAACAACGGCTATACAGACGACTATTTGGGATGGAACACGACACAACAAAACGACAATGTAGGAATCCAGGGATCCCACGGTACGCCCGTTTCTGGGATGATCGGAGCCAGGGGCAATAACGATATCGGCGTGACCGGCGTCAACTGGCATATCAAAATCATGACCATCAGGCCATACAGTACGGAAGAAGCCATGGTCATAGAGAGTTATAGTTATGCCCTTCGTCAAAGACAGATTTACAATGCCTCTCAAGGCCAAGCCGGCGCACTGGTTGTTGCCGTCAATTCGTCCTGGGGCATCAATTACGGCCAACCCGCCGACGCGCCAGTTTGGTGCGCCTATTATGACACCATGGGCGTACACGGCATATTGAATACCGGTGCAACAGCCAATCTCAATATCGACATTGACAGTTTGGGAGATCTGCCGACCGGTTGTTCCAGTGAATATTTGATTTCGGTCACCTCCAGCAACCACAATGATCTGAAAACCCAAGGCGCGGCTTACGGAAAGACCACCATTGATCTCGCCGCCCCGGGTCAGAACATTTTCACAACACACAACAACGGCGGCTACAGTTCGACGGGGGGGACCTCCTTTGCCTCCCCAACCGTTGCCGGTCTGGTTGGCCTGCTTTATGCCGCGCCATGTCCGGGAATCGGAGTCTCAGCCTGGGCGGACCCTTCAGGCACGGCCAAGATGGTCAGGGATGCTCTCTTCAATGGCGTGGATGTACTGCCCGGCCTGCAAAATATTTTGGTGACCGGAGGACGGGCCAACGCCCACAAGAGCCTTCTTCAGCTCATCCAAACCTGCAGTGCATGCCCCGCACCCCACAATCTGACGGCTGTACCCACCTCCGACCAGGAAGCCATCCTGTCATGGATGGAGCTCGGAAGTATAGATGCCTTTGAACTTCAGTGGCGGGAGGTAGGGGCTCCTGACTGGATAACAGTTCCTTCTGTCCTGAACGGATATGTGCTCTCCGGTTTGGCATCATGCACCGAATACGAAGTCAGGGTACGTTCTCATTGTGCCTCTGATACCAGCGATTATCAGGTGACCACATTTACCAGTCATGGCTGTTGTCTGCCCCCCGCGGATATGGCAGCCGTCCAGATCACGGATACCTCCGTGACGCTACACTGGACCCTGGCACCCGGATCGGTGGGTGTGAATCTCGCTTATCTGGAAGACGGCGCACTGGACTACATCGTTTCGCCAGGTCTGGCTATGGAATCAACGACCATAACCGGTCTCAAACCTTGTACGCAGTATCAGTTCCAACTGACTTCCATGTGTGATACCACGGAATCTGTTCCTTCAGCCCCCATCCAGATCATCACCGGAGGATGCCCGGATTGCCAGCCCCCTTCGGATTTCGATCTTGTTTATCTGGATGACACAAGTGTTGTTTTTGCCTGGACACCGGCGCCCAACGCCTCGGGTTATGTGTTCGCTTATTTGGAAGCAGGGGCACTGGACTACGTGATCACACCGGATAGCCCGGACACCATTCGCTCCGAGAACGGACTTAAGCCTTGCACCTCCTATACCTTTGAAGTGAGATCCCGTTGTTTGGCAATTGTTTCGGAACCGGCCATTTATGAGGCAAATACGACCGGTTGCACCACTTGTGCCAGCCAGCCGGTATGTCCTTCCGCCGCAGAAATTTCCGAATACGAGTTTATTGAATCGATTCAAATAGGCAATCTGGCCAATACCTCGGGCGATAACGGCGGATATGCCGACTATACATCCTTGAGTACCGACCTTCTCACTTATCACAAATATCCCTTTACCCTTACCCCGGGGTTTGAACCAGGTGCCACCTACACCGAAACCTGGTATGTCTGGATCGATTACAACCAGGATGGAGATTTCGAGGACCCCGGGGAATTGGCCATAGGTCCTTTGAGCAGCGACCAGCCGGTGTCAGGAAACTTCAAAATACCCGGGGATGCGGTCCCCGGCCCTGCGCGGATGAGGGTTACCATGACCTTTAATTCCAGTATAGGCCCTTGTGATCCATTCACCTATGGAGAAGTGGAGGATTACTGTGTGCAGATCGTGGCAGCCAATGAACCTTGTGACTATCCGGACGTCTTGTCGGTGGTTGATGTATCCGAAGAGAATGCCGCATTGGAATGGACACCAGTGACCACAGCCGTCAATTATATTGTGGAATTCCGCGAACAGGGTTCATCACAATGGACGGAAGCATTGAGTTCCAATCCTTTCCTTACGTTGACAGACCTTTTGCCTTGTACGGATTACGAAATCCGGATTCGGACGGATTGCGATACGGCACAGTCTCTGCCCGGTCCTGTGACCACTTTCCGGACACAGGGCTGTGGAGCTTGTCTGGATTACGACTACTGCCCGGCTGGTGCCGAAAACTCGCCCGATCAGTGGATCGATGAGGTGCAAATTGCCGGCGTTACGCATAATTCGGGTCCTGACGGTGGATATGCTTTTTTTGAAGATGTCCCCATCAACTTGAGTACCAATTTTGAATACGAGGTGGTCATAAAGCCTGGCGCCTCTTTCAATATCAACAACAACTACTATCGCGTTTACATCGATTACAATCAAAATGGCACCTTCGGACCTTTTGAGTTGGTCGGCATGGTGGACAACAATGCCTCCGGAGAAGTGAAGTTCAGCTTTGAAGTGCCTAATGGCGCATTGGCGGGTCCCACAAGGCTCAGAGTGGTGATGCAATCATTCGGTGGCGACAGCAACCCTTGTATTACCTTCTTTACCGGAGAAGTGGAAGATTATTGCGTCCACATCGAAAAAGCAGACCCCCCTTGCATTACCCGGCCCATAACCGTGTCTTCCCTGACTGACACTTCTGCTATGCTGTCCTGGAAACAGGTGATTCCTGCCATCCAATTTGAGGTCGAGGTCAAAGCAGAAAGCGATACCACCTGGACGGCATTGCAAACTACCTCCAATCAACTGGGTCTTGCTCCTCTGGAAGCATGTACGAAGTACGAAATCAGGATGCGCACATTTTGTGAAGGGGTGGAAACACCTTATGGTCCTGTGCAAACCTTCAAAACCAAAGGATGTGGAGCCTGCCTGGATTCCATATACTGCGAAATGCGGGGTGAGACAAGCACCTACGAATGGATCGAAGCCGTAGCCATTGGCACCATCGATCATGTTTCCGGTAACAATCAGGGATATGCCTTCGTCGACAGTCTCACCACGAGGCTGGATACCAACCAGTTATATACCATCACCATCACTCCCGGTTTTCTGTTCGGAGGCAGTGACGTTCGCACGGCAGCCTGGATCGATTTCAATCAGGATGGCCTGTTCGGTCCGGGAGAACAGATCGTCAACGAAAACGATCTCAACCCGGTAACCACGCCGTTTACCGTACCCGGCGTCCCATTGGGCGAAACAAGGCTGCGGGTCGCCATGGCGGCCTTCAGCACCATGCCCCCGGGATGTGGCAATTTCTTTTACGGAGAAGTGGAAGATTATTGCGTACAACTCACATCGCGAGAGATTCCCTGTCTGGTACCCGCTTATTTTGACACCGTCGAGGTGGAATACACCAGTGCATCGGTAGCATGGGATACGGCACAGACCGGCATCGGTTTCATATTGAGAATCCGTGAATTGGGTGCTCTCGAATGGGACAAAGAGATGCCCGTCATCGACAACAGCTACGTGTTTGACGACCTGAAGGAATGCACGGAATATGAGGTACAACTCATTACCATTTGCCAGAACAAACTGAGTGATGCCGGAGTACTTATCTTCAAAACGGATTGTACCACCGCTGTAGAACATCCTTCTGCCTTGACAGCCATGCGATGCTATCCCAATCCTTTCGCCGAAGTCCCGATTTTGGAGTTTTCAACCGGAAACCCAAATACTGCCCGTGTGGATGTATTTGACGGCCGGGGCGGACTCGTCGATCATATGAACATGCCTGTGCAGCCCGGGCTCAACCGCCAAACATTGGACAATGCCAGGCATTGGCCCTCCGGTCTTTATGTCGTACGCGTAACCCTTGGAGACGGAACCACTTCCGCCGTCAAAATCATACGGCAATAACAGGTTGGCGTTCACAAAAAAAGGCCGGCTTCTCCAAGCCGGCCTTTTTTTTATGGCCCGAAGGGAACAGTCCCTCCTTAAAACGGGCATTTCTTACATGGATCTACATGCGGATTTTCATTGGGTCGGGAAATCCGGGCCTGATCGGGTTCCACACATCCCAGACAACCGAGAATGCGGAATTCCGTTCTCCGGTTCAACTGGTGTTTCTTTTCGTTACAGGGAACATTGTTCACACAATCATTCACTGGCTGTGTTTCTCCATATCCCCGGGGCACCAGCCTGTCCATACTGATACCGTTCTGCACAAGCCAGTCGACCACAGCATCCGCGCGTCGTTGTGACAGGCGCCGGTTGTACCTGTGAGAACCCCGGGCGTCGGTATGAGAGGCGATCTCGATGATGAGCAACGGATTGTCTTGAAGCATTGCCAGCAACTTGGTTAATTCGGGCAATGCCTCGTCCCTGATCTGGGCTCTGTCGAAATCGTAGTAGATATGCAGCAAATAAGCGATGGGGTCACCCGGCTGTACGGTTGTCGGACTGGTCTCAAACCATGGACTTTCTTTGGAAATCTTGCCATCCATGTAAGTAATTCCATCGATGACCCCATTGGCCGGTTTACCGGTTCGGGGGTCGATATATCTGCCCGAGACGGGATCCTTGAAAACTTTTCCGGCTACAGGTGGTTCCTGGGTAATGGCCGTGGCTGTTGTGGGTTGCAGGTAAAGATTGGCATCCAGGATGGCATCTTCCGTGATAGCCTGAGTACATATATCCGCCTGAACGGCAGCCAAATAATCTGTTTTTTCAGCCCGAATCTCATAGCAACAATCCCGCCGCAGGGCGAACATGTATTTCCCGTCCGACCCGGTGATGACCGGTTCGTGCTCTTCACCTTCGCAATTACTGGTCAGCTGCACGCTGGCACCTTCCACAGGGAGGCCTGTTGCCAAATCAAAGACGATCCCTTTCAACGTAATCTGCACCGATCGTCTGAGGGGAATTTCGACAATGACCGGCTCATTGGTCAACCCTTCGGTACATCCTTCTTCCGTGTGATCGTCATAACCTTCAAACCGTGCTGTATAATCACAGCAGCTGTTCAATTTGATTTCGTACCGGACAATTCCAGCCCCGTCCGTAAGGCGCTCTCCAACGGCACAAGTATGGGTGACCTGGGCACCTTTTATGGGTTTGCCAGTCAGCGCGTCAAATACACGGACTTCGACAGGTGCTGCCGTTTTTACAAATGAATAGAGGTCATCTCTTCCTACACCACCCGGTCTGTCCGAGGAAAAGTAACCGAAAGTGCCTTCCTGGTTGAGGACCATACCCAGATCGTCATGGGTGGAATTGATGGGAGCCCCGAGGTTTTCCACCTCCGACCATTGATTGCCTTCCTCATTCCACGTCATGCGGTAGATGTCCAGACCCCCCAATCCGATGTGGCCATCCGAGGCAAAGTAGAACGTGGAATCTCCCTGCCAGGTAGGGAACAATTCATTGCCCTCGGTATTGATCTTGTTGCCCATATTGATGGCAGGGCCCCACTGACCATTTTCGAAATCCGAATAATACAAATCCATTCCTCCAAACCCACCAGGCATGTCGGAAGCAAAGAAGATACGTCCTCCATCCGGAGTCAGACACGGATGGGCTACACTGTACTGGTCCGAGTTGAAAGGCAAGCCTTCCGTTTCCGACCAATGATCATCTCCCTGATTGGTGGCATAAAACACCTTTAATCTTGTTACGCCTTGATCATCCTTGCCCAGTTTGCCTTTGACCACATTGTTCCGGGTATAATAGATTTCTCTACCATCCGGAGTGAATGCCACAGCAGCATCGTGATAACGGGTATTGAGATCCTTTGAAAATTTCTCGGGCTTGCCATACCGTTCTGATCCCAATGGAAGACTGTCCTGGGCAATAGTGGCGACATACAGTTCATTGAACGGCGATCCCGTCCATGAATGTTCCCGTTTTACCGCAGCGCCACGATCCCGATCGGAAGCAAAGACGAGGGATTTGCCATACATGGCCGGACTGAAATCATCCAGATCGGAGTTGAAGGGCAGGTTCCTGATTTGATAGATGCCATCCCCCTTGGCTTTCAACTCCTCTTCATAATCGCAAGCTCTTGCCAGGTGCATGCCGCGAACATCATTGGGAACGGCTTCCAGATAGGCTTCATACCAGGGTTTGGCCAGGGCACACTTTCCGTTTTTCTGGAGGGCCATGCCGTAATATAATTTGTGGACGGGTTGCGCCTCGGTCAATTGAACGACCTGGGCGTACCAGTACTCCGCATTGTACGCATCTCCAATCTTACGGTAACACTCGGCCAGATTGATTTTGGCTTCCGGCACCTCCTTTTTTTCAAGAATCTGGTTATAAACCTCGATGGCGGAGGAATAATTGAGGTCATCCATGTATTTTTTTGCCCTCTTCAGTTTGGCGGATTGGGCAAAGGAAGATCCTGCGCCGCAAAGGACAATGAGTGTCAACAGGATCAGTTTCCTTGAAATGTTCATGGCTACGGGTTGTGGGATGTAGGAATGATCAGAAGTATCGCGGAGTCACAATCCGCTTGGTTTTGTAGTTGAATTCGTAACCCAACATCACTTCGAAGGCACCGGAAGTAACCGTGCGGAGGCGAGTCAGGGGATAATCGTAGGATGCACCAATGCGCATTCCATTCGTAAAGAAGTAGGATGCCCATAGGTCAACGGAATCATAGGAACTGGTTTTGTTGTCTCCGAATGCTTCGAATGAGGACCTGAAGGCCGTGCCCAACCAGAATCGCTCGAAAAAGAGCAGGGAGAGATCAATATCGAATTCCGTAGGTGCCTTGACCTTTTTCTGGGCTTCGTTTTGGCGGAGGCTCGAGAACCAACCCACATTTTTGACCAACAGCATTGGCCTGAATATGAGGGCCGTTCCGTTCAGAGGTATGGCACCACCGGTGGATACAAAATAGTGCCGGTACTGTCGGGCATACAAGGGATAATTTGGTGTGATATTCTGCCGGCGGAGATCATATTCCACCAAATGGGGACTTCCGAACCCGGCAAAGAAATGCCGTGTGCTGTAGTACACGCCGGCACCAAAATTGGGCATCCAGTAATTGGGCGTCTCCGAAAAGGCCGGATCCGGATTGGGGTTCTCGAGATCCAACTTACTCCAGTCAGCCCGCCAATTGGTGATTCCTCCCTGGAGACCGATGGCCAATGTCCCTCTACCCAATGGTATGCGGTAGGCATAAGCGACTTGAAGACCGACCGTACTGGTCGGCCCGATCCGGTCATGCATGAGACTGGCGCCGAGCCCGACCCTGTTATTCTGCAAGGGGGTGTGGAGCGTCAGCGTTTGGGTGGTCGGGGAGCCTTCGATTTCGAACCATTGGGAACGGTGGATCAATCCGATGGACATATGTTCATTGGACCCTGCATAGGCAGGATTGTACGTCAAACTATTGAACATATATTTGGTAAACATCGGATCCTGTTGCGCCATGGCAACCCCTCCGAAAAGCCCAAAGAGCGTGAGTAGCAACCTGAACTGTTTCATACTGCGCTGAATTTCATATAGTTAAAAACCTGCATGTGTTTCCAATGGCAGACTAAGGAATAAGGTGCAAAAACCATGCTCAAATTGCCCGGAAACCTCAAAGTTGCACTCAGGCCTCCCGGGATACAACTGGAATGGGGGGCATCTCATCCCGATGCTGCATACTGCCACACAACCAAGATACTACCGATTTTCAAGGGGGCACATGCCCCGATATGACATCTGGTCGAAAATAATTTTAATCCTTTATATGTATAAATACATTGAATTATAATGGTCTAAAATAGCATGTAATACATATCTATCAGGAAAGACCTATGCCACGAGCGTAATCCCGCCATGGCATGCAGGTACAGGAAACAATGCTTCCATCAAGCCAAAAGCAGGGAGAGAATCGCCAAAAGGCCAAAGCCCAGACTGGCCAGCCCGTTGGCGGTAAAGAAGGCCAGGTTGACCTTTCTCAGGTCCCCAGGCCTCACCTGAGTGTGCTGAAATACCAGCATGCCGACAAACAACAAAACCGCAACAGCCAATAAACCGGATTGCACCGGCATCTGGCGGTATATGCCCCAGGAAAAGAAAACGATCAGGCTTGCAGTTGTGACATGCAACCAACGGGAAATGACCAGGGCTCTGTGTCCTCCCAACCACGCTGGCAATGAGTGCAGCCGGTGATGGCGGTCGAAATTTTCATCCTGAAGGGCATAGATGATATCAAAACCGGCTACCCAAAAAAGTACGGCCAGACCAAGCACTATGGGTAACAAGGCAAAACCACCTGTCACGGCCAGATAAGCGCCGACGGGTGCCAATCCCAAGCCTACACCCAGTATAAGATGACACAAGGGTGTAAACCGCTTGGTGTAAGAATAGCCGAGGACTACCCCAAGGGCTACGGGAGACAACAAGAAACACAAGGGATTTATGAGGGCGGTTGTGGCGACAAAGGCCAGGCTGTTGAATAGAACGAAAAAGGAAACCTGCTTGTGCGACAGGATGCCGGCGGGTAGTTCACGGATGGCGGTACGTGGATTAAGGCCGTCAAATGCGGCATCGATCAAACGGTTGAACGCCATCGCCGCATTACGGGCGAACACCATACAGAGCAGGACCCAAATGCCGACTTCCCAACCCGGAAGAGTGTCCGTTTGCAAGCATCCCAATGTGAATCCCAGAGCGGCAAAGGGCAAGGCGAACAGCGTATGGTTGAATCGAACCAGCGACAAATAATCCCGAATGCTACCCGCCAAGGCTTTCATGTGCAAGAAAATCTGCAATGCCCATCCCGGGAGAGGAACCGGCATTTGCTGCGAAGGTAAGATGCCACAGCGGAAGGTGGCATAATGAAAAGGGGAGGCAGTCTCATGGACTGTCTCCCCTCTGCTATTTGCAATGGCCGGTTTATTTGGCAGCGGCCGCTTTGCCTTCCACCGTTCCCTTGATTGTAAGGAAAATGGGACTGGGTGTCGTATTGGCCGTAATGGTCACCCGTTTGCTTTGCGGGCCGGGCTTCCCTTTGCTGTCAAATTCAACGCGGATCTTGCCTTTGCCGCCCGGTTGGATCGGTTCTTTTGGCCATTGGGGCACCGTGCAGCCGCATGATGCTTTGGCATCCGAGATGATCAGAGGTTCCGTACCTGTGTTGGTGAATTCGTAATCGTGGCGGACCACATCTCCATCCTTCACCGTACCAAAGTCGTACTCGAGGTACTTGAAAGTCATGGTCGTCGTCGGGCCGGCGGGCACTTCGGGTTGGACCGGTTGCTCGGCCGTCTGAACAGGCTGGGCAGGATTATCGGCAATACTGCCCGCCGGTGCAGCCCCCTGTTCAACCAGACTTCCGGTTGCCGGTGCCTCTTCCGTCTCAGCATCACTACCACAAGCGCCAATCATCAGCGCCATTCCCACCATTCCAGAAATAAGGGACAATTTCATCATAGCGATTGTGTTTTATACCGTTTGGGTGACATTCCGTATTGGAACGCAAGAATCCTCCAAAAGTAGTATCCGGAGGCTCACATTCCGTGTTAATGGCTTGTTAACCATGGAGGAACGCCAGTAGTTCATCCGCGTTCAGGCTGTTAAGGCATGCCGAAGGAGTCAGACCTCCTTTTCGCGCCACAGCCAGCCCGAAGGCCATGTCCTCAATACCCTTGACTGAATGGGCATCCGGATTGACGGCAATTTTCACTCCGCACTCCATGGCATAGGGGATCCAGGTATAATCCATGTCAAGGCGCATGGGATTGGCATTCAGTTCAATGGACACCCCATGTTGCGCACATGCCTCAATAATCCGGCGGTGATTGACCGGGTAACCTTCGCGGCTCAGCAGGAGGCGGCCGGTCATGTGACCCACGATATGAGTGGCCGGGTGGGCAATGGCCCCCAATAACCTACTCATGGCCCTGGATTCATCCATCCGGAGCTGACTATGAATAGAGGCAATCACTACATCGAAGCGGGAGAGAATATCGTCTTCGTAATCGAGTTCGCCCTGGGACAGGATATCGCATTCAATGCCTTTGAGGATACGGAACGAACCCAAACGGCCGTTGAGGGCATCAATCTCTTCATGTTGAAGGATGATCCGTTCTACAGATAGTCCGTTGGCATAAAAGGCCGAACGTGAATGGTCCGAGATGACCAGGTAGGAATATCCCGAGTCCATGCAGGCCTGAGCCATTTCTTCCAATGAATTCCACCCATCCGACCAAGTACTGTGGGCATGGATGATGCCGCGAATGTCCGATGGTCGCACGAGGGGCTCGGCCCGATGGTCAAACAACTTGGCCCATTCAGGGTCCTCCCTGCATTCGGGATCGTGCATGGGGAGGCCATTCGCATGCAGAAAATCAGCTTCACTGACACCCGGGGCCGAACGGGCAACGGCCATTTGGTGATGGCCTACATATGCCTCGGATCCTGTCGAGATCCACATGATCCTACCTTGGCTCGCTTCGCGGGCTTTCCACACCTTGACCCTCGGATATCCTTCCCGTTCGAGCCATAGTGACTCCTCACCTGCAACCTGCCATGGAGATGTTTGTGGCCATTCCTGCTTGTCGGGTAGCGTCCACATCAATACTATTTCGCTCACCACAGGAGACATCCGGCGGAGTTCGCCGGTCATCTCCAGGTCGCTTTCCGGCCAGCCCGTTTTGATCCATGACATGGTCTCTTCCGCCAAAAGTCGTGCATCTTTCCAAAGATGCTTGTTCCTGGTCTGGTTGTAAAACCGGATCTTCTCTTCGATATCCTTCTGGGTTTTCGGCCCGAACCCGGACACCTCAATCAGCCGGTTTTCCCCACAGGCATACGCCAGCTCGCCGACCGATTCGAGGCCCAGTTCCTTCCACAACAGGCGAACCTTCTTGGGTCCTAGACCCGGAATTTCCAACATTTCCAGGACTCCGGAAGGCGTCTGATCAGCCAGTTTGCGATAGGCGCTCAATTCGCCCGATGCCAACAACTCCCCGATTTTGGCCGAAATGGCCTGACCCACCCCGGGAATCTGGTCCCAATCCTCGGAAGTCTGCTTTTCCAAAGGTTCCGGCAGCTTTCGAATCGTCAGATACGCATTCTGATAAGAGCGGACTTTGAATGGATTTTCTCCGTGGAGTTCCATGATATCCGCCAATTGACGGAATGCCCGAGCGATATGTGCATTCTCCATGATTCGGATTACCCGTGACAAGATAGAACAGGCCTTATGAAAAAGGGCTTTCCGCCTGACAGCAGAAAGCCCTTCTGTATGGAATCACCGGGTTACTTCTTGTCATCCACTTCTTCATACTCCACATCGGTCACCTCCTCTGCAGAGCCTGATGAAGAGCTGCTACCTGTAGATTCTCCCTGGGTAGCCGAAGCGGCCTGAGCTTGATAGATTTCCTGGCTCGCCGCCTGCCAGGCCTGGTTGAGCCTTTCTGTTTCCGCATCCAGTCTGGAAAGATCCTGCGCCTTGTGGGCTTCTTTCAATCCTTCCAGGGCAGATTCGATGGGGCCTTTCTTGTCAGCGGGGAGTTTGTCTCCAAATTCCTTGAGCTGTTTCTCGGTCTGGAAGATCAGCGTATCCGCCATATTGAGTTTGTCGGCCGTTTCACGCGCTGCTTTGTCGGTCTCTGCGTTGGCCTGGGCCTCCGCTTTCATACGTTCGACCTCCTCTTTGCTCAACCCGGTTGAAGCTTCAATCCGGATGTTTTGCTTCTTGCCAGTGCCTTTGTCCAGCGCAGACACACTCAGGATACCATTGGCATCAATGTCAAAAGTGACTTCAATCTGAGGTGTACCGCGCATGGCGGGCGGGATGCCATCCAGGATGAATCGACCTACACTCCGGTTGTCCCGCGCCATGGGGCGTTCTCCCTGAAGGATGTGAATTTCGACAGAGGGTTGGTTATCCGCAGCAGTGGAATAAATTTTGGATTTCTTTGTCGGAATGGTCGAATTGGCTTCAATGACCACATCGTACACACCACCCATCGTCTCAATCCCGAGAGACAGCGGGGTTACATCCAGAAGCAGCACATCGGACACATCGCCGCTGAGCACACCTCCCTGGATGGCGGCACCAACGGCCACCACTTCATCCGGGTTCACCCCTTTGCTGGGTTTCTTGCCGAAGAAATCCTCCACAGCTTGTTGAATCCTGGGTATCCGTGTGGAGCCGCCCACAAGAATGATTTCATCAATTTCATTCTTGCTAAGACCCGCATCCTCCAGCGCTTTTTGACAGGGAGCCAATGTCCTCTGCACGAGATCGTCGGCCAGCTGTTCGAATTTGGCCCGGCTGAGTTTGACGACCAGGTGTTTGGGCACCCCGTCAACTGCTGTCACATAGGGCAGATTGACTTCGGTTTCGACGGATGAGGACAGTTCGATTTTGGCTTTCTCGGCGGCTTCCTTGAGGCGTTGCAAGGCCATCGGGTCTTTGCGGAGGTCGATGTTTTCCTGGCTCTTGAAGGTTTCTGCCAACCAGTCAATTATGACGCGGTCAAAGTCATCCCCTCCCAAATGGGTATCTCCATTGGTGGACTTGACTTCAAAGACTCCTTCCCCCAATTCGAGGATCGAAATGTCGAAGGTACCACCACCCAGGTCGTAAACGGCGATGGTCATGTCCTTGTGCTTTTTGTCCAATCCGTAGGCCAAAGCGGCAGCGGTGGGTTCATTGATGATTCGGCGTATGGTCAGACCTGCAATCTCTCCGGCTTCTTTGGTTGCCTGACGTTGTGAGTCATTGAAATACGCCGGCACCGTCACGACCGCCTCCGTAACAGGCTGTCCAAGGAAGTCTTCGGCGACCTTCTTCATCTTCTGGAGGACCATCGCCGAAATTTCCTGGGGCGTATAATGGCGATCGTCGATATGGACACGCACGGTATCGTTGTCACCTTTTACCACCTGGTAAGCCATCCTGCCCGCTTCTGCAGCCACTTCGGAAAAACGGGCTCCCATGAAGCGTTTGATGGAAGCGATGGTCCGCTTTGGGTTGGTGATGGCCTGCCGCTTGGCCGGATCTCCGATCTTCCGTTCACCATTGTCCATGAATGCCACCACGGATGGCGTGGTTCTGCGTCCCTCATCATTGGCGATGACAACAGGTTCATTGCCTTCCATGACGGCCACACATGAGTTGGTGGTACCCAGGTCAATTCCAATTATCTTTCCCATTCTATTCGGTTTTATTGTTGAGCTTCCACCACGGCATCAATCCATATGCCAATGCCCGGACGTCCGCAACCCTGTCAGGAATACGCCGGAATGTGGCCTTTCCATTGGCAAAGGACTGCCAAAACGACAGCTAAGTCTGACAGAATCAGAAGAAATTGAGTTCCTTAGTGTAGATGCCGTTCTTGAGGGAATCCAGTGTGAACGGATTCAAAAGGTAGTTGGGAGCCACTAAACGGCTTCGGGATCCAAACAGCCCAATGCCGTTGGCGATATTGGAATAGGAAGTGATGTATTCGGCTCCGGTTATTCCCGCATTGGCTTGCGCCACACTGACATATTCATATAATTCCGATCCGCCGGCATCCACAACGAATTCGATGTATTTGAATTTGCGGGACAAATAAGGGAGCGCTTCAAGTTGGGATTGAAGGAGCTTGAAAAAGTCAATACCCGGCACAAAGATGGTTACTGCCGACTGGTTGTCTCCTCGCAACAGACCGGATTCCAACTTCCATTCCAGCACTTTCGGTACCGAACCGGGAGTGCCAACGGTATATTCATCATAGTACAATCTCATCCTGGCATCATAGAATCTGGCGGACTTCTCCGTGGAGGTCCAAGTGACCCTTACGGCGTTGTTATATTGGAATGAAATGGAATTGGGAGGGGAACTGAACTGCATTTCATAGGCCCCGACCAACTTGGTCTCGGCCGTGGTAATCATACGCCCGTCTTCGGCTGTCACCAATAGGCGATATGTGCGGTCGGCCACCAAAGGCAACAGATCAGTCCGGATTTTGTACAGGTAGTTGGGAGATTCCGCAAATACACCGCTCTGTCTGGGATAGCCTTCGGCATTCCCTTCCACCCGGTGCAAAGCATATCGCTGCCCTGTTACGGCGTCCTCCAGTTGCACCAGGATATTCGGGAGGTAGAGAGAATCAGGAATACGGGCGATGTCCAATGCTCCTGTCTTTTCATCCAGAAAGGCTTTTTCTATCCGGATGTATTGGGCCGTATCGGTGGGGGAAAGGAACCCGTAAACGACAGGAATTTCCTTCCACTCAGCCACCAGGTCCAATTCATTGTCGCATCCGGTCAGGAAAAAGGATCCTGCCAAAAGGCAGGCAAGCATGTATCTCAACATGGCGCAAAGGTATGCACCTCATAACTTACTTCACCCCTTTTCTATTGTTAAACGGCGACAAAACGCATGGGTTTGACCAAGAGGTGACAGGATACGTACCTTCGTTATCACAACGCATCACCATGTCCATCCAATCTGAGATCAAGAGGGTCACTACTCATAATCTCCAGGCGATGAAGCATGCCGGGGAGAAAATCGCCATGCTCACCGCTTATGATTATTCCATGGCGCGCATTCTGGATGATGCCGGAATCGACATTCTCCTGGTTGGCGATTCGGCGTCCAATGTCATGGCAGGACATGAAACCACATTGCCCATCACGTTGGACCACATGATCTATCATGCCCAGTCGGTGGTGCGTGCGGTCCATCGGGCCCTCGTGGTGGTCGACCTTCCCTTCGGTTCCTACCAAAGCAACCCTGGCAAGGCCCTGGAAAGTGCCATCCGGATTATGAAGGAATCTGGCGCCCATGCTGTCAAACTGGAGGGAGGGGCAGAGGTCGAGGAGGCCATTCAACGCATTCTGAAAGCAGGCATTCCTGTGATGGGGCATTTGGGTCTCACGCCGCAATCCATCTACAAATTCGGGACGTATGCCGTCCGGGCCCGGGAAGAGGCCGAGGCGGCCAAATTGCGGGAGGATGCCCGACTTTTAGCCGAAATAGGCTGTTTCAGTATCGTCCTGGAAAAAATTCCGGCCGACCTCGCCGGCGAAGTCGCCCGATCGGTCGAACCTCCCATTATCGGCATCGGAGCAGGACCTCAGGTGGATGGGCAGGTTTTGGTCACCCATGACATGATCGGGTTGACCAAAGATTTCCAGCCCCGATTTCTGCGTCGGTATCTCAATCTGTATGAAAGTATACTCGAAGCGACCAGATCCTATATTCGGGACGTGCGGGAAGGTGATTTTCCCAACGAGAAAGAGCAGTATTGATGCAGCGCGCCAGGTTTTCCGGAAGGCAAAAGTTCATCCTTGGCCTTGTCGTGTTGGTTACAGGTACAGGCCTGGCTCTGGCCGGATGGTTGTATTTGGTATTCCTTGCTCCTAACATCCAGCTGCACTCGGAGGAGGATTTGCTTTTCATTCCCACCGGGGCTACCTATCCCCAGGTATCGGACAGTCTTGCCATCCACGGCTTTCTGAAAGACAAACAGCGTTTTGAACGGGTAGCCTCTCTTCTGGATTACCCCCGGCTGGTCAAACCAGGCAAATACCGGATAAGGGCCGGCATGAGCAACCTTCAATTGGTTCGCCTTCTGCGAAGTGGTCAACAGGAACCCGTCAGGCTCACTTTGCATCAGGCAAGAACGGTTGAAGAACTGGCCGGAAAGATGGCAGCCCGGCTGGAGCCGGATTCTGCTGAAATCCTGCAGGCTTTTGTCCGCCTGCGTGATTTTGCACCGGACATCCCCCTGGGAGAGGATTCAGCGCTTTGCCTGGTCATACCCAATACCTATGAAGTCTGGTGGAATATCTCACCGTCAGGAATTCTGGATCGACTGTGGAAAGAAAACCAACGCTTTTGGCACCCGGAACGGCTCGAAAAGGCGAAGCGATTAGGGCTTACCCCTGTCCAGGTTTATATCCTCGCATCGATCGTGGAGAAGGAGACCAGAGTGGTCGCCGAGAAGTCTACTCTGGCAGGGGTATATCTCAACAGGCTCCGCATCGGGATGCCCCTACAGGCTGACCCTACCGTCGTGTTTGCCCTTGGTGATTTTTCCCGGGAAAGGGTTTTGCACAGTGACCTTTCGTTCGATTCCCCTTACAACACCTACTTGTACAACGGGCTTCCACCTGGCCCCATTTGTATGCCCGAGATTAATTCCATTCAAGCAGTACTTGAAGCGGAGCAACATGAATATCTGTATTTCTGTGCCCGAGCGGACAATAGTGGCGCTCACGTTTTTGCCAGGACACTGGAGGCCCATGCCGCCAATGCCCGTCGGTTCCGTAAATGGCTGGATGAAAAGGGCATCCTTCGGTAGCCATTCGGTCGGGAATGGCTTATTTTTGCAAGCCTCCGACAATCCCAATGAACGTACGGATTGTTGTGGGGTCATTTCAATACCTTGTGGTTTCATAGGCCGGGCATCAAGATGAAGATCCTGCAGCTTTGTAAGAAATTTCCTTATCCTCTGAAAGACGGCGAGTCCATTGCCGTCACCCACATGAGTCGTGCCATGCGCGATTTGGGGTGTGAAATCACCCTACTGAGCATGAATACGGTCAAACATTATTTTGATACCAATCAACTCCCGGACAGTTTCGACCACTACAAGGAGATCTTCTATACCGAGATAGACAACCGTATCAAACCCTGGGAAGCTTTCATTCACTTGTTCCGTAAGGGATCCTACAATATCAACCGGTTTGTTTGCCCGGCCTTTCATCAAATGCTTCGGCATATCCTGCAGGAGGAGCGGTTTGACATCATTCAGCTTGAAACGCTCTACCTGGCGCCCTACATACCCACGATCAGAAAATACAGCAAGGCTCTCATTGCACTTCGCAGCCATAATGTCGAGCACGAAATCTGGCAGCGAATGGCGGACAACACCAGGCCCGGACTAAAAAGGTGGTACCTGCAGCATCTGGCCCGCAAACTCAAGACCTACGAAGAGAGCCAGTTGAACCAGGCAGACCTGTTGATCACCATGACCCAAAGGGATCTGGACAAATTCAGGCAAATGGGATTTCGCGGAGAGTCGATCGTGGCACCTATCGGCATTGACAGCGAATGGTATGCCCCCTCCCCACCTTCAGGGAAGCAACCGCCCCAGGCGATTGGTTTTATCGGTTCGCTGGATTGGATGCCCAATCTGGAAGGTCTCAACTGGTTTTTGGATGCCGTTTGGCCTCAAGTCAGGGAACTCTATCCTCAGGCCAGATTGCATATTGCCGGCAGGAACATGCCGTCAAGCTACCGGCAAAAGTCGATACCAGGCGTGGACTTCATGGGAGAAGTACGCAGTGCGATCAAATTCATACGGGACCATGATATCCTGATTGTTCCCCTGCTTTCCGGAAGTGGCATGAGGGTCAAAATCCTGGAAGGACTTTTCATGGGGAAGACGGTCATCACTACCTCCGTCGGCCTGGAAGGGATCGATGCCCGACAAGGGGAAGAGATACTAATTGCCGACTCTGCCGAAGATTTTGCCCGAGGTATCGCCCTTTGTCTGAAAGATCCTGAAGTGGCCCATAGGATCGGGCGGCAGGCTGCCTCATTTGCTGCGGGTCATTTCGACAACCGGAAGATCGCGCTCCACGTCCTGCAGAAATACGCCCAAAAGCGCATCAGCGTTCTTCCCGAGTAGCCGCGGGATTGGGTATTTTTGCCCCGGATGGATTTGCTGGTCATTGCGCCCCGGTTCCCCTGGCCACTGGAAAAAGGGGACAAACTGCGGTTGTATCAACAGTTGCGCCATCTCCAGGCCTACCACACCCTCCACTTGTTTGCCATTACACACGAGGACACCCCACCCTCCTCCCTGGCTCAGCTTGAGCCTTTTTGCCAGACCATAACCATTGTACGCATTCCGCCATGGAGACTGGTATGGAATCTCATGGTTGGAGCCCTCCGGGGGCTTCCGTTCTCGGTGGCCTATTTCACGGACCGGAAAGCCGGTAAAAAATTCATAGAAACCTACCAGGAAAGGAAACCTGACCTGGTATACGGACAATTGGCTCGAGTAGGTGAATACCTCCGGATGGTGCCTGCGCCACGCGTGATCGACATGATGGATGCTTTCTCTACCATCACAGCGCAACAAAGCGGAGTGGCCTCATTGATACTTCGTCCCTTGCTGAGATGGGAGTGGAAATCATTGAGCCAATATGAACGGCGGATCCGTTCCTGGACCGAAAAGCAGATATTCATATCCCAAAGGGACAGGGAGCTCATCGACCCCAAACTGACATGGGAGGCCCTTATTGTCCCCAACGGAATAGATCTGTCCTATTATCAACCCGCCCGGGCAGCCGGGAAGGAGTTCGATATCGTATTAGTGGGCAACATGGGATATTTCCCCAATGTTGAAGCCGCCAAATTCCTGGTCAGATCAATCATGCCTCTTTTGTGGGCACAAAAGCCGGACGCAAGGGTTTTGTTGGCAGGAGCCAGACCTTCCCGTCAGGTCCGTGCATTGGCGGAAAACAGGGTGACGGTATCCGGATGGATGGCCGATATCCGACAAGCCTACTCCAGTGGTAAGGTCTTTGTAGCGCCACTTTTTCAGGGGGCCGGCCAACAGAACAAGATCCTGGAAGCCATGGGTATGGGCATTCCTGTCGTCACCACCCCCTGGGTGCACCAGTCAGTACCGGCCCCGGATGGCAAAGCTATGGTGGTGGCCACCACGGCCCGCGATTTTGCCCAAGTCATTCTGACACTCTTGGAGGACGATTTGTTGTGCGACCGGATCAGTGCCCATGCCTTAACCTATTTACGTGACAACTATAGCTGGCCGGAGAGTGTTTCCCGGATGAACGATCATGCATTCTTACCCCTCAACCGCCCCACCCCCCATGCCCCAACTCCCCGTTGAATTGCATCAAATCGAAGACGCTCTTGCCGACATACGGTCGGGTAAGGTCATCATTGTGGTGGACGATGAGGACCGGGAAAATGAAGGAGATTTCATTTGTGCCGCCGAAATCGTCACACCGGAAATCATCAACTTCATGGCGACACACGGGCGAGGATTGATATGTGCGCCCATTGATGAAACCCGGGCCGATGACCTGGGACTGGAACTGATGGTTTCCCGGAATACGGCATTGCATGAGACCGCATTTACGGTTTCTATTGATCTCATCGGACATGGTTGTTCCACCGGTATTTCTGCTTATGACAGAGCCACGGGGATTCGTGCCCTGACCGATCCCGCATTCAAGTCATCGGATTTTGCCCGTCCTGGGCATATATTCCCTTTGCGGGCCAAAACGGGCGGTGTTCTCCGCAGAACCGGACATACCGAAGCTGCCGTAGATCTGGCGCGTATGGCCGGATTTTATCCGGCAGGGGTATTGGTCGAAATATTGAATGAGGATGGATCCATGGCCCGTCTGCCACAATTGGTGGAGATCGCCACACGATTTGATTTGAAGATCATCTCCATCGCTCATTTGGTGGCGTACCGTTTGCAACGAGAAAAATTGATTCACCGGGAATACACCACTTCCCTGCCCTCTCCCATTGGTCCGCTCACCTTCACCGCCTATTCCCAGGTCACAACCGGTGATGTCCATCTTGCCGTGCGTTTCGGGCAATGGGAACCGCAGGACACAGTACCGGTCCGGGTACAATCATCCATCCATTATCCCGAAATCCATCAATTGCTCAAGCCGGGCACGGCCGAGCGATTTAATGCATTGCTCCGTATTTTCCAGATGCATGGCAAAGGACTTCTGGTCATCATGTGTCACAAGGATAAAATCGCTCCATTGGTGGACCAACTGCGAAACCTGTCCTTCGGAGAGGGTCAAGCGGCGGGTCCCATGGATGACAAAGATTACGGAGTTGGCGCTCAAATCATTCGCGACCAGGGCATTAGCCGGTTGGGTCTTATCAGTGATTCACCGGTAAAAAGGGTAGGTCTGGAAGGTTACGGACTGGAAATGGCGACCACTATCCCCTTACAAGCCATTTGAACCGGAGGACCCTGACTGGCCTCGTTTCCCCGAAGCGCGAGCTTCGACAAAAGCGATCAGGCGCCGGGCCTGATGTTCCCAATGTGGAGGGCTCAGCCTGAAGGCTTCAGCCACGGGCCGCCGGAATCGGGCCCTAAACGCCATAGGGTCGGTTTGCAGCAGGAATTCCGCCAAAGTTTCGGCATCGCGGAATAGTACGCCTTGCCGGGGTTTTTCCACCAATCGGGACAGATGTCCTCCTTCCAGTCCAATGACGGGCAATCCCCCCTGTAAGGCCTCCCCAACAGCCATGCCGTAGGATTCGTATGGGCTACAGGTAAAGAAAGCATCGTACTGGCCCATGCGGCTCCACCAGATCTCAGGCAATTCCGGGCCCAAATACCTGAAACATCCGTCACTCCAGTCTGCCGACATTTGGCAGACACGGCCGGCATATTCCGGATGGATTCGGTCATCCCCAACAATGTCTATAAGTACTTTGTCTGCTCCGACTCCCCTGTTTAGGAGTATGGCCATGGTATTGAGCCAACCCTTTTCAGGCACAAGATTGCCAACAGCCAGGAAACGCAATGGTCCCCGCACCGGAACAGGTTCCAACACAGGGACAGATTCACGGCCGGGTTCAAGGACCAAAATGGATGACGGGGCCCAGCCACATGCCTCCCATTCATCCCGCGATGTAGAGCTTGGCACAACAACACCGTCCAGGGTAGGGTGCGCTTCTGCCAACCAGGAAATTTGCTCCCTGGAGACCATATGGGCCAATAGTATCATCAGTTTTCCTTCATCAGGAAGACAACCGGACAGCGCGCCCATCCACAAGGAGTCCCATAGTACTACCGCATTTTGTAATCCACCTGAGAAGTCGGGAGACGGTACGCTGCGAAACATCTCCATGCCGGAACTTTTCAGGGCCGCCATCAGGGATTCGTTATACCTGTTGCCTCCGGAAACAAAAGTCCGGGATTCGGGTACCACCCAAATCCACGGTGAAGTGGATATCATGGCACCGGTGCCGTAAATGAGGCGCTGGCCATTGGCGTTTCGACCACCCTTATGCATAATTCTCCCTTAAAAAAGGACTTTGCCCGTCGGGCAACCTCTCCATGAATCCAATACGCCATAAACTCAGTTGTGGTGAGTTGGCCTTGGAATTCCTCCATTTCATCCAGGTTGCGATACGCCAAATGCTGCAAGACTTGCCGGAGGATGCCCAGCGCTTCACCGATATCGATCACTACTTGATGGGCATTCAAAGTAGCCGTTCGAAATGCCGCCTGGACGTTGAATGTAGCCCCGTGAAGACCCTGAGCCGGACCGAAGAACGGGTCAGGGAGGGAATGCGCAATCATCACATGATCGGATACCTGCAATTCATACATGGACAAAGAATAAGCCTGCCAAGTTAAGGGATACGGGTCGTCTGATCCCAATTCAAACACTATGTGTTATTTACTTTCAGCGTCAATCGGGGTAGACAAGATGGACGTTGAGGTCAGGCAAAACCCCCGTTCTCAGGCGTTCAAAAAAGGCGGGGGATTGAAGAAAAGGAATGGCTTCTCCGACAAAGCGGTCCCATTCTTTTTCCTTTAGGAGGCGGAAAACCAACTCCTTTCTTGCTGCCAGGTCCCAGGTGGGCCCTATATGGGGTGAAAGGCGACTTACCTGTGAGGAAATGATGCGTTTCCGGCCATAGTGAAAACTGCTGCCGAGGTCAAGATGCACCTTTTGCTGGCCATACCAGCTCAGTTCAACCAGTCGCCCTTCCTCCAGCAACGCATCAATACCCTGTTGCAGGCCTTGGGCCGTGGCGCTGGTATGGAATACCAGGTGCATGCCCTCATAATGTGGCTCACTACCGGTCCACAAACGCCAGCCATGGGCCTCTGCCAGATCTTTTCTTTCTGGCATTATTTCCGCAATGAACAGGTTGATGCCAGACATTCCCCGCAGCAAATGGGCGATCAGGGCACCCACCAAACCATATCCGATCACCAGGATATTTTCACCCATCATGGGTTGTGCATCCCAAACGGCATTGACCGCCGTCTCCAGATTGCTGGCCAGAACTGCCCGCTCCATTGGTATTTCAGGAGGAATGACCGTAACATCTGCCACCCGAACGCAACAAAGGGATTGGTGGGGGTGCATGAGATGGACTTTTTCACCCAACCATTCCCTGGGACCGGCAATGACCTCCCCGGCAAGGGAATATCCATAGGTGAACGGAAAGGAGAAATGGCCATCCATGTAAGGGACCCGCATGACATCGTGCAACGAAGCGGGGACATTCCCTTTGGCCACCAAACGCTCGGTACCCATGCTTACCATGGAGCAATGCGCTTTTACCCAACATTCATCCGGGCCAGGGCGCTTCAATACCTTTTCTCTGAGGAGGGACCGGTGATCATCCACATGCCACAATGCCCGGGCCTCCATGCGATTTACTTGAAATTGAGCAAATGTCCCATCCGCTCCTGTTTGGTACGGAGATAGGACTCATTCTGATGATCGGGATCTATGATCAGTGGCAATCGCTCAGCGATTTCGATGCCGCTGCCAGCCAGGGCGTCCACTTTATCCGGGTTATTGGTCAGGAGCCGGATGGAAAATATGCCGAGGTCTTGCAGTATGGCCACCGCTATTTCATAAGATCTGGCGTCCGCTTCGAATCCCAGATGGAGGTTGGCATCAACGGTATTCAATCCTTCGTCCTGGAGGCGATAGGCTTTGATTTTATTGATGATACCTATGCCTCTGCCTTCCTGTCTCAAATAAATGACGACACCACCTTGCAGGCTGGCTTGCTGCATGGCTTTGTCCAATTGAGGGCCACAGTCACAACGCCGGGATCCCCAAACATCACCCGTAATGCATTCGGAATGGATCCGAACCAAGACGGGACCTTGAGGCTTGAATGAGGCATGAACCATGGCAAAATGAGGCATTGGCTCCGATTCCTTGTCTGCGTAGGCAATCATTTGGAATTCACCCCATCGCGTGGGTATAAGTACCTCGGCCTGTCTTTTCATTCCGTTAGGAGCCAGCAAAGTTACCACAAAGTTGTATGTTTCCGACATGGACCGACCACTGGGGACCGATCGCATATCGGCATATTATGACCATAACACATGGTGGTTCCATAAGTTGGGCAAAGCTGGCAGGACAGGTAACATTCATGCTTGTTTGCGGGCACCGGGTGTCCAAAATACTGAACAAGCATCCGATTATGCCAACTTCAGAATCCTGGACGAGATACGGGAAAGCGGCTTGACGGGAGGTCATTTGCTGGATTTGGGTTGCGGCACGGGGGGCACGTTGGCCTATCTGGCCCGGCAACTTCAAGGAGATTTTCGCCTCACCGGGGTAACCGTCAGTCCCAAACAGGCGCGGATGGCCTCAACCCGAATCCAAAGTTGGGCATCGGTCCAACCGGTCCTCCTCCTCGACTTTCATTATCTTCCGCAGGAATGGACATCCCTTTATCATTTGGCCTGGGCCATTGAATCGTTTGTACACAGTCCGGACCCCGAGCGTTTTTTCTCGGAAAGCTACCGTGTTTTGCAGCCACGAGGCCGCCTCGTTCTACTGGATACCTTTCCCGCCATTTCCGAAGAACAACCCTTGAGCCCGAGCCTCCGTTGGCTGGAGGATTATATGGCGCATTGGCATGCCGGCCATCGTCTGAGCGTTGCCGACACCGAGAAAAAGGCCTCTGACGCCGGCTTCTCCCTTCTGCGCCAAGCGGATCTTACACCCTGGGTGGAAAAAGGAAGGCCGCGCGACAGATGGATTGCCTGGGTCAACCGCCTGGGTGGCTCTATTGTAAAACGGCATACTTACCTTCAATCCCTCAAGGGAGGGCATGCAGTACAACAGGGATTCCTGCAGGGCCAATTGACATATACCGCCATGGTTTTTCAAAAGCAAGGGAAGTGAACGGGCGAAAACTGTTCGGTTTTCTCCGCACCCTGGCCATCTATTACGGCAAACCCGGAAACATGGCGGCCATGCAACGATTTTACAGCCCGTTGGTCCGGGAAGGAGATCTGTGTTTTGACATCGGAGCTCATGTCGGCAACCGGACCGCTGTTTGGCGGCGATTGGGCGCCCGTGTGATTGCCGTTGAACCCCACCCGGTCTGCCAGAAATATCTCCAACGCAGGTTTGGCAACGATCCGGCGGTAGTTCTTGTGGACGGAGCCATCGGACGCAGTCCGGGAACTTTTGAATTGCACATCAATGATTGGTCTCCGTCCATCAGTACCTTGAGAGGGAAAGATTGGCGGGATCGGATGAATCAACTATCCAGGTACGAAGAAACATGGTCCAGGGTGCGCATGGTGGAAGTCCGGACCCTGGAGTCCCTCATCCGGGAATTCGGCCTTCCGTCATTCTGCAAGATCGATGTGGAAGGTTTCGAATGGGAGATATTGTCTGAAGTGCGAACACCCTTACCTGCTTTTTCTTTCGAATTCCTCAACCCGGGACTCGAACATGTGGAAGAAATCCTGGCCCGGACGGAATCCTGGGGCAACTACCTGTTTCAGTATTCTCTGCGAGAGCGGCACAGGTTTGAGCTTCGTGAATCCACCCACAAGGCCAACCTGATGCGCGCCTTGAAATCCCTAGGCCAGGAAGTGATTTCAGGTGACATCTATGCCTTTCGCCAATGAGGGACAAGAAGAGATGGAAGTCGGTTTTGGCGGTACTGGGCCTGGTTGCTCCGGGTATCGTCATGTTACCGGATGGCATCCTTGTCCTCACAGGTGTTATTGGCATTTATTTCTGCTTGCTTCTCATCGCCTACCGAACCGTTTGGTTGGCCTCCCTTTCGATATTCAGCGTGACAGCCATCACCCTGGGCAGGATCATTCTGCCGGTGGCGGCCGCATGGTGCATGACGGCTTGGTCCTCCTGGACTTTGGGGATCGTTTTCGGTATGGCAGCGGCGCTGGATGCAGCAGATGGCCATCTGGCCCGACGGTGGTCAAGCGCCTCCGACCTTGGTGCTTTTCTGGATGAGGAAGCAGATGCGCTCTTCGTGCTTATGGCCGGATTGGTTCTTTGGCGAGGCGGCTGGATAGACTTCTGGATCGTCTTGCCAGGTTGGTTGAGGTATGCCGTCGTAGCAGTGGTTTCAGGCAGGGATGGTGTAGATGTCGCTGATAGGCCTCATCGGGTTTCAAGATGGATCGCCGGCGGAATTTTTACGCTCACGCCTTTCTTGTTCATCATTCCGTCGGACATGCGGGCTCTTGGGGGTATGCTCATCCTCACAGCCCTTGTATATTCGTTGGGATCAGAACTCCATTCATATGTCAAATCTTAAAATTCTTTATACCACCTTCGGCAGCCTGGAAGAAGCCGAACGCGTAGTCCTTCCCTTGGTGGAAGGAGGATTGGCCGCTTGTGCCAATATGTTTCCGATGCAGAGTTTTTACCGCTATGGTGGACAGTTGCGCAGGGACAGCGAAGTGGCCGTTTGGTTGAAAACGACACCGGGGCGCTTGAAACAACTTCGGGAAGCGCTCAAAGCCACCCATCCTTATGAAGTGCCCTGTCTGCTTCACTGGAAAGTGAGTGCCAATTCCTCCTATCGCCAATGGGTGGCGGACATGTTAGGTCCGGAGCGTCAGGACATTACTTCTGCCTGACGGCGGGACAACAACCAAGCCTTCAGAAATCCATCCAGATCCCCGTTCAGCACAGCATCCGTATTGTTGTTGGTGAATCCCGTCCGATGGTCTTTGACCCGACGGTCATCCAGGACATAAGATCTGATCTGGGAGCCCCATTCATTTTTCATTTTGCCGGCTTCTACCTTTTCCCTTTCCGCCATACGGCGTTCCAGTTCCTGTTCGTAAAGCCTGGATTTCAGCATGATCAAGGCCTTCTCTCTGTTCATGTGTTGGGAACGCTCCTGTTGGCATTCGACCACAATCCCGGAGGGCAGGTGGCGAACTCTCACCGCCGATTCGGTTTTGTTGACGTGCTGACCGCCTGCTCCACTGGCCCGGAAGGTGTCCCACTCCAGGTCGGCGGGATTGACTTCCACTTCTATGGAATCGTCAATGAGAGGATGGACAAAAACGGAGGAAAAGGAGGTCATCCGCTTGCCCTGGGCATTGAACGGACTGACGCGTACCAGGCGATGAACCCCGTTCTCTCCTTTCAGCATCCCGTAACAATAATCCCCTTTGATTTCGAGTTCAGCCGATTTAATGCCGGCGACATCTCCGTCCTGGCGATTGAGTTCCGTGACTTTGAATCCGCTCTTTTCCGCCCACATGGTATACATCCGCAGCAACATGGATGACCAATCGCAACTCTCCGTGCCTCCGGCACCTGCATTGATCTCCAGGATACATCCGAGGGCATCTTCGGGCTTGTCCATGGCCAGCCGAAACTCGACCTCCTCCATCTGCTGGATTGCCTGTTGGTAAGAGAGATCGACCTCTTCTTCGGAAGCCTCTCCCTGACGGGCAAAATCCTGCAGGACCTCGGTATCTTCCACAAAGCGGGCAATGGATTGATAATCCTCCACCCATTTCTTGTGGCCTTTTATTTCTCTCAGTGTGGCCTCGGCTTTCTCCGGATCATTCCAGAAATCAGGATCGAGGGTCAGCTGTTCCTTGTCTTCGATGATGAGGGTACGTCGATCGACGTCAAAGATACCTCCTTATCGCGTCCAGCCGGTCTTTGAGCGTTTGCAGTTGCTCTTGGGTCATGAATTCGGTTTTTTATGCTGTCAACAAATCGCGCACTGCCTGGGTGACCCTTGCCTCCGGTGTCTGGCCGGAAGAAGGAATCATTGAGGACAGGTCAGCGAATGTCAAGCACTTCCACATAAAAGGCCAGATCGGCATTGGCGGGGATGTTGGGGGGACTTCCCATCTCGCCGTATCCCAAAGCGGCAGGAATGAAGAAGGTGGCCTTGCTCCCTTTACGAAGCATGCTCAGCCCCATGTCCCATCCCTGAATGACTCTTCCCTGGCCAACCGGAAACTCGAAGGGCTCGCCACGGCTGTAGGAATTGTCGAAGGTGGTCCCGTCCATAAGCTTCCCGAAATAATGCACGCGGATATTGGCGCCATTGGCCGGCAAATCGCCGGTCCCCTCTTCATGGATGATGTATTTCAGGCCCATATCCGCCGTTTTTATTTCGGCATCAAGCTTGCCGGCTGCATAATCCAGCAAGCGCTGTGTCAGTTCAGCATCCACGGCCTTCTCCAAGAGGGCAGTAGCTTCCTTTTCCTTCATGACCTCTTCTTTGGTCATTTCAATCCGGCGGAAGGCAATATCGAAAATGATGGTATCCGTCGCCGTGAATCCGGGAATGGCGGCTGACTTTTCTCCGGTGATATAAACACTGGCCGAATCCCCTTCGGACATGAGGAACAGGATTTCATATTCCGCCATGGCAGGTTCCGAAACGGCTCCTGCTTCGGGCAGTACCACCGTCATTTCACTGTGCGGGGCCAGGATTGAATCCTTGCCCAAACGCACCACACGGGAATAGCTGATCTTGTCCCCGATGACGGGAGCCGTGCCGTCATTGTCGACGTGCATCACATACGGAAATCCGGACGACGTATTGCCGTCAAATTTTAATTCGCCGGACTTACAGGCGGCCAAGGTGATCAGGAGCGCCGAAACGAAGGCAATGGAACGGATCATGACTGGGGTTGGGGGGTTGGTGTGATTGTAAATTGGCCGCAAAGATGATGCAATTCTCCGATACCTTGTACATATACCGGAGAAATATCCGAGGATACCGATCGGAGACATTCCTTTCGTGGTCCGTTTGAACCTCCCGATTTCAAAAATCGTTGTATCAGGTTGACACAATCCCTTCCTTTTTGGCCGCTCGTCCTGTCATACATCTCGCCCAACTCGAACAGCAACTCCCTTCCGGCGCCTACCGCTTTGGGGAGCGGCATATTGCTGAAGGCCGGATGGAGTCCTGGAAAGAGGTCGACCGCAATCTGTGGCATGCCCGTGTCAGAGGGGATGAGGTGTACGAAGTGGAGGTGCTTTTGCAGGGCAACCGGTTGAAGGCCTCGACATGTGACTGTTCGGCGGGACGGAGGAAGAAAATGTGTAGCCATGTAGCTGCACTGCTCATCCTTCTCCACAGGCACCGGGAACAACAAAAAGCCAACCGGCAGGATCGCGTCCGCAAGCCACCCCGCATTACCACCGCCAAACTGGTGGACCTTTTGAACCAGGAGGACCTGTCCGTTTTCACCCGTGAATGGGCAAGGAAACATCCTGAATTTGACCTGGCCCTCAAAGCCCGTTTTTTCCACCGGGATTCAAGCGCGGCGCCTGCCGATCATCTCCGGGCCATCCTGGAACCCTACACGGACCACGAAGGCGGTCTGGATATGGAGGGAAGCCAGGCACGCCATCTGGTGCTGGTCCTGGAACAAGTGACCCGCCAAATAGCCGTCCTGAATACGGATGAGCGATATGAAGAAGCCTACTCATTGGCTTTGACTCTGGCCAGAATATTGAGAAACTCTCGAACTGTCCGTCACCGGCCGGTTTTGCTGCGCCAATTACTGGACAGCAGTTTGGCATGGCCAGACCAACTACCCCTGGATCCAACCCACGAACGCCTCGACTTTCTGTTGGGCATGCTCGAAATCACTTTGCCCTTTCCTCCTGAAGAAGGTTGGTTTCGCGTTCTGGTCGCTCTCCAGTCATATGCCGGATTTGAAGAGGCCCGGCAAAAGATCAAGGAAATGGCCGAACGTCTCCTTCCTTTACGGGAAATTCAATCTGACCAGACGGAGGCCTTACTGCTGGTCTATTACCAAAATCTGGCCCCCGGCGAAAGAGATACCCTTTGGATGCAGGATTTGCCCGTCCAAAGGCTCCCTCCTGCCACCTATCTCCATCTGGGCAAGGCCCTTCTTGACGATGCCGACTTTGAGGGAGCCGTTGTCCTGGTTGGTGAAGGCCTGAAACTCTACCCCCTCCATACCGGATTGCTGCGCCTCATGAAAGACATCCGGTGGGAAATGCGCGATGGTCCCGCCTGCCTGGCCATTGCCAGGACACTCATCCTCAGCGAAATGCAAACCGCTGATGTGGAGGAGGCTTTAGGCTGTCTGAGCCCCGAAGAACGGCCGGAATTCATAGGTAAAATGGTGGCCGAATTACTGGAAATGCCGTTTTCGGCCAAAAGAAATGAGTTGGTGGGCCATTTGATGGTGTTGAATCTCGATTGGGACGGCCTTTGCCAATGGGTGAAACAGATCCAGTCCCCCAAACTTTGGCATCACTTTGCCTCCACCCTGGCGGACCAGTCACCTTCGCATCTCTTCCTTTACACACAAGGATTTCTGGAAAGGTACCTGGAACATCACTTCGGGCCGGTGGCTGCCATTACGACCAAAGGCATACTTGCCTTCCTTTCCTCGCATGCGAAAGGGGAACAGCTTCGACACATGGAGGACTACCTGGGCCGGAATTTTTCCGACCGCCCCTATCTTTTGGCGGAATTACCCTCTTTGCCAACCCGTTTCCTGCATGAAAATTGAATGTTGGTTTGTGGGCAAGACCAAGGACCCCGGCGTTTCACGAGGTCTTGAGGAATATACCCGTAGGCTCAGGACCCTCATGCCCGTGCATATCAGGGAGTTGAAGGACGCCGGGACCGGGGAGGATGCGCCTCAAAAGGAAGGTCGTGAAATATTGCGCGCCCTTCAGCCGGCTGATATTCTCATTTTGCTGGATGAAAAAGGCGACCAAATGAATTCGAGGGATTTTGCGGATCAGATCGAGAAATGGCAGCACAAATCCGGCAGCAAAATCATTTTCCTGGTTGGCGGCGCATATGGCTTCAGTCAGGATGTCTATCAACGAGCCCAATCCCTGCTTTCTTTGTCCGCCATGACCTTCAGCCATCAATTGGTACGCCTGGTTTTCCTGGAACAACTCTACCGGGCAGCGACCATCCTGCACCGTCATCCTTACCATCACGATTGACCCCTTAAGCGCACCTTCATGTCCCTTACCCTTCTGATCATCCTCCTCAATTTGCTGGTCACCTGGACTGCTTTTCAACGGCAGGATCTCTTCCTGAGGTGGTCCCACAGGCCATGGGATGTCCTCCATCAACATCAGTACGAACGCTGGGTCAGTTCGGGATTCGTCCATGCCGACTGGCTTCATTTCGCGATCAACATGTTTGTTCTTTGGCAATTCGGCACGATGGTGGAAACCACTTTTGCCCTGTTGGCGGACCCGGTTACCGGCCGTATCCGGTTTGCCACCCTTTACCTGTTGGTCCTCATAGCTTCTTCCGTACCCACCTTCCTCAAACACAAAAACAACCCCTACTATGCCAGTGTAGGTGCCTCAGGTGCCGTTTCCGGGATCCTCTTTGCGTATGTCCTTTTTCACCCCATGCGTCCCATCTATTTGTACGGGGTAATCCCGATTCAAGGCATTGTGGCCGGTGTCGCATATCTGGTCTATTCTTCCTGGGCTTCTCGCCAGGGAAGTGACCGGATCAACCACGACGCCCATTTTTATGGGGCCGTTGCCGGGTTGTTGGGTACCTTGTTGTTCTACCCTGAATCGTTAAGGACATTCCTGCATGAGTTGCAAGGGGTCTTTTTTTGACCTCACTCTAAGGCATGGGGTGTTATCTTTGCCGTCCAAACGCAATCATCCATCCATATGCAATTCGATCTCATCGTCATCGGTAGTGGCCCCGGAGGGTACGTAGCCGCCATCCGCGCATCCCAACTGGGAATGAATGTCGCCGTTGTGGAACGGGAATCTCTGGGCGGCATCTGTCTCAACTGGGGATGTATCCCCACCAAAGCCCTGTTGAAAAGCGCCCAGGTCTTTGAATATATCCGACATGCCAAGGATTACGGGATCGAGGTAAAGGAGGCCAAGGCTGATTTTGGCAAGATGATCCAGCGGTCAAGAGGCGTTGCGGATGGAATGAGTAAAGGCATTCAGTTCCTTTTCCGCAAAAACAAGATCACCCTGATCTCCGGTTCGGGACGCCTCGTCAAAGGCAAAAAAGTGGAGGTTACCGATGCCGAGGGTAAAAAGACCACCTACGAGGCGCCTCACATCATCCTTGCTACCGGTGGCCGCGCCAAGGAATTGCCCAATCTGAAGATCGATGGCAAAAAGATTATCGAATACCGCAAGGCCATGAGCCTTTCCGAACAACCGGCCCGCATGGTCGTGGTGGGCGCCGGAGCCATCGGCGTGGAATTTGCCTACTTCTATCACGGTATAGGCTCGGAAGTGACGGTGGTGGAATTCCTGGAACAGGGATTGGTGCCCCGCGAGGATGCTGACATATCCAAGGAACTCACCCGCGTTTTTACCAAGAAGGGGATCCAGGTGATGGCCAACAGTTCAGTGGAAAAAGTAGATACCGGCGGCAAAGGATGCAAAGTGACCGTAAAAAACCGCAAGGACGGCAGTACCACGATTTTGGAATGCGACGTGGTCCTTTCTGCGGCAGGAGTCACTCCCAACACGGAAAACCTTGGCCTCGAGGACCTTGGCATCAAGACCGACCGCGGATTGGTATCGGTTGATGAATTTTACAATACGAATGTACCTGGTATTTACGCGATCGGGGATATCATTCCAGGGCCTGCCCTGGCCCATGTGGCCAGTGCGGAAGGGATCATTTGCGTGGAAAAAATCGCCGGTCACCACCCTACTCCGCTGGATTACAACAACATCCCTTCCTGTACTTATTGCCATCCGGAAATTGCCAGTGTCGGATATACCGAAGCGGCCGCCCGGGAAGCGGGTTACGAAGTGAAAATAGGAAAATTTCCTTTCAGCGCCTCGGGGAAAGCCAGCGCTGCCGGTGCCAAAGAAGGATTTGTCAAGGTGATTTTCGACGCCAAATACGGCGAATTTCTGGGCGCCCATTTGATCGGCATGAATGTCACGGAAATGATCGCGGAAGTGGTTGCCGCAAGAAAGCTGGAAACCACCGGACATGAAATCATCAAAACCGTCCATCCGCATCCCACCATGAGCGAAGCCATCATGGAGGCCGCCGCCGCCGCCTACGGAGAAGTCATTCATATTTGATGTCCCGCTTTTGACGGGCACTGACAAAATGACATAACGCCGGATTTCCCTTACCTTTGCGGAAAATTAGGGAGATTCACATGGCAGATCTTCAACGGGAAGAAGGATCGACCCTGCTGCAAGCCGAGAGGCAGGGAGAGGCGTATTTCGCCGAATCGATCAATCCGGAATCCGTGAAGGGCCGGTTTTACATCGAGAGTTACGGCTGCCAGATGAATTTCAGCGACAGTGAAATTGTCGCTTCCATCCTTCATGAAGCCAACTATCAATCTACCCGGGAAGAAGAGGAAGCCGACCTTATCCTGCTGAACACCTGCTCCATTCGCGAAAAAGCAGAAGAAACCATTCGCCGGAGACTCCGGCAGTTCCAGGCGCTGAAAGCCCAAAAGCCGCACCTCCAGGTAGGCATCCTCGGCTGCATGGCGGAACGGTTGAAAACCCGACTCCTGGAAGAAGAACGGCTCGTTGATCTTGTTGCTGGCCCGGATGCCTACCGCGATCTTCCCCGGCTCTTGGGTCTGGTGGACGAAGGAGAGAAAGGGATCAATGTTTTCCTCTCCCGGGAAGAGACTTATGCGGATATTTCTCCGCTCAGGTTGGACGCAAATGGCGTGACGGCCTTCATCTCCATCATGCGGGGGTGTGACAACATGTGTTCTTTTTGTGTGGTGCCCTTTACCCGTGGCAGGGAGCGCAGCAGGGATCCCTACACCATACTGGCGGAAGCCGCTGATCTGTACCAAAGGGGATTTCGGGAAGTCACCCTGCTGGGCCAAAACGTGGATTCCTATGCATGGGTGCATCCTGAACATACGGAAACCGTCCATTTTGCGGGTTTGTTGGAACGGGTAGCCCTCATTGCCCCGGATTTGCGCGTCCGGTTCTCGACCTCCCACCCCAAGGACATCACCGATGAAGTCCTCCATACCATGGCTGCCCATCCCAATATCTGCCGGTATATCCATTTGCCCGTCCAGTCGGGCAATTCAGAGGTCCTGGAAAGGATGAACCGGACCTATGACAGCGAATGGTACAAAGAGCGGTTGGAAGCCATTCGGCGGATACTTCCGGAATGTGCCATTTCCTCGGACATCATCACCGGTTTTTGCGGTGAAACGGAAGAAGCGCATCACGACACTTTGGAGATGATGCAATTCGCCCGTTATTCCATGTCTTACATGTTTGCCTACTCGGAGCGTCCCGGTACTCTTGCCGCACGGAAATACAAGGATGATGTACCAGAGGAGACTAAAAAGCGCCGGCTCAATGAAGTCATCAGGCTGCAAAACCAACTTTCTTTTGCCCACAACCAGGCGGATATCGGTAAGGTATTCGAAGTGCTGATCGAAGGGGATTCCAAGCGTGACAGTAATTCCTTCAAGGGCAGGAATACGCAGAACAAAATGATCGTTTTCCCCAAATTGGATGGATTCAGACCCGGGAATTACGTCTCGGTTCGGGTGGAATCGGCCACTTCAGCGACCTTGAAAGGGGTCATCATCTGAACGAGACCATGCGAGATACGCAATCCATCAAGCAGCGTTTTGGCATCATCACCCAGTCGGCTCAACTAGAGCAGGCATTGGAAACAGCCATGCGGGTAGCCCCCACTGATCTCACCGTACTCATCACCGGTGAATCCGGGGTTGGCAAAGAAGTATTTTCCAAAGTCATCCATTCGCTCAGTCCCCGCAAACACAACCCTTTCATCGCCATCAACTGCGGCGCCATCCCAGAAGGCACGATCAATTCAGAGCTTTTCGGCCACGAGAAAGGCGCTTTTACCGGGGCTACAGGTGAGCGCAAGGGATACTTCGAAACGGTTAATGGCGGCACCATATTCCTGGATGAAATTGGTGAAATGCCCCTGGACACCCAGGCCTTCCTGCTCCGAATCCTGGAAAGCGGAGAGTTTCTCCGGGTTGGATCCAGTCAGGTCCAAAAGACGGACGTGCGCGTAGTAGCCGCCACCAATGTTGACCTGCGCGACCGGATTGACAAGGGTAAATTCCGGGATGACCTCTATTACCGTCTGAACACTGTCCCGCTTCGCATCCCTCCCCTTCGGGAAAGGAGAGACGATATTTACATGCTTTTCCGCAAATTCAGTTCCGACATTGCGGAGAAATACCGTTCTCCTGTCATCCAGCTCTCCGACGAGGCACGTCAACTCCTGGAACAATATGCCTGGCCGGGCAATGTACGCGAGCTGAAAAATGCGGCAGAACAGCTGGCCGTGCTGGCCGACCAGAAATTGGTGACCCTGCCTCTCCTCCAGCAGTTGCTGCCACACCTGTTTGAGCGGCGGCTCCCCGCATTGTCCCGTCAGGAACAGGATCAGGTCCCCTTCCAGGAAAGAGAGATCCTGTACAAGCTACTCTTCGATATGAAGAATGACTTGACGGACTTGAAGAAGCTGGTATTCGAGTTGATCCATACCAATGATCTCAGGATATCGGACACACGCCCCTACATCGCCCTCCAGACACCTGGATCGAACCTGGAGACCGGTCATTCGGTCAAATCAGGCCCGCCTTCCGTCAGCCATCATCCATTCATGGGCCAGGAGGTTTCGCCATCGCTTCAACCGGTCATTGTTAATCCCGCTGACCGGGAGGACGATGAAGAAATGGAAGTTCTGGAGGACAATCTCCGCATTGAGGGCATGGAAAAGGAACTGATCCGGAGAGCCCTGCAAAAACACCGGGGACGACGCAAGGATGCCGCAGAGGAACTGGGCATTTCCGAGCGGACCCTCTACCGGAAACTCAAACAATATGACCTTGTCTGAACGGCTTGGACCATCCGGTTGGCCACCAGCCATGTGGCTGATGTGCCTGTTCTTTGGCTTGGGCCAATGGCAGTGCTACACCTTCAGGGGAATATCCATCCCTGAAGGCGCCAGCACTTTTTTTGTCCACAACTTTGAAGACCTGTCGGATCTACAGTTGCCGAATTACAATATCACTTTTACCGAAGCGCTGAAGGACAAAGTGCGCAACGAATCCCGGCTGAAATGGAGGGAATCCGATCCGGATATCGAATTCAGCGGGCGAATCATCGGGTTTACCGTATCTGCGGTGGCCCCGGAGGCCGGCGCGGTGACCGCCTTCAACAGGTTGGAGGTAACCGTTGAAGTCACCTATGTCAATCATCTGGATCCCAAAGCAAACTGGACCAAGAGATTTTCCCAGTTTGACAACTTCGACGCGCAAAGAAACCTATTGGAAGCCCAGACTGACATATTGCCCGGTATCAACCAACTCCTGACGGAATACATTTTCAACGCGGCATTTACGGATTGGTAACGGTCGCCGGAACCTACCCGAGTGGGAAGGAATTGTATCTTAGCGACTCCGGACCGATCATGGACAAGTCGTGGTTTCATCAATGCCTGACCGGCATCCTTTCTTTATCCGTCATCTCGAAGAAGGATGTGGACGGCTTTTTGGTCCGGCACCCTTACCAGGCCAATATGAGGCTCATACAGGGGGTTCTGGGCAATAACCATCCTCGTCCCGACCACTACGCAGAACCGGCGTTTTACCTCCCTGACCGCAAGGCACTATTCCGCGGACTCGATACCTCCATGCCGGCGGAGGCAATCCGGAAGTCGGCACTACAGGTTGTCCCTCCTTCTTCGGTGGAAGACCAGACCTCAGCGCGAAAACCAGGCACCCTGCCCCTTCCCGTGTATGCCCCTCCGGCCGTTGATACGGAGGAAATGGAACCGGACAATGAGGATGCCTCCCTGGATGACCTTGAAGCCATCCTGCTGGCTCGATGGGAGGAGGAAGATAGCAGTACGTCTTCCGCCTCTTCCGGAGGCCCCCCGGAGCATGCGGGATTTGAGGCACCCGGCTTAAACCGCAAGCCTGTCATGGAACGTTTTGACATGGCGCTCCGGAAAGAAGGAGACCCTCCGGAACAAGAGCCGGCTCAGCAGGATTTCGTGGACTGGCTGCAGACCTTGCAGTCTCCTTCCACATCTTCGTTGTTCACCAACGATACGCCCGAATTAGATATCCGGGGTGCTGCCCATTCAAAATCGTCCCGACCGGATGCCGATGGTCCCGGCAAGAGGGGGAAAGAGGGGAAGGAAAGCAAAAAGAAGAAGAAGAAGAAAGAAGCGCGCAAGCTTGCCAGGAAGAGCCTTCGCCCCAGCCAGGAAATTGCCTCGGAGACCCTGGCAGCCCTCCTGGCCCGGCAGGGGCATACAGATCAGGCCATCCTCATGTATGAAAGGCTGTCCTTGTTGCATCCGGAAAAAAAAGCTATCTTTGCGGGCCAAATTGCCAAGCTTAAAAGAAAAGATCCATGATCAACCTGCTCACGATCCTGATCGTTTTGGTCTGTCTGCTCCTTATCGGAGCCATTCTGATTCAAAACCCCAAAGGGGGAGGTGTGGACTCCACATTCGGAGGGGCGGCCACCAACCAGATGCTGGGAGCTGCCCGCTCGGCAGATTTTATCGAGAAAGCCACCTGGTACCTGGCTGCAGCCCTTTTGGTGCTCTGCATCATCACCTCGTTGGTGGTAGGCGGTGGAGCAGAAACTGAAGTGATCACGCAATAACCCGGTTTTTCTCCGGGGTGGGAAAGCCTGACAGGATGACTGTCAGGCTTTTTGTTTTTCGGACAGAATCAGCCTGGGGTGCAGCAGATGACAGGAATATCTGCAATAATGGCAGCCCTTTCCGGTTGGCATATTGTGTGATGAGCAGGGGAAGCAAACACTCATTCTTTAACCAAAATAAGCAAGACGCATGAAACCGATTAATGACAGAGTTGTCGTTAAGCCCGCTCCCGCCGATGAGAAGACGAAGGGAGGAATCATCATTCCCGACACGGCCAAGGAAAAGCCGCAACGTGGAGAGGTGGTGGCTGTTGGCCCCGGCAAAGATGGCAACCTGATGACCGTACAGGTAGGGGATATCGTCCTGTACGGAAAATATGCCGGCCAGGAGCTGCAATATGAAGGACATGACTATCTGATCATGCGGGAAGACGACATTCTGGTGATCCTGTGAATGATCCATTCAAACCAATTAACAAACGCAAACTAACCCATTATGGCAAAGCAAATCACTTTCGATACGGATGCCCGTGAAAAACTGAAGGCGGGTATTGACGCTCTTTCCAATGCCGTAAAAGTCACCCTCGGCCCCAAAGGCCGCAATGTGGTGGTCCAGAAAAGTTTCGGTGCCCCGCAGATCACCAAGGATGGTGTTTCGGTCGCCAAGGAGATCGAACTGGCGGACCCCATTGAAAACATGGGGGCACAAATGGTCAAAGAGGTCGCTTCAAAAACGGCGGATGCCGCCGGTGATGGTACCACGACCGCCACAGTGCTGGCCCAAGCCATGGTAACGGCCGGCCTTAAAAGTGTCGCTGCAGGTGCCAATCCCATGGATCTGAAGCGCGGTATTGACAAAGCCGTCAAGGCCGTTGTCCAACACCTCAAATCCAACAGCGAAGTCATCGGCTCCGATCTGAAGAAGATCCAGCAGGTGGCTGCCATTTCTGCCAATAACGATGAGGAGATCGGAACTCTGATCGCCGACGCCATGAAGCGTGTTTCAAAAGACGGAGTCATAACGGTCGAAGAAGCCAAAGGCACGGAAACCTACGTCGAGGAAGTCATGGGCATGCAATTCGACCGCGGCTACCTCTCTCCTTACTTCGTCACGAATGCGGAGAACATGACAGCTGAGTATGACAATCCCCTCATCCTGATCCACGACAAGAAGATCAGCAACATGCAGGACATTCTGCCCATCCTGGAGAAAGTCGTACAATCAGGACGTCCGCTGCTGATCATTGCCGAGGACATCGACAGTCAGGCTTTGGGGGTTCTGGTCGTCAACCGCCTTCGGGGAGGCCTGAAAATCGTTGCTGTCAAGGCCCCTGGCTTCGGTGACCGTCGCAAAGCCATGTTGGAAGACATCGCCATCCTCACCGGTGGTACGGTCATCTCCGAGGAGCAGGGCTACAAACTCGATAATACTGAGCTACAACACTTGGGATCTGCTGAAAAGATCACCGTTGACAAGGATAATACCACCATCGTGAACGGTCGGGGTGATGAGTCCATGATCAAAGCGCGCATCAACCAGATCAAGCAGCAAATCGAAGTGACCACTTCCGACTACGATCGCGAAAAACTGCAGGAACGCCTGGCCAAACTGGCTGGCGGGGTTGCCGTGCTCTACGTCGGGGCCACGACCGAAGTGGAAATGAAAGAGAAGAAAGATCGCGTAGATGATGCCCTGCATGCCACGAGGGCTGCCGTTGAGGAAGGTATTGTGGTAGGCGGCGGGGTTGCCCTGATTCGTGCCATGGATGCCCTCAACGACGTCAAGACCGAGAATGAGGACGAAAAGACCGGCGTTTCCATCGTCAAAAAAGCGCTTGAGGCACCGGTGCGTATCATTGCCGAGAATGCCGGGATCGAAGGCTCCGTAGTGTTGATGAACATCATGTCCAAAAAAGGGGATTATGGCTTCAATGCCCGCACGGAGCAATATGAGGATCTCAAGAAAGCCGGTGTGATCGACCCCCTCAAAGTGACGCGCATTGCCCTCGAGAACGCAGGTTCCATTTCAGGAATGGTGCTGATCACCGAATGCGTGATCAATGATATTCCCGAGCCCAAGGAGCCGGCCCACGGAATGCCCGGCAATGGGATGGGCGGCATGATGTAATCCACGTATTCATCAAGGATCGAGCCCTCCGCCATCGCGGAGGGCTTTTTTTATGCCCCCTGTCCCGGTATGCGTACCTTTGAGGGCTCCAAAACCTTCCTATGCTAGATGCCATTTCGCCCGTTGATGGCCGATACGCCGGCAAAACAGAAACGTTGCGCGCTTATTTTTCCGAGTTGGCACTCATACGCTATCGGGTACGTATCGAAGTGGCCTACCTCGAAGCCCTTGGGCGAGAGGGCCTGGTCTCGCTTGATCACAAGCAGACGGATCTGATGCAGCAATGGGTCAATACCTTCTCTCTGGAAGATGCCCGCAGGGTCAAGGACATCGAATCCGTGACCAATCACGATGTCAAAGCCGTGGAGTATTTCCTTCGGGAAAGGATGGAAACTGCAGGAATGAAACACCTGGTTGAATATGTCCATTTCGGCCTTACTTCACAGGACATCAACAATACGGCCATTCCACTTTCCCTCAAAAATGCATGGGACAATGTGCTTGAACCTGCCTACAGGGAGGTGGTACAGGATATTTATACGCTGGCCAAGAAGTGGGAAAAAGTACCCATGCTGGCACGCACGCATGGTCAACCGGCCTCGCCCACCCGATTGGGCAAAGAACTGATGGTTTTTGTCGAACGCCTCAACAAACAACTCTCCCTGCTCCAAACCATACCTTGGGCAGCCAAGTTTGGAGGTGCCACCGGGAACATGAACGCCCACGTCGCTGCTTTTCCCGATACGGATTGGCCTGCCTTTGCGGACAACTTTTGTCAACACCTGGGGCTCCAACGATCTGTTTTTACCACACAGATCGAACACTATGACATGCTGGCTGCCCATTTCCAGGGCATCGGCAGACTCAATACCATCCTGATCGACCTGGCCAGAGATATCTGGTCTTACATTGCCATGGAGTATTTCCGGCAAAAACTGAATGAAAGGGAGGTAGGGTCCTCGGCCATGCCACATAAAGTCAACCCCATCGATTTTGAAAATGCAGAAGGAAACCTCGGGATGGCGAATGCCTTGTGTGGATTTCTGGCGGACAAACTCCCGGTTTCACGTCTGCAGCGCGATCTGACGGACAGCACTGTCCTTCGCAACATCGGGATTCCATACGCCCACACGCTCATAGCCTGCCAGTCCATCCGCAAAGGCCTGTCCAAGATCATCTTGAATGAAGAGGCCTTGCGCAAAGATCTCCAGGCCAACTGGTCTGTGTTGGCCGAGGCCATCCAGACCATTCTCCGGCGGGAAAAATATCCGGACCCTTATAATGCCCTCAAAGATTTGACCAGGGGCAAGGCGCACCTGTCCCGGGAAGATATCTTCATGTTCATCGATCAGTTGGATATTCCTCCTCATGTCCGTGAAGAGCTCAAACAGTGGACACCTGAAACTTATGTGGGCGTGACGCCGGACTTTTGAACTTCCGGCCCAACTATTAACGCCCGATACCCTGTATCCACGATTCACAGGAAACATGGTATAAGGATATTCCCGGGAAAAAGGCGCATGCATAGGAAGCATTGTCAATCCGATGCTTGCAGGGGCCGGGATCAGAGCCTTAGTCAGGCCCGTCTCAACGAAATGGCCCTCTGACCAGGAAGGTACATGCCCGAGGTCATGCCGGATAAAACCACGTACCCGCGGCTGTATGGATCTCCACCCCGGGTTGATCGGCATCCACGACACATCCCGTCATTTGGGCTTCGATGCCGAGTTCTTGTGCCATGGCCACTATTTCCTCTGCGGCTGCCGGATCTGCAAAACATTCCAGCCTTTGTCCCATGTTGAACACGCGGAACATTTCCTGGTCGGAAGTGCCGCTTTGGTTTCGGATGAGTTCGAATACAGGTGGCACCGGTAGCAGGTTGTCCTTGACGACCTTGCCTTGGGCGATAAACTTGGCGACCTTGGTTTGTCCGCCACCCGTGCAGTGGATCAGACCGTGAATTCCGCTTCGCAATTCCCCGAGCAGGCCATGAATCAGGGGAAGGTATGTACGTGTCGGAGATAGGAGAAGTTCACCAACCCGGAAAGAACCCATGTCTAATTGGACATTGTCCGTCAAACGGTAGGTGCCTGTATAGACAACGGCCGGATCCGTTTCAGGGGCATAGGATTCCGGATAAGCAAAGCGGTAATCCGAGGAAAGCAGGTCATGCCGCGCCGAGGTCAAACCGTTGCTGCCGATACCACTGTTGTAATGATCTTCATATCGGGTCTGTCCATAAGAGGCAAAGCCGATGACGATCTGACCCGGACGAATATCATTGACAAGAAGCCGGTTTTTGTGAATGCGACCGAAAGTGCTGTACCCCACATCGATGGTGCGCACGATATCTCCGACATCGGCGGTTTCTCCACCGGCAGAATGGATCTTTATGCCCCAAGGTTCCAGGCTGGCTGCAAATTCTGGCAGCCAGCGAATCAGGGTTTGGATGACCTCACCAGGGATCAGGTGTTTGTTGCGGGCTATGACCGAGGACACCAGAATATCCGTCGTACAACCGACACACGCCATGTCGTCAAGGTTCATCACCAGGGCATCCTGGGCAATCCCGCGCCATACGCTGACATCGCCGGTCTCCTTCCAGTACAAATAGGCAAGGCTGGTTTTCGTACCAGCGGTATCCGCATGCATGATGTTGTACCAATCCGGATCACCGCCTGCCACATCCGGAAGGATCTTGCAAAACGCTTTGGGGAATTGCCCGAGGTCCAACCCTGAAATGGCGGCATGGACTTCTTCCTTGCCTGAGGACACCCCTCGCCTGGCATACCTGTCATTCATATTACCAAGGGTTGTGAGCCGGAAGGACCGTCCCGGGTTTATTTTTTGCCTTTCTTGGGCGCCGTTGCCGTCCTTTCCTGCTGCTTTTTCTGTTGTTCCCTCAAGGCTATTTCGAGCCTTTCCTGAAAGGAACTTTTCTTTTTGGGTTTCAGCTTGTTGGCCTCCAATTGTGCCCTGATCTTGTCATGGTCGATGATGTAGTTCTTGGTCACCAGGGTTTGGGAGATATTCAGGATATTGCTGATACACATGTAAGCAGTAAGCCCGGAAGCGTAATTATTGAACCAAAAGAGGAACATTACCGGCATGAAATACTGGATATATTTCATGGCCGGGTTGATGGACATATCCATCTCCCGGGTCGAGTAATAAGTATAGATAATGGTGGTGATCACCCAAATCAGTGTGAAAAGGCTGATGTGATCACCGTATAGGGGAATCTGGAAAGGCAATTGGACGAATGCGTCGTAGGAAGACAGGTCATCGGCCCAAAGGAATCCTTCCTGGCGAAACTCAATAGAGGCAGGGAAAAACCGGTAAAGTGCAATCCAGATAGGCATCTGGAGGACCATGGGAAGACACCCGCCCAACGGATTTACGCCGAATTCCCGGTAAATCTTCATGGTTTCGATCTGGATCTGTTGGGCATCATCCTTGAACTTTTCCTTCAGATGGGCCAATTTGGGTTTGAGGGCACCCATTTTGGCCTGGGAAAGCAACATCTTGTAGGTCAACGGGTAGAGAACCATCTTGACCAGAAGGGTCAGCAAGAGGATGACTATACCCTTGTTCAGATCAAAGGCACTTAGAAAATCGAATACCGGGCGAATGATGTGCCTGTTGATGCTGCCGAACAAACTCCATCCGAACGGGATAATGTCCTCCACATTTTCTCCGTATTCCCGGAGCCTTTTGTAATCATTGGGACCAACAAACAGCGTCATGGCATAGGCCTGCCCGGACGCAATCGGAGGAAATGTGAGCTTGCTGTAAGCCATCTTGAGCCATGGGGACTCCGGCTCCGCCATTTCCGTCTTCATTTCCCCCTTCACGAAAGGGGTCGAAGCCAGTAAGGTCGTGTTGAAAAACTGGTTGGCATGAGATACCCATTTGACAGGTTCGGGCAACACCTTCTCGTCCGAGGACCGACAGCTGCAATAATCAGGAGATTCCCCCGCAGGTTTGTAGTAAACCGTCGAGAAAATGCGCTCGTATTCGTGGTTGCGTTCCAACCTGTCCAGGTAATTCTTCCATTCCAATTGGAGCGATTGGGACTCCAGTCCCAGGCCATTATGGCTTACCAGGTAGGAAAGCTCATAATCTGCTTCCGCCAAACGATATTCTTGTCTGAACCAGGTCCCATCCGTGTAGGTCAGGGTGAAAATGATCCTGTGGCCCTCATGTTCGACCCCGAATAGCTGATCTCCCGTGTTCTGGATTCCTCCATCCGGGGCTTTGAAGGCATAGTCAAATCTGTTGCGGGGATCCTGAAGCAAATGAAGAGAGGAATAGACATCCTCCTTCTTGCCGGTCTCATGGCTGGCTTTTTTGTACTCCTTGAGAAGGACTTCTTTGATGCGCCCTCCCCGGTTGGTAAACACAACCCGAACCTTTTCATTCTCCAAAACAAAGTCCTCCTCCGGTACCTGGACCACCGAATCACTGACGGACCCTTGGGCTAAGGTGTCGGCAGGTTGTTGTAGAGCGTCGGTATGAACGCCTTGCCGGGCCTCATCTCCTGTCTCCTTTGTCCCGGCGCCGGCCTTCCCGGCCTCCAGGCTGGCAATGCTGTCCTTTTCGGCCTGTTTCTGACGCAATTCCTCCGGAGAAGGGCTGTTGAGCCTCGCCCAGACGAATATGATCACAAAGATCAGGGTGAAGCCAATGATGGAGTTCCAGGTGTTCCGATCCATGCCCTTGCAATCCGTTGATAAACGGCGCAAAGGTACTCTTTTCAAGCTTCCTCTCCTCAAACAGAGAAAGCATGGTCCCGGTGCGCTAACCTGACTTGGACCAAAAAGAAAAGACCGCCCGGTAACGAGCGGTCCCTTCAGGTAAACTACAAACGCACGATTATCTGAATACGATAACCGTGCCAAAACGGTTTATACATTTATAATTTTTTTATAAAATTTTTACTGCAACTGATCTATGGGGGTGCATTCCCGGGATGGCGGACCTCCTGGAAAGACGGAATGTGGCATGTTAAGGCCATGCATACATAACAAATTGGGAATGCGACAGGAACATAAAAGAAAAGACCGCCCGGTAACGAGCGGTCCCTTCAGGTAAACTACAAACGCACGATTCCTATCATACGAGAACTGTGCCAAAATCTATCCAAACATGAAATTCTGCCAAATATCTGCCAATTCCCCATGTATAATCCTTCCTTACCTGCAAAGGGCATACAGGGCTATCGACCCGCTTCCTGAATGCGGCGAAGCCAAAGATCTGCGGTTTCTGTACCCACAAACTGGATCTCGTAGACCTTGTCATCCGGCATTTTGATGACCAACTCCCTGGATTTCAACTTGGCGCCGGCATCCATGAAGGCGGGATTGTTGGAGGTAATGCTCAATATCCCTCCCCGATATCCGAAGAAGTAATAGAATTCGGAGCCCGAACGAAGCAAAAGGTACAACCGGTCATCTTCATTGGACGGCATCCGGATCTCCAGATGGCCTTTGAGGTACCGGTTCAGCATTTCATTGCCCACTGAAGCCACGCCAATCCGATCGCCGGTACTCAGAAAGCTCTGCAGGTCCGAACTCCATTTCAACCCGACCTTGGGAAGGAAAAACGGGTATTTTTCAAATTCTTCAGGAAGTGTCAATGCCCTGTTTTTCATGATGTTGACCACCTCCGTATAACGATCATCCGCTGGGAGAAATTCTGAGAGGTACCGTTCGTAGAAGGGGTCATTGACGTAGTCGATGAATGCTCCGTCGTAGGTCTTGGTAATGTCCTGGAGCATAACCTTCAGGAGGTCTTCAGGAATCAGGAACTCCAGACCCAGCATGGCTTCAATTTCCATGACTGGGGCCTTGCCTTCCTCATAATACAGACTGTCGGGTACCTGGAAAATCCCTGAAAGGGTCCCGGCTCCATCAATTCTGGCCAGATCAAGACCTGTCCCGAAGGTCAGCTTCCCTTCTCCGTACACCCTGCCGGTCGCATTCGAGAACACCATGAGATTCCCTCTTCGACCTGTGCCGGCCACCTTGACGGAGTCTCCGAAGTAATAGGTGTCTGATGGACGATCGTACCGAAACATGCCTTCTGCCTCCAAAATTCCTCTGTCCTTCCGCAGAAAAGTGGGTGTCATGATGGAAGGATACAGATGTGAGGAGGACTTGTTGATGAAGAATCCCGTACGAACAGGCTCTCCATCCCGGCTCCGGGCGTCCTGATACCTCAGGAGAAGGTTGTTCTTGTCGGCCTTGCTCTTGAGGGAAAACCAATCCTTGCGGGTCAGTCGATCGGCGTCCAGAAAGGCATGGCCCTCAAATGAAAGCTCCGGGGAATCCGCTTCCATGGCGATTTTCCCCTCAAAACGGGTTTTGTGGTCAATGAAAAAATTGTCATCCTCCACGACTTGTCCCTCCGCCCGGGTCACCGGAATTTTTTCGGAAGCAGCTCCTTTGCCAACGGGATATCCCACGATTTTCTCGAAGAGGATTTCCTGTTGGTGGGGGCCGACATTGTAAGCATAATACCCTTTGGCTTCATAATGACGACGGCCCTTGATCTCCACTGTCGCCCGATTGATGACGTGGTATTGATGCGTCGTGTCCGCAATGATCCGGGCATTTTCCAAAGGAGAAATGACCCCCCCGGCCTTTACTTCTACCTGGCCATCCGCAGGGAATACCCAGGCATCGGCCGTAAATACCCTGGGGACGCCTCCAATCTGTAAAAGATTGGTTTTCAAATTGTAAAATGCTGAATTGCCCTCATACCGCAAGGAGTCCTGCACCGGATCGGTACAAAGAAATTCGGCCATTTTTCCGGGATCGGATTTGAAGGTGATGGTTTCCTTGGCCATGTCCCATTCAAATTCGTTCATGGAGGTCTGATACCTGTTGTAGGGCATCACCGTACTGAGTTCTTCGGAGTTGGCCCGGAATTTCCCGTATTGGTCATCAAAATTGGCGTTCCCGTTTACGTTGCGGGTGTCAAAGGCCAGATCGGAGGAGCCCAGTGCCCGGATCTTGAGATCCAGCGTATCGGCCTGGACATCATGGGCACCAAAGGCCAAAAGTTGGCTCTCCATATACCCTTTGTCCCAATCAAACACACCTCTGCCGCGCAATCCGTCCGGGGTGAGTATGAGCAAACCGGACAGGGTGTGTGTAGCGCCTTCGTAAAAGTCAAATGCCTTGTCCTGACTGGTGACATACATGCTGTCCTGGTAGGGCAGCCAGTTGATCGCCACGTTACTACCCTTCACCTTGGGCATGAAAATGGGTCCTACCCGATCCTCCGTGATGTCAAACTGCCTGGCGGATCCCACCATTTGTTTGGGACGAAATACAACATCCTCGGAATAGGCACTGGCTCTCAGATATTGGATCAGGCCTTTCCCTTCCAATCCCCGGTTGCTCAAACGCAATTCTCCGGAATATCTGCCCCGGTCCAAGTATGTGCCCCAGCCGGCCGATGGACTTTGGGTGACAAATCCCAAAGAAGTATCCGGCATCAGCCGCAAGGTTTCGGCGATATCGGGGAATATGCTGTCCGATACCAACCTGCCCTTGAACTGAAGCGTATTACCGGTATAGTTGTCCAGACTGTTGAATGTGAAAGGATCCACTTCAAAATAGAAGGAATCCCGGAGATAGACACCTCCTTGCACAAACGGGTAGTCGTAATAGACGTATGACCTGGTTGTTGCCTGTAGGGCCGGAAAGAGGGGAATATCCCTTTTTCCGGCTTTGTTCTCAGGGGCATCAATCTGAAGGACGCCGGCAAAATTTTCAATCCGCGAGCCGATTGAGGCTACAATGGGGTTACCGAGGCTATCCAGTCGACCAGTGGGCAGATAAAGGTCGAATGTCTGTATCGAATCCATACCAACGGTAAAATCCGGGTATTTGAAATGCATGTCTTTGCCCTGAATGAGGGTATTGCCGGCGAAAAGGCGGCCCGCAAAATCAAGGTCGCGGTTTCGCTTGACCAGTACCTGGTCGTTGGCTGGACGAACTGCCACTTTCTGAGGCCTCGAAAACTCCACATAGGGCACCCCATTCAGCATCAGCAGGGAATCCTTCAAGCTGTAAACGGCATTGTCCTGCCGGGTGGTGGAGATGATATGCAGGTAGTCATGATCTCTTTTGTCCCTGGCGGATTCCACATAGTGGTCCAGTTTAGGCTTGATTTCGACGATGTCCTTTTCGTAATCATAAAAGACAAACCCCCTTCTGACCAGGTCAAACAACAGGGTCTGGATGTTCTCCACGGTAAAATCCGGATGGATCCAAAAAGCAATGGTACCGGCCGAAAACACCCGTTGGTTGAGAGCATCCACTTTTTGCTTGATGATTTCGATCGGATTGGCATCGGCTATGCTCTGAATGCGACGATAATCATTCTCGCTGTAAAAATCCTCCGATACAACCTGCATTTCATCCCGGCCCTTGGTCCCTGCAATACTCCGCTCTCCCAACTTGATGGTATCCTGGTTCATGTACCAGGTGAGTCCGTCCACGTCAAAGTCAAAGCGGTGCATAGAAGAATAAAAGGGAGATTTGTCACTGGCCCTGGCCCCACGTGATAATCTCAAAATGCCTTTGTTGATCTCGAAGCGAAAATCGAGTGAAGGGTGAAAAATACTGTCCTGGGCTAGATATAGGGTTGTTTCGACCCTCGCTCCAGTAACCAGTTCTTCTCGTTTTAGGGTAAATTGCTCCGACAACGCCTGGAACCGGAGCTTGCGGTCCGGCCCGTATTGGGAAATCCGTGCCTTGACATCCTCGTTGCCAAAACCGAAGATCGAACTGCCTTCCAGGCGGAACCCACCTTGATAGCGAACACCACCGCCGATGTCCGCAATTTCGATCACCTGTTCGTAGGATTCAAACTTGGGGTACGAGCCTTCAACAGCCAGATTTCGCACCACTACTTTGTCTGTCAGCCGCCCTCTGATACGCCTTTCTCCGAAAAACAGAGGGTACAGCAATTCTGTATTTTCGGCCGTGTAAAGACTTTGGGTCAGATCGATGGTATAGTCGGACAGGAAGCATTGTATCTCCTTGTTGCCCGTACGGCTCCAGTCCACATGACCTCCTTCTCCCAGCCAAAGCGTCCTGGCAGGATAATACCTCCCCCGGGTCTGTATGATCTGGATGGAATCTTGTTTGCGCTGTGCCAGGACATCCACCGTTTCAAAGATCAAAACCAAACCGGCGGTATCCCGGGCGAAGGTGCCTTTGCGGGGATCGGCATACCAGGAAATGCCGGAAGGGGAAAACCTGAGCGCATTTTGGGCAAAAAACGCCTCCGAAAAATCCAGGAAATCCTTGACGGGTTTGAACTTCCTTTTTTCAATACTGGCCAGTTCCTCGGCATAAATCTGCAGCCAATCACCAAATCTGGCCTCGGAAATGCCCGCAATGGCCACGCTTTCAATGACACGCAGCCAGGATTCGAAATAAGGGCTGGGGGTCATACCTTGTTCACGCATCAAAATGGCTTGCTCGCGCAATTGAATCAGACGATCAGGGGAAATTCCCCCTTGTTTGACCCTTTTTCCAAAGGATTTGAACAGGTCCTGCAGTTCCTTGCGGCCTGAATCCTTGCACAACTGCTCCAACTCAGACATAAATGCATCCGGATTGTCGGAAAAGCCGGTTGTCTGAGCATTTGCCGCTTGAGCCAAAAGCAAAATCCCGCCCCAAAGGACGATGAGTAACCAATGTTTCATTTCATTCCGGTTTATGCCACCACTGTGCCAGCCAGTCCGATTCCCTGAATGCATGCAGCATACGCAATCCCATCCCTTCCATGGCATTGATCATGGTGTCGCGGTCTCTGTCCAGAAACCCACTGATGCCAAGGATGCCTCCAGGTGTCAGATGCTCCCATAACGTACGGGCATCCTGCAGGATTATATGCGTATTGATGTTGGCCAGTATGAAATCGTAACGTCTGTCGGGAATGGCATTGACATCGCCATGGAGAATTCGGACCCGTTTCTCAACGCCATTGCGAATCATGTTGCCCAAAGCACTTTCGCAGGCTGGAGCCTCCACTTCAACGGCATCCACGGAATCTGCGCCCATCATGGCAGCCAGAATGGCCAGTATGCCCGTTCCCGCCCCGAAATCAAGGACCCTCTTTCCATTCCCATCAAGGCTCTGCATTCCCTGGAGCATCATTTTCGTAGTGGCGTGATGGCCGGTGCCAAAAGCCATGGCAGGCAGGATCACGATTTCGTAGCGAACATCTCCAATTGCTGCATGGAATGGCGCTCTGACAGCACAAAATGGTCGCAAGATCACGGGTTCAAAGTGCTGCTCCCACTTGAGGTTCCAGTTTTCATCCGGCAATGCCGTCACTTCAATATGGCGCCAGGGCCAATGGTCATCTTGACGATAGGAATGCTCCCAATCCTGTGTCCAGTCCTTTTCGAGGACATAGGCGTCGAGCCACTCCTCTTTTTCCTCAAATGCGGAAAATGGACCGTCCGACAGAAAAGCCAGGGCGATCTCCTGCCTGTCCGGAGGCACATAAAATCTGACCCGCACCCATGTCATTTTCAATAAGAGATTTCTTTCCGGCGGGCCTTGAGCGTATTCATCATGAGAGCCGTGACCGTCATAGGGCCTACCCCGCCGGGCACGGGCGTTATGGCCTGGCATTTGGGCGCCACCGTATCATAGTCCACATCACCGACCAACCTGAATCCTGTTTTCCTTTCAGGTGCCTCAATCCGGTTGATGCCCACATCAATGACAACGGCACCTTCCTTGACCATGTCACCTTTCAAAAATTGGGGGATGCCGATGGCTGCAATGATAATATCCGCCCGGCGTGTTTCATCACTCAAATGGCGTGTCCGGCTATGGGTCAGGGTCACGGTGGCGTCACCCGGTTCTCCCTTACGGGACAACAGTAGACTCATTGGCGTACCGACGATATTGCTCCGTCCCAGCACCACGACATGCTGGCCACGGGTCTGGATCCCGTACCGTTCCAACATCAAAAGAATGCCGTATGGTGTTGCGGGAAGATAAGCCGAAAGCCCCTGCGCCATCCGGCCGAAATTGAGGGGATGGAATCCATCTACGTCCTTGCGCGGATCTATGGCAAGGGTCACTTTCTCCTCATGAATATGGCCGGGCAACGGCAACTGGACAATAAATCCGTCCACGAGCGGGTCTTCGTTCAGCGACTGGACCAGCCCAATGAGCTCCTCTTCCTGCAGGGAAGCGTCTTTGCGGATCAGTGTGGAAGCAAAACCCACTTCTTCGCAGAACCGAACTTTATTCCCCACATATGCCTCGCTGGCCGGGTTGTTGCCTACAAGCACAGCTGCCAGGTGAGGGGGACGTTCCCCGGCCTTCCTCATCGTTTCCACCTCCTGTCGTATCTCCTCCTTGATCTTGAGGGACAAGGCCTTGCCATCCAAAATGATCATTGAATCCGTGTTTCGGCCAAAGATAGGATTTACCCCTCAACCCTCGAATCTCAAGCGATCACGAGACCAGCAGGTACATGCCTGCCAACAAACCGGTGTAAAAAACCAGTATTCGCAAAGGCACATAACGCACCGGTGAGACCCCCCATTTCCGGTAGATCCACCACATATGCATGCCTTTCTCAAATGAAAATGCGACCACCGTAGCCCAAGCCACTCCTTCCAACCTCCAAATTCCCAACCACCAAACGCTCAGGCATGCATTAAGGGCAAGTTCGGCGATACCGATGGCAAAAAGGGCAGAGGTGGCTTTGCGGGCCGTCATCAAAACGCCACTCAATATGAACCGGCTCGCCAGGATGAACAGGAATATTCTGAATATTTCCGCACTTTCCCCAAAATCGGGACTGAAGACCCGCCGAAAAATCAGGTCGCTGCCGGCCATGAGCACCATAGTCAATGGGAAAAAGAGGTGCATCAATCGGGCAGCCCGTTTACGAACCTCCTCCAATCCCCCCTGCCAGTCCTTGCCGGCGCGGGCAATCAAATACAATCCGGTGGCACCCGCCAGTACGGTGGTGAATGGCAATTCCCTGGCCCCGTAACGGTAAATGGCGAAGGTGGATGGATCGCCATACCAGGCATGAATGATCCAGCCATCCACCAGGACCGCTGCCCCCCCAACGATGGCATAAAGGACGAGCGGCAGGCTTACGGCTTTCCATTCCTTGATCCAATCCGAAGGTCCGGAAAACGGCCAGACGGGCCGCGTAACCAACAACATGATCAACAATCTCAGCAAGCCGAAAATAGCCAGTCCGATCATTCCCGCCTGCAGCCGGCCGGTAAGCTGGATCGGGATCATCAAGCCGGCCAGCAAACCGACCAGGGAAATCCACCCCCATCTCCACATGGCCTTCCGATCACCCCTGATGAGCCAAACATGATCCACCAACATACTGACCTGGTAAGTGAAGGCGAATAGACTGAACCAGCACCAGTCCCTCCATGGGAACAGACCTGCCGACATATTGCCCCACACCAACGGGATCAACCATAATCCCAGCACCCAAAGCCCGGCTCCGGCGACCAAAAGGCTGCCTGCGATCCTGGAAAGAAAGCGGGGTTGCGCCTCCAAGTCCATCGATGATGACAGGGTTACCATGCCGCGAAAAGCACCATCCAGCCAGAAAAAAGTAAGCAGGTATCCCAGGAAGACAAACTGTTCGTACAATCCGATTTCTTCGAGGGAAAGGGCTGACTTGGCCAGCAAAATGGCAATCAGGAGCGTACCCGATTGACGGATCACCGCCAAGGCCTGGAAAATGGTCCCCGTATCCCATGCCCGGATGTCGTATCCTCTTGGCATCAGACCGTCAGGAATGGATTCGGGTAACTGATTCATCCCCATTGCCGGAAATGTGGATTTCCTCAAAGGAGACACCTTCATCCTTCAGGGCTGCAAGCACCGGTTCATAAATCCCGGCTTCGAAAGGACCCGGCATTCCGGGCACCGGTAAATGGCCTTGCAGGAACAATCTGGTGGTAACGGCCAATGGAAGGCCTACCAGGTCGGCCATGGCTGTTCGCCATACGTCCTTCCCCTCATAACGGAGATGGGCACGGCATTCGATGGCCTCTTTGCCCATCCCGTATCCGATCCGGTGTTCCATGACAACCAGATCTCTATCATGGGGACGGAGGGCCCATTTCTCTTCAAGAAGCGTCTGGAGGTGATCGGCCGCAGTGCGGCCCGAATTCCCCAGGGGACGGTCTGAAAATATCCCCAGCCACCTCAATTGTTCCATAACAGGATCCTGGAAGGGGATATCCAGAAACCGGGCGCATTCCTTCTCCAGGGCTACCCCTTGGGCTGCTGTGGAGAGCCAGGCTCCCGTAAACCGGTCCCATGTCATGCCGGGTGGTGTGTGCAATGCGGTGAGCCCTTCGGTGAGACCCAACCGAATGAGGGCGTGCCACCCCCGGCAAAATCCCCGAAACCGGACCGTTCCGCGCATCAGAGACGGTATCCCCTCCAGGTCATACAACTTTTCATAATGCAGCGAATCCCGATTGGGGTACACTTCATAATGGTCATCCTCCCCGATGGCTACCGGCTCAGCCTGGGCGAACAATTCGGGGTAAGCGCGAAGCACCATTTGCCCCTGCTCCCTGAACTGGGATATTCCCTGTCCGGCCAACACCACATTTCGCGGGTTCCACGTGAACTTGTAATGCCAGGGATTATCATCACTGCCAGGTGCAACAAGGCCGCCTGCCACTGACCTGAAAGACCGAATATCGCCTCCCTTCCGGCGTATCCTGCGAATCAGTTCCAGCGCAGACATGTGGTCAATTCCCGGATCCAGGCCCATTTCCCCAAGAAAAAAAAGGCCTTTCTTGGAAGCCTTGAGGGCCAAGGATTTCATGGCCGGTGAGACATATGACGCGGTCAACATATGCTTGCCCTGCCGGATACATTCCCGGGCAACCAATGGGTGAAGGGTCCATGGAAGCAGGGATATGACAAAATCGTGTTCACCAATAATCCGGGCCCTGTCCGCCGGATTGGACACATGGAACAATTTTCCTTCGGTTTGCCGGAGTCCCTTGACTTTGGCCTCAAGAACAAGAGCATCGCTGTCAGCCACCGTCACACGCCATTTTGACGAGCGTGCATGAGTGTCCAGGTAGTGAATCAACGTGGTAGCTGATCGTCCCGCCCCTAAAACCAGTATCTTTCTCATTCCCTTTGAACCAGAGGCCAAAATTATCGTAATTATCCAAGGGCGACCATCGTCCACAGAGTACCATGTCTGACCTGCAACTACCTTACCGAAGTTTTGCGAGCGCGCATGACCTTCCCGATGAAGATCGCCTGCTCCTGATGGCTGCCCGTGTAGCCATTCCCCATGCCTATGCGCCGTATTCCGGATTCCGGGTGGCGGCCGCCATCCGGACCGGAATGGGACGGGTTGTGACCGGCTTCAACCTGGAAAACGCCTCATATCCTGTTTGCCTGTGTGCCGAGCAAACGACAATTGCTGCCGTACGCACGCAATACACGGAAGAGTCATTGGTGGCTATGGCCATCACGGTCTCTGCTAAAGAGCACAAGGTATCCCAACCTGCAAGCCCCTGCGGTCAATGCCGTCAATTGCTCTTCGAACAGGAAATCATCAACAAGCATCCCATCCGGCTGATCTTACAAGGAGAGGTTGGCGAAATCTGGGTTTTCGACCGCTGCTCCGATTTGTTGCCTTTCGGATTTACGGGTGATTTTTTATGAACGGCATCTCCCCCTGATTCCATTTCTGATTGGCAAGCGCCAGGTCTTCCGGCGTATCAATCCCCCAACCTTCATAACGGGTGCGGCCCACAACAATCCGGTAGCCGTGATCCATCCACCGGAGCTGTTCCAACTGTTCGGCTTGTTCAAGATCGGTAACCGGCAAACCGGCCAGGGTCAGTAATGTACTTTTTGAAAAGCCGTACATCCCGATATGAAGCAGGTACGGATATCCGGAAATCCATTCCTTGCGGATGCGGTCCCTTTGGGCGGGGATGAACATGCGGCTGAAATACAGGGCTCTGTCCTGAAGGTCCGTGACGACCTTTACCGAATGCATGGAATCAAGTTGGTCGGGATCCCGGGCCGGTCGAGCCAATGTGGCGATTACCGAACCATCAGAACGGATCAGCATGTCGGACAACTGCCGGATGGCGCCCGGATCGACAAACGGCTCATCACCCTGGACATTGATGATCCAGTCCGAGTCCAATGATGCTGCCACGGCAGCACATCTGTCCGTACCGCTGGGCAATGCAGGATCCGTCATGGCCACTTCCACACCCGCGTCTTTCCCTACCCTGGCTATGCGTTCATCGTCCGTGGCGAGAATAACCCTGCCCACTCCGGCCTCCTGGCACCGGTCAATGACATGCAGGACCATCGGACGTCCTCCTATGGGAGCGATCGGTTTTCCCGGAAATCGGCTTGAAGCCCATCTGGCGGGAATGATGGCAACAACGGAACGGTATGGTGTCATGACGGCACAAAGGTAGCCCAAGACCCTTATCTCCCAGCAGGCCATACCATCCGCCGATCAACGTCCGTTAAGTAAACGCTTCATGCCCGGTTGTCTATTTTTGCATCAAATACCATCCCATCTCCATGTACAAACATTTTCTTTTGGCTCCCATGCTGGTCTTGTACATGGAATCCGGTGCACTTCTGGCTCAAACCGGCAACAGGGACCAATACCTGACCTTCCAGGATTCAATCGAAATATTTCGCGATAGAGACCGGCTGCATCTCCGTCATGTCATGGCCCCCGGACAAACACTTTTCGGGCTTTCGCGATTCTACGGTCTTGAACTCGAGGAACTTCTCTATTACAATGAGGCTTTCAAAGAACGGTTGCCAGGGGTGTTTGACACCTTGCTCATCCCGGTGCCGAGAAAGGCTCTTCTTCCCTATCGTTACCCCGATTATGCCCGCTGGAAAGGGGCACCTGTATTCTACAAAGTCCGGAAAGGGGAAACCCTTTACCAAATTTCCCGACGGATGTTCGGCATACCTGTCGATTCGGTCCTCCATTACAACCCCCACGTAACTGCCTCTATTCAGCCCGACCAGGTTCTCTTTATTGGCTGGATGAGCACCAAGGGAATTCCCGACAGTATACGCCAATTCACCGGACACCCACTTTGGGGCAAGAGTCATCGATTGCGGACCCAGTACATGAAATCGCGCAAGACCATGACGGAGTCTTCCCAACAGGGGTACGGGGCCTGCATCCATACGGAGGCCACCGGTGACGAGTTGGTAGTCCTGCACAACGAGGCAGAGATCAACAGCATCATCGCCCTGAAAAACCCGCTGAACAACCGGATTCTCTTTGCCAGGGTCATTGGCCCTATTCCCCCGGGTACCTACCCACCGGGAACAATAGTGGTGGCCAGTGATACCGTTGCCCGGATGCTGGCTGTCAAGGACCAGCGATTTTTTGTCCGCACCAAATATCTTCTGCCATGAATTACGCCCGAAATATCCTGGAGACCATTGGCAACACCCCTTTGGTCCAGCTCAATCGCATTACCCGGGATCTCCCCTGTCCGTGCCTTGTGAAAATGGAAACCTTCAATCCCGGACATTCCATTAAAGATCGCATGGCCATCAGGATGATTGAGGATGCAGAAAAAGATGGACGGTTGAAACCGGGAGGTACCATCATTGAATGCACATCGGGCAACACAGGGATGGGTTTGGTATTGGGTGCCGCCGTCAAAGGGTATTCCTGCATCTTCACGACCACCGACAAGCAATCCAAGGAGAAGGTGGACATGCTCAAAGCCTTGGGAGCGGAGGTCATCGTCTGCCCAACAAATGTTGAGCCTGATGATCCCAGATCCTATTACAAAGTGGCAGAACGCCTGAGCAAGGAAATTCCTCATTCCTTCTGGTGCAACCAGTATGACAACCTCTCCAACCGGGAAGCCCACTATGCCACGACCGGTCCGGAGATATGGGAACAGACGGAGGGTCGCATCACACACCTTGTGGCAGGAGTTGGCACCGGAGGAACCATATCCGGGACGGGCAGGTATTTAAAGGAACAAAACCCGGCCGTCCAGATTTGGGGCATTGATACTTACGGGTCCGTTTTCAAAAAGTATCACGAAACCGGAGAATTTGACACCAAGGAAATCTATCCTTATATCACAGAAGGGATCGGCGAGGACATCCTTCCCAAAAATGTGGATTTCTCGATTATCGACCATTTTGAAAAGGTCACCGACAAAGATGGTGCCCTCATGGCCCGGCGTCTGGCGCGCGAAGAAGGGCTGTTGCTCGGTTATTCCGCAGGAAGCGCGGTGGCAGGATTGCTCCAGTTGCAGGAGAGGCTGAGACCAGATGATCTTGTGGTGGTCATCATTCATGACCATGGCAGCCGATACGTAGGCAAAATCTTCAATGACGACTGGATGAGGGAGCGAGGCTTTCTGGAAGACGAAATAATGGTCAGGGACCTGATCCGAATCAAAGGTACCCGTCAATGGATAGCTGTTCACACGGACCAGACGGTCAAGGAGGCGCTCAACCTGATGAAAGCCCACGACCTTAGCCAATTGCCGGTGGTGGATGGCGAAGAAGTGAAGGGATCGCTGACCGAATCACAAATCCTTCACCTCCTCCTGGAAGACCCTCAACATCCAACCGACCGGTTGGTCGGTGACATAATGACCGAGCCTTTCCCCTGGGTAACGCCGGATACTCCCGTAAGCCGACTCAATCGGTTTCTGGACAAAAAAGTGCCTGCCATACTGTGTCGCGACCATGCCGGACAGGTGCACATTCTCACGCAATATGACGTGATTCAGGCCCTTTGAGGCTCTTCCATAAGGTCCTGTCAGTCCCGGACCGGTTTATAACCCAACAAGTCGTCCAGTGTGCCTCTCGATACAGCATGATACCCCGGACGGGCATGCGTATAAATGCGGAGCGCGTCTTTTTCTCTTCCATTTTCCTTGAGACTGCGATACAGGGGAACCAGAAATTTCCTGCGCCCATGTTTTTTAAGGAAGGTTTCCAGACGTTCAAGTACCTCATCTCGGTAGGGGGTCTTCATGGTTTGCTCAAACCAGGCGGCCTGGTACTCGGCATTCTCGGAATTGGAAAAATCAAATTGGCGATCCAGGGCGGCTAGATCTGCCTGTGCCGGCAGGTGCCTCAAGAAATGCAGCCACATCTGGGCTTTCCATCCCGCCGTATCCGAGGCGCCAAGGGTCTGTCCCAAAGCAATTTTGCCGAGAGCGGCATCCACCCGGTCAAAACTTTCAGATTGAGGAAGATCGACGTTGTCAGGCAGTCCCGTACCATACACCCATTCATCAATGCGCAAACGGGACGCTTCATCCGGAATCGCCCGCCTTAAATGGATCACAAAGGCTTCGGTCGTAACAGCCCCGAATGCATGGGTTTGGAACCATTCCTGGAGAATTCGGTCCAATACTTCCCTACCGTAAATGCTTTCAATAGTCCGCAGAAACAAATAACCTTTTTCATAAGCCACCCTTGTCAATGCATCGTCCGGATTTCTTCCTTTGAGCTGGAGTTTCAAACGGGTATCAGGATGATCCCAGCCTTTGGCATCCATGACCTGCACCAATGACTGGTGACCCAATACCGCCAACATCTCACTGAGTTCTTTGCCATAAAGGGCTTCCATGATGCGCCGTTCGAAATAGACGGTAAAGCCTTCATTGAGCCAGAAATCGTTCCATGTGGCATTCGTCACCAGGTTGCCCGACCAGGAATGAGCCAGTTCATGGGCCACAATGGTTGTCAGGGATCGGTCACCGGCGAGGACAGAAGGAGTCAGGAAGGTCAGTCGTGGGTTTTCCATACCGCCAAACGGGAAAGAAGGCGGCAAAACCAACAAGTCATAGCGTTCCCATTGGTAAGGGCCATACAGATTTTCCGCAGCCTCCATCATTTTTTCGGTGTCCTCGAATTCCCAGGCGGCAGACAACAGTACATCCGGCTGGGCATATACGCCTGTCCGGTGGCCGTAAGGACGATAGGCAATATCACCGGCAGCCAGAGCCATCAGGTAGGCTGGTACGGGGTTGTCCATGGAGAAGACATAAATGCCGTCCGGGCTGCTCATGGTTGGATTGGAGGCACTCATCAGCGCCATCATGCCTACAGGCACTTTTACCCGGGCATGAAAGGTGAACCGGATACCCGGTGAATCCTGACAAGGAAGCCAGCTACGCGCCAGGATGGCCTGACTCTGTGTGTACAGGAATGGTGACGATTGCCCCGTCTGCTCCGGAGAGAGCCATTGTAAGGCAGCAGCTTGGGGTTTGGTCCTGTAACGAACGGTCACCTGCTCGGTTTCCGGATCCAATGGAATCGTCAGGGAACGACCGAGCAGTGGATCTTCATCCCCCCATTGGAATGCAACAGGATCGGAGCGACTGTCGATGGTGACCGAGGATACCTCCATGTCCCGGGTATCGAGAATCACCTCTTTCGCATTGTCATGATCCACATCCCATATGGCGATTCCTTCCAGGACTTTTTCCTCAAACAGGACCGTCAGATCCAATTGCAAACGGGTTACCCTTGCCTCGTCTGGACGAGCCCATGAATGCGGGTCATACATCTCCGGTTCTGGAATATGTATGTTGGGTCCGGATGAGGAACTATTGCGCTCTCCGCATCCGATGACCAATAAAACCACCAGGGCCAACAGAGACCCATGAAATGAGAAAGCGTACACCATAATTTTCATTAAACCCCAAATGTCGGCATTGCCCCCCATTTGCATCCCAAAGCAGGAGTTGGTCCCGGACTTTCCGGATGAGGATAAGCCCCTACATTTGCACCATGCATCGAATCCTGGTACCCGTCGATTTCTCCGCGAACGCGGAATCTGCCTTCAACTATGCCCTTCATTTGGCTGCCGGACTGCCCGTCCACCTGTTGGTACTTCTCCATGTACAAAAGCCTGACCCGGAACTGGCAGAAAGCCTCGATTCCGGGCATCCGGAAGTATTGCTGTCCAGGATGACCAAAGCTGCCGAAACCCGCCTTGGGGAGGATGTCACCGTGCTGGCGAAAGTCCTGAAGGGAATTCCGGAAGAAGTGATCGAACGCCTGGCCATGCAGTTCGAGGCCGATTTGATTATCATGGGCACTTGCGGTGAAGGGCTGGCAAGCAGGCAAGGCCAATTCCTTGGTTCCGTGAGCGGGTCCATGTTCAAGCACACCGAATTACCCTTGCTCTTTGTCCCGGAAGGGACAACATTTATCTCGCCGGTCCGGATTGCTTTCATCATGAAATCCTTGATGATCCACAAACCCGGCGTATTGAAACCCCTCATCGACCTGGCCACTGCCTTTGAAACAGAGATCAGTGTCGTACAAATCAAAGCTTCCTCCCTGGAAGAATCCTATGACAAGGAGTCCAATCTCGCATTCGGGGACGTCCTGCACAACCTTTACCAGTTGACCTGCGAAAAAGTGCCGGAAGGCATAGAAAGGGTCATCCGGACTTTTGATCCACAAATTCTATGTGTCATCCGGAGAAGGAGAGATTTCTTCGAATCCCTTTTCAAAGCCAGGTCGATAGCTGCCAATGACTTCAACAGCAGTGTTCCTGTTCTGGTGCTCCAGGGGGTGCGCTGACATCAGCTCCTCGTTAACGCAAGCGGTCCATCGACCGGACCAAACGGTCATCCCGTCGTATTGCGCGAATAGCCAGCCCACAGCAAACAATCACCAACACGCAGAGCAACACGCCATATCCGATCTTAAACCGGAAGGCAGCGGCATCAAGTTGGACATATTCCCGGTAAAACAAAACAGAGGCAAGGACCAGGAAAAGCATCTGTGAGATCAGGACCAAGCGGGTCCAAACGATTTGCCTGCCCCTGTGTTTGAACTGAAAAACGGCTGCCAGTGCCATCAATCCGGCAGTAACGGTCAATAGGATCATCAGCCAATGATCTGCTACCTCAAAGATGCCATCCGACAGCATGGTCACCCCTTTCTTGGGCGGTTCAGTGAGGCTGCCTTCGACGGAAGCAAGGGGAAAAAGCGGTGCAAACAACAGGAAAGCCAACAGGGCGCCGCCGAGCAGATAAACGGTCTGGATCCGTTGTAGCATGGAGGTTGTAATTTTGGCGCAAGATAGGACAACCCTGAACCACTTTGACCGGGGATTCGGCTATTCGTTGGGATGATCAGTTTTTGGGAACGAGACACGAGCCTGGCAGATGTGGATTTCCTCATCATCGGAGCTGGTATCACCGGCATGAATGCCGCTATCGCCTTGAAAAGCAGGCATCCCCTGGCCCGTGTCCTGGTCATTGACCGGCATCCGTGGGGAGGAGGTGCCAGTTACAGAAATGCCGGGTTTGCCTGCCTGGGCAGTCCCACCGAGTTGGAAGCAGATTTGGCAAGATTTGGAGAAAACGTCACGCTCGATCTGGTGGAAATGCGATGGAAAGGTCTCAACAGGCTTTTGCAAAAGCTCGAAGGCGCTGATATTGATCTAGCCTGGTGCGGGGGCATGGAAGTATTCCCTGCCGGGGACGAAGAGGCCTTACAACGGGCCATGCAAATGCTCCCATTCCTGAATAAAGCTTTCCGGCAAATCACGGGTGACCGTCAAAACTTCCATGTGGCAGAGGAGTTGCCGGCAGGCATACGGGAGCTGGAAGGGGCCATCCGTATCGCCCGGGAAGGCAGGCTGCATCCCGGCAAAATGATGCAGGCTTTGTCGGCACTGGCCGGCGGACTGGGCGTTTCGTTGCTGCGAGGCTTGGAGGTAAGCCAACTGGATCCCACAGATAAAGGCATTCGCGTAACACTGGGAGGTCACGCCTCTTTCCATGCCGGATCGGTAGGTATCGCTACCAATGGCTTCACCGCCGACTGGTATCCCGGGTTACCGGTTTATCCGGCACGCAATCAGGTCTTTCTGACGCATCCATTGGGCAATCTGGCATGGGATACTTGTATGCATTATCACCAGGGATATGTATATGCGAGACGGGTCGATAACCGTTTGCTGATTGGAGGAGCCAGACATTTGGCTCTCCAAACGGAAACCATGTCCGAAGAAGGAATTACCCAACCGATTCGCGCATATCTCACTGCGTTTGCTCAACGCCACTTCGGCCTGGACCTTTCCGCTGGATTTGCTTATGAATGGAGTGGCACTCTCGGCGTGGGCGACGCCAAACATCCCTATATCGAGGATCTTGGAGATCGTGTCCATGCAGCCGTTCGATTGGGCGGAATGGGCGTTGCCATCGGAACCCTTGTCGGAGAATCTCTCGCCCACCGAATGGCACCATGAAAAGATTACCGGAATTGGTTCTGTTCCTGTTGGGAATGACTGCCCTTGGTCATCCTTCCTTGGCTCAGGAACCCGGGACGCCGAGAACCGTCCATATCATCTACTCCCATGACTACTACTATGAAGACTCGCCGGCAGGCAGGAAAGAATTCCTCGGCGGCGAGGTCAGATTGAGACATGACAGCACCTTCCTTTTTTGCGACACCGCTTACCTTTTTGGCCCGACAGTGGATGCACTGGGCAATACGTCCATCGTCCAGGGGGATTCACTGCGCATTTACGCCGATACCTTGACCTATGACAGCCACACCGGCGTTGCCATACTATTAGGTCGGGTCCTCCTGGAAAACGGCAACCAACGATTGATGACCAGCCGACTGAATTATGATACACGCGCCCGGATCGGATATTACGGAGAAGGCGCCTGGCTGGAGCACGATGATACCCGGATTTACAGCCGCAGAGGCACGTATCTGGTAAGTGACCAACTGGTCCAGTTCCTGGATTCTGTCCAGATCCAAAGTCCGGACTTTCGCCTGAGGGCGGATTCCATGCGCTACAGTATACGGGACGATCGCGCCATTTTCACCGGACCCACCCGCATCCGCCAGGACAATGCCCAGTTATACTGCGAAGCGGGATTTTATGCTTTGGGTGAAGGATACGGCTGGTTTGAGGAGAACGCCCAATTTGCCGACACCAGCCGGCGGGCTACTGCGGATCGCATCTATTACAACCAAACCTCCGGAGAGATCCGGCTGGTCGGTCAGGCAGATTACCGGGAGGGAGAACGCCAGGCCACCGGAGATTCTCTCTATTATCATGAATCTACGGGTGAGTTCCTCGTCCGGGGGAATGCTTTTCTCAAGGACGGCACACAAACCATTGAAGCAGATGGCGTTGACTATAATGTCCGCACAGAACAATTCCGCACGACCGGAAGAGCCAGTATCAGGGACGGCGCGCAGTGGTTGACGGCAGATCGTGTGGAAAACCGGGATACCAGCGGCATTGTCCTTGTGGAGGGCCATGTCCTTTGGCGGGATACTAGCGCCTTCATCACGCTCCAATGCGATTCGGCCCTGTACCATCGCCCAACCGGATATCTGCAGGCCATGGGTCAACCCCCATTGCTCATTCAAGTGATCGAGGGGGATACTTTGTTTCTGGTTGCTGACCAGATCATTGCCCGGGAGGATACTGGCGCCATGGCCGGCCGCACCATTCGCGCCTTCCACAACGTGTTTGTTTACAAATCCGACCTCCAGGCCATTTGCGATTCTCTGGCTTTTGTCGAGAAGGATTCCATGTTCTATTTCTACCAGGATCCCGTCGTTTGGTCGGAAGATACCACCCAATTCACGGCAGATACCCTGCTTATCAGGATGTCCGACAACAAACTTGATTCCATCTTTCTCCTCCGACAAAGCATGATCGTGACCAGTCCGGACAGGCAACACTTCAACCAAATCAAGGGACGATACATCACGGGAGCCTTCCGGGACAACGCCATCCACCGGATGGACGTCAACGGAAACGCCGAAGCGATTTATTACGCCCAGGATGAAGATCTCGCCTTCATCGGCGTTAATCAATCCGCCTGCAGCGATATGGTTTTGTTATTTGAAAACAACCATGTCAAGGATATCTTCTATTTGAAAGAACCCCGTTCATCCATGACGCCGATGGGACAAGTTGATCATGGCAGTTTGCGTTTGGAAGGGTTCAAATGGCGCGATATGGACCGTCCGCTCAGTCTGTCGGACATTCGCACCCGCTGGATCATAGCCGCTGGAGTGGCCGCCAATGAGGAGGAAGAAGCCAAAGATTGGCATTGATGGCCTCCAACAAAAAGGCGGAAGAAGGAATATCCCTCTTCCGCCTCAGGTATTCGGGAGGCACAACGCTCAGGAAGCCCTGCCTCCGTCCAATTTGCTTTGCAACTCCTTGAGCTCGTCAAATTTGCCTTCTGCGGCCAAACGCGATTGTGCCGGCCAAGTGGTCGGATCATGCATTTGATAACGGCTTCCGGCCTCGGCCAAAACCTCTTTGATCCTTTCCGGTTGGGCTTCTGCCAGTTTGGCCCAGGTATCCCACCCGGCATCTTTGAGAAGTTGTTCGATCTTGGGACCAACACCTTCAATGATCTTCAGGTCATCCTGTTTTACCTTGGCAGCCTTGGCTTTTACCGGGGCATCCGCCACAACGGGCTTCTGCGTGGTCTCCGGAGCCACCTCTGGGGTAGTAACGGCTTTGGTCACCGATTTTTTAACGGATGCCACAGTTTCCTTCACCTCTCCGGCAGCTTGCAGAATGTTGACGAAGGTCCGGTCTTTACGGCCAACCTTGTATTGAACCACGCCATCCGTCAGGGCGAAAAGGGTGAAATCCCTCCCAATGCCGACATTGACGCCAGGGTGAAATTTGGTGCCCCGTTGACGAACCAAAATATTACCGGCACGAACATCCTGTCCACCGAAAATTTTGACACCGAGACGCTTGCTTTTGCTGTCGCGCCCGTTATCCGAACTACCTACTCCTTTCTTATGGGCCATGGTGGCAAGGGTTTTTAAGCGTTAATGGATTCAATCCGGATGCGGGAGAAAGACTGACGATGGCCATTCTTCACCCGGTATCCTTTCCGGCGTTTCTTTTTGAAAACGATGACTTTGTCGCCTTTCTGACGACCGAGAACCACCGCTTCGACACGTGCGCCCTGCAGGAAGGGCTGGCCCATACTGACCTTTCCATCCCGGTCAGTCAGATGAACCTCCTGGAAAGAGACCTTTTCTCCCTCCCCTGCCTCCAGCTGGTGGACGAAGAGCTCCTGCCCTTCCTCGACTTTGAATTGCTGACCAGCAATAGTGACAATGGCAAACATAGATTGAGGTTTAGATTAAGCGGCTGCAAAGGTAAGCCGATTTTTTCAAATACCAAAGTGTTCATCATCAGGAAGTTTCTATCATTTCGGGAGAGTCACACCTATACATAATCGGCCAGGGTCAAATGGACCTTCACGCGCTGATCTCCACGTATTATTTTGATAATCACCGATTTACCCGGCTTCCCTTGCAAACAACGCTGTATACCGACCAGTTTCCTCCAGGCAGCAGGCCACCCGTTTATCGCTCTGATCTCGTCCCCGGGAAGAAGACCGGCCAGGTCCCCAGGCGATCCCGGTACCACTTCGTGGATGACAAATCGATCCAGATCAGCACCGCTGGCCAATACGAACAATCCGCTTCTGTCCGAAGGCGGCTCCTTGCTCCCGGACTTGCCCGGAACCAAATGAAGTCGTTTCCCGGGGTAATCCAGTATGACGAGGAACTGCTCGAGCCAACGATTGCCTATCAGTCCATGACGACCATTCAGAAATGAAGTGTCGGGGTACTCTCGGATATCCTGAAAATTGGCGATCAGATGGCAGCTGTTGATTGGCGGTGTGCCAAAAGCCTCAATCCGACCTCGGGCTCCCATGATAAAGCCCCCTAATCCTACGCCCAGCGTGCCATGTACAGCGCGATCCGGAAGACGAATGGCGTCATGACTGTCCGTCAGGAGCAACAGGGAAAGTGCCGCTCCGGTATCCAACAGCAGGCGGATTTGGGCAGCCGTATCCGTCGCCGTTTGTTGATAGGGGAGGCTCACATACGGTTTGTTGCGCACAATTTCCAAAGGAATGGATTCGGCTCCCGAAGGAACGCGATATTGCGATGAAGTTGTCAGAAGTACTTCCTTTCGCCGGTAATCAATGCGAACCACAAACGGCTTGAGAATATCCGCTCCAATAATCCCGTGGATGGGTGTACCCGTACAAACGTGAATCCTGAAGTAGTCGTCATGGGTCACCAGAATATCTCTTCCTGGAAAGGCATGACCACCCAGTTCCAGATCAACGCCGCGGATAAGGTCTGCCTCCACACGAGTTTCGAGGTCGGCTCCGATCAAGGAGAATGTTCGCTCCGGGACAAACCGCAATAATTCGCTGATCTCACGGTGGGTCAGAAGGGTGTATTCAGCGCCGGTATCCAGGATGAATCGAAGAGGGAATACATGGTGAAAAAGAACCTCTACGACCAGAAAGCCGTTTTCATAGGTAAATGGAATGCGGATGGTGCGGCCAACTGCCGGTATTTGTTGCGCCTCAACATGGGCGTAACTCCTGCCGGGCAAGCACAATGATGCTCCTGCTGTCATGATGACCAGGGCCAGGACCTGCCACCGTTTCGGGATGGGATTGTGCCGCTTCATATGGCGAATCCATGCGTGGACAAGGCATGGTCCCTCTGCCGTATTAATACCTCCACAGTCGTTTCCAGGTGCTCAAGGGTAGTTCGAAAACTCAAAACAGCCAACCGGATCCATACCCTTCCTCCAATTCGCGTTGAAGAGAGGAATACCCTTCCGTCTTCTCGGATCATGTCCACCAACCGTGCATTCCATTGATCAACCTCTTCGTCTCTGGCCGGCCACCGGAATACCACCACAGACAGCGCAGGTTCCATCAGGGTTTCAAAACCCGCTTCCCGAATGGTATGGTAAAACCATCGGGCCAGGAGTATCTTCTGCTTCAAAAGGTGCCGAATCACCGACAGTCCGTTCATCTTCATGGAAAAGTACATTCTGAGACCTCTGAAATGTCGGGTCAGCTCGGGGGACAGATCAGCAGGAGATAATGTCTCCTGATCCCTGTAGGCATCCTGCATGTAGGCCGCTTCATAAGCATGGCTATGCAGAAGGTGTTTGATCTCTCGCACAACAACCGCCCCGGTTCCGTAGGGCAAAAAAAGCCCTTTGTGAGGGTCGGCGACAATGGAGTCTGCGCGTTCCAAACCTGCAAAGGCAGGGGCGAATTCCGGAAGCAACCGAAAGAATCCGCCATATGCAGCATCCACATGGAACCACATTCCGTTTGCATGGGCGATATCGGCCAGAGCATCCAAAGGATCCACCGCTCCCGTATCCGTCGTTCCGGCTGATGCCAGCAAGAGGAACGGGTGGAGACCCCTGGCCATATCTTCCTGTATCATGGCATCCAGCATATCTGGCCGCATACGGAAGCCCTCATCCATGGGTACATCTCTGCGTATACTATAGCCGAGTCCGGCAATTCGCAAGGCCTTGTCCAGACAATGATGCTGATGCGCCGTACCATAGACCACCATGTCCATCCACCTGGCAGGTAGCTCCCCTGAGGCATCCCTGGCTGCTGTGATGGCCACCAGGCTGGCGATCGAGCCCCCCGATGTCAGCGTGCCACCGGCCGAGGAGGGCAATCCGAAAAGATCAGCCACCCAACGCACCAGAAAATGTTCCAACTCAACAGCGCCGGGATTGGCAAAATGGATCCCGGCATATCGATTGGTCACCGCGGCCAGCATATCGCCAAGTGCGGCGGCTGGCATTCCGCCACCCGGTATATAGCCCAAATGTCCCCCTGAGGCCGGATTTAGACCCCGGAAATCAATCCTGCTCCTGCATTCCTCCAGGATCGCAGGCAAGGGCACAGGATCTTCCTCCAAATGAAAAGAAGGCCCGACCTGGCCTTCTTCAGGTGGCCACCATGCGGGACCATTTCGGGTCAGATCCAGGAATGACCGGGAATACGCTTCCACTTCGTTGATCCAGGAACTCCATCTCTCAGGGCCAGGATCTGCTACAGCTACCGGATCTCCTAAAATTTTCAAAGCGGTAAGTATCTCATCTTTGATTTCCATGCACAAGGAAGTTGGATTGCAGTCTCCGGGGAACGCCAGAGACCGGTCTCAAGTCCTACAAATTTGGGAAGAATTACCTGACCCTGGGAAGATGATTGCTTCTTCCTGGGTCATGGCAAATGGAACAACACGCCCACGTTTTTGGCCAATCCGTCAAATTCCGGTAACTTTCCCTCAGAATTTGCATTATCCTATAAATGACCCCGATGTATCGAATTTTTTTGCTTTTTGCCTTGATGTGGACCTTCTCTGGTTCTGTCCGGGCTCAAATCCAATATGTCTTTTCCATAGACAGACCCGACACCGTTACGGACGCCCAAATCACATCCCTTTTTGAGGATTATCCGGATATCAGGCAAGTAGCCGTGCGGGGCAACATGTTGACATTTGTCGTTCCTGACCGGGCATCATATCCAGTCATTACCATTCGGGAATGGCTTGCCAAGCTTCAGGTTTCTGCCACGGATTACAAGGAGACCGAGCTTGGAGACCGACCTGACTTACGCGTCCAAAAGCTTGAATCGACCCACTTCAAAGTTTATGGTGTTTGCGGCATGTGCCAGGAACGCATTGAGCGGGCTGCCCGGTCCGTAAAAGGAGTCGTCAACGCCCGATGGGATGTTGAAACCCAAATCCTTACCCTGAAGTACCGGTCGGGCATTACTGACATTCCAGCCATCCATGAAGCGCTTGTGGCTGTGGGACATGATACGGAGTCCAGGCGCGCACGGGATGAGGTTTACGAGCAGTTGCACACCTGCTGCAAATACGAACGTCCTGCTGTAGAGCGGTAATGAAGGGCGGGCCACTGCCAAACACTGACCCCTCTCAATTGCGACGTGCGATTACGGTAGTCCCGCTGACCCTGATCGCTGTAGGTGCCTGTATTGGCTCCGGAATTTTTCTAACCCCATCGGACATTGCCGGTCATGTCGGTTCAGCGACAGGCATTTACCTGGCCTGGACGTTGGGCGGGCTGGTTGCTTTGTCCGGGTCATTGACATTTGCCGAACTTGCCGGAAGACTGCCTGACCATGGCGGCATTTATGCCTATCTCCGACACAGTTATGGTGATTTTGTCGCTTTCATGTACGGCTGGGTCATTCTGACCGTCATCACTTCCGGCGCCATTGCAGCCCTGGCATTGGCCTCAGCGCGTTATATCTCTTATCTTTTGCCTGTCTCGGGTGCAGGCATACCATTTATTGGCATAGCGCTTATTCTGGGCTTGACGTTTGTCAATTTGGCTGGTGTACGATCCGGGGCCGGTCTTGGTGCCTGGTTGACTTTCCTCAAGGTTTTGGGGATAGTCGCCATCATCGCTTTAGGCTTTGTGGCCTTCCTGCATCCCGTCCGGCCGTCGGCATCCCTATCCTCCGGTTTCCATTTACAGGGCCTTCCGCTGGCCCTGATCGGGGTTTTCTGGTCCTTCGGAGGTTGGCACCACGCCTCTTACCTGGCTGGCGAGACGGTGGAACCCGCGAAGACAGTGCCCAGGGCCATGGTCCTAGGCGCTTTGATCGTCACCTTGATATATCTTGGTGTGAATTGGGGATATCTCCAACTCCTTTCACCAGAGGAGATGTCCCGTTCTCTGGCGGTAGCTTCCGATGCAGCAGGTAAAATCCTGCCCCAGGGAAGCCGGTTTATCGCCATCCTTATCGTCCTGTCAACCCTTGGTACAGCCGGTATTTATACCCTGTCTGCACCCAGGATTTATCAAACCATGGCAGCCAACGGCACCTTCTTTCCGGCACTCGCCCGCATTCACCCCAGGTTCCAGGTACCTCATATTGCCATTTTGTTACAGGCGGGTTGGGCTATTGTCCTGCTTGTTTTTTGGTCCACCTTCGAAAATCTGATCGCCTATGTGGTTTTCATGGACTGGATCTTCATGGTTCTTGCCGCTTTCAGCCTGTTCCTGTTGCGCCAACGGATGCAGAACTACGAAGGATTCAAGAGTCCTGCCTACCCTCTCATGCCGGTTGTATTTCTGGTTTTGTCCATTTGGTTCCTTGGCTCCACTTTGGTGTTGCAACCCAAACAGGCGGGCGTAGGACTCTTGCTTTGCCTTGCCGGATGGCCGGTTTTCCTATGGTTCAAAAGGATCAAAAGCCGCGGACTTTCAGACGCCGGCAACAGGAATTAGGCCTGCATGAATCCTGCAAAACAGCACCTCAATTCTTTTTCTTGAAGTCTCCGCGTTTCCAGGCGTCAAAGAATTGTTTCCAGGCGATGGGATTGAAAATGTTCATCGGAGGCTGCTGTCCGATGTGGTAAAAAGCATGTGATTGCTGCCTCAGGTAATAACTGGCGCTTTCCACGCCGTCATAGCGCAGATCCTGTCTGGCTTTGTTGAGGTTTTCCTGAGCCAGGTTTTCCAGGGCCTTTCGTTGCAAATCCGTGGTGACATCCATGGCCAAAAACTCGATCTTGAAATGCTCACGGCTTGGCCAGGGGAAGACGACGGTTTCAGGAAGGTTGAAGGTGTCCCGTGACATCAGTTGAACCATGGAATACCGGTTGTCTTTCAGGGTATCCGGGACGCGAAACGTCACTGTCTGGTAGCCTATTGACGTGAATTCCACCAAATCTCCGGCATAGACCACAATGGAAAAGAATCCATTGTAATCGGCATAAGTGCCTCTGCCCTGATCCTTGACGGCAACGGTGGCAAAAGGCACCGGCAGCAATTCCGAACTGGAACCATCCAGGACAAGACCGGAAAACTGTACCACCATCCGGTCATTGTCCGTCTTTTGTTGGGCACGTCCCTTGTTCATTCCGCTAAGGAGGAGCAGGAAAGTGATGGCCAAAATCAGAGGCCGGAATGCTGCATTCATAGGCGAAAGGTACGGACAAAAGACATCGCGGCGGGGCCAATGGTCCACGATCCGGAGCTGATTAAGAGAATTTTAACCCTTGCCTCCGGAGCCGGCCATTTTAAGTCCCAGGGTGTATTGCAACACTTCGCTCATCTCTTCCACATACTTGAACCGAAGTCCCTTGCGGTACATGGAGGGTATCTCCTCCACATGCAGTTTGTTCTCTGCACACAAAACAACGGTTTGGATGCCTGCTCTTTTGGCCGCCAGGATCTTCTCTTTAATACCCCCTACCGGAAGTACTTTGCCTCTCAGCGTAATTTCTCCAGTGAGCGCCACACGGGGACGGATTGGCTTTTGCACGAAGGCGGAGGCCAGGGCCGATAACATGGTAATACCAGCAGAGGGTCCATCCTTGGGAATGGCGCCTTCCGGCACATGCAAGTGGACATCCGTTTTTTCGAAGACTGCCGGATCAATGCCGTAGAGGGAGGCGTGTGCTTTCAGATAACTGAGGGTAGTGGTCGCCGATTCCTTCATGACTTCACCCAGATTGCCGGTCAGGCGCAATTGCCCCTTTCCGGCCGATAAGCTGGTTTCGATGAACAGGATGTCACCCCCCACACTGGTCCAGGCAAGGCCAATGGCTACCCCGGCAGGATTGTCTTCCACCATGCGGTCCAGGGAAAACTTGCGTGGACCCAGTATTTTCTCCAGTTCCTCCGGTTTGACGGCGGGATGGAATGGATCGCCGGTCGCCACCTTGCGGGCTGCATGGCGGCAAATCCGCGCGATCACCCGGTCCAGGGAACGTACCCCGCTTTCCCGTGTGTAATCCTGGATCAGCTTTTCGAGGACCGGGCGTGAGAGCACCAATTGTTTACCGGTCAAACCATGCTCCCCTAATTGTTTGGGAACAAGATGTTTCTCGGCAATTCCGATCTTCTCCTCGACGGAATACCCGTTGATTTCGATGATTTCCATCCTGTCCAGCAATGCCGGCTGTATGGTGGAAAGCGAATTGGCGGTGGCAATGAACAAAACCCGGCTCAGATCATATTCCTGCTCGAGGTAATTGTCATAAAAAGTGCTGTTCTGCTCCGGATCAAGTACCTCCAGCAAGGCCGAAGACGGATCGCCCCTGAAGTCCTTTCCCACCTTGTCGATTTCGTCCAGGACAAAGCAAGGATTGGAGGACTTGGCCTTGCGCATAGATTGGATGATCCTTCCCGGCATGGCTCCGATATAGGTTTTTCGGTGTCCCCGAATCTCCGATTCATCGTGGAGACCTCCGAGAGAAATCCGGACATATTGTCTGCCCAATGCCCGCGCGATGGACCGCCCCAGGCTGGTTTTGCCGACACCTGGAGGTCCAAAAAGACACAGGATGGGGGCTTTCATGTCCCCTTTCAGTTTGAGCACCGCCAGATGCTCCAGAATTCTTTCCTTGACTTCGGTCAGACCGTAGTGATCTTCATCCAGGACACGCTTTACTTTCCTGAGGTCAAAATTGTCCTGGGTAAACTCTTCCCATGGCAAATCCAGCATCAGATCCAGGTAATTGAGCTGAACACTGTATTCTGCTACCTGCGGATTCATTCTCCGCAATTTGCTGAGCTCCTTGTCAAAGGCTTTGGCTACTTTGTCAGGCCAGGTTTTGGCTGCCGCCTGAGCCAGCAACCTTTCATATTCCTCTTCCTGGGGATTCTGCCCCAATTCTTCCTGGATGGTCTTCAGTTGCTGGTTGAGGTAATAGTCCCGCTGCTGCTTTTCAATATCATCCCTGACCTTGGATTCGATCTGGTCTTTGAGCTCCAGCATCTGCAACTCATTCTCCAGGTGTTGGTGGACGATCCGCGCTTTCTCGACCACATCGTCCACCTCCAGGATCTCCTGCTTGACAGACACCTTCAGATTGAGATTAGAGGCTATGAAATTCAGCAGAAAATAGTTGTTACTGATATTGCGAAGCACCAGGTTGGCTTCCGCCGGGATGTTGGGGGATAGCTCGATGATTCTTCTGGCCACATCCGTAATGGACGAAATCAGCGCCTTGAATTCGAGTTTGTCTTTAGGGGCGCCTTGTTCGAGAAGGGCATACCGTCCGACCAGAAAAGGTTGTTCGCGCACGATCCCTTCAAGGCGAAACCGTCTTCGTCCCTGCAAAATGGCCGTGGTGGTACCATCGGGCATCTTCAACAGCTTGATGATGCGGGCAATGGTGCCAATTTCGTAGAGGTCCTCTGCCCCTGGATTTTCATTGCGGCCGTCACGTTGACTCAAGACAGCGATGATCCGCTGGTCCTGATGGGCTTTCTGGATCGCCTTGATCGATTTGTTCCGTCCCACCGTTATGGGGATGACAATCCCCGGATACAGCACCGTATTCTTGAGGGCCAACACCGGCAATGTCGGCGGATATTCTTCGTGAATGTTGGACTCATCCTCTTCTTCTACCGAGAAAAGGGGCATGAACTCGGCATCCTCATCGGATCCCTGATTGGAAAAGATATTAGGAAATTCTATCATATGTAAGAGCGGGTAATGGTCGCCATCCTGATTTCGTCCAGGCCGACCGTCTTCTCCGTTGAGAGGGTCAATGACCATGCCATGCAACGGAAGTGGCACAAAAGGGCAGTTTGCGCTGTCCGGGGTGCCATTTTGTCACATTTCTTCCAAAATGGCTTCAGGTTGTTTGTCGGTGATTGTACGGACATCCTCCACAGCTTTCTCCAGCTTGAGGTTGTCGATAATGAAGGATTGTCTCGCCGGTGTATTCTTGCCCATGTAATACCCCAGCAATTGTTCGATGCGAATGTCCTCTCTCAGGATTACCGGATCCAGACGAATGTCCTGCCCGATGAAGTCCTTGAACTCGGAAGGGGATATCTCACCGAGCCCTTTGAAACGGGTGATTTCCGGTTTGCCCTTCAATTTTCGGACGGCTTCCGCTTTTTCCTGTTCGGAATAACAGTAAAAGGTCTGATGCTTGTCGCGTACCCGGAACAAGGGCGTATCCAGGATGAACAAGTGGCCGTTTCGCACGAGATCGGGGAAAAACTGGAGGAAGAAGGTCAGAAGCAACAACCGGATATGCATGCCGTCCACATCAGCATCCGTGGCCACGACCACCCTGTTGTACCGGAGATCGTCCAGACTGTCTTCAATGTTCAGCGCATGTTGCAGCAGATTGAACTCTTCATTTTCATACACTACTTTTTTGGTAAGCCCGAAGCAATTGAGGGGTTTGCCCCTCAAACTAAATACGGCCTGTGTTTCTACATCTCGGGCCTTGGTGATGGAACCGGAAGCGGAATCTCCTTCCGTGATGAATAGGGTGGATGCCAAACGGAATTCGTCGGAGATGCGGCCTTCATTGAAATGATAGCGGCAATCCCTGAGCTTCTTGTTGTGGAGATTGGCCTTTTTGGCCCTCTGGTTGGCCAGCTTCTTGATCCCGGCAATCTCCTTCCTTTCCCGTTCTGATTGGGTGATGCGTTTCAAAAGAGCCTGGGCTACTTCCGGATTTCTGTGCAGGAAGTTGTCCAGCTCTCGTCCCAGAAAGTCGGAAACAAAGGTGCGAATGGACACTCCCTCCGGACTCATGTTGGTGGAGCCCAGTTTGGTTTTGGTCTGGGATTCGAAAACCGGCTCTTCCACCCGAATGCTGATGGCGGCAATGATGGACGACCGAATGTCCTTGGGGTCAAAGTCCTTTTTGTAAAAGTCCCTTACCACCTTGACGATGGCCTCACGGAATGCCGCCAGGTGGGTACCACCTTGCGTGGTGAACTGCCCGTTGACAAAGGAATAATACTGTTCGCCATATTGCTCGCCATGCGTCATGGCAATTTCCAGATCAGGACCCTGCAGATGGATGAGGGGATACCTGATCTCTTCCTGGCCATTCTTTCTTTCGAGGAGGTCTTTGAGTCCATGGCGGGACACGAAGGTCTTTCCGTTGAAATGGATCTTTAACCCGGCATTCAGGAAAGCGTAGTTCCAAAGCTGGTTTTCCAGGTATTCGGTGCGAAAGCGGAAATGTCTGAAAATCTCCGGATCGGGATGGAAAGCAACATAGGTGCCGTTGGGTTCCGAAACCTTGAAGGGATGAGCATCTTCCAGGATTTGACCTTGCCGGAAGGTCGCTTTCTTCTTCATGCCATCCCTTACCGACCACACCTCAAACATGGAGGACAAGGCATTCACGGCTTTGGTCCCCACTCCATTTAAGCCCACCGACTTCTTGAAAGCCTGTGAATCGTACTTGCCACCCGTATTGATTTTGGAAACACAATCCACCACCTTGCCCAGCGGAATGCCTCGTCCGAAATCCCGGACTCTCATGGTGCCGTCTTCCAGTTCGATGTCGATCTGCTTGCCATATCCCATTACGTATTCGTCTATGGCGTTGTCGATCACCTCTTTGAGCAAGACATAAATTCCGTCATCCGGGCTGGACCCGTCCCCCAGTTTGCCGATGTACATCCCTGGGCGAAAACGCATGTGTTCTCTCCAGTCAAGTGACCGGATCTGGTCTTCCGTGTATTGGACCTGACTCATAGGGGAAATTGGATCATGGGATTTACAGGGCTAGCTGGGATTCGCGAAGGGCTGCCCGTGAAAGGCAAAATTACAACGCATGACAAAAACAGATGGTATGTAGATCCCGGATCCAAAGTTTTGCTCGTTGCCGGGATTTTCCATGACCGGTGAACGGGGAAAGGAAGGCGGAGTGTCCT
>CAYYGN010000001.1:129176-154581 GCA_964471595.1 uncultured Saprospiraceae bacterium
CTGCCTCGGAAGGATGGTAGGGCCCGGAGGCCATGGGAGGATCCTTATGGCAGACAGGTCTTGAAGATCCGCCCCCCTGATCCGGCTAGAATTACAGTCGGTCCGGAGATCCAGGCCGAATACAAATCCGTGCCCTTATCCAAGCCCCCGAGCTCCACCCAGGAGTTGCCACCATCCCGAGTTAGCCAGGCCAACCCACCATCACCACAAATCACCCCGAAATCAGGGTCTCTGAAATGCACCCCTCGCCAGGGCCAGTCCCGAGCCCAAATCCCGCGACCATTGCGAAGTACCTTCCAGGAATGACCCTTGTCAACAGACTTCCATACCGAGCCGCCATAGCCGACGGCGTAGCCCACTTCCGGAGTCGGGAAGGCAAGCTGCATGATATGGTCGCCATGGATGTCCAACACTTGCCAATCTTTCCCTTTATTGCCGGAATGATAAACGATTCCGTATCCCGCTGCGATCGCAGAAGTGGTGTCAACGACGACAACATCATTGATGCGGTTTTGGTGGAGAAACAAGTGGTCCTTTGATGCCTGAGGATCAATGACATACATGAAACCCTTTTCAAAAGCATCCCCACCGGCCATCAATACCGGTCCGTCCCTGAAACCGGCGATCCCTCTGGTGGTTGTCCAATAGGACGGCTCCCGATAGCCCCAATGGCCGGAGGTGTCTCTGCGCCAGAAATGCCCATCCACGCCTGTGCAGATCAGTTGCCCGTCGGATAAAGCGGCCATGGCCAGAAGCATTTTCCCAGTTGTCAGGTCGGGATGTTCGGGACCATTTGCGGTGTCAATGGAAAAAACGGCGCCGGAATACCAGGTATTTCCGCCACATGCCCACAATCCGCCTATCCGGTCCTCCGTCAACCGGCAGATGATTTCTTCCCTGCCGGTTTCCCATAAGGTCCATGTAGCATCCAGGGTCTCTTTCCGGCAACCAGACATCCCCATAAGGACTACAGCAATAAAAAGCCGGATTGGCATACCCGTGGTCATGATGCTGGTCGTAAAATGCGGGATGGCCTGAACCATATCATCCTGACTGAAGATTGATTTTTCAGGCGATCAATTTCCAACGATAATACAACCGGCGCCTGTCTTTCATATGCAAATGTATGGCAGAGCCCTTGACCCCCGCGAACTCTTGAAAAAATCCGGTCAGCCACCATGGCACCAACTTTCTGATCCGGACGCGTTTCCTTTTGTCCCCTTCTTCGATCGCCTTGACAACCAGATGGGTGATATCCTCCTCCTCAACCACCTTCATGCCACTCATATGCAGGGCCTCCTGCATGACCGGCAAATCGCCTTCCAACCGCATGTCTGTGATCAGTAAAATACCATTCGGTCGCAAAACCCTTTTGACTTCCGAAAGAAACTGTGGGAAGGATCCATAGGCATGGGAGGATTCCACATTGATGACCACATCAAAAGACTGATCCGGGAAGGGGAGATCCTCAGCATCGCCTCGGACAAAGCGCAAAGACGGATGTTGCCAGTGCTTGCGACAAAATGCTATGGCAGCCTCTGCAAGGTCCAGTCCTGTCAGGGACCGCGGCGCCAAATAGCGAGCCATGTAATAGCTGCCGCCTCCTCTTCCGCAACCAACCTCCAAAACATCCTTGCCGTTCATATCCCCCTTGGTAGCGAGATAATGGTACAATTGCAGGGGGAGCCTTTCTTCCTCATCCTCCGGCTGTAGCAATACGGGCAATTCATGGGGACCCGGGCTATACCCGTAATTCATGAATCGCCAATTGCGAAGGGGCAACACAGTAGCCAACAACTCATAGATGGGCTTCCATGCCATCCTTCTGAATCCGGAATGTCGCGTCAATTGAAGAAATAAGGAACCAATCATAAGTGGAATTTTACTATATTATATTTATTGGAATACCTATCCCCTGCAAAATAATCATCCTGGTGGACTTCCCGGCAGTTGACGACTCCCGGGATCTGGTTCGGCCCCCTCCTGAAATGTGAATCCCCCGTTGGGAGGATGGGTTATCACGAGCCTTGTCCGCGCCTTTGTACCTTTGTCTTTGACCAACCAATTCCACATGCATTCAGCGGCGACCGCAGGTGAGGTAAGTCTTCACACAGAGGATGGGATAGGAACCCTGACTTTTTACCACCCCTCGCACAATGCCATGCCGGGCATTCAGCTTCAACGGCTTACCGATGCCATCCAAAAGGCCGGAACGGACCCTGATGTGCGCGTCATCCTATTGCAAAGTGCCGGGGAGCGTACCTTTTGTGCCGGCGCAAGTTTTGACGAACTCGCCTCCATTCGCACGCTGGAGGAGGGAAAAGCATTTTTCAGCGGTTTCGCCAGGGTGATCAACGCATGCCGCACCTCCCCGAAAATCATCCTGACCCGGGTGCAGGGCAAAGCGGTAGGAGGAGGTGTGGGGATAGCTGCGGCTGGTGATTATTGCTTTGCCACCCGGCATGCGGCTCTTCGGTTGAGTGAGTTGGCTGTGGGGATCGGCCCCTTTGTGGTCGGTCCGGTCATCGAACGTAAAATCGGCACTACTGCTTTCCGGCAGATGGCCCTCAAGCCCAATGACTGGTTTGATGCCGATTGGGCCTTGCAAAAAGGGTTGTATCAGGAAGTTTTGCCCGACATGGACGCCCTGGATGTGGCGGTTCGCCAAATGGCGATGCAGATGGCTTCCTTCCACCCTCAGGCCCTTACCGAGTTGAAACGTGTTTTCTGGCAAGGCACGGAAGATTGGGACCGCTTGTTGGAAGAACGTGCGGCCACCAGCGGCACCCTCGTCCTTTCCTCCTTCACCCGGGAGGCGATTGCCGCCTTCAAACAGAAATGACACCGGGACGGACCAATACTGACGCATGAAAACAGCAACCACCCGTCTGGATCGCGAAATCCTTCTGAAGGCTTACCGGCTCATGACCACAGCTAAGTGCATGACCGAGATTTATGAAGCCAATTTCAAAGTGGTCTCCAAATATGTCCATGCCACATCCCGCGGGCATGAAGCCGTCCAGATCGCGACCGCCATGCATCTCGGACCAGAGGATTTTTTATCCCTCTATTACAGGGATGATGCCTTTTTGTTAGGCATAGGGATGCGTCCCTACGATTTGATGCTGCAACTGATGGCCAAAAGGAACGATCCGTTTAGTGGAGGAAGGACCTATTATTGTCATCCGAGTCTCAAGGATTCCGACAAGCCCAAGATCCCGCACCAATCTTCTGCCACCGGCATGCAGGCCATTCCCACCACAGGGATCGCCATGGGAATTCAATATCAGGAGGTGGCAGGTTTGAAAACCTGGAAAAAAGGAGAGGCTCCGGTAGTCGTTTGTTCGTTGGGCGATGCTTCCGTGACAGAAGGGGAGGTGGCAGAAGCCTTTCAAATGGCTGCTTTGAAACAATTTCCCATTCTTTACCTCATCCAGGACAACGGTTGGGACATATCCGCTTCCGCAGAAGAAATCCGTGCCCAGGATGCCTTTGATTACGCCGGAGGATTTCACGGCATCGAACGGGTGCGCCTGGATGGTACCGACTTTGAAAGTTGCTATCAACAGTTGGGAACCATCATCCGCAAGATCCGTAAGGAGCGTCGCCCATTTCTGGTCCATGCCCGTGTGCCACTCCTCAATCACCACACCAGTGGCGTACGAAAGGAATGGTACCGTGATGACCTGGAGGAACATGCGAAGAGGGACCCCTGGCCCAAGCTGCGGTCAACCCTTTTGGAAGATGGCTTTGACCGACAAGAATTGGATGATATAGACCGCGAAGCCGCCGAACAGGTGAAAAACGATTATACACGGGCTTTAGCGGCTGATGACCCCTTGCCGGAGGAGCTGTTCCTCCACGAGTTCACACCAACCCCCGTCCTTCTTGAACAGGGGGATCGTCAACCTGAGGGCAACGAGGAAAAAGTCATGGTCGACTGTGCCTTGTTTGCCATTGAAGAGTTGATGCGACAACACCCCGAATGCGTGCTCTACGGCCAGGATGTGGGCGGTCGACTCGGCGGGGTGTTTCGCGAAGCCGCCACACTCGCACAAAAATTCGGCGACCACAGGGTCTTCAACACGCCCATTCAGGAGGCGTTCATTATTGGAAGCACCGTCGGGATGTCGGCAGTCGGACTCAAGCCGATCGTTGAAGTCCAGTTTGCCGACTATATCTGGCCAGGCCTCAACCAACTTTTCACGGAGGTCAGCCGGTCCTGCTATCTCACCAACGGGAAATGGCCCGTCAGTTGTATCATTCGGGTGCCCATCGGCGCCTATGGCAGTGGAGGACCTTACCACAGCAGCAGTGTGGAAAGTGTCGTCACCAACATCCGAGGCATCAAAATCGCTTATCCCAGCAATGGCGCAGATTTGAAGGGTTTGATCAAAGCGGCTTTTTACGACGGTAATCCTGTGGTCATTTTCGAACACAAAGGCCTCTATTGGAGTAAGGTCAAAGGCACCGAAGCGGCCCGGACGGTAGAACCCGGGGCGGATTATATCGTGCCCTTTGGGAAAGCGCGCACCTGTCTGGCCGGAGATCCTGTCCTCATGAAGACGCGACCTACGCTCGGCATTGTGACCTATGGTATGGGCGTCCACTGGTCGCTGCAAGCCGCCAACGCCTGGCCGGGCCGCATCGAAATCCTGGACCTCAGGACACTGGCTCCTCTGGATGAAGCCTCCATGTATGACCTGGCCAGACGCCACCACCGGGTGTTGGTCGTTACCGAAGAACCCGTGAATAACTCATTTGCCCAGAGCCTTGCGGCCAGGATACAGGAACAATGTTTTGCTTATCTGGATGCTCCGGTTCGAACGCTGGGTTCCGAAAACCTGCCGGCCATCCCGCTCAACAGCACCCTGGAGCAGACGATGATCCCCTCAGCCGGGAAGGTCGCCGCCGCCATTGAAAGTCTGCTTGACTATTAATCCCATCTGCAGGAACGAAGTCCATTGCCTCGGCCACTGTGGTGTCTTCATGGAATTTCAGGATATTTGCCATTGGCCTCTATGACGCAATTACCTGGATTGAAAAAGGATTTTGTCGAATGATGAAGCGTATTCTCGCCAATGATGGCCTGGATCCCTCCGGTCTGAAGATGCTGCAACAGGCAGGTTTCGAAGTGGACACGACGCCCGTGCCCCAGGAGGAATTGCCTACCGTGCTACCGGTTTATGATGCTCTGATCGTAAGATCCGCCACTCAGGTTCGCAAGCCCCTGATTGATGCCTGCCCGGATTTGAAGGTCATCGCAAGGGGCGGTGTCGGTATGGACAATATCGACGTCGCTTACGCGCGTGACAAAGGTATCCATGTGTTCAATACGCCTGCGTCGTCCTCACGGGCAGTGGCCGAACTGGCTATGGGTCATATCCTGTCTTTGACCCGATTCCTTCATTTGTCCAACAGGGAAATGCCGGCAGAAGGAGCTCAGTCCTTTGGTGCCCTCAAAAAAGCATACAGCAAAGGGGAAGAAATCCAGGGACGCACTTTGGGCGTCATTGGTTTCGGTCGCATTGGACAAGCCGTAGCTCAAATGGCCCTGGGTGCCGGAATGAAAGTCATTGCCACTGACCCAGTGGTCAATGAAGCCGTGTTGAACTGGGAAATTCCCGCTTTTGGGAAAGTGGAAGTCCGTATCCTTACCCGTTCCATGAATGAGGTCCTGGAATCCAGTGATTTCATCAGCTTGCATGCCCCGGCTCAGGCAGGCAGGGCGCTTATTGGTGAAGCCGAGATCGACATCATGAAAAAAGGTGTTTACCTGATCAATACCGCCCGCGGAGGATTGATCGATGAGGATGCCATGCTCAAAGGATTGGAATCCGGCAAAATAGCAGGTGTGGGTCTTGATGTGTTTGTCGGGGAGCCCACCCCGCGGAACGAACTCCTTCGCCACCCGCGTATCTCCGTAACACCTCATATAGGCGCCTCCACCCGGGAGGCGCAAAAAAGGATAGGTATTGAACTCGCGGAAGGCATGATTCGCTATTTCCAATAGCGCAGCGTATCCTGCCATTCCGGTACTTTTATCCTGGCCTAGGGGTTCATCGGTTTGCTATGATCCGTATGACATTCAACATATCTTCCCGCATACTGATGACGGCCTCCCTGCTAGGATGCATGGCACTGGCTGGGTGCCAGGGAGGAGAAATGCTCGGTAGTGTCGAGATCGAAAGACTCAGCCGGCAAATGGTTCAACAGTTTGAAGACCAGAGACCTGCTGACAACAGTGACATGTTTTCCGACACGGCCGTCCTGTATGCGCCCGGAGGATACCGCGCCCAGGGGAAGGAGGTCATCCGGGCATACTGGGGCCGGTACATGTTTCCGGAACGTCTGGAATGGGAGACCATACTCATCACCGATGATTGGGGGGAATTAGAGCGAAATCCCGATTTTTTGTCCGTATTTGGATACGTCCGACCTCTGGCTCTTACCAATGGGGAAATGCCAAGCCTGTATCAATGGGCGCGATGGCGTATTGTGGGCGAGAGGGAGGATGCCGTCAACTTGGAGGAAAGGTTTCCGGTCCTGCTGGAGTGGGTCCAACCAGCCGGATCCGGTTGGCAAATACGGCGACTATGGATGGGATAAAGCATCCATTGTCAGAAAGCAAGGTTTCCCGCCTTCCCCCGCTGGCAGAACGCATGCGGCCACGTCGCCTGGAGGAAGTCGCAGGCCAAAACCATCTTATCGGAAAGGGTGAAGTCCTTGATCGGGCGTTGGCTACCGGGCAACTGCCATCCATGCTCTTCTGGGGTCCGCCAGGAGTGGGCAAAACCACGTTGGCGAGGTTGCTGGCAGAGGCGTCAGGGAGGGAATGTCTGGCGTTGAGTGCCATACAAAGTGGTGTGAAAGAAATTCGTGAAGCCCTTGAAAAAGCCAAGGAACTCACCAAAGCGGGACAACCGGCTCCGGTGATGTTCATCGACGAGATCCATCGCTTTCACAAAGGGCAACAAGATGCCTTGCTCGGAGCCGTCGAGAATGGCCTTGTCATCCTGATCGGCGCCACAACGGAAAATCCTTCCTTCGAGGTCAACAATGCTCTGTTGTCCCGGTGCCAGGTGTTCACCCTTGAATCCCTTGGCGCTGACGATTTGCGGGCCATGATGCACCGTGCCCTGGAAGAAGATGTCTGGCTGAAAGATCTCGATATCCGGATTGAGGAGGACGAAGCCATCCTTCGACTCTCCGGAGGGGACGGACGCAAACTCTACAATATCCTGGAACTATTGGCGCAGGAGGCGAAGGCCGGTCAGACGCTTACCGTGACCAACGAAATGACCTCGCGCAAAATCAGACAGCGACTTTCCCAATTCGACAAGGATGGCGAATGGCACTATGACCTGATTTCGGCCTATATCAAATCCGTCAGAGGATCGGATCCGAATGCGGCGGTTTACTACCTGGCGCGCATGGTGGAAGGCGGCCAGGATCCCAATTTTATTGCCCGGCGATTGCTCATCCTCGCTGCCGAGGATATCGGACTGGCCAACCCCAATGCCATGTTGCTGGCCAATGCCTGTATGGACGCCGTACACCGGATCGGATGGCCGGAGGCGCGGATCCCCTTGGCAGAAACCACCATATATCTGGCCTGCAGCCCGAAAAGCAATGCCTCCTACAAGGCTTTGGAATCCGCCCTCGCCGAAGTCCGGCGATCGGGCGACCTACCTGTGCCGCTTCATTTGAGGAATGCCCCTACCCGGTTGATGAAAGAACTCGGTTACGGGCAGGAATACCGGTACAGTCATGATTTTCCCGGCCATTTTGCCCCTCAGGAATACCTGCCGGACCTGCTTGCCGGAAGCGTATTTTACCAGCCGGCTCACAACCCCGCCGAGGAAAAATACGTTCATCTCCTCAGGAGCCTGTGGAAAGGCCACTATCCTTATTAATTCCATTCCCCTGCTATGAAACAACACGTGGAAACATCCGGCAATCTTGCCCTTATCCGACAAAGTGCCCGTGATTTTGCCGAGGTGCACATCCGGCCCCATTACATGGAATGGGACGAGTCCCAGCATTTCCCGGTGGATTTAATGCACCAACTGGGGCAACACGGATTTCTGGGCGTCCTCGTACCCGAAGAGTACGGAGGTGCCGGGTTGGGGTATCAGGAATATATCAGTGTGATAGAGGAGATCGCCAAGGTGTGCTCTTCCATCGGATTGTCCGTGGCAGCCCATAACAGCTTGTGCACCGGACACATCCTTCAGTTTGGCAATGCCTCTCAGAAGGCCAAATACCTGCCGAAACTGGCCACCGGAGAATGGATCGGTGCCTGGGGGCTGACGGAGCCCAATACCGGGAGCGACGCCGGTCGGATGCAATGCGTGGCTACACGGGATGGCGATCATTACATCCTCAACGGTACCAAATGCTGGATCACACACGGAATTAGCGGCCATGTAGCGGTGGTTATCGCCCGGACCGGGGAATTGCTGGACAGCCATGGAATGTCTGCCTTTATCGTGGAGCGGGGCACCAAGGGATTTCTGGCTGGGAAAAAGGAAAACAAGCTCGGCATGCGCGCCTCCGAAACGGCCGAGATCATATTCGATCATTGCAGGATCCACAAAGACCAACTCCTCGGAAAGGAAGGCGAGGGATTCGTTCAAGCCATGAAGGTTTTGGACGGCGGCCGAATTTCCATTGCTGCTTTGTCCCTTGGCATAGCTAAAGGAGCCTACGAGGCCGCTCTGCGTTACGCACAGGAAAGGCATCAGTTTGGACAACCCATTGCCCGGTTTCAGGGCATCAGTTTCAAACTGGCAGATATGGCTACCCGGATTGAAGCGGCAGAACTGCTCACCCGGCAAGCGGCTGATTTCAAAGACCGGGGATTGAAGATGACCCGCGAATCCGCCATGGCCAAGTATTATGCTTCCGAAGTTTGCGTACAGGTAGCCAACGACGCCGTGCAAATCCATGGGGGATATGGGTATACCAAAGACTTTCCCGTTGAGAAGTTTTACAGAGATGCCAAACTTTGTACCATCGGAGAAGGCACCAGCGAGATTCAGAAGCTCGTCATTTCCAGGGAGATACTCCGTTCATGAGTACCCTTTCTATGGCTCATGGAGCGGTCAGCTTATTATTATCGCGGCAAATGCAGTTCCGGAGAGACAACTCTTGATTATTTTTGCTTTGATACCGGAATGATCATTCCCTGAAAGCCCGTAGAGGTCGGGAAGAGTTCATTTCGGGCCTTTTGCCACCTCTCATCCAGTGACCCATGCGGCTTGTTACCTTACCCTTTCTGATGTTATTCGGATTGTGGGCCCATTTTGCCATGGCCGATCCTGTTGACCCTGAAAAAGCCCGGCGCGTCGGTGAGCACTTTCTCCTTTACCACACCCTTCAAAAGCCGGCCGGATTTACCCTGTCACTCACCTTGGCAGAGACTTCTCATACCCAACTGCCATCCAATCAGCAAACCATTGCTGCCTATTACCTCTTTGTCAATTCAGGAGGTGGCTTTGTTCTGGTAGCGGGTGATGACCGTGTCCAACCCGTTTTGGGATATTCCCTGACCTACCATGCCCCCGTCACAGGCAGGCCTGACCATGTGGAAGCCTGGCTTGAAGAATACCGATGGCAGATCGCTGAAGTGGTGGACCAAAGGATACCTCCTACCCCGGAGACCGCGATGCTTTGGCAGAAATTGACCCAGGGGCAGGGCCCCGAACCATCTGCCGGATCCGTAAGCACGGTAAATCCGCTCATTTCCACGTTATGGGACCAAAGTCCATATTACAACGCACTGGCACCGTTTGATCAGACTTATAACCAAAGGACGGTAGCCGGTTGTGTGGCCACGGCCATGGCCATGCTGATGAAATATTACAACTACCCCGCCAACGGGTCGGGATTTCATTCCTATACGCATGAGAAGTATGGCGTTCAATCCGCCAATTTCGGAGCCACGACCTACGGGTGGGCGCAAATGCCCAATGTGGTCAATAGTGCCAACAACGCCGTTGCCACGCTCATGTACCATTGCGGAGTTGCCGTTGATATGGATTACGGCGTGGGAGCGACCGGGGGAAGTGGCGCCTATGTCATTAATGCCAAAAGCCCTGTCCAACATTGTGCGGAATACGCCTTCGAGACGTATTTCGGCTACAAACCCTCTTTGCAGGGCGTCGAACGGGCCAATTATTCCCAGTCCCAATGGATCAATTTGCTGAAGTCCGAATTGGATGCCTCACGGCCGGTTTATTATGCCGGCTTCGGGTCGGGAGGTGGTCATGCGTTTCTGTGTGACGGATATGATGCCAACAATTTTTTCCATTTCAATTGGGGATGGAGTGGCAGTTTCAACGGCTATTTCAGTATCAATGCGCTCAATCCCTCCGGTGTCGGTACAGGGGGAGGGAGTGGAGGATACAACTCCGGCCATCAGGCCATTGTCGGCATCGAGCCCCTGGAAGAATCCGATCCGGATCCTGGGCCCCAAAGCCATCAACTCGCCTTGTACAATTATGTCTATTCTTCCGCTAATCCCATCCTCTATGGGGACGGGTTTACCATAACCACTAATGTCGTCAATCTCGGAACCAACAATTTTGCTGGTGATTACGGTGCTGCGGTATTTGATGAAGACCTCAATTTCGTTGACTTTGTAGAGGTGAAGACAGGATGGAGTCTGGAAGCCGGCTATACCTACACCAATAATATTGTCTTTTCCACGCCCGGGTTGCTGAGTATGGTGCCGGGGACTTATTATATCGGCATTTTTTACCGCCCCAACGGGGGCGACTGGGTGCTGGCCGCCGATAACGGGAATTATACCAACATCCTCACCCAGTATGTCGTATGGTCCAATACCATCGAGATGTACAGTGAGATGATCACCACCCCGGTCCCGAATTTCATCCAGGGACAATCCGCATCTGTCAATTTCAATCTGTTGAATAACGGCGTATCGACCTTTCAGGGCCAGTACCAGGTGAATCTTTTTCAATTGGACGGGACTTTTGTCACCACTCTGGGGACCATCAATGAGAATAACGGCCTTCCGCCGGGATATGTCTATCTCCACCCCTTCCTATTGGTCACAACTCCTCAACTCAATGTACAACCTGGGACCTACCTGCTGGCCGTTATGTTTAAGGACGCTTTCTCCTCCAACTGGTCTCTGGCCGGTTCATCCGAATACCCCAATCCCATTCGGGTCATCGTTGAATCACCAGGTATCCAGCCTGATGGATATGAGGCCAACAACAGCGCCGGGACATCGCATGTCTTTCCCGTCACATTTACCAACAATACCGCCAAAATCCTCACCACAGGTTCCAATCTCCATATTGAATCAGACCTCGATTTCTACCGGATTAATCTGAACACGGGCTATCAGTACAGCGTGCAGGCGCGATTGCACGACTCCTGGGACAGTGGAGACGGTAAAACCTACAGTCTGGACGGACTGTTTTCGATCTCTACGGATGGAGGACAATCGTGGTCAGAAGCTCACGATGACGTGATGCCCGGACCGATCAATGTCGGACCGGGCGGACATGCCATTTTTCAGGTAGCCCCCTTCTTTGTCGGAGAAACCGGCACCTACCTCCTGGATATCACCATCGTCCGCAGTCCGGTAACGGCCACAGAGGAACCTGAGGCTCTACGGGGCATCTCCCTCTTTCCCAATCCTGTCCGTGACCGTTTGACCATCCACCTGGGTGATTACAGCGGTACTGTTCACCGGATTGAGGGCGGCACCGCTGACGGGACATTTATCCCATTGACCGGACAACGCAAGGGTAATGTCATTGACATCCAGTTGCCCATCGGCCCCGGGGGCCTATTCCCGGTTAGGATCGTGACTGATGATGGCGTCATCACCCGCAAATTGATCCGTTTATGAACTCCTGGATTTTCTTTACGGTCCTGCTTGTCCTGGCCGGGTCATGTCATACCACCCAACACGCCAAGCGCAAGGACTTCGAGAAAGTGGAAACACCTGACATCCGGTTTGATGCCGGACCGCCCACCCTGGTTTACAAGACCAAGGCCAATTACGACAGTCTTGTACCTGTCCTGATGTCGGACGACAGATCAGAGATAGTGGCTTATCCCCATCCTTCGGATATCAGGATGCCAGCCAGCGAATTACCTGGATTGAAGTCAGGTCACCCCTACCCCATTCCTCTGGAAGGCGGGTACCTCCTGGACCAGCGTGGGATAGGACCGAAAGTGGCATTTCTGGACATTACTTATGCGGAATACAGCGCCTTGAAGGAAACACCCACCCTGGAAGAACTCATGACCTTGATTCTGGACAAGGACCCACTGACCGAATTGTGTGATTGCGGCAATCGCCATGCCTTCAAGGATACCGAAAGACAACTCAACAAACTCATCATTTTCGGTCATCTTCACAAGGTGTGTCGGGTGCTGAGATGATCGCCTGGTTTTCTCGTTCCTGCAAGCAACATCCCGACCGGAACTACTTTCAACCTAAAAAATGCATTAGCATTTATGGCGCGAAGCGTGCCGACGAAGCGTTACTTGTCAGCATGGTACGCCCGATTGAGCGTGAATGAATGAACCGAATTATTCATTGGAAGAAATTCATTCACGTTCAATGTCTGGGGAGAGACGATGGCGCTCAAAACGCCATGTCTCCCTCACGGAGTAACCCGGATCGGGGAGGAAGACCAAAGCGTCTTCCCAAACCCGCTTATGGAGCGGTTTTCGTCCGCGCCTGGATCCAGACAAACCAACTTCGACTGGACCGGAGGAAAACGTGCATTGCCCATGCACGTTTTGGGTTCGAGTTTGCGGTGTCCGAATCCCGGAACGTCAAGGCTTCAACGTCACTATCTCACTGTGGCTGCTATGTCCTTCGTCCAGGACCAGCATGTAAACGCCCGCCGGCATTGGAGGCAAAGGGAATGAAAATGCCTGAACTTCCCTGTCGGGCCGCAGCGTTGTCATCAACCACTCCCTGCCGTCCATTGACATCAGACGCAAGGCGATGGATTCACCGGCACATTGGCCAATCCGTACTTCCAGCCTGTCGCGTGCGGGATTGGGAAAAACCGTCACGCTACAGGGAAATGACTGGTGATGATGAACCCCCACCAGGTCACTCAGTGAAAATACGTCCATACCTGCTTGTACCGGTTGAGCCAACAGGACTGCAGCGGCCAGCGTGGCACGGGTGACCCGGGTCATGAATCCGATATCCAGCGTGGCGATGCTGTCACCCGGTGTATGGTAATTCTTGTTGCGAAAATTGGCCCCGTCTGTGAGCATCAGCGCCTGATAACCGGCATCCCAGAACCTCGCATGGTCACTCCGACGCAAGTCAGGCGCGATTTGGCCATTGCCGGGCACGGTAAGCGGGATATACTTTAGCCCGGGCACATACATGTCACAGGCTTGTTCGTAAATGTCAATCAGGGGCTGTGACGTTTGGTTGCCCACGATGGTAATGAAATCACCCCGGTTTTCATTGGCATTGATGGTCTGGACCGCTTCGGGAAACAAGGTGCCGAATCCGAAGGGGAGTTCCTGGCTGTTGGGCTCGTCGGAGTAATACCCGATCATTTCCATATTCAGTACCCCTTCGACCTGTTCCCAGGGTTTGATTCCTGATTGCACATAAGCCTGGGATCCGATAAGCCCTTGTTCCTCGAAAGCAAATCCGATGTACCGAATGCTTTTGCGAAACTGGTATGGTGCCAGCACCCTGGCGATTTCCAGCATGGCCGCAACAGATGAGGCATTATCATCGGCACCCGGCGAACCGCTGACTCCGTCATAGTGGCCATCCACGATTATGGTGGCCGCTTCGTCTTCAAGGCCCGGCTGCCGGGACAGGATATTAGGAAAACTCGATCCCTGGTAAAAAACGGGTTGCATGGTAGTCTGGAATGGCAATGCCTCCAGGGTGGCATAGATGGTATCACGGACCACCTGCAAATTGCCTGCATGGACGCTGTGATGCCGTGGTACGGCGAGAGTTTGCAACCATTGAAGCAGACGAAGGCTGTCCACCTGGTCCACCATTGACTGGATGTCGGGCACATGGCCATCTTCCGCACTTACCCGCACGACGGTCTGGTAGATATCCTGGATATTGTCCCATTCCCAGGTGATGGATTTTTGGGTCCCGGGGGACTGGTCGTCTCCCAGGTCGCCACTCCATTGTCCATTCTGGGCCAGGAAGGTTTCCCCTCCGTCCAGAGAAATTCCGAAGCGGACCGTGCAGGCATCCCCCTCGGGATCACTGAGGTCATAATGAACGGTTACGGTCTGCGCGGGTTCATCCACCTGGACCGAGGTGATCTGAACCACCGGAGGCAGATTTTGGGCGGACAGAATGCTGAGCAGGAACGAAAAACAAATGAGGAAAGCGATGGACCATTTCATAGCGACAATTTTTTTGTTGGGGGCGGGCCGTTTAGTTTCTCCGTCTGGGTATCCATTCTGCTGAATCCTGCGGGGACGACTTCTGCCGGACAGCGAATCCGAAGATCCTTCCGTGGACGGAGTTGGCGTGTGGATCACGAACAATCCCCAAGGTGTCCTGGCTACAGTTCGAATTGAGCCCTTGGATCCAAATATAAGTATTCTCAGGTATTCAGCCCAGGTGGGGGCAGGGGTTTCGCGCGCGTCTACCCCACCGCGCCTCTTTCCCACAGCAGTTCATATTTGCTCTGGCCGGTGAATCGAAAGGCGGAAATGCGGATGAGGCGGTCACCGCACATAGGACTATGGGCACGCATTCTGGCTTTCTGATGCCGCCCAACTCCGGCTGTATCCTTCTATTCTGCTCAGTCATTTAAATTATTCACTATATATATATTATTGATAAACTGTAATTTAAAATGCTCATTCCCCGCAATGCCTCAAACATTCACCCATTCGGTTATAGGTGCTGTCCAAGGTTCATTAGGTTGAGTTGATTCTGCACCAGAATTTGCTGGTCTGGAAACAATGTTGTACTTTTGTGGCAACTGTACCCGCGTTGCATCCCGTAAGATCTGCTCGCGGGTCTTCTATTTGCGGCATTCCCAACAGACGAATTTCTTTCTTTTACAACCGAGTTTCGTTTGATGGCCTTCAAACTCCCAAAAGACATAGACCAACAGATTGCATTGCTCCAGGAAAGGAACATGGCATTCAGGGATTTAGAAGCAGCCCATCACTTTCTTTCAAATATCAGTTATTATCGGCTGAAGGGGTATTGGTGGGAAATGCAAATTGACAAGACAACTCATCAATTCAAGGACGGAAGTTTATTTGATGATGCCATCATGTTGTACAACTTTGACCGCAATTTCAGGCTGATTCTCTTCAATGCTATTGAGCGAATTGAAATTTCCATTCGTACAAAATTGATTTACCATCTTTCCTTATCCTTTGGCCCATATTGGCATTTTGACCCCAACCTATTTGACAAACCCCACCATTTTTATAATGTCAAGGCTAAAATTAATAATGCCATTGATGAAAGTAGCGAGGAATTCATCATTGCTCACAGAATAAAATATGGCAATACCCCTCCTGAAGCTTGGAAAGCTTTGGAGGTAGTATCACTAGGGACCCTTTCCAAATTATATCAGAACCTGAAACACCAACTTCCTCAAAAGAGCACAATTGCCAAAGAAGTAGGCCTCACAAGTCACAAATACCTGACAAGCTGGCTGACTTCCATCACACTCATCAGAAACATCATTGCACATCACGGCAGGCTTTGGAATCGAATAATTATCAACAAATATGATTGGCCAAATCGCTTCCCTGCTCCACTACTTACCTATATTCCAAGCAATTTTGAGCGACGAAAGATATTTCCGCTCTTGTGCGCAATAATTTATCTCAATAATTTCATCAGTCCCGGCCATCATTTAAAAATTGACCTGCAGGATTTATTCCGAAAATTCAAAACGGTACCTTTGCGGAATATGGGATTCCCACTCAATTGGGCTGAGCAACTAATCTGGCAATAATAATTTGCATTGATCCGCGGGTTCAATCCCCTTCCATCCCCTACCCCACCGCGCCTCTTTCCCACAGCAGTTCATATTTGCTCTGGCCGGTGAATCGAAAGGCGGAAATGCGGATGAGCAGGTCCAACTGGGAGGGATCGGCTGGGACGCGGCGGCAGAAGTCAGCCAAATCGCGAAAGGGGCCGCCCCGCTCCCGCTCGGTGATTAAATCCAGTGCCAGCTGTCGTTCCAGGCCCTGAAGGTGTACGAAACCCAGGTACACATCCTCTCCCCGGATGCTGGTGAGCCATCGGCTGCGGTTGACACAGGGAGGATGGATCCTGGCTCCCCGCATACGCGCTTCGTGCACATAGATCTCGGTGCGATAAAAGCCGCCGAAATTGTTGATCACCGCCACCATGAACTCCAACGGGTACCAGGCCTTGAGCCAGAGACTCTGGAAGGACTCGACCGCATAGCTGGCCGAGTGGGCTTTACAGAAGGAATAACCGCTGAAACTCTCGATCTGCCGCCACACCTCCTGGGTCAGGGCCTCCGGATAGCCTCTGGCGCCGCAGTTGTCGAAATACTTTTGACGCAGTCGGGCAAACGCTGCGGAAGATTTTTTCTTGCCGGTCATCACCCGGCGCAGCACATCGCTCTCGTCAAGATCCAGACCGGCGAAGTGGTGTACGACCTTCATCACATCCTCCTGATAGACCATCACACCAAAGGTCTCGCCCAGGTGCTCCCGAAATACCGGGTGGATGTACTGGAAATCATGGGGGTGGTGGAAACGCTGGATGTATTCCCGCATCATGCCCGACTGTGCGACACCGGGCCGGATAATGGAGCTGGCCGCTACCAGGTGGACATAATTGTCGCATTTCAACTTGCTGAGCAGCCCTCGCATCGCCGGCGATTCGATGTAGAAACAACCGATACACTGCCCCGAGCGTAGCTGGTTGCGCACGCGCTCATCCTCTTTGATCCGGGGTATGTCATGGATATCCACACTCACGCCCCGGTTGGCCCTGACCAGGTCTACCGCCTCCTTGATATGACCCAGACCGCGCTGACTGAGCACATCGTACTTGTGATAGCCCAAATCCTCGGCATGGTGCATGTCAAAATGGGTGACCGGGAAGCCCTTGGGCATCATCTGTAAAGCCGTATGTGTATAGAGGGGACGCTCGCCGATGAGGATGCCTCCGGCGTGGATGGAGAGGTAATTGGGCAAGCCGTCGAGTTGCTTGCCGAAGTGAAAGATATGGCGGGCATAGGGGTGGTGCTTGTCTACGGCCAACGGTTCGTCCACGATACGGTCGATGTCGTCTTTGGGGAGACCGAACACCTTGCCCAACTCGCGGATGATGGAGCGGCCCTTGAACGTATTATAGGTGGCCAGCAAGGCGGTATAACCGCGACCATAGCGTTTGAAGATGTAGTCGGTGACATCGTCCCGCTCGTCCCAGGAAAAGTCGATGTCGAAATCGGGAGGTGAACTGCGATAGGGATTGATAAAGCGCTCGAAGTAGAGGTCCAACTCGATGGGGTCCACGTCGGTAATGCCGAGGCAGTAGGCTACAATGGAGTTGGCTCCGCTACCCCGCCCCACATGGAAAAAACCGGCCGATCGGGCATAGCGGATGATGTCCCAGGTAATGAGGAAATACGGAGCGAAATGCATCTTCTCGATGACGTCCAATTCGCGACGCACACGACCGGCGGCCTCCTTGTTGTCCAGTCCGTACCGGCGGTGCAGCCCGCTAATGGCCAACTTGTGGAGGAGTTGAAGATCGTCGCGCGTACTTCCGGTAAAGGTTTGCCGGTTGTGGCGGGCATCGGCCTGCATTTCCGTATGGCATTGATCGAGAAGCCCGGCGGCACGGGTGAGGAGCTCGGGACACCCGGCATAGATCTGTGCCAGTTCTGACGGAAAAAAGAAGCGCTCGTCCTCTGCAGCGTGCTGGTCGGGAGCCAACTTGCCGATGATCTGATTGGTATCGATGGCACGCAAAAGCTTGTGCGTACGGTATCCGTCCCGATCGGGAAAGGTGACCGGGACCCAGGCTACCAGCTTGTCGGGATGCCGTCGCAGAGGAGACCGGAATAAGGCATTCACCGCGTTGGGACGGATACCGATGTATTCATGGGGACGCAGCTTTTCCGGAGACCGCACCGCATGCGGGTAAATGATGTACGTGCCCTCCATCTCCGGAGGAGTATCCGGCAGCGGTTGCCCGTCCAGGGAACATTCACTGAGAAATCGGCACAAGCCCGCAAACCCCTCATCGCTGCGAGCCAACCCGACATACAGCAGCCTGCCCTCCCTCCGGAACTCTATCCCCAATACCGGTCGTATGCCTGCCTCCCGGCAACGGACAACAAATTCGTAGGTACAGGAAGTGTTGTTGATGTCCGTCAGCGCCAGCGCCGTGATCCCGCGCAACACAGCAGCGGCCACTATTTGCTCCGGACTCAGAACACCGTAGCGAAGACTGTAACAGGAATGCACATTGAGATACATGGCTGGCCGGATAGGTCATGTCATGACGCCCCCTGACCACACAAAGTTAAAACAATTTGTTTCATTTTGTGAAGCGATGGGAAAAAGAAGCGAGAATTGAAAATAATGACTACTTTTGTCATTATTATATTTGTCATGACACATTTTGGCACTTTTTTGAAAAATTCACGCCGGCAATCCAAGCTCAGGCTTCGTGAAGTTGCCTCCAGGGCAGAGTTGGATTCCTCTCTACTCAGCAGGTACGAGAACGGAGATCGTTTTCCGCCGGAAAAGTCTCTGTCCAGATTGTCGGCAGCGTATGGCATTCCACACACCCAAATGAGAGTTGCGTGGCTAGCCGAACAAGTCCTCTCCCTGGTTGGAGAAGATCCTGCAGGATATGAAGCTCTGCATGTCGCCGAATCCAGGATAGCTTATCTCCAGCAAGAGGCAAGGCTGGCCCGGGCATCGCAAGATCCGAATGTGTTACCGCTGATCCAAAAGGTGGACGCGCTCCAAGATCGCTGGCAGCAATGCCACCCTCTGGACAAAATCCAGCTTGAGCGCATGAACGCCTGGTACAGGACCCTCTACACTTGGGAAAGCAACCGCATTGAGGGCAATACCTTGACCCTCCAGGAAACGGAACTGGTGGTCAACCAAGGTCTCACCATTGGTGGAAAAACCATGCGTGAACATCTTGAAGCCATCAATCATGCCCAGGCCGTGGATTATTTACTTGAGCTTGTAAAAAGTGAGGAAGTATTCAGTCCCCGCATCCTGCGCGAATTGCACAGCCTTATCCTGAGAGGGATTGCTCCTGAACATGCCGGACGATACCGTCAAGTCCCTGTCCGGATATCCGGAAGCCATCACACCCCGCCTCAACCATGGGAGCTTGAAGGATTGATGGACGACTATTTCACCTTCTTCCACCGCGAGGAGCATAGGATGCATCCCGTATTGCTGGCAGCTGAAATGCATGAAAGACTTGTCACCATCCATCCTTTCATCGATGGCAATGGGCGTACAAGCCGACTCATCATGAACCTCATTCTGCTCCGCAACGGATACACGCTTGTCAACCTGAAGGGTGATCCCGAATCACGCATGAAATATTACAAAGCGCTGGAAGCCGTACAGACGGAGAATGATCCGGAAGTATTTCATACCCTGATCCTCCGGCATGCCATCCAATCGCTGGAAGACCACCTCGCTTTAACATGAGGACCTGCCCGGCTGTCTCCTGCAACACCGGGCAGGTTAATTATCCACCCTACCGCTTTTGACTGCCCCCCTGATCGGCCCACCAAACAACAACATCGCCTGCCGCACCGCTCATTCTCCTTCCCAAATATCAGCGGCACGGCTTTTTTTCATAATTTTATCCTGACAACCTGTCCACCAACCATGCCTGACTATTTGATCCGCCTTCTTCTGGCGGCCATTTTGTTTCTTGTTTGCCACTCACCCAAAAGTTGGGCTCAGTCCAATGATTGCGCCACGGCAACGACAATATGTTCCAATCCTCCGGCAGCGGGCAATCCAGCAGGAGAGGGAGGTTTTGACGATTTCAGTGATCCGGACAACGACCCCGGCTGCCTTACTTCGGAAGGGAATACAGCCTGGTATTACTTCGAGATTGACCCCAACGCCCCGGGTGGCCTGGAACTTGGTTTTACCATCATACCGGACGGCGGTTATGGGGAGGACTACGATTGGGCGTTGTTTGGACCGGATGTAGATTGTGGCGACCTGGGTTCGCCCATCCGATGTTCCTCTGCCTCTGCCTTTTGTGCCTTTTGTCCTGAGACAGGTATGGGTATGGGCACGACGGACTACTCCGAAGGACCCGGTTTCGGTGACGGATTTGTGGCCACTCTGGATGTATCCGGAGGACAGGGTTTCTATATTGCCATCAACAACTGGTATGGCACGGGCAATGGATTCACCCTCGAATTTACCGGCTCTGCAGCGCCTTGGTTGGATTGCACGGCTGATCCACCCTGTTCCGTGATAGCGGATGCCGGTCCCGACATGACCGTTTGCGAAGCCGCCGATCCGTTCAATCTCCAGGCCAGTGGGGATGGTGGCCTCCCCCCCTATGTGTTCCTTTGGAGCGGATCGGGAAACGGAACCGACTACCTGGACAATCCCGACACGCAGAATCCATTGGTCACCTTGCCTTCCGGGGTTGACGGGTCCATCACCTACTATGTGACCGTAACAGACGGATATTGCGAATCCGTGGATTCCATGGTCCTAACCATTTGGCCGGCGCCGGAGGTCATGATCAATCCTCTTGGGCCGCTTTGTACAGATGATGTAGGCACGGTCCAGGCAACCGGCAATCCTCCCAACGGTACATGGGGAGGCATCGCCGATAATCAAGGCATCATTGTACCTGCCTCATATCAGGCAGGTACTTATTGGGTGACGCTCAGCACTGTCAGTGCACAAGGTTGCCCCGGCACCGATTCCCTCGCCGTACAAATCCTGGATCCTGACCCCATCCAAATAACCCCTATCCCACCTCTCTGCTCTTCTTCTGATCCGGTAACCATTGATGTCACTCCCCCCGGAGGTATCTGGACAGGTGATTTTGGCGCTTCCGGCATTGTATTTCCGGACCTGCTGGGTCCCGGTGCGTTTGTTGGCTATTATGAATACTACAACTTGTATGGGTGTCGAAGCACTGCCTACATTGTCGTCGACATTTTTGCCGATCCAGAACCCGAGATTACAGATCCGGGCCCGGTTTGTTCCGATCAATCCGCTTATCAACTCCTGGCGGATCCTTTGGGAGGCACTTGGAGCGGTGTGGCCCAAGCCAATGGATTGATTGCCCCGACCAGTCTTGGCGCCGGTTTCCATGAGGTTCATTATTTTTATATTGACAATCAGGGATGCGAAGGAAAGGATAGCCTTTTCATCGAAATCGTTGATCCCCCCACTGCCGATCTCCTGCCTGCCGTCCTAATTTGCAACAGTGATGCAGGCGGTCAAAACACAGTCCTCGATTTCACCAGTCTTATTCTTTCCGGGGATCCCGGAGGTACCTGGACGGATATCCAGCTATCCGGAGCCATGGGATCTCCGCCTGTCCTGGATTTTAACGGAGTACCACCCGGCAGCTACACTTTTCAATACACAACTGCATCGGCACAAGGAGATTGTGCTGAATTCGAAGGATTTGTTGAGGTCATCGTCGAAGAATGCAACTGTCCCAGTGTGGCCGTGATTTCTTCGACTGCATGGTGCAATCTGGAGGATTCACTGAACCTCCAGACCCTGAAGATCACCACAGAACCTGGCACCTGGCAATTGCTGGCCACGCCTCCGGGGGTCAACCCCGCTTCCCTGAATGGGGAATTTCTGCATACCAACGGACGAGACCCAGGGCCCTATATTTTGTCCTTTACACTGTCCACACCCCCTCCGGCGGGATGCCCGGACCGGGACACCGCACAAGTCCAATTGCAGCGTCCACCTTTCGCCCAGATTCCCGATTCCACCTTCGTATGCAATAACCTGGGCACAGGAAACCATCCCACGGTGGTGGATTTGTACACCCTGGTCAGCAATGGCGACTCCAATGGTATTTGGACTATTCCTCCCGGCTTCGGGATCACGGGGCCGGATACGGCGGTCAACTTTCAGGGTGTAGTACCGGGCGTTTACCCATTCACCTATCAAACCAACTCTGCCACTGCTCCATGTCCGGAAACCAGCTATTCTGTCTTCATCGTCGTGGAGGATTGCCAATGTCCCAGCCTGGAAATGTCGGGTCCACCCCCACTTTGCACTGACCAGGCCATTTTGGATCTCCAAACCCTTCCGCTCACCTCCGAATCCGGGACTTGGAGTCTCATCGGTGTGCCTCCCGGCACGGATCCCGCTACCCTCAACGGCAGTATCTTTCATGGCACCGGGCACGATCCAGGTTCCTATTCTGTCCGGTTTTCACTTGTACAAACTCCTCCTGCGGGATGTCCGGACCACGTAGACCTTACCCTGAATTTGCTGGCGCCTCCTTTCGCCGATTTGCTCATGCAGCTGTCGGTATGCAATGCACATGGCCAGCCTCAGGATACTACGCAACTGGATTTTGGTCAGTTTATCCAAGCTGGCGACAGCTCCGGATTTTGGACCGACATCTCAGGCTCCGGAGCAGCGGGCACATTTCCTTTGTTGGATTTCAATGGATTGTCGCCCGGTTTCTATCCGTTCATGTACACCACCCAATCAGCTTCCCCGCCCTGCCAGGAACAAACCTACACCGTAAACGTACTGGTCAAAAATTGTTTGTGTCCTGATCTTGATCTTCTTCCTTCCATCAGTTTGTGCAACCGGGAAGAGTCCCTGGACTTGCAAGACATGATCCAGGCAGCGGATCCCGGCACCTGGAGTTTCCCGGGCGCACCGGGGTCACCGGGACCTGAGTTGGTGGGTTCTGAATTATTCATCCAGGGAGCTACACCCGGCAGTTATACGCTGGTATACACCCTTTCCGATATTCCCCCTCCCGGATGTCCGGTAAGTGCCGATGTGCAAGTCCAATTGTCCGGCCAACCGGACCCGGGATATCAATGGCAGAGTATTTCCATATGTCAAAATACGGCTGTTGGCATCCAATTGGATGAAGCCCTTACCAACTTCGACCCCGGTGGGCTCTGGACATTTGAAGGGGATCCCACCACCTTGGGTTCTGCCTTCCAACCGCTCTCCGGAACGCTACAAACGGATGGGTTGACACCTGGTTCGTATACATTCCGATATTCGTTATCGGCCTCCCCTCCGTGCAAGGATACCAGTTCGTTGGTCACCATCGAAATCCTTCCTCTGCCCCCTGTTTCGGCAGGAGCAGATGCCACACTTTCGTGCCAGACGACAACCGCTCCTTTGGGGGACACACCACCCTTACCCGGACTCATCTATTTCTGGGAGGGACCCGGCATCATTAATCCGGGGCAGGCCCAACAGCTTGTGGACAAACCTGGTTTGTATGTGCTTGCTGTCACTGATCCCCTCACAGGCTGCATCCATCTAGACAGTGTGCAGGTGCAATTTGAAGGCACACCGATGACTTCCTTGGCGGTCGATATCTCCCCTACAGCCTGCCCGGAGGCAAGCAATGGGATGCTCACCATCTCTTCGGTCTACGGCGGAACGCCACCGTTCATGTACCGGATTGACGGTGGCACCTGGCAAAACGAACTCCAATTCCAGGGATTAGCCGCCGGAGCATATCACCTTGAAATCGAGGATGCTTATGGTTGCCAGATGGACTCCATCATATCGATTCCGCCCGGACAAGGATTCCAGGTTTCGCTGGGAGAGGATATGGAAGTTTACGCTGGCACATTGGTCCCCGTCATTCCCGTCCTGTATCCTTCTGCCACCAATGTTGTGCAATGGTCCTGGACACCGGTTCCTCCCGGATGTCAAGGTTGCGAAAAGTTTGACTTTCTCGCCGATCTGGATGCCCAATTCAACCTGACTGCTGTCGACCAATTTGGATGTATCTCCTCGGACGATTTGATCATCCGGGTCATACGTCTCAAGAAGGTGTATATCCCGAATGCCTTTTCGCCGGATGGTGACGGGATCAATGACCTGTTTTTCATACACGGGGGCAGTGAAGTATCGCGCGTTACAAGCTTTCGCGTTTTTGACCGATGGGGAAATGCCTTGTTCGAGAAAAAGGATTTGGCTCCTGATGATCCCTCCAATGGATGGGATGGTGCCTACCGGGGCAGGCCGGTCGAAAAGGATGTCTATGTCTACGCCATCGAGATCAGTTTTCTTGATGGCACTTCACGGCTATACAAGGGAGACGTGCTTGTCACCTCTTCACTGCCGCGATAGACCCCATCCGTCATTTCAGGGCAAGAGACTTCACAACGCAAGTCTTTTGTCGTCTTTTATTTGGCAATATCAATAAGAAAACCTTAATTTTAAGGGTTTTTGATCAAGGAATCCACGATATGAAGTTCCTTTTGATCTCACACTTCTTTTTGGTTCTGCCTGGCTCCTCGTGTGCAGGCTGGTAATTACCCGGCCAGCCTTCTCTTCTGTTTTCCGGGTTGCATTGTCAAACCAATCTTATCCCCATCATGAATCCCTCCTTTACCCGAAACAGCAATATCACGTTCATGTCCGGCATGTGGCTGACGTCCATCCTGGTTCTCCTTTTGTTCAGCTTCCAGCCAGGGTACAGCCAAAGTGCATCCCCCTTGGTGTACAGAGCTACCGGAACCGGAAGAACAACCGGGCACATTATTACGCTTACCATCTCCAATCCCACCGAAAATGACGCCACTATTGATAGCGGGCCTTTTTATGTGCCTCCTACTGGTGAATATCAGCCGTACATCATTCCGTATGGCGAACCGGTGACAGTACCTGCCGGTGAGCAGGTGACGCTCCCGCTTTCCGGATATTGCACGGATGTGCACAAGCCACCGGTACCATCCGGGAATGATGTATTGCCATTTGACGAATGGATACGGCCAGGTCTTCTGACCAATGACTGGATACCGTCCCTTGATTCAGGTTGGGAGCCGGACGGGAATGTCCAGGTCACCATACCCGGTACTGACCGCTTACTGGGCCATCGATTGGATGAAGAATCGGCCCCTGATCAGGCGGGCCTCATTTATCTTGAGGCCATTCGTTTGATCGAGGAGGTCGTTGATGAAGGCGGTTTCTCAACACCTTTCTCCGGTAATCCGGAAAAAGAAAGGGAGGCCATCATACAGCAAACCTTCTGGATATTTACGACCGCCGTACGTGGTGAGACCTATGAAAAGCCGGATTTCGCCCAATCCACTTACAACCAGTTTGAGACCTCCACCCAACGGCCTGTTGCCAGCCTTCCGCAAAAGGACAAGGACAAACCGGCGGATAAGGAACCGGTCCTCAAACCGAT
>CAYYGN010000001.1:154591-185292 GCA_964471595.1 uncultured Saprospiraceae bacterium
GGGATCGACGATTTCTGGAATACCTTCCAGGCTGTAGGCGCAGAAGCAAAGATTTTACCTCGGCAGCCGTCCGATGACTATGTACTGATCAATGCCTCCTCCTCCCGGCCTCAGTGCCAGTGTGACTCCCTCAAACTGGAAATCCTGTTGTTTGAAGGGAGTGAATGCGTTGACACGATTCCCGTTCACACCGACAAGGTATCCAGTACGGCGTCTTTGAAGCCGGACATTTCTCATGAAGTCGCCTCAGGAGACAGCCTGGAACTGGTCATTCGCAACATCCAATTTTATTGTCATTGTCCGGATGCCGGAGCATGCAACCCTTATCCCATGAAAAAGACGGGTGGACCAGACACAACCGGAACTTCAAGCGCAACCATCGAATGGGGTGAAAATGATGCTGATGCCAGCAATGACAATTTCCATTGCCAGCGTTTGGACAGAGAATCCAACGGATGGAATGAAGACGGAGACGCATATTCCATGAAAATCGGATTTTCCCGATTTGGCAGAAGGGACGACAACCCATATCAATGCTTCCAGGTAAAGGTTTGGTGTGTGCAAAGTGATTGCCGGCGGAAAAGATGTGCCGTCAAAGTCTGCCTGCCTTTCAGATGGGAATGAGCAACCGGATGCCATTCCGTGTCTTTTTTACCGGTTGACCGGCCGAAACCGGCATCATTGAACATTCCTGCCATCAGATTGTGGCTCTTGAGTATGCCGGATATGGTCATAGGGGTACCAATGGAAGGAATTCGCCGGGTTGAGCCTATGGTTCTGGTACCGTGTGCGATGTATAGCGAAGCTCTGCATGCTTTCGCCCCTTGCCCGCCACCTCAGGGCGCCGTGATCGAATGCCTTACAGTCATCAGGCATCAAATCATGGACGACCCAATCACCCTTGGGACATGCTGCCTGACCGGTTACAAGGTCATTCCCTACCAGGACGGACCCTCGGAAAGAGGGGTTGGGCTGGCCGGCCATTCCACTGTGACCGCAGTCACATTACAGGGATGGCAGTGCCCGTACCTTTGTGTCAAATGAAAAGCATGTCCTTCAAAATTCTTGCCGCAGGATGGGTGTTCATCGTCCTTTTGTCCGGTACTTCCTGTCTCTCGCAATCACATCAACAGGATCCCGCCCGGAATGGCTTGTCCCGGGATGTGGATGTATCGACCTTTTCCCAGCTCATCCATCAAAAGGAGGATGTCCAGATTCTGGATGTACGCACCCCTGAGGAATGGGCAGCTGGCATCATCCCAGGCGCGAAAAAGATGAATTTGCACGACCCGGATTTCACGACGCAACTGCAAGCACTCGACAAAGAACGCCCTGTGCTGGTTTATTGCCGGTCGGGCGCACGGAGTGCTAATGCCATGAAACAAATGATCAATATGGGATTCAAGGAGGTGTACAATCTGGAAGGTGGTATCCTGGCCTGGCAGACGGCCCAACAACCTGTATCCAGGTAGCCCTTTGATTAGCTGCCTGGCCATTGGGCCAGCATGGCATCCAGATTGCGGTACCGGGGCAGGTCACTTTGAAAATATTCATCCGAAGTCATCCAAAGGATTGCCGTAATGCCCTCCTCTGCCTGGGGATGCCCGGGTCCTTCGGGCTGGTCCATGGCAAACCACCTGGTCTCTTTGAGGAATCGTTTCTTCCGTTCCCGATAGGCATGCCAGGTGACTGCCCGTAAGGATCCCGTACGGATCGCCGTCAATCCTGTCTCTTCCAACACCTCTCTTTTTGCCGCAGTTTCAAAGGATTCACCAGGATCAAGTTTACCTTTCGGAAGATCCAATTGTCCTTTGCGAAGGATGAACATCATCCTGCCGTCCTCGCGGACGACTACACCTCCGGCCGCAGGCACATAGTCAAACAAGTGCCTGAAGGCATCCCACAAAGGTTCGATCGGGTTGGCAAAGAGCCAGGCATCATGGGCATATTGCCTTTTTTCCATAGCGTCGAGCACGGCATGCAAATCCTTGATCCGGCCTCTCCAGGGGAGTATGATTGACCAAACGGTTCGATCCACAGGCGGACGATCGGCCAACTTCAGTAAGTGGGTATTGATATAAATGTCATACATTTACGGGCCTTTTTGCGCTATGACCAAACCGAACCACGCGAGGGCGTTGGCGGCCGATCTCTTGCAAATTAACGCAATCCGCCTTAGTCCCCATGTACCATTCACATGGGCATCCGGCTTGAAAAGTCCGGTTTACTGTGACAACAGGCTCCTCTTGTCTTACCCTGACTGCCGTAACCATGCCATTGAAGGACTTGCCGCCCTGTCCCGAAACTTTCGACCGTTGGAAGGCATTGCCGGTGTAGCCACAGCAGGTATACCTCATGGCGCATTATTGGCCGATCGCCTGCAACTTCCATTTTGCTACGTTCGTAGCCAGCCCAAAAATCACGGACGCGGCAACCAGATCGAGGGACTTGTTTCGGCCGGACAGCGCGTGTTGGTTGTTGAGGACCTCATCAGTACCGGAGGCAGCTCCCTACAGGCGGCCAAAGCCCTGGAAGCTGCCGGAGCTTCCGTCGTTGCGGTGATAGCCTTATTGTCCTATGGATTTACCGAAGCCCGGGTCCGGTTTGAAGACGCTGGCATACCCCTGGAAAGCGTGAGCGATTTTCCCACCGTTCTCGATGTAGCCAGAGAAAGCGGGTATATCTCGGAGGAAGAGTTTGAGATGCTGACTCCCTGGTATCGGGATCCCAGGGCCTGGTCGGATCGTTTCACCTTGACATCCTCGCCTTGAACCGGGCAAGGAAACCAAACCCTTATCGTTTCGTACATAGTCTTTGACATCCTGACGCAATGAAAGTTTTAACCAAGGACTCGGAGAAATTTCTGTTCAAGTACCTCAACAACCATGCTCCTACGGGTTACGAATCCTCCGGGCAGCAGATCTGGCTGGATTATCTCAAGGCTTTTGTGGATGACTGGGCTCTGGATCAGTATGGTACAACCGTAGGCATCATAAATCCCGGACAGGAATTCCGGGTAGTGATCGAGGCACATGCCGACGAGATCTCCTGGTATGTCAATTACATTGCGGAGGACGGTTTCATCAACGTCGTCCGCAATGGCGGATCCGACCATCAGATCGCACCTTCCAAACGCGTGTTGATCCATACCCCCAATGGCATCGTAAATGGTGTATTCGGATGGCCGGCCATCCATTTGCGCAAGGGGAAGGATGCCAATCTGGCGCCTTCCCTGGAGAACATTTTCGTAGACGTAGGGGCAAAAAACAAGGAGGAGGTCCTCAAGAAGGGCATCCATGTAGGATCCGTCATCACCTTTGAAGACGCCCTTACGACCTTGAACGACCGCTATTTCATTGGCAGGGCTTTGGACAACCGGATCGGAGGATTCTGCATTGCCCAGGTTGCCCGGTTGCTCAAGGAACAAAAAATCAAGCTGCCTTATACCCTGTATATTGTCAACTCTGTCCAGGAGGAAGTTGGTTTGCGCGGAGCAGAGATGATTGCACGGACCATCCAACCTCATGCTGCCATCATCACGGATGTCACGCACGATACCTATACCCCTATGATCAACAAGAGTATCAACGGGGACATCAAATGCGGGGAAGGCCCTACGATCACGTATGCGCCGGCCGTCCACAACAAACTGCGCGATCTGATCATAGAAACGGCAGAGGCAGAAAAAATCCCGTATCAGCGTGAAGCCTCTTCACGCAGTACCGGTACGGACACGGATGCTTTTGCCTATTCAAACGGCGGTGTGCCGGCGGCTCTTGTGTCCCTCCCGCTCAGGTACATGCATACTACGGTGGAAATGGCGCACCGCGATGACATCCAAAATCTGGTGAAATTGCTGTTTCAGGCCGTTCAGCGCATTGAAAAAGGGCATAACTTCAAATATTTCTGACCTGCCTCGTGACCCTAGCGTTGACGAATCGGCAGAGAAAAGTGCCAACGTCCTGTCAACCCGGCAAAAGCAAAAGGGTAATCGTGAAGGCCTTTTCCAGCGGCCAGCACCCAGGACCACACGGCAGATGACCGGTACAGGCATTCGGCTTCATATATAACAGGGCTATCTCCTTGGCCCAAATACCCGCTATACCCCCGGAGGGAATGGAAGAATTCCAGCCTTTTGCCAGCCCACCGATGGCCCAGACCCCACAAGAGGCAATCGTTTTGTCTCGATTTATCATCGTACGTCTGGTAAACCAGAAATCCCCCCTGCACCTCCAGAACATGCCGGCCGGTTATTCTGCGGGTAACGGCCAGGTCAAACCAGTAACCCGGCGTATCCGTGTATCTGGCAGCCCCCAAATGAGTGCCGGAGGGGGCACGAATCCCGACCCTTAAAGAACTTTCCCACCCACCCAACCAACGAGGGGGCAATCGAAACAGCGTTTCGATATGAAAGTCTCCTCCTGCCATGCGATCGTTGTAGGCCTCGAAAAATATCTTCCTTTCTGTTTTCAGGGCATGACTGGTCCGAAAACCTTCCAAAGGAATGACATGAACCACCAACCGACACCAGGGCGCAGGGCTCCATTGCATGCCCAGCCTGGCAGAAACGGTTTCCTCTTCTGCATGGAAATGCCCCCATGCTCCCATGGAAAACCAGGATGATGAATCCATATTCATCTTGTGCATGGATGGGACGGGCAGGGCGTTGGGGCCCATGCCGGCAGGGGTCAGATTCAGGTAGTATTGATAGGGACGCACACCATCCCAGCCCACATTTTGCGCCCACCAATCTCCCGACTGGCCCAACAAGGTCATACCCCAGAACAGCATGCCTGTCAAACTGACTCCGACCAAACTTTTACTCATCCTGTAGCAATGTCGGTCTCCTTTGGCGGGTGCGGGCCAAAGCCTGCTCGTATCGCCAGGCTTCTATGGCCGACTCGTTGCCCGAGAGCAGGACAGAGGGCACTTCCCAATCCCTGAACCGGGCCGGTCGGGTATAAACGGGAGGAGCCACCAATCCATCCTGAAAGCTGTCGGACAGAGCGGAGGTTTCATCATTCATGACACCCGGCAACAAACGGCCGACCGCATCGACCAGGACGGCGGCAGCCAATTCACCTCCGCTCAGAACGTAATTGCCAATACTCACTTCCATGGTAACCACATGTTGCCTGATCCGCTCATCAATGCCTTTGTAATGACCGCACAAGATCATGAGGTTGCCTTTCAGCGAAAGCCGGTTGGCCAGGGGCTGGTCGAGCAATATGCCGTCCGGTGCCATGTAAATGATTTCATCATAGGACCTAATGGCCTGCAATGATTCGATACATGCCATTAGGGGTCCGGGCATCATGACCATTCCCGCTCCACCTCCATACGCATAGTCATCCACTTGTCTGTGCTTTCCGATACCGTATGCCCGGAGGTCCACCACATCAATTTCCAACAGTCCCCGCTTGCCTGCCCTACCAATGATAGAATGCTGCAAAGGCCCTTGCAGCAGGTCCGGAATGACCGTTATAATGGAGATGCGCATGATGCCTGACAAAGGTCGCAAATCAGGATGGCATTCTGTATCAAACACAATCCGGCAGGTTATTTGTATCGGTATCCGTATTTGAGGCGTCCATTTCGCCAAACCTTGTAGCTTTGCGGCGCCAATTTGTTCGGATTGAGCCCTGAACGTGGTTGCCGGCACCTGATGGCGGAAACTTTTTGAGAAAGAAATCCGTTATGGGTCCATCCTACCACCTTCGGGAGTCTGTCCGGACGGACCCTGAACAAACCAATGCAATGGACAACAACACCACGCCCGTGCGTTATTCCGATGAAGAACTGGAAGAGTTCCGCACGCTCATCATTGGCAAACTGGACAAGGCCAAGGAAGAACTCGCCTTCATGGAAGAGCAGTTGTCCGAACTCAGCGAATCGACCAACAACAAGAACAGCGCTGACCTGTTTGATGACAGCAGCCTGCATTCGGAAATCGAAATGCTCAGCCGCATGATTCTGAGGCAACAGCAGTTTATCCGGAATCTGGATGCCGCTCTGTTGCGCATCAAAAACAAAACCTACGGCATCTGTACCATTACCGGGCAGCTCATTGACAAAAAGCGGCTCATGCTAGTGCCTCATGCCACCAAAAGCGTGGTCGGCAAAGAAGAAGAGAAGAAACAGATCGCCCAAGAACCTTTTGGCGGTGCCTATCGCGGCCTCGAGATCGAATCCTCTCCCTCTTTCAATCCTATCGAGGAGTGAGTCTCCCTTCCTTCTTCCTGCCTATCCGTCGGGTAGAAAGTCTGGCCCCTGTCCCACTTGCTGTTGCCTTGTGGCAGCATGATCCTGCCTTTCCTACGGGAGGGGCAGGATTTTTTGTTTACCCGATGCTCCTTTCCATTCGCCCATCTTCATACCCCCCCGCTACATGAAAAACAGGTATTTCGATCTCATTGACCAGACCTTTTACTTCCCCCAAGAAGGCTTCGACATCGAGAACGGCTATCTGACCTTTCACAACATCTCTTTGATGCATCTCATCCAAAAGTATGGGACGCCACTCAAATTGACCTATCTGCCCCAAATCGGCGCCCAGATCAAGAAGGCCAAAAACTTCTTCAACAGGGCCATCAAAGCCTTGAATTACAGCGGAGACTATTACTATTGTTATTGCACAAAGAGCAACCATTTCAGTTATATTCTGCACGAAGTCCTGCAACACGATGTCCATCTTGAGACCTCGTCTTCCTTTGACATCGATTTGGTCCACCACCTTTATCGCGAAGGGAGACTCCGCAAGGACACCATAATTGTCAACAACGGTTTCAAGCCCCGGGCTTATGCCGAAAAGATTGCAGGACTGGTGAATGACGGCTTTTACAATGTCATCCCCGTCCTCGACAACCCAGAGGAACTCCAACACTACGAAGAGCTGGTTCAAGGTGAATGCAAGCTGGGCATTCGGGTTGCCACGGATGAAGAACCCAATTTCGAGTTTTATACCAGCAGACTTGGCTTCAGGCATTCCCAGGTCATCCCCTATTACCAGGAACGACTGGCCAACAATCCCAAATTCAAACTCAAGATGCTCCACTTCTTTGTGGATACCGGCATCAAAGACACGATTTATTATTGGGGAGAGCTCAAAAAGGCCGTTAAGCTTTATGGTGAGTTGCGAAAGATATGCCCGGACCTTAAGGCGATCAACATTGGAGGGGGGATGCCCATTCGCAACAACCTCAGTTTTGAATACGATTACAAGTACATGGTCAAGGAGATCGTCAGTTTGATCCAGCAGGCCTGCGAGGAAGACGGGATTCCGGAGCCCGATATTTTCACCGAGTTTGGCAAGTACACGGTCGGTGAAAGTGGCGCCACCATTTTCAGTGTTTTGAGCCAAAAACAACAGAATGATGCCGAGGTTTGGTACATGATCGACAACTCCCTGATGAACACCCTTCCCGACAGTTGGGGTATTTCCGAGCGGTTCATCCTGCTACCCATCAACAAATGGGAGAATGAATACCACCGGGTGAATATCGGTGGTCTGAGTTGCGACAACTCTGACTACTATAATGCCGAAGTGCATGAAAACCAGGTGTATTTGCCCAAAATCGAAGCTGGTGACCCGGAACCCCTTTATATCGGATTCTTTCACACCGGTGCCTACCAGGATTCCATCAGCGGGTTTGGCGGCATTAAGCATTGCCTGATTCCCTCCCCCAAACACGTACTGATTGACAGGGATGACATGGGCAATTTGGTTGACTGGCTGGCCTATGAGGAGCAAACGGCAGAAAGTATGCTCTCCATTCTTGGCTACCATGCCCAAGCCCCTCAATAATCCGTGTAAGCTAATACGGGCACTTTGGTTCTTGAACACCGTTTTGGGATTGCTGAATCCCTTGCGTCCAAACCGTTTCTCACACCGGAGTCCAGGAGGACAGTTTTTGCCCCCTGATTGTCCGACATCGGAGGATCGGTGACAACCAAAGGCCCGGCTCCCCCCGGGGACTCTTCCCGGAATGTCGGGACATGACCACGATTCCAGAAAACAGAAATGGCCTTTCGTATTGGACAACGAAAGGCCATTCGGGTCACTGGAGGAAATAGTACCGCCTCTATTTCTTGAAATAGGAGGTTTCGTTCTTCTCTCCTTTCTGCGCTTTTTCCAATCTCGATTTAAATTCGTTGGAGATGCTCAGTTCGTTCTTGCGCGCATAAATTTCCTTCAGCGCTATCAGGGTATTCACATCATTGGGGTCGAGCTGCTCGGCTTTTTGGAAGTACGGCAGAGCTTTGTCAAATTCGGCACTCATTTTTGCCTTGAGGGCATCGTACTTGCGAATTCCTTCTTTGCTGATATCATCAGCCAGTGCATTCAACCCTTGTTGGTACACGGCTGCCCGGTTGTAGTACAGGGCTCCAATACTGTATATGGCGTCCAGATATTGGGCGTCTTTGGCCAATGCCTGATTGTAATAATCAAGGGCGGCATCAAAATAGGTATCACCCTTGCTTTCATCTTTGGCTTCCAGTGCCTTCTGGAACAAGTTGTCATACACATTTCCCAACGTTAGATACAGCGACTTGTTTTCGGGTTCTTTTTCGATGGCGGTCTTCAACCGGGTGACCAACTCGTCCATCCGTCCTTCCCGGAGATAATGGTTGATCTCCGTAAACAGAAGACTGACTTCATCGGGATATTTCTTCCGGCCTTCATCCAAATAGGCTGCTGCCTTGGCCTTGTCGGTCTCGATATAAGCGTTGTAAAGGAGATCGTAGATGTAGGCGTTGGCATATTGTGCGGCGCGTAGCTTTTCGAGATAACCGATGCACCGTGCCTGGTCCTCCTGATTCTGGCAGGTAGCTGCGGCACTGAACATGGCATCCTGATAGGCTTTGTCATCCATGGGACTTTTTTCCTGCTCCTTGACAAGCAGTTCATGGGCTTCCACGACGGTCGCAAATCCCAGATGGGCCAGATCAAAATCCTCGTTCTGGTAACCGTAGATAGCCATATTGTTCAGATGCCCGATGGCATTCGTGATACCGTCCAACGCATCGCGTTTATGGTATTTCTTTTCAGCCCGGGCATTGCCTTCCCGAAAGGCCGCAAAAGCCTCATAAGCGGCTTTGGTGTTTTCCGGGCGGGCGTTGGGATTCAACATGGCATTTGTCAGGTCTTTATTGGCTTTTTCAATTTCGACCTGACCTTTAAGGATCCAGGCTTCCGGATCGGCCTGAATGGTCACATCCTTGATGGCGATATCGATCATTTCACTGGCTTCGGCCAGTTTATCGGCATTCCCGGATGGGTCGAGGTTGTAAGCGCCAAGTGCGCGTTTGGCCTTTTTGAAGGCGCGGTCGCCTTCATCCTGGGCATTGGACTGGCCCAGCACCGCTCCCATCATCAGCAACAGGATGGCAATGTTTTTCATAGGTCAGAGAATTGGTCGATTAAGATAAACAAGTAAGGCCCCAAGGGCAGAAAGGTTCGTTAACAGGCTGTTAAGAAGGGTCGACATGCGCGAGCTCGGCTGGTCCGGACTCCTCATCACCGACCACGACCGCCACGTCGGCAATCTGATCTTCTTCTTCCAGACGAATTACCTTTACGCCCTGCGTAGCGCGGCCCATCACACGTATGTCCGAAACCGGCATACGAATCATGATTCCGGAACGATTGGTAATCATCAGGTCGTCATCATCCCGAACCGTTTTGATCGCGATGAGCGGGCCGGTTTTCTCCGTAATGGCCATGGTCTTAACCCCTTTGCCTCCCCGGTTGGTGATCCGGTAATCATCGAGGGCCGATCTTTTGCCATTTCCATTGGCCGACACTACGAGAATCGTGGTGGCCGAGTCATCCGGATCGACGCACACCATTCCGACGAGATAGTCTTCATTGTGGTCGAGGGACATTCCCTTGACGCCTGTGGCGGTCCTGCCCATGGGTCGGACGGTCCGCTCCGGAAAACGGATGGCTCTTCCCGTCCGATTGGCCAGGATGATTTCGTTCTTCCCATTGGTCAGACGCACTTCCAGCAACTGATCATCATCCGTGATATTGATGGCATTGATGCCAGTGACCCTAGGCCGGCTGAAGGCCATGACCTCCGTTTTTTTGACGATGGCTTTTTTGGTACAGAAGATGAGATAATGGGATTCCAGAAAAGCCGTGTCGTTAAGATCCTGTATGGGTATGTAAGCCTTGATGCGCTCCTCCTTGGGTAAGGCCAGCAAATTCTGAATCACCCTTCCCGATCCTGTTTTGGAGGCTTCGGGGATCTCGAAGACCCGCAACCAGTGGCACCGGCCTGATTCGGTGAACAGTAACAGGTAGTTGTGGTTGGAAGCCACAAACATATGCTCCACGAAGTCTTCATCCCGTGTTCGAGTGCCTCTTGATCCGCGTCCGCCACGGCTTTGTGTACGGAACTCTTCTACTTTGGTCCGCTTGATGTACCCCAGGTGACTGATGGTTACCACGACATCCTCATCGGCGATCAGGTCCTCCATGGTAATTTCTCCTTCGGCAAAGGCGATCTCAGTGCGGCGGTCGTCCCCGTATTTATCTCTGAGTTCGACGGTTTCATCCCGGATAATGCCCCTTTGCATTTCCTCACTGGCCAACACGGACTTGTAGTACTCGATTTTCTTCAGAAGTTCCTGATATTCCTCTCTGATCTTGTCCCTCTCCAGTCCCGTGAGCCGTTGGAGTCGCATTTCCAGTATTGCCTTGGCCTGAATGTCACTGAGGCCAAAGGTGGCCATAAGGCCGTCCCTGGCCACATCCGGAGTGGCGCTGGCCCTTATCAGAGCGATGACTTCGTCCAAATGGTCCAGCGCAATCAGCAGACCTTCCAGTATATGGGCTCTTTCTTCGGCTTTGCGCAATTCATACCGCGTTCTGCGGACCACCACCTCCAACCTGAACCGAATGAACTCCTGCAGCAATGACAACAGGTTCAACTGTCTGGGTTTGCCTCCCACCAGACACACATTGTTGACGGTATAGTAGGATTGGAGGGGTGTGTATTTGTAAAGCTTGCTGAGAACGACACTGGCCATGGTGTCGCGACGCACCTCGACGACGATACGCATCCCGTTGCGGTCAGACTCGTCGCGTACATCACTGATTCCCTCAATTTTCTTTTCATTGACCAATTCGGCAATCTTCATTACCAGGCTGGCCTTGTTGAGCTGGTAGGGAATTTCGGTGATAATGATGGCTTCCTTTCCGGATTCGGTGGATTCGATTTCGGCGCGTCCCCTCACGGTAATCCGTCCCCGACCGGTCTCAAAAGCCTCCCGAATACCTTCGTGGCCGAGGATGATACCTCCAGTCGGGAAATCGGGACCTTTCACGAATTGCTGAAGGTCGGCCACCGTAGCCTCCGGATTTTCGACCAAATGGACGACGGCGTCGCAAACCTCTTTGAGGTTGTGGGGCAGCATGTTGGTCGCCATGCCAACGGCAATCCCTGAAGCACCATTCACGAGAAGGTTGGGCAACCGGGTTGGCATGACCGTGGGTTCCTCCAGGGAATCGTCAAAATTGAGGGCGAAATCGACGGTTTCCTTCTCAATATCCGCCAACAATTCCTCCGTTATCCGGGCCATCCTGGCTTCTGTATAACGCATGGCGGCCGGACTGTCCCCGTCTATCGAGCCAAAGTTGCCCTGTCCGTCCACAAGCGGATACCTGAGAGACCAGGGTTGGGCCATGCGAACCATGGTATCGTACACGGATGAATCGCCGTGGGGGTGATACTTACCAAGTACCTCACCGACGATCCGGGCGGATTTTTTGTGGGCTTTGTTGAATGGCAGACCCAGCTCGTGCATGCCGTACAACACCCTGCGGTGGACCGGTTTGAGGCCATCCCTCACATCCGGGAGAGCGCGGGAAACGATGACCGACATCGAATAATCGATGTAGGCGGTTTTCATTTCATCTTCAAGGTTGATGGGAACAATCCGGGATCCGGCGCTCATGCAGATGGGTATTGATTTGCGGGCGCTAAGATAGTAATTCGGGTGTCGATGGACCTGATTTTCCCGGCCGAAGACAGCCAATAGTGGTTTTTGTGGAACTTTGCCGGCATGGACAACCCACCCGTCAAACCCTATGCCGATGCCCCGGGTTCCAAGAAGGAACAGGTAACCACGATGTTCAACCGGATCTCGGGTCGGTATGACCTTCTCAACAAGGTATTGAGCATGGGAATCGACCGGAGTTGGAGGAAGCTCCTGGTCCATCGCCTGGCGAGCCATGCACCTCGCGAGATTCTCGATGTGGCCACCGGGACGGCAGATTTGGCGATTGCCATATCGCGGGCCTTGCCGGCAGCCTCCGTCGCCGGTATCGACATTGCCCGGGAGATGCTCGACATCGGGAAGTCCAAAATCATACAGCAAGGGCTTGAAGGTCAGATAAAACTGATCCAGGGAGATGCCGAAGCCCTGCCCTTTCCCGATGCTTCCTTCGATGCGGTCTCCGTAGCTTTCGGCGTTCGCAATTTCGAGAATCTCGAACAAGGCTTGGGCGAAATGAGACGTGTCCTGCGACCTGGCGGCCATGTATGGATCCTGGAATTCTCGCAGCCCCAGGGTTGGTTCAGGCCGTTATTTTTGCTCTATTTCAAATACTTGCTTCCCTTTATCGGACGTTTATCGTCCAGGGATCCAAAAGCTTACCGTTACCTGTTCGAATCTGTCCAGGCTTTTCCTGAAGGAAAGACCTTTTGTGACGTGATGCGAAACGCAGGATACCGGGAAGTTAAATGGACGCCTTTAACCTTTGGCACATGCTCCATTTACACCGGGATGCACTGATCCTTTCGGGTTTGTTGTTTCTGTTTGCTCCTGAATTGTCAGGTCAGCGAGGCAATTACAATTACCTGGATTTTGAAAACAAGCCGTACTATTTCGGGATCGTACTGGCCTACAACAATGCCGATTACCAAATCTCTCCTTCCAGGAACTTTCCTCTGAATGACAGCATCCGGCTTGTGGAATCTCTCAAAGGCCAGGGATTCAATCTGGGAGGGATCATCAACCTGAAGATCGGTCAATATGTGGACTTCCGGCTGCAACCCACGCTGTCTTTTACCGAACGCAAGATCTTCTACGAAACCCCTCAGGATATACGACCCGGGTACACGCGCAGCATACAGGCCGTACTTTTTGAAATGCCTTTCCACTTGCGCTACAAATCAGCACCCTACAACGACAAACGGTTTTTTCTGGTTTCGGGTGTCAAGTACGGGATTGACGTCGCCAATGATTCCCGGTCCCGGGATGCTTCGGAGCTGGTCAAAATTTCGCCTTCCGATTTCATGTTCGAGATTGGAGCAGGAGTCCAGATCTACTTTCCCTACTTCATCTTTTCTCCGGAGATCAAATACAGCCACGGCCTGGGCAATATCCTCGTCGCCGATCCCCGCCTGCCTCAGTCGAACATCATAGACAGGCTCGTTTCCCGATCCTTTACGATCTCCTTCCACTTCGAAGGTTGACCTGCCGGGGTCACGCGTGATGAAGCCAGGGATTGGGTACCGGGAATGCTACCGCCATGTGGGAAAGCAGCTCCGGAAAGAACCGACGAAAGTCCATTCGGTAGGCATCCTTTTGTTCGTGCAGGGCTTCCATGGCCGGTTCGAAGAATTCCGGTCTTGATACCCTGTGGGCCATTCTGTTAAAAACCCTGCCGAGATCAGCCTGTGTGCGATAGCCGCCCAACCATCGATGTTCGATCATGGTGCGAAGACGTTGTCTGTGTGATTCAGGTGCCAGGTGCAGGTGATCGCCCAGCATTTGGTAAACAGCCACCTCGAAATCCTCCAGAGCTATGGCCACAAAGCGTGACCATTCCGCTGTCAGCAGGAAGTCGTAAAAAATATCGATGACCACACTCGCATACTTGCCTGAGGCGTGACGAATTCGGCGCTTGCTTTCAAGGACGGCGGGATGGTTGTCCGTATAGCGGTCAATCTCCCGGTGAAACCGAACGCCATCCATGACGGAATCAGGCAGATGATCCCACTCTGCGGGCCGGAGAAAGTCGGCCAGATAGTTGCCCATCGCCTTTTCCGGGGAGGGGCCTGAAAGCAAAAGATGGGCAAGGAAGTTCAGCTTGGCCGGGATTCAGGGTGATAAAACGGCTATCTTTGCGCCTTCGTTCAAAAATCGCCTTTATGGGTCTCAAATGCGGAATTGTCGGATTGCCGAATGTAGGGAAATCCACGTTATTCAATGCCCTGACATCCGCCCGCGCATTGGCGGCCAATTATCCCTTTGCCACCAAGGAACCCAACATCGGGATGATCACCGTTCCCGATCCCCGTTTGGAGGAATTGGCCAAGTTGATCCGGCCCAAGGCAGTGATTCCCACCACCATAGAAATAGTGGACATTGCCGGTCTCATCAAGGGTGCTTCTCAGGGAGAGGGATTGGGCAACCAGTTTCTGGCCAATATCCGGGAGGTGGATGCCATCCTTCACGTCGTGCGATGTTTTGACAATGACAATGTCATCCATGTTGACGGTAGTATCTCGCCCGTCCGAGACAAGGAAATCATCGATACCGAATTGCTGCTGAAGGATCTGGAAACGGTGGAGAAGCGGCTTGATCGGCTGCGGAAACAAGCCAAAAGCGGCAACAAGGAGGATGCCAGATTGGTCGAATTGGGAGATCGTATCTATCAGTCACTCGAACAGGGCATTCCTGCCCGTAGCCTTTCATTGGACAAGGACAGCCAGGCCTTGGTGGATTCCATGTTTCTGCTCACGGCCAAGCCGATCCTCTATGTGTGCAATGTGGATGAGGGGTCAGTAGTTTCGGGCAATGGGCATACACGGGCCTTTGCCGAAGCCGTGGCCCATGAAAAAGCCGGGATCATCCTTATCTCCGCAGCCATTGAAGCCGAGATCACGGAGCTTGAAGACCCTGAAGAAAGAGCCCTATTTCTGGAGGAGATGGGCCTCAGCGAACCCGGAGTCAACCGCGTCATCCGGGAGGCTTATGCGCTCCTCAATCTCATTACATATTTCACTGCCGGAGAGAAAGAAGTGCGCGCATGGACCATCACCAGGGGTACGCTGGCGCCCCAGGCCGCCGGTGTGATCCATTCGGATTTCGAAAAAGGCTTCATACGGGCCGAAGTGATTCCGTATGCGGAATTCATCCGCCTCGGCTCAGAAGCAGCCGTGAAGGAAGCAGGAAAGATGAGTGTGGAAGGCAAAGAATATGTGGTCCGGGACGGGGATGTCATGCATTTCCGGTTCAATGTCTAAGCCTGGTCGGTATCATTACTTTTTGATGTACAAGCCCTATGGGGTATTGTGCCAGTTTACTCCTGAAATGCCGGGTCAAACCACCCTGGCGGAAGTGTATGCATTTCCCAAAGGCGTTTACCCGGCAGGCCGGCTGGATCAGGACAGTGAGGGTATGTTGTTGTTGACGGATGATCCCGGTCTGAAGACCATGTTGCTTGACCCTGCCAACAGTATGACCAAATCCTATGCCGTGCAGGTGGAAGGGTGCCCTGCTGAAGCTGATCTTGCCCCTTTGACCGAGGGTATGACCATTCGGATCAAAGGAAAGCCCGTGTCTCTCCGGCCGGCCTTTTTCCGCATTCCCAATCACCCCTTGGAATTACCGGAGAGGGTCCCTCCGGTGCGTTTCCGCAAACAGATACCCGACACATGGGTGGAAATCGTGCTTACCGAGGGAAAAAACCGGCAAGTGCGCCGGATGATGGCCGCCCTGGGATTTCCTGTACTCAGGCTGGTTCGCACCGCTTTGGGCAACTGGAGAATGACTGACCTTTTACCCGGACAAGTGGTCTCTTTCACCCGTGAAGAAGTCCTGGAACGACTGGGTCTCGGTCCGAACGGTCGCCTTCGCGATTGATTCTAACCCCAAAAACCGTTCGTGATTCTGACATCAAAGGGACTTCCGGACCTGGCGCTCGCCAAGTCCATATTGGGTCCGGTGTTCCTCGGCCTTGGCAGCCAGTTGCTGGAGCCGGGTACTTCTCTTTCCCGGATCGGGGTGCGTACTCAGGAATTCCGGCATTTTGCCACCTCCGCTTTTGGCATTCATGCGGTCCCAGAATGCCGGGGCTTCATTGATGTCGTATCCGGCGATGGCAGCGAGGTACAGTCCTATTTCGTCGGCTTCGGATTCATGCTTGCGGCTGAAAGGCAACAAAGCCCCCACCTGAGCGCCGACACCATAGGCGACCTGAAGAAGCTCCCGGGTCTCTTGGGGCTTGTCATGCATGGCTACATCCAGGGCTACACCTCCCAGCTGAGCCACGAGCATCTGACTCATCCTTTCGTTGCCGTGATAGGCCAGGGCATGGGCCATTTCGTGACCCAAAAGGACGGCCATGGCATCCGTATTCTGTACGACGGGCAATATCCCTGTATAGACCACGACTTTGCCACCCGGCATGCACCAGGCATTGACCAGTGGATCTTCGACCAGGTTGAATTCCCAGTTGAACCCTTTGAGTTCGGCTGAAAGGCCTTTGGCCATGTAATACTTTTCGATGGCGCGTTTGAGATTGTGTCCAACTTCCCGTACGAGGGTGGTCTTTTGGGCATCGCCGCTCAGTTTGTTTTGTTGGAGAAACTGGTTGTATTCTGTCAGAGACATGGCGACCAGCTCCGATTCGGGCAGCATTTTCAATTGCTTGCGACCTGTGAATGCCACTTTGGTACAAGCCGCCAGCAAAATGCCAGCGACGGACAGTGCGAGAAGGAATTTCGGTTTCATACCCGTCTGGATGGTTGGTACAAAAGTAAGACGGCTGCCAGGATAAAAAGTTATTCATCCGATCGGACAAACTAGCGGACAAGGCCCGCAAAGATGGTTGGCACACGGCAGGATGGTCCTCTTATCATCACTCATGGCCGGGTCAGGCGCGGGTTTGCCGGTCGAGGAGTGCATCCAATCAACAAACCAATATGGCCTGACACTCCGTACGGCTCTTGTCAGACCTTGCGGTAAGCCACCTCTTTAACGGCGCGTATGATGCGCTCCGGGTTGGGCAGGTAGGCATCGACCAGGGTGGAGGCGTATGGCAGTGAAGTGTCGGCGCTGTTGATACGGATCACCGGGGCATCGAGGTGATCGAAGGCATGGCGTTGGACGGCATATGCCACTTCGCTCGACACAGAAGCAAAAGGCCAGGATTCATCCACGACCACCAGACGGTTGGTTTTTTGCACGGAACGAATGATCGTCTCGTAATCCATGGGCCGGATGGTGCGAAGGTCGATGACTTCTGCATCAATACCCTCGCGGGCCAACTCGGCGGCTGCCTGGAGGCAGGTCCAGACCATTTTGTTGAAGGTGACGATCGTAACGTCCGACCCGGTACGGCGGATGGCGGCTTTCCCGATCTCGACCACATAATCCTCACCCTCCCGGGGCACTTCACCCAAGGCCGGCAATTCGGTCTGCTGGAATTTGTAATGGCGCTCACTGTGGCCGTTGGCTACGAGTTCCATAGCATAAAAGACTTCGGATTCCATCACGCATACCGGGTCAGGATCGCGGATGGCCGCCTTGAGCAGACCTTTGGCATCCACGGGGTCCACACAAGAGATCACCTTGAGGCCTGGCGTATTGCCGAGCCAGCTTTCAAAGGTCTGGGAATGCTGCTGGGCCAACTGACCGGCTGAACCCGAAGGTCCGCGGAAGACGATGGGACAACTGAAATCGCCAGCGGATTGGGAAAGCGTTTTGGCCGCGTTGTTGACGATTTGGTCAAAGGCCAGCACGGCAAAGTTCCAGGTCATGAATTCGACAATGGGTCGCAATCCGTTCATGGCAGCGCCGACGCCAATGCCGGCAAAACCCAATTCGGCAATTGGGGTGTCGATAACCCTACGAGGACCGAACTCCTCCAACATTCCTTTGCTGACTTTATAGGCTCCGTTGTATTCGGCCACTTCTTCGCCCATCAGGAATACGGTTTCGTCCCTGCGCATTTCCTCGGACATTGCCTCGCGAAGAGAGTCTCTGAGTAGTATTTGATAGCCCATCGTGTACCGTTTTGGCGCTGCAAAAGTAGTCAACTCCCCGGCTAACGGTTTTCCCGGGTACACAAATCCGCGTGATTGGCAGGAAAATCTTATCTTTGTCTGACAACAAAGCTCCAACCTCCTCCGTTTGAGAACAAACACGTCAAAGGTCCCGTACATGAAAAAGGGTTTCAAAATTCTCCGTTCCGCTGCCCTGCTCGGCCTTGTTCTTTTGGCCACTTCCTGCAATCGCGGCAACGGATGCCCGAACAACTTCAAAGTGACCGAGGGGCTTGAAGCCGCTCTTCAGTCCGTGATGGCCATGTTGTTCTGAACCACATGGCGTGGTGTACCCTCCGGGAGGATTCTGCTTTCGATAATCTCCTGGCTGCCTCCCATCACCAACCCATCCTCATCTTCAAACACAGTCCTCGTTGCGGGACCAGTTTCTTTGTGCGTCGTCACCTGGAAAAATCACCCTCCCTGGCGAGCCAACCCATTTATTGGGTGGACGTCATCCAGCACCGTAATCTGGCGCGCAGGGTAGCCTCTGCACTGGCCGTGCCACACGAGTCCCCTCAACTGCTGCTGATCCACCAGGGAGAGTGTGTATGGGCGGAGGACCATCATGGCATTCATGACGAGGAAGTGGTCCGTGAGTTGGAGCGCTACAGACAAACGGCATGAGAAATCCTGCCGTTATCCAGTTTACGGAGGACGGATCCCCTACCCTTTACACTCCCCGTTTTCAAGCCACTTATCACTCGCGGCACGGAGCGATGCTTGAATCACAGCACGTTTTTCTGGAGGCGGGGTGGCGCTTACGGGTAGCCCAGCCGTTATCCGGACCATTGCGCATTTTCGAAATGGGGTTTGGTACGGGTCTCAACGCTTTTCTCACGTGCCTCGCCACCGAAAAAATGCGGGTTGACACGAAATACATCTCGTTTGACCTTTATCCCGTCGAACCAGCGATCACGGATCAACTGATGTATGCCGGGATGGAGGATCCGGAAGTCAAAGCCCTTTTCAGGCTGTTGCATCATGCGGAATGGGAGCAGGAGGCTGCCGTTACGCCTCATTTCACCCTGCTGAAATCCAGGCAAGACATTTGTTCGGCCTCTGTTCTGCCTCCTTCGGATCTGATCTATTACGATGCATTTGGCCCCGGGACGCAACCCGAATTGTGGTCGGAATCCGTGCTTTCCTGTCTTGCGTCGGCATTGGTACCCGGTGGTGTATTGGTTACCTATTGTGCCAAGGGTGACGTGCGCCGTTGCTGGCAAAGGGCTGGATTGCAGGTGGACCGATTGCCAGGCCCGCCGGGTAAACGGGAGATGTTGCGTGCCATCAAGCCTTTTTGAGGCGGGGAAGTTTCTATCTTTCGGAAAATTCGATCCATGAAGAAATTGGCCCTTCACTGGCAAATATTGTTGGGCATTGTGGCAGGCGTGCTGGCGGGTTGGCTGGCGTTGGTCACAGGAGGCACATCATGGCTTCAAGACTGGATCAAGCCTTTGGGCATCATATTCATCAACTTTTTGAAGTTGATTGCTATCCCGCTGATCATCACCAGCCTGATCACCGGGGTGGCCCAGCTCAAGGACATCAGCAAGTTTTCCCGCATCGGAATAAGGACGATTGGTCTGTATTTGGTGACGACCGTCGTGGCCGTCACCCTTGGTCTTCTTCTGGTCAATGTGGTTCGGCCTTCGCGGGGGCTTTCCGACGAAACGCGGCAAAACCTGCTTGAAAACTATGCTGGGGTAGCCTCCGGCAAGATCGAACTGGCCGAAAAAGCCAAGGATTCAGGTCCATTGCAGCCCCTGGTGGACATTGTCCCGGACAATATTTTTGAAGCGCTTACGGGAAATGCCAATATGCTTCAGGTCATCTTTTTCGTGATCTTCCTGGGTATCGGGCTCATTTTGATCCGGGAGGAAGATGCCCGGCCTGTCATCGGCTTTTTCCGGGGATTGAACGAGGTCATCATGAAACTCGTGGATCTTATCATGTTGACCGCCCCCGTAGGCGTGTTCGCGCTCATGGCGACGCTTGTGGTGGAATCTCCCAGTCTGGATTTGTTCCAGGCCCTGATGTATTACAGTTTGACGGTGGTCCTGGGTTTGGTCATCCTGATCTTCGGTTTCTATCCTTTGATCGTGCGGGTGTTTGCCGGCCGGTCGTACCGTTTTTTCCTGAAAGGCATCGCACCGGCCCAGTTGCTGGCTTTTTCAACCAGTTCCAGTGCCGCCACGCTACCGGTGACGATGGAAAGGGTGGAAGAGCATTTGGGTGTAGAGGAAGAAGTGGCGAGCTTTGTATTGCCGGTAGGCGCAACCGTCAACATGGACGGCACCAGTCTGTACCAGGCTGTGGCGGCTGTATTCATAGCCAACACGCTCGGTCTCGAATTGAACCTGACCCAGCAATTGACCATCGTATTGACGGCCACGCTTGCTTCCATTGGATCGGCGGCTGTTCCGGGAGCCGGTATGGTCATGCTGGTCATTGTTCTCAATGCCATTGGCGTGCCCGAGGCCGGGCTGGCACTGATCTTTGCTGTCGACCGTCCGCTGGACATGTTGCGTACGGTCGCCAATGTCACCAGTGATGCCAGTGTTTCCATGATTGTAGCCCGCCAATTGGGCCTGTTGAAGGAAAAGCCGGAAGAGAAACGTCTAAGCGACCATTATCATCCCGGAGAGCCATAAAAGCATTTTCATCCAATTGCCTGGCCTATGTTGAACCATTATTTTTCCTCTTCCGTACCGGGTTTTGTCCTCCTTTCGGTTTTGGTGGTCTTCGCATGCCGTCCCTCAACGGAATCCCTTCTTCCGCCACCTACGGGTGGAGAAACCCAGATCCGGTGGAATTCGGATGAGGGGGATAATCAACATTTACGGAATGCCTGGATCGAAAGCATGCACCGGGCCGCACCTGGTACGGACTGGAAGGCGCTGGAGGCCCAGCACCTGGACCTGTTAAGGGTGGAAAGGCAGCAAGCGGCCGGACCAGACCGGTACGGCATGGAATCCATCGCTGACGGATATCTGAACGGAATATGGCATGAGCGAGGGAGTCGGAACCAAGCGGGATCGGTTGTAGCCACCGACTTTGATGTCGAAACAGAGGACATCTGGTTGATTTCAGCGGGCGGGTCGTTGTGGAAGGGGAATCTGGACGGGAAAAATTGGGAAGTCATCCGGGAGGACATGACGTTTGAAGGGGAGCTGCTGCGTTTCATTCCCGGCCCTACCGGCAGAAGGATGGTGGCCATGGTGAACAAAATCCTGCATTACTCGGATGATGACGGCGAGACCTGGGTGGCTGCCGGGGGGATGACCACGGACTACGACAATTGGGGAAGCCGCAAGGATCCCGTTGTCGTGGAAGGGGCCGGGCACACAATTTTCCTCCTTGTTCAGGAGTGGCTTTCAGTTCCCTGGAAGTCCGACGTCGGGATCTACATGAGTCAAGACCTCGGTCAGTCGTTTACCAAGACCTGGTCTTTTCAGTCGGAAGATCCCGGCCGGTTTGCCATGACGCTGGTGGCGGGAACGGACAGGGTAGTGATATTGGACAAGGTGAATGATGCCACCACCCGCATTCTGGAACTGGATACAGAGACCGGAATTCCCCAGGAAGCAGGTTGGAATGCCTTTTTCGGAGTGGGAAGTGTCGGCGCCTATGTGCACGGGGTGGAAGTCGGCGGTGAAACCCGCCTGTACACCTACAATTCGGCCAACCAGTTTTACCGGACCACAGACATGGGTGCGACATGGCAACCTCTGGGTACGGTGGATGAGCGTCCATGGGGGGTGGGCATGTTGGTCAGTACGGTCAATCCCGACGTGATCTTTGTCGGAGGTGTCCATTGCCACCGGAGCTTTGACGGAGGACAAACCTTCGCGCGTTTCAATGACTGGTGGGATTATTACGACAACGTCAACGGCGCGCTTCATGCCGACATGATGTATTTCAGGGAATTCAGGAAAAAGGATGGCACTCCGTTTTATCTCATCAGCAACCACGGGGGATTGAACGTCAGTTATGACGGCGTTACGGTTGACAATCTGGGTCTCAGTGGGTTGAATGTCAGTCAGTATTACGATGTGGCAACGGATCCTTTGGATGAATTGTATATCTATGCCGGGAGTCAGGACCAGGGATTTCAAAGGGCTCTGGATCTGTGGGAAAACGACCAATTGGATTTCGAGCAAGCCATTTCGGGCGATTATGGTCACATGGTTTTCACGGATTACGGTCAGCGGTTGTGGATGGTATATCCGGGTGGTTGGATCACCTACTGGCCAAGTCCCTCGGGGGGTGGTTACACGGCCAGTTACGAAGTGGATTCCCAGGACGAAAGTGTATGGATTCCGCCGTTGGTCGCCCATCCCGACCCGGCGCAAAATGTCGTATTTCTGGCTGGAGGGAATGACGAAGGCGGAGAGGGCTCTTACATCATCCGGCTGGCATATGAGGCAGGTGAAATTCTGGCAACTCAACTCCCATTCGATTTCAAGGCATTTTCGGAAGGTGAGGTGAGCTCCATGGCATTTTCTCCGCATGATCCCAACCGGATGTACGCTGCCACGACCAACGGTTATTTCTTCACTTCGCAGGATCAGGGCCAAACATGGGAGCCCGCGGTCGGCTCTGTACCGGGTGGTCACTATCTCTACGGGTCCGTGATTCTGCCCTGTCCGGTCGAGCCCGACCGGGTTTATTTTGGCGGCAGCGGTTATTCCAATGCGGCTGTCTGGGTGTCGGAGGATGGCGGGCAGACATTTGTTTCGATGAATGAAGGGCTTCCTCCTACGCTGGTGCTGGATATGGCGGCCACGCCCGACGGAAAGTTGTTGTTTGCAGGGACGGAAAGCGCGCCTTATGTCTTTGTCCGCGAGACGGGCCAATGGTATCCGATGAGTGGTGTGACGGCCCCTTTGCAGCGGTACTGGAGTGTGGCGTATTTGCCCCAACAGCACCGGGTGCGATTTGGCACCTATGGCCGGGGTATTTGGGATTTTGCCATTGACGAATCCGTATCCACGGTTTCGACCGGGGGGGCTGCCTCGACGCACCAGGGTCACGTGTATCCCAATCCGTGCCGGGAACCTGCATTTTCCTTTGTTTTGCCGGGTTTGCGTCCGGGCAGGGAAGTGGATGTGACGGCGTTTGACGTCCGGGGAAACAGGGTCTTCTCGCATCGGTCGATGGCGACCGGAGACGGGCAGCATCTTGTTGTGCCTTTGCCTTCTTCCTTGCCTTCCGGGGTTTATTATTTGTCGGCCGGTCAGGGCAGTCGGAGATGGTCTGCGGCGTTCACGACTGTCCGGTAGCCTTCGGGGTTGGCGGTCCTCAATAGCGCTCGTCGCGCACCATGGGGAGTTTTTCCATGGACGTCACATCCAGGGACGGGAAACCGAAGTCGAGGGAGATCCGGCCGTACAGGAGATATACGCCCTGTCCCCGGAAGGGGTAGCGGGCCAGGGATGCCGGGAAATGAGTAGTATCAAAGAATTGCCCTTCCCGGTCCAGCCAGGTGCCGAAATTCATGTGTTCCCGTCGCACGGTGGTGACGTGCTTGCGCACGACGTAATAGCCGGTCATTGCCACCTGCCTGCCTGCCTGTGCATGCATGTCTCGGACCAGTATGGTACCCACGGGACTGGCCTGCAACAGGTCGAAGGGGGAGCACAGGGGAAATCCGAGCAGCTCCATCTCGTCGAAGGCCTGGTCATAAGGGCCTTCTTTCAACGTGGGAAGGGCGAAATCCCGGTCCTCCTCGTCGAACAGGAACAGGGTGCCGTGGGGGTGTATCATGACGGGAGTCTCTTGGACGGTATCGCCCTCCCCTGTGGTGCAAATATAAAACAATTTGTTTTGTGCGGTGGCTGAAGGTGTGGCGTGCAAAAAGAGAAGGGGACCCGGGGCCCCCTTTCTCCATCAAGCATGAAAGGCTGCGAGAGCATCAGCGTTGACCGCCCACGGCTTTTTTGTCGGCATAGGGAACCGTCAGCCCGTTGGCGGGAATGGTCACTGTTTTTTCGAGAACCTCGTGCTCTCCTGTGGCGCGAATCAGGTATTGGCCGGGCCCGAAGGAAGTCAGGTCAATAACCGTAGTGGAAGGAGCGAGATCCTGCTTGAGTACTTGCTTTCTGTTCCGGCGTTCATGTTGCTTGGGTTTGCCTACGGCCCCGGTCCATGAAACGGCGGGGCACTGGGCGAGGGTGCAGGTATTCCAGCCTTTGATCACTTGTTTCTTGGGGCCCAGCACTTCAATCTGGACTTTCCCGGATTTTGTTTTGGCATTTACGGGGTTGGGGTCCCACACGGTCGAAACCAGATCCCCGTTTGCCGCGATATGGTCAATGACGAATGTGCAGCAGGGGGGGCGTTCAACGGGCACGGTTTTCTCGGGGGCTTGTGCTACCGCAAATCCGGAAAACAAAAGAAAGGCAATCAGGGTGAACAGTCTCATGACAACATATTTAATGAGATGAAAAAATCGACGAAATGGCGGCAGGACCGCTTTCATTGCCTCCATGGATTTGGCCAGGAGCAAAGAGGATACCCGGCAGGAGGTTCACGGGAAACAAAGACAAAGGCGACGGATCCGCCGCACCCTGTCACAAGGTAAACAACCGGCATCAAACGGAATGAAAATCCCCATTAAGGATCAGGTCTCCAGGAGTTTTTTGCGAAATTCCTGGAGTTTGAGCATGCATTCGATCGGTGTCAGCTGGTTGATCTCGAGGTCAAGGATGGCTTTGCGCACCTCCTGAAGGTGAGGATCCAGGGCGTCAAAGAAGCTGAGTTGTACGGCGGGTGAGGTCGGTGCGGCAGACTCGGGAGGCGTGTCCGGACGTGCATCCTTGCCTTCCCGCTGGCTTTCCAGCCATGCCAGGATTTCGCCGGCCCTGCTGACGATGGAGACGGGCATGCCGGCCATCCGCGCTACATGGATACCGAAGGAGTGTTCGCTGCCGCCATCGAGGAGTTTGCGGAGAAAGAGGACTCTGTTGCCGGCTTCCTGGGTAGCCACATGGACGTTGCGAATTCGCGGGAACCGGTTGCTGAGTTCGTTGAGTTCGTGGTAATGGGTGGCGAAAAGGGTTTTGGGTCGGAAGCGTCCATTTTCGTGCAGGAATTCGGCAATGGCCCAGGCGATGGAGATCCCGTCATAGGTAGCTGTTCCTCTGCCTATTTCATCGAGGAGGATGAGGCTTCGGGCCGAGATGTTGTTCATGATGGATGCCGTTTCGGTCATCTCGACCATGAAGGTGGATTCTCCGGAGGAGATATTGTCGCTGGCGCCTACCCGGGTGAATATCTTGTCCACGATCCCGATGCGCGCCTTGCGGGCCGGCACGAAGCAGCCCATTTGGGCCATCAGGCATATCAGGGCGGTTTGGCGAAGGATAGCGGATTTGCCGGACATATTGGGTCCGGTGATCATCAACACTTGTTGTTGGTCGGGATCGAGACGAATGTCGTTGGGCACGTAGGGCTCCCCCGGGGGGAGTTGTTCTTCGATCACCGGATGGCGGCTGTCGATGAGTTCGATGGCGAGGCTGTTATCGAGATCGGGGCAGGTGTATTGACGCCGACCGGCGATCCGGGCAAACCCGAGGAGTATGTCCAAACGGGCCAGAATGCCGGCATTGTTCTGGATGGCCACGATATCTTCCTGGACGCTAAGGACGAGTTCTTCATAGAGGGTGGCTTCCCGCTCGAGGATCCGCTCTTCGGCGCCCAGGATGCGTTCTTCCAGTCTTTTGAGTTCGTCCGTTACATAGCGTTCTCCGTTGGCGGTGGTTTGTTTGCGCACCCAGGTATCGGGGATAAGATTCTGGTTCTTGTATTTGTTGGTGACTTCCAGGTAGTAACCGAATACATTGTTGAATCCGATCTTCAGGTTGGGGATACCGGTGCGTTGGCTTTCCTCGACCTGGACCTGGATGAGAATTTCCCGGCTGTTGCGGATGGTATGGCGCAGTTCGTCCAGCAGATCATCCCGGTCATCACGGATCACGTCGCCCTTCTGAAGGATGGCGGGAGGATCGTCATTGAGGGTTTTGCGGATACGTTCGACCAGGTTTTCGCAGGGGTCCACATTCCCTGCCATTTGGCGCAGGGTCTCGGAGCGACACCGGTCCAGCCATTCCTTCACCTTGCGGGTGAGTTCCAGGGTCCGGGCCAACTGGTTCATTTCCCGGGGATTGATCTTTCCGACGACGGCCCGCGCCAGCAGTCGCTCCAGATCTCCGATTTCCTTGAGGAATCCGTGCAGATGTTCGGCGATTTCCGGTTCGTCCAGGAAGTACTGCACGGACCGTTGTCGCTCCACGATCTCAGGAATGTCGAGCAGGGGCATCAGTATCCAATGGCGGAGCATTCGAGCGCCCATTGGGGTGCGGGTGTCGTCGAGTACCTGCAGCAGACTCCGGCCATGGGCAAACTGGCATTGCACCAATTCCAGATTGCGCACGGTAAACTGGTCGAGCCACACATGCCGGGAGGTATGGATGCGCGCAATGGTCCGGAGGTGGCCGATGCGGGCGTTTTCGGTGGCTGCGAGATAGTGCAGGATGGCGCCGGCGGCGATTTGTCCGGCGTCCAGATCCTGGATGCCGAATCCTTTGAGGTTCTGGACGGAAAAGTGGTGGTGAAGCTTTTCTGTGGCGTAATCCCGGGTAAAGACCCATTCCTCGAGGGGGTATGTGCGCACGGGAGCCCCCGCTGCCTTCTCGAAAAGGGCCTGGATGCTTTTTGCCAGCAGCACTTCAGCGGGTTGGTAGTGTTGTATCAGGCGTGCCAATTGGGCCTGGTCGCCTTCCGTGACGAGAAACTCGCCGGTAGAAATATCGGCCAGGGCCACCCCAAACAGGTCCTGCCGGCTCATGACCACAGCGGCGAGATAATTGTTGGCGCGATGGTCGAGCAGTTTGTCATCGGTGGTCACACCGGGCGTGATGACTTCGGTGACACCGCGCCGGACAATTTTCTTGTCTTTGGATGGTTTTTCGAGTTGTTCGCAAATGGCGACGCGCAATCCGGCTCTTACCAATTTGGGCATGTAGAGGTCCATGGCGTGGTAAGGAAAGCCGGCCAGTTCGATATCCGAGCCTCCGTTATTGCGCCGGGTGAGGACAATACCGGTGGCGGCGGCTGTCCGTATGGCATCCTCGCCGAAAGTCTCGTAGAAATCTCCTACCCGAAACAACAGGACGGCATCGCGGTATTTAGCCTTGAGCTTCAGGTACTGTTGCATGAGGGGAGTCTCCCTTGCTGCCGGGCCGGAATTCGCTTCAGATTTTGCCAATTGTCGCGTCAGTTTTTGCGAAATACCAAAGGTACGGTGACTCCCCAAAACCCTTACCTTTGGCCAAAATTGCCTCCATGAATCCATCCCTCAGCGACCAGCTGGACGAGAATGAATTGAACCTGTTGGCTTCCGCCATTCCGCGGATCGCCATCCTGGTCGGCGGAGCCGACGGAGATTTTGATTCCAACGAGCGCGCCTGGGCCGAGAAGCTCGTACATATCCGGAGTTTCAATAGTCCCTCCGGCCTGGAGGAATTGTACGACCTGGCAAACACCCAGTTTACTGATCACATGGAAGAGCTTTTCGGGAGTTATCCCTCCCAGCCCAGGGATCGCAATGAACAGATCGCCAGGGAGTTGGCGCCAATCAACGACATCCTGGCCAAGTTGGATCCCTCTTTGTCATGGATGACATACAAATCACTCAGGTCCTTTGCCTGGCACATTGCGCGCACATCCGGCGGATTTCTTGGTTTTGGCTCGATCAGCCAGGAGGAGGAATATTGGGTCGGTCTTCCTTTCCTGCGGAAAGTGGAGGCGCCTGACGGCGAAGAAGAATGAAATCAATGCTTATGACTGCCCCTGCCCTACCCCTTTTGCGCTTTGGTGTTCTTTTGATCGGCCTTGCCAGTCTGACGGTCCTTCAAGCCCAACCTTACGGGTGCCATTACCACGATCATGAGTTGGTTCCGGACGAACCCAATATTCTCCGGATTTCGCAGCAGCAGACCTGGGCAGCGCGCAGCGACAGCGCTGACATTTTCCATTACGACATCTGGCTCGAAGTACCCAATTCGGGTACGATCATCAAGGCAAGGACCACCCTTTTGTGGGGGCCCAAGATCGAAGACCTGGATACCCTGACCCTGGACCTGGCCCAACTGACGGTGGATTCGGTCATCGTGGACGGCCAAACGGCAGATTTTCTGCATGAGGATCCCTTTCTGAAGGTCATTCTTCCGTCGACGCTTGCCCCGGGCGATACCGGGTCAGTGACGGTGTATTACCAGGGTCAACCGTTGAGGGATCCGGTGTGGGGCGGCTTTTATTTTGAATCCGGGTATGCCTACAATCTGGGCATAGGCATTACCAGCAATCCTCCCAATTTCGGCCGGGCGTGGTACCCTTGTTTTGACAATTTTGTCGAGAGAGCCACCTATGACATCCGGGTCTTCACCCGGGGCAACCGGAGAGGATATGCCATCGGGGATTTCGTCGAGGAGATCCTGATCGGGGCAGACAGTATTGTGAGGCATTACCGGATGAATCAGTTGCTTCCCACTTATCTGACCAACGTGGCGGTAGCCGATTACATGGCTCATCGGGACACTCACATGGGTCACTTTGGTCCTGTACCGATCGAGCTGTTGGGCCGGCCTGCGGAATTCAACAACATGATCAAGGCATTTTCGCGTCTCGGCGAAGCGATCGACGCCATTGAATCGTGGTACGGACCGTATCCGTGGTCGAGGGTGGGTTATGTCATGACGACGGCCGGGGCCATGGAGCATCCGACCAACACGGCCTTCCCGGTCAATTCCATCAACAACGGCAATGGCGATGCGCGGCTGATGGCGCATGAACTGGGTCATCACTGGTGGGGCAACATCACCACTTTGCGTGCCCCTACCGACATGTGGATCAAGGAAGGCAATGCCGAATACTGTTCTCATCTGATGGACGAATGGTCTTCAGGGAGGGATGTTTTTCTGCAAACGGTCAAGAGCAACCATCAGGAGGTTCTGGCGCGTGTCCACCAGCAGGACGGTGATTTTCTGCCCTTGTCAGGCATTCCTTTCGAGAACATTTACGGCCGGCACACTTATCTGAAAGGCGCATCCATGTTGCACAACATGCGCGGCTATCTGGGCGACAGTCTTTTCAGGGCCGGGCAGCAATCCATCCTGGAAAATCACGCCTATCAGGCCATTGATGCCGCCACTTACCGCGATCATCTGACCCAGGTCACCGGCGTGGATATGGCCCCTTATTTTGATGCCTGGATTTATGCACCCGGATTTTCCAGCTTTGTCATCCACGACTGGAAAACGGCGCCATTCGACACCCTGTACAAGGTATCCCTGACGCTGCGGCAAGGCCTCCGCGCTGCCCCCGAACTGCATCGGGACGTCCCGATTGAAGTTTCCTTTTACAGCTCAACCCGGGAGATTTTCCGTTCAGTGGTTCTGGCCTCCGACCTCTACAGCCAGCATGTGATTGATGTGCCTTTCGAGCCGGTGCATGTGTCTCTGAACGAAAGGGGGCAACTCAACCTGGCGCGTCTGGACCATCAACGCCTGATTGGTGCACCGGGCAATTACATCAACCCGTTTGTCCGTTTCAGGGTCAATGCCCAGGTAGTGACCGATACGGCCCTGGTGAGAATCGACCATCACTGGATAGCGCCCGACTCATTGGAAGGTCAGCCCGACCTGCGGATATCCGGCACCAATTTCTGGGTGGTTTCTGGCCTATTTCCGGATGGCTTCCAGGCTCAGGGTCGTCTGAGCTATGATGCCAGTACCCAAAATGCCTTTCTGGATCAGGATATCGCCGGAATGAATGAAGACAGTCTTGTCCTCCTGTACCGACCATCCCCTCAGTTTCCCTGGGCGGAGCATCCGGATTACAACGTGATCAAATTTGCCTCCACGGACGGTATGGGTGATGTGGTCATCAACGGGCTGGCTCCCGGGGAATATGCCATGGCCCGCGGCCAATACCTGACGGTCTCCCGGCAGCCGGTCCTGCTCGAGGATCAGGTAAAGGTTTATCCCAATCCTACGGACGGGCCCTGTTTTGTCCAATGGCCGGATTCTGGTCCTGCGCTCCAACAGGTCAGGGTATTCGGACCTTTGGGCATGGAAATTCATCGGAAGCAATGGAACAAGGTCAGCGGTGTGCAGTCGCTGGATTTGCCCATCCTTCCCGCCGGTGTCTATCATCTTGTCTTCGAGTCGGAAGATCCCGGCGTCAGGATTCACCGGACGCTCATCCGGCCCTGACCTGAGGACTCGACGTCCTATGTCGTAAGTAAGGCGCTTGACAACAGGGATGATTGGCCATATCTTTGCGATAAGGCCTGTTAGGTGCCTGCTTCCCGATGCGTATTTTACTGACCCTCCTGTGCCTTGCCGGGTTGTTGTCCTGTCAGAAGGAATCAACCGGACAGATGGACCGCGATTTGGAAATGGCCTTGCACCAGGCGTCCGGCGGTTTGGGATTGTCCTTCTTCCAACTGCCCCGCTCGGATGAATTCCAACGAATTCCGCAGGATCCAAAAAATCCGTTGACGGCCGAGAAGGTACAGCTGGGCAAGTTCCTGTTTCACGAATCTGCATTGGGGTTGGCCCCCCGTAACCCGAT
>CAYYGN010000001.1:185392-223438 GCA_964471595.1 uncultured Saprospiraceae bacterium
TTTCCAGGCATCCCCGACGACCAACTATTTACGGCGGAATATGCCGGACTGGCTATTGCCGCTTTTGAAAGGACGCTGATGGCGGACCGGGCGCCTTTCCAACTCTGGCTGCAAGGCAATCGCAGTGCCATGACCGAGAAGGAGAAGCGGGGTGCGCTGGTTTTCTTCCGGGATGCCAACTGTACGACCTGCCACAGTGGCCCGGCCTTGAACAGTATGACGTTCCACGCGCTGGGCATGAAGGACCTTTTCCAAACTGGTGCCGGGATCAATGCTTCGGCCCAAAGTCCCGAAAACCTCGGAAGAGGTGGATTTACGAAGCGTTCAGAGGATATGTATGCTTTCAAGGTGCCGCAATTGTACAATCTCAAAGACAGCCCGGCTTACGGCCATGGCGGCAGTTTTGTCACCTTGCGGGATGTGGTGGATTACAAAAACCGGGCTGTCAAGGAGAACGCGCTGGTGCCCGATGACAAGTTGTCCCCCCATTTTACGCCCCAGGGTCTGACTCCTGTGCAAATTGATGACCTTACCCATTTCCTGACCTTTTCCCTCAGGGACCCCTATCTGAGCCGGTACCAGCCTGCTTCCGTGCATTCCGGCTCCTGTATTCCCAACAACGATCCCTTGTCCAAACTGGATCTGAATTGCCATTGATTGCGGCATTCCGTCAGGTTTACCCTTCTTTTTCTTGACAGGCGGGTGAGTATATTGCGGTGAGTGTGTACATTTATCCACGAAGAAGGATATGTATGCGCCTTACGTCAGTGATCATCATTCCGATATTGACGGGCTTCCTCCTGCCTGTCCATGCCCAGCAATCGGTGTCCGGCCAGATCCGGAGCGCTTTGGACGGAGAACCCCTGATCGGTGCCAGTATCGTCATCAAAGGGACGACGGAAGGAGCAACAACGGATTTCGACGGTCATTTTTCGTTGACGGTAGCGGCATTTCCGGTTGACCTGCAGATTTCCTACATCGGATTTGAACCCCTGGATCTCAGGGTGGAGGCGGCAACCCGGGATTTGAAAATCGAGCTGCAGGAGGCCGGTATCATGTTGGAGTCTGTCCAGGTCCGCGGTCACCGGATCACGGACAAGCAGAAGGAATCGGCGCTCACCGTCGAGGCGCTTGACCTGCTGGCGATCAAGGAGACTCCCTCCGACAATTTTTATGACGGATTGGGCGCGCTGAAGGGTGTGGATCTCACGGCCGCGAGTTTGGGGTTCAAGGTGGTGAACATGCGGGGATTCAACAGTACCAGTCCGGTGCGGTCCCTTCAGATCATCGACGGTGTGGACAACCAGGCTCCCGGGCTCAACTTTTCCCTCGGCAATTTTCTGGGATCGTCCGAATTGGATGTAAAGAGAGTGGAACTGATTGCGGGTGCCAGCGGACCCTTTTTCGGACCCAATGCCTTCAACGGGGTGATCAGTATGGAAACCAAAAGTCCGTTCTTTTTCGAAGGGCTTAGTGCACAGGTCAAAGCAGGAGAAAGACAATTGTTCGAATCGGCGATCCGGTGGGCACAGGTATTCAAAAACAAGAACGGGCATCCAATGGCGGGATACAAGCTCAATTTTTTCTATCTCAAAGCCTACGATTGGGTGGCCGACAATGACGACCCTGTGGACGGTTCTCCGAACGACCGGTCGAATCCCGGCGGGTATGACAAGGTAAATTCCTATGGGGATGAGTACCGCGCTTTGATGGATTACAGTGGCGAGTCGCCCTGGATCAATTTTTCATCGCTAGGCACCTTTTATCGAAGGGGATATGACGAGGAGGATCTGGTCGATTACAACACCCGAAACCTGAAGGCCAATGCGGCCCTGCATTTCCGTTTGCAGCCATCCCGGGGATTTGATTCACCGGAGTTGATCCTGTCCAGCAGTTTTGGTTCCGGCACAACGGTTTATCAGGGTGACAACCGCTTCAGCCTGCGCAACATCCTCTTTTTTCAAAACAGGATCGAACTCCAGCAAAAGGACCGGTATTTCATTCGCGCTTACGCCACGCACGAGGATGCCGGTGATTCCTATGATCCATATTTCACGGCGCTCCGGCTGCAGGAATCCGCCAAGTCGGATGTGGCTTTCCGCGATGATTACCGGAATTACTGGACCAGTGTGGGGAAGTTTTTCGACCGGATGAACACCCAATACGGATATCCCAAACTGGAATACGACCCGGTGACGGGAACTTTTAATTTTGATTATGCTGCGGCAGCCCAGTGGTATGTGGACTACGCGGATACTTTGGTTGCCTGGCATGCGCTTGCCCAGGCGTATGCCAACCAAAAATCCACATTACCTGGTGTCCAGTCAGAGCCCTTCTACGAACCCGGCACACCGAGATTTCAGGAAGAATTTGACCGGATCCGCCGGACGAAATCAGGCGAATCAGGGGGGACCCGGTTTTTCGACAAGTCCGCCCTTTATCACATCCATGGCCAATACCACATTCCGTCCACCTGGCTCGACCGGTTTGTGGTCGGGGGCAACTACCGTTTGTACCGGCCCAATTCCGAAGGCACCATATTCAGTGACACCCTTGTCCATGAAAGGAATGAACAGGGAGAGATCGTGCGGTCATCCTATCGCCGGATTTCCAATCAGGAGTTCGGGATGTATGCCGGCATGGAGAAGAAGTTTTTCGACCGTCTGACCGGCGCCTTTACCCTCCGGACGGACAAGAACGAAAATTTCGACTGGCTGTTTACGCCGGCTTTGTCGGCGGTGTACAATCCCGCCCGTGACCAGTACATCCGTTTGTCCTTCAGTTCGGCAGTACGCAACCCCACCTTGACCGATCAATATCTGAGGCTGGATGTAGGCCCTGCTCTCCTTGTCGGCAATCTGCAAGGGTTTGACAGTCTTATCACGATTGAGTCTTTCCGGGAGGCCATCAACAACCCTACTTCCATTCAGGTGGACAAATTCGTGTATTTCAATGCCCCTCCCATCCGGCCGGAGAAGGTAAAAACCTTTGAGGTGGGGTACCGGACTACCTGGTGGGAAAGGGTGTACCTTGATCTTGGATACTACTTCAACATTTATGAAGATTTCATCGGGTACAACCTCGGGTTGACGGTGCCGGTGACCAATGGACAGGTAAGTCTCAGTCGGTTGCAGGTGTATAGGGTTTCGGCCAATTCGACCAATCAGGTACAGACGCACGGGGTGAATGCCGGCGTCAACGTGTACCTGGGAAACAACTACATGGCATCGGGCAATTACAATTGGAACCGGCTCCTCAAAACGGATCCGAACGACCCGATCATCCCTGCCTTCAATACGCCGGAACACAAATTCAATCTGGGATTCAGTGCCCGAGATCTCAGGTTGACGCGAAGTTTGCTGACCGGATACAGCCTGAATTACAAATGGATCGAGGGATTTGTCTTCGAGGGGTCTCCCCAGTTTACGGGGTTTGTACCCACCTATGACATGGTGGATGTCCAGTGGAATGTGCGGCATCCCCGATGGGGCACCACTTTGAAGATCGGCGCTTCCAATTTGTTCGGCTTCACCCCTCTGAACGAGCCGAATCCGGAGGGCAAAGGGGTCTTTGAAAGGATGTTCGACAACCGCAATTTCCAGACTTACGGTGGGCCCCGCATCGGGCGATTGGGATATATTTCGTTCCTTTATGAATTAAACTAACTTCTCACTCATCAAACCCAACATCATGCGAAAAATTTACTCTATCATCTCCCTTCTGGCGCTCCCTTTGCTGGTCTTGGGACAGACCCGCTATCTGGAGGAGGTTTTTCCGTCGGTGACCACAGAAGCGGACATCACCTATGGCGTCAATGCCACCGTATTGTACTATACTGCGCTGAATCAAGCCATTCCAGAGGCGTTGAAACTGGACATTTACCAACCGGAAGGCGATACGGAAACGGCCCGGCCGCTGGTCTTATATTTCCACACCGGAAATTTCCTGCCGTTCCGCAATCCTCAGAATCCCAACGAACTCGGATTCAATGGTTCATGTGGTGGTGAGCGGTCCGACAGCTCGGTGGTGGAGATCTGCACCCGCCTGGCCAAGATGGGCTATGTGGTCGCTGCCGTCACCTATCGCCTGGGTTGGAATCCGCTGGCTCCCAGTGATGTGCTCCGCCGTTACGGCATCATCAACGCTGCCTACCGGGGCATCCAGGATGCCCGGACCGCCATCCGGTTCTTTCGCAAAAGCGTCGCTGAAGACAGCAATCCCTACGGGATCGATCCCGACAAAATCGTTGTGTGGGGCCAGGGAACGGGAGGTTATCTGGCATTGACCATGGGCGGACTTGACAACTATCTCAAGATACCTTTGGCTTCGGAGGGCAAGTTTATCTGGGATCACGACAACGACCCGGGCACACCCCCCATTCCCATGGTCATAGAGGGCATCAACGGCAATATTGAGGGTACTTCGGTAGGGATCAACCCGGCGGATGGTGATACCTTGTGTTATCCCAACCACGTGGGCTATTCATCGGACTTTGCCCTGGCTGTAAACACGGGAGGTGCTGCCGCTGACAGTGCCTGGGTGGATCCGGGTCAGCCACCGCTCATCTCCTATGCCGTACCCAATGACAATTTTGCCCCTTACGGGGAAGGGATCGTCAATGTACCCGGTACCAATCTGCAAGTCATCAAAGCCCAGGGAAGCTACATCATCAACGGATTGGCCGAGGTCAATGGCAACAATGACGCCTTTCTGAATACAGGTCTCGACCTGGCATTCAGTGCCGAACAGGCGGTTGCTTTCTCCAATTCTCCGGACACGTTCCAGACCCCGGTGGGCGGACTGTATCCTTTCGTGGTACCAGATGATCCGGATACGGCTTTGGTGGGCATACCGTGGACGGTGGCTCCGTGGGAGTGGACCAGTTTTGTCCCCACCAATCCGCTCACCAAGTGCAACAATGATGGCAACATCGCCCGGGCTTACATCGACACGATCATCGGATTTTATGCGCCTCGCGGTTGCTTTGCCCTCGGCCTGACGTCGTGTATCGAACACCTCACCGGCATCGAGGTGATTCCCAATGAGCAGGTGGCGCTGCAGGTGTTCCCCAATCCTGCCACCTCCTTTGTCCAGATCCGCAGTGAAGCCGGCGCTCCCATCCGGGAAGTGCAAGTGTACGACGAATTGGGACGGGTTGTCCGGGTCGTCCAGGGCACCAACAGTTCTGTGATGACGCTGGAGCGCAACGGATTGGCTACCGGCCGATATGTGGCGTTGATCCGGTTTGACGAAGGGGCAGTCGTGCAGAAGATCATTTTCAATTGATTTTCTTTGCTTTATTTCAAAAAGGGATGCCAAATCGGCATCCCTTTTTGATTTACCTTCATGAGTAAAATGAGCTATCTCTCCCTGCTCGTCCGGACTTCTCTGATAACGGTTTTGTCCCTGACAATGCCTTTGTTTTTGTTGTGCCAAACCCGTTACCTGGATCCTGTTTTTTCGGAGGTACGGATTGACACAGGGTTGGTCTACGGCTCCAATGCCACCGCCCAGTTTTTAATCCCCCTGCAAGCATATGTCCAAGAAGATCTTCGTCTGGATCTCTACCAACCGGAGGAGGATACTGCCCTTTTGAGACCTCTGGTTATGTACCTCCATACAGGCAATTTTCTACCCTTCCGGAATCCCGCCCTTCCTGAGGAATATGGGTTCAATGGCAGTTGCGGAGGTGAAAGGACAGACAGTAGCGCTGTGGAAATATGTACCGTGCTGGCAAGAATGGGCTATGTATCGGCTTCCTTGGATTATCGGTTGGGGTGGAATCCACTGGCCCCCTCGGATACCATCCGCAGGTGGGGCTTGCTTGGCGCCGTTTACAGGGGTGTACAGGATGTCCGAACCGCCATCCGGTTTTTCCGAAGATCAGTGACCGAAGGAAACAATCCCTACAGGATAGATACAAGCCGAATGGTTCTCTGGGGTGAAGGTGCAGGAGGATTTGTAGCGCTTGCTGCTTCCAGTCTGGACACGTGGGAGAAAATACCTACGGCCACAGAAGGCAAGTTTCTATGGGACAACGACCAGAATCCTGCCACCCCTCCTGTCTCCATGATAGACACTCTGATCTACGGTGACATTTACGGTACTTCCGTGGGCATTGACCCCCTCAGTCAGGACACCGTTTGCTACCCCAATCATTCCGGGTACTCTTCGGATTTCCATCTGACCGTAAATCTGAGTGGCGCTTCACTGGATACTGCCTGGATGGATGAGGGCCAACCACCCATTTTATCCTTCGCCCTCCCTAAAGACCATCTGGTGCCTTATGGTGAAGACTCTTATGCCATTCCTCCTTTGAACATTGTCAAGACACAGGGCAGCTATACGATTCAGCATTCAGCCTGGGAATTGGGCCTTCAGACTCCTTTTTGGGAAGCGGGGTTGGCATTCGCCCTTCATCCAGAGCAGGTCCAAGCCTTTATGGCCTCCCCTCCTTCTTTTCAGTCCTTCGCTCCGGGACTGTACCCCTTCAATGTACCGGAAGACCCTGCAACACCCGGGCTTCCTTGGACTACCACCCCCTGGGCCTGGACCAGCCCGGAAGTCAAAAGCCAATTACCTCATTGTCCGGAGGATGGGTTCCTCGCCCGGAAATATCTGGATACGATTCTGAATTTTTATGCCCCGCGAGCCTGCTGGATTCTCGGAATTCAGCCCTGTATGGAACAGCTCAGCCATTGGTCCATGGTCTCTCCGGAAGAGCCATTCCTCCAAGTTTATCCCAATCCAGCCTCTTCCCGGGTATTCCTGGAGTCTGAACCGCAACATGTCATTCTGGAAGTCAAAATATTCAATGCCGCCGGCCAGGAATTACGCGCATTACCCGGCAACCATTCCCACCTGTTTGTGTTGGAGCGAAGCGGGCTCGCATCGGGTGAATATCATGTGCAAACCAGGATGAACAAAGGATTAGTCCTGCGTAAAATTTTCTTTCATTGAACCCAAGTGGGATGAACTATCGGTGCCAACCATGCCAATTTCCTCTGTGAGGATCCAGCGGCATCCGGGAGCATTCTTATTTCAAAGGTACAGGTCCGGCAAGCCTAAAGGCAGGTCCATCGTCAGGCGTTTTTCGGTCAGATCCATATCTGCAATGAGGTCCTCGTGGAGGGGAATGAGGATTTCCCGGCCATGCTTTTCGAGGACGGCAATCCATTGGCCTGACATTTCCCGCACTTCGCTAATGTTACCCATCTCACGGCCGGAGGTACGGTCGAAAATGGAAAACCCGACCCAGGCTTCAAGCCCCGTTTCATCTTCCAGTTCACTCAGCTCTTTGGACCAGGGGAGGGCGACGGCCAGGTCCCTGTAGGATTCAACCGCACTCCGGTCGGAAAGGCCCTCCAGGGTAACAACGATACCGCCAATGTCCCTCAACGACGTTATCCGGTAAGGAAGTCCTTTGATCAGGAGGAAGCCGCCTTCCTCCACAAAATCGAGGTATTCTTCGCGGTCGGGCAGCAGCCTGATCTCCCCTTTGAGGCCGTGGGGTTTGCCAAGGCGGCCGATCGGTATGGGAGGCTTTTCTGCGGAGAGGTCCATTGTCCGGATGTTGATGTTGTGGCGAATTGCCCTGTTGCCGGCTGTCTGCCTGTCATTACCCGGCGGGTTCGTGCCATTGGCTGCCGTGAATGATGCCACCGCCAATAACGTCTTCACCTTCATAGAACACCGCCGATTGGCCGGGCGCCACGCCTTTGACGTGTGCGTGAAAGGAGACTTCCACTCTTCCATCCGGTAGCCGGACCACTTCACTCATCGTGCCCGGGTCATTGTAACGGATTTGCGTGACGGCCTCACGAGGTTCCGGAAGGTCGGCGTATTTCATGAGGTTGACACCCCCGACGGTTACGGTATTGCGCAGCAGATCCTCCAATTCGCCCAGTACCACGGTATTGGATTCGGGTCGGATTTCGGCGACAAACATGGGTTTGCCAAAGGCCGTACCCAGGCCTTTGCGCTGGCCGATGGTATAAAAGGGATAGCCCTGGTGTTCGCCCAGTATGTTACCGTACCGATCGATAAACGGGCCGCCTTTGACTTTTTCTTCCAAGCCCGGGACCCGTCTTTTCAGAAATCCGCGGTAGTCATTGTCCGGCACAAAGCAAATCTCGTAGCTCTCCGCTTTTTTGGCCAGGTCTGCATATCCCCATTCGGCTGCCATGCGGCGCACTTCGGGTTTCCTGAACCCGCCCAGTGGAAATCGGCTTCTGTGCAGGCATTCCTGACTGAGGCCCCAGAGCACATAGCTTTGGTCCTTTTGCTCATCCACACCTTTGCTGATGAACAAGCGATTCTCGTTTTGCCCGATCCGGGCATAGTGGCCGGTGGCAATGAAAGCGCAATCAAGAGCGTCTGCCCGTTTGAGCAGGGCGTTCCATTTGATATGGGTATTGCAGAGCACACAGGGATTGGGCGTGCGACCTGCCAAGTATTCATCGACAAAATTGTCGATGACATAGTCACCGAATTCGTCCCGGATATCCACGATGAAGTGGTGAAAGCCCCGCGACACCGCTACCTGGCGCGCGTCATTGATGGAATCCAGGCTGCAACAGCCGGTTTCTTTCCGGGAACCTCCGCTTCCGGCATAGTCCCAGGTTTTCATCGTGATTCCGATGACTTCATAACCCTCGTCGTGCAGCATCATGGCTGTCACTGTGGAGTCTATGCCTCCACTCATGGCTACCAATACACGTCCGGACTTGCTCATACGCTGGAAAAAACAAAGGTAAACGAACTGATTGTGCCTTAAACAAATCAAGGATCGTTTCCGTTCGCAGCCGCATGTTCCTCGCCCTTGGTTCTCCATTCCCCACCCTGAATCCACCGCTCCATAATTGATAATTTTTTTATATATGTTTGGAATGGATTTTGCCTGATTGCGGAAAAACACCTATGGAATCCACCGAACAACTCATGGGACCCGGAAGCAGGGTCCGTCATCCGGCCTATGGCGAAGGGGTGGTCATCCGCCTCCATCCCGTAGCCTATGAGGTTTGTTTCATCGCTTATGGCTTGAAGCAGGTAGGCAAGGAATACCGCCAATGGGAGGTCATTGAGCATATCCCGGCCGAGGAGTCGGTCACCTACACGGAAGCCGAAAGGTCTCTGATGAAAATTTTGAGGGCGTGGGGGGAAATTTCCGAACCGGTCAAACTGGGAGACAAATGGACCGGGGGGACGCTTATCCTGAAGCCGGGTGAAGCGGGGTTGAAGGACAAAGAAATGCCGATAGAAGCTTTTTTCCACAAGATCGTGATGACGCGCGACCGACTCCGGGTCATGGAGCAAAGGATCAATGCCAGTCCATTGAGTGATGAGGATAAAGTAAACCTGCAGCAATACATCACCAAAATATACGGATCGCTCACCTCCTTTAATATCCTGTTCAAGCACAAGGAGGACCATTTTGTGGGGGAAAAGTCCTGACTTTTCGGGTCCGGCATTGTTACCTTGGGAAAAAACCGATATGAAGCTCCCCTACCCGATTCTGATCCTCGGTCTGACCGTCACCCTTTCCGGGTGTCTGGTGATTGAAAAACCGCATACCCGACTGGCGCCAGGTCCCTGGCGGGGGGTACTCCAGCTCGATCCGTCCCAATCCTCCCGGCTGGGTGGAAGTACGGACCAACTCAAGCGGGGAGGCATCACTTTTGAAGAAGTAACTGCCGGCGAACTTCCCTTCCTCTTTGATGTGGTATACATCGAGGAAGACTCCTTCCATATCCTTATCCACAACGGGGAGGAAGTGATAGAAGTAACAGACATTCGCTACGGTCTTGACCGGGCGACGGCCAAGGACACGTTGGTCATTGACTTCCCTGTGATGGATTCCTATATCGAGGCGGTCACGGAAGGCGGTGTGATTCAGGGACACTGGATTGTCCGATACCGCGACAATTACCGGATCCCTTTTGTGGCGCGCCATGGCAAATCCGACCGCTTTACGCTACTTCGCAAGGCCCCGGCTACCGATCTCAGTGGGGAATGGGCTGCCGTTTTTTCCCCTGGTGAAGCGGACAGTTATCCCGCCATTGCCGAATTCCGTCAAGAAGGCAACCATCTGACAGGCACTTTTCGCACGGAAACCGGCGACTACCGGTTTTTGGAAGGCACTGTCCAGGCCGACAAGTTCTATTTGTCTTGTTTTGACGGCTCCCACGCTTATCTATTCGAAGGCAAAATTCTGGAAAATGGCCGTTTGCAAGGGCTTTTCCGGTCGGGAAGCCACCATCTCGCCTATTGGGAAGCGCAAAGGGATCCGGCTGCGAGACTGGCTGACCCTGATACCCTGACCCGCAGCACGGTTGGTGACCAGCCCGTCACTTTCCGTTTCAAAGGGACGGACGGAAACTGGGTGAGCAATCATGACCCGGCCTTTGCAGGCCGACCGCTTGTGGTCCAGATCCTGGGCACCTGGTGTCCCAACTGTCTGGATGAATCCCGTTTTTTAGCCGAATACATCCGTTCCCATCCCGATGCGGGAATCGAAGTAATCGGCATTGCCTTCGAGCGGTACCGGGATGAGACAAAAGCCCTTGCCGCCCTGGCGCGGTATGAACAACGGCTGGACCTCCCATATCCGATCTTGCTGGGCGGTGTTTCCGACAAAAAAGAAGCGGTCACGCATGTCCCTTTTCTTGAACATATAAAGGCCTACCCGACAACGATCTTTCTCGATAAATCGCACCGGATCGTCCGGATTCACACCGGATTTGACGGGCCGGCCACACGTACTCACGAGGCTTTCAAGCTCGATTTCCATAACTTTGTCCAACGGCTGGCACCCCGTTAATTCAGTGTTCCGGCGGCAGTTTCAACCATGAACAATCCCCATTTTCTCGTCCTGTTTCACCAGGTCAATTACCCGCTGGCCAGCGCTTTGAGCCGGGACCTGATGCATGCAGGTTTCACCTTCACTCTTGTTTGCGAAGAGGATCTCGGCGCGGAAGAGACTTTCGCCTCCCGGATCCAGGCCGACGCCCGACCATTGATCCTCATGGTCAGCGACAATTTCCTCAAATCAGCCGATTGCGTCCATCAGTTGCTGCCGGCTCTTCGGGAAAAAAGCCCCCTCTCGGTCCAGATCATCGTACTGTCGGAAGGGCAGGAAGCCGAGACAGGAACGACCTCTCCGACACGGCTTGATCGCATCGGCCAGATTCTTCATTACATCAATTTCTGGCAGGACCGGTATCTGAAATTGCGCAAGCGTCAGGCCGAGGAATCCATCCGCACCGAGGCCTTTGAGACCGAGTTGAAACGGACGCGACAAATCGCCTTCGATATCGGGAATCTCATTGAATATTTCCGTGAGCAGAGCGCCTACCCCTGGGATGCCTTTACGGCCAACCATTATGAACTGTTTTTTCGCAAAAGCGGCAATATCAGTCTGCATGAGCCATTTCGCCAGGGAGCACCCTATATGGATGAGGACCGCGACGTCGAGGAGCGCCTCAGGGAAGAGATTCGTCAAGCTACCGAAAACAGCCGGCTCAAGGAGGACGACCCCGGCAGGGAGGAGGTCATGATCCGCACGATGTTGCGCGAGGGAGAGGATACAGCGGGTGCGGAAAGTCAGGAAGAAGGCGAACGGCCGGAAAAAAATCTGCTGTCCCGGCTCATTGCGTACAAGAACGGGTTGGTCGAGGAAGATGTCGTCCTTGACGATCGCACCATTGAGGACACAGGAGACGATGACGACTGGGAAGAGGAGGAACCGGAGGAAGATGACCGCGAAAAACCGGCTCCCAAAGCCATCGTTCCCCTGCCTGCCCGTGAGGCGGGACAACTCCGCAAACAGGTAGCAGCCCACCCGGATAACATCGGTCTCCGTCTTGAACTGGCGGCCTTGTTGTCACCGGACGAGGCCAATTTTCAGGAGACAACACAACTCCTGGAGGAGGTTTTACGCCTTGACGCCCGCAATCCGCGCGCTTTTTATCTGCTCGGTCAATTGTCGGAACAGTACAGGGAGCACAAACTGGCGCAGCGGTACTATGAGAAATCGCTGGAATCGGATCCCCAAATGGGCCAGGCCCACCTGGCATTGGGACTGTTGCTTGCCCAGGATCCCGGCCAAACGGAAAATGCTTTGGACCATTTGGCAGCATCCGGAAAACTGATGCCGGATCTGCCTGAAGTCTGGATCGCTTATGCCCGGGTTCTTTCGCGTGCCGGACGCACCAAAAAGGCGATAAAGGCATGGAAAAAAGCCTTCAAGCTGGATCCGGACAATGAAGAGATCGGCCGCAAGCTGGCAGAACTCTATTTCCAGAAGGGCGACCGCATCAAGGCCCTGAAGTACCACCGGGAATCGGGAAAGGAAAAACCGGATGCCCCAGTGACGATCCCCGGGAAGGTCCCTCCAACCACCAAGGAGAAGCCAACCTCGGCCGCCGGCGGAACGACCGAAACCGTTCGACCGGCCAGGGTACTTACCGTTTTGATCACGGGCGCCACATCCGGCATCGGGAGGGCCACTGCCCGACTCCTGGCCGCCCACGGACACCGGCTCATCCTCACCGGTCGGAGGGAAGACAGGCTGACATCCCTGCAGGCCGAGCTGGAAGCCCGGCATCATGCCTCTCTCTTTATCCTGTCGTTCGACATCCGTCAAGAGGCAGTGACCCGTCAACTCATACGGGCTCTTCCCCCCGAATGGGCCGACATCGATGTCCTGATCAACAACGCCGGTCTGGCCAAGGGACTTTCACCCATCCATGAAGGACGCATCCAGGATTGGGACACGATGGTTGATACCAACATCAAAGGGCTGCTGTACATCACCAGGGCCGTTAGTCCCGGTATGGTGGCCCGTCGTAAGGGTCAGATCATCAACATCTGCTCTACGGCCGGCAAAGAGGTCTATCCCAACGGGAATGTCTATTGTGCCACCAAATTTGCCGTGGATGCCCTTACCCGTGGCATGCGCCAGGATCTGGTCGGTTACGGTATCCGCGTGGGGCAGATAAGTCCCGGACATGTGGAGGAGACGGAATTTGCCCTCAACCGGTTTGATGGCGATGCCGAAAAGGCCAGGATTTACCAGGACTTCAACCCTCTGCGGGCAGAGGATGTCGCCGCAGCCATCCTGTATATGCTCAATCAGCCCCCACATGTCAACATTCAGGATATTTTGATGACGGGTACGCAGCAGGCAGGGTCCTCGCTGATTGAGCGGAGTGGCCGGATCTACGACCCTGAAATGCCCGGTGAATAATCCCTGACGCCGACAGGGTGGGATGGCCGGAAATCAGCCTGCCATTCATTCCCCACATGTGCATTTCGTTCCTGCCGGGGAATCAGGCGGGCACCCTAACTTTAGGGCACAGGTCATTCGCCTGCACCCTACCGCCATGCGTATTTCCCTCTTGCTGTTGGCCATTGCGGCCCTCGCCGGCGGATTTTCCTGTGCCAGGAAAACCGTCCAGGTATCCGATCCCGAGGCTTTTCAGGCCTATCTGGCCGGATATACCGGATCGGTGGTCTCCAGGACCAGTCCGGTCGTCATCACCTTCACGGCCCCTTACGGACAGGACCTGCAGGACAAGAAGCCTTCCTCTTCACTGCTCCGTTTGACGCCGGACGCAAAAGGCTCCTTGCGATGGAGTGACGCTTACACGCTTCGTTTTGATCCGGACGAGCCTCTCAAAGAGGGCACCGAATACCTGGGGACCCTGGATCTGGGGGGTGTGGTGGACGGGCTGCCGGATTCCCTGAAGGCATTCACCTTCCGGTTCAGGACCAGGGAGCAGTACATGCGGATGACCTTGCAGGATCTGACGATCCCGGAAGAAAGCCAGCCGGACGCCTTTGCCCTGACCGGCGTATTGTACACCCATGATTACGCCGATGCCGCGCTGGTGGAGAAGTGTCTGAAGCCTGATGACTTTCTTCGCAAATCGGAGATTTCATGGACCCATGACGAGCAGGGTATGACGCATACCTTCCGGCTGTATCCTTTGCGCGCCGGAAAGGAGGACTTGTCTGTCCACTTGGCGTGGGACGGCGCGCCTCTGGGTCTGTCCCGGAAGGGTCGGGAGTCGGTCCTTCTGCCCTCTTCCACAAAGTTCAGGGTCATGAAAGCCACGGCCGGTCAAGGTACACAGTCAGAGGTACGGCTGAGTTTTTCGCAATTGCTGGACAAGCAACAGGACCTTACAGGGATGATCTATCTGACCACCCAACCGGACCAGAATCCCAGATTCCTGATCGAAGGCAACCAGGTAATCTGCTATTTCTCCTCCCGGCTGGAAGGTCCGCAAACACTGATGGTCAGAAACCAGGTGCGGAGTTATTCGGGCCAATTGCTCGACCAGCCTTTCACGCAAGAGCTGGATTTTACCCAGACTGCACCAGGGGTCAGACTGGTAGGTAGCGGCAATATACTGCCCAACAGCGGGCAATTGTATTTCCCCTTTGAAGCCGTCAACCTGAATGCCGTGGACGTCGAGGTGTTTCGCATCCACCACAAGAACATGCTTCAATTCCTTCAGGTCAATCCATTGGAAGGCGATTACGAACTGGAACGTGTGGGTGAAATTGTTTGGGAAGGCAAGGTGGACCTTACCGCCCTGAACCCGGAGCGCAATCAGCATGAATATGTCAGGTACGCCCTGGATCTTGCCCGGCTCATCGAACCGGATCCCCGGTCCCTTTACCAGATTCGGATAGGCTTCTGGAAGGAATACAGCAGCTATGCCTGCGGGGAGGAAACGGTAGAAGATGCCCCGGCCGAAGGTGTGTCCCCGGAAGAGGAGGACGAGTACGAAGATTATGAACCTTATGGCGGAGAGTCCCGTAATCTGATGCATTTCTATTACGGTCGCAGGGGGTGGCATCGCGATTACAAGTGGGATGACCGGGAAAACCCCTGCAAGGAGGAATACTACCATTCGGAGCGATTTGTCAACCGCAACATCCTCGCTTCCAACCTCGGTATCACGGCCAAGTGGTCCGAAGGCGGGGACCTGCTCGTTGCGGCCACGGATCTGCGTACATCGGCTCCCCTGTCCGGCGCAGAAGTCATCTTGTACAACTATCAAATGCAGCCTCTCCACAAGGGGATGACCGACGGCGAGGGCCTCTTGCTCGCCCAACATGTAAGGAAAGCCGAGTTTGCCGTTGTGAACAAGGGTCCGGAATCCGGCTACCTGGTTCTCCGGGAGCACCAGTCTCTGTCCACATCGGATTTTCCAACGGAAGGCACTGCCGTTCAGCAAGGATTGCGGGGCTGGGCATATGCGGAGCGAGGGGTTTGGCGTCCCGGGGATTCCATCCATCTTCATTTCATTTTGGCCGATCCCGAAAGGCGTTTGCCGGCTCGTTATCCGGTTACCATGGAATTGTCCGATCCCAGGGGCAGACAGATCCTGCGATTGGTCAACGGGTCACCGGTCGGCCCGGTGTACGCTTTTCCGCTGGCTGTGGATGATGAAGCACCTACCGGGGTCTGGCATGCCCGTTTTCTGGCCGGAAGTGCTGTCTTTCATCATTATCTGAGGGTGGAGACCATCAAGCCCAACCGGTACAAACTCCAATTGGATCTGGGCAAATCGCGGCTGGGGCAGCAAACCGGACCCGTCAGCGGAACGCTTCGGGCGGCCTGGCTACACGGAGCTCCGGCCGCCGGGCAGGAGGCCAAGATCGATGTGCGGGCAGTTTCGGTGCCCACCAGGTTCAAGGGTTATGAATCTTTCCGGTTTGATCATCCCGACAGGGAGAAGGTGGATCAAGCCATGGCCTGGCACAAAGACCGCACCGCTCAGGATGGTACAGTGCGTCTTGAAGAAAAAACCCTGTTGGGATCCCTCCAACCTCCCGGGATGATGCGGGTTGACTTCACCTTCAGGGTCGGTGAACCGGGTGGAGGATTCAGCCAGGACTTCTTGTCCCTTCCTTATGATCCCTATACCCATTATGCGGGAGTCCGATTGCCGGTCAATGCCGAAGGAAGCCCGGCTTTCGACCGGGAGGACAAGGTCACGCTCCGGTTTGTTTCGCTCACTCCGGACGGCAAGGCAGCGCCGGGGAGGAAATTGGAAGTTCGTCTGATCCGAAAAGAGTGGCAATGGTGGTGGGAACGGTACCGTGACAACCGGACGGTGGCGCAACATGCCGAAATCGGGGAACCCCTCCAAACCCGCACCCTCACCACCGACCAAAAAGGAGAGGCGCAATGGAGCCTCGCCTTCGGTGAATATGACCGTTATCTGGTGGAAGTATGCGATCCCGCCTCCGGGCATTGCAGTGGCGAAGACATTTACATATGGAACCGTTCCGATCCGGGACGCAGCAGGGAATTGCGCTATCTCGACCTCAAAGCCGACAAAGAGGTGGCCCGTCCCGGTGAAGAAGTCCGCCTTTCCCTGCCACCGGGTGAAGGCGGCCATGCCCTTGTCACATTGGAAAGCGGAACACGCATTTTGGAAGCGCGGATGATCCCTCTGGAAGCTGCCCCCAAAACCCACAACATCCGCATCACGCCCGACATGGTGCCCAACATCTATGTGCATATGTCCTTGCTGCAACCCCACAACCGGGGGAATGATCTGCCCGTCCGGCTATACGGTATTTTGCCCGTGCGCGTCGAAGACCCTGCCACCATCCTGGAGCCCCAGGTACAGGCCCCGTCGGAAATGAGGCCCGACAAGACCTATGCCCTGCAAGTGAGCGAGAAAAAAGGCAGGGCCATGACCTATACCATCGCACTGGTGGATGAGGGTCTGCTTGATCTCACCCGTTTCAAAACCCCGGATCCGCACAAAAATCTTTTCAGCAAGCAGGCTTCGGGCGTGAAGACCTGGGACCTCTTTGACCAGGTCCTGGGGGGATACAGCGGTGAGTTGAAGCGTATTGTGGCTATCGGCGGGGACAGCAGCGCCCCCAAACCCGACGGCAATCCCAAAGCCAGTCGCTTCAAACCTGCCGTTGTTCACCTCGGGCCTTTCCGGCTGGCGGCCGGCAAAACGGCCAGGCATGAAATCGCCATTCCGGCCTATGTTGGCAGTGTACGGTTGATGTTGGTCGCGGCAGGAGATCTGGCCTACGGAAGTACGGAGAAGACCATTCCCGTACGAAAACCCCTGATGGCGGCGGCTACGCTACCCCGTCAACTGGGCCTGGGGGAATCGTTTGACCTCGCTGTCACGCTTTTCGCCATGGATCCCAAAGTCAAAGAGGCCACCGTGCATGTGAAGGAGACCTCCGGGCTGTTTCGATTTTCCGATCCCTCCGGCCGGCAGGTGGTCCGGTTTGGCGGGACCGGAGAAAAAACCCTTCATTTCCCGCTGGTAACCGGCGAAAAAAGCGGTGTGGCCCGCGTGGAAATCGAAGTGGAAGGCGGAGGAGAAATGACGAAGCAAAAGGTGGAGATTGCCGTTCGAAATCCGAATCCCCGGCAGACCGTGACCCATGAAAAAATGCTGCAACCCGGCGAAGCGCACACCTTCCAGGAATCACTTCCCGGGACACCCGGGACCAACGAAGCCGTCCTTCATTTGATGACACTGCCTCCCATGCAGTTGGGCAACCGGCTCAATTTCCTGATGAATTATCCGTTCGGCTGTCTGGAACAAACCACGTCGGCCGCCTTTCCCCTTGTTTTCCTTCCGGAGGTCATGGAATTGCCCGAACCGGCAGTCCGCGACATGCGCGACCGGATCAACCGGGCCATCCGTCGAATCCTCAGCATGAAAGATGCCAACGGCCGATTGATGTATTGGCCTGAGGGCAACTATACGCATCCCTGGTCGGAGGTCAATGCCGTTTTGTTCCTGGCCCTGGCCAAAGAGGCCGGTTATCAGGTCCCTGAAGGGGCATGGCAGAGCGTGTTGGAGCAACAGAAACGGCTGGCCCACAGTTGGGATCCCTCCACGCTGTCCGCCGCGGAGCATGCAACCGGTACACCATCGGTACAGGCTTACCGGCTCTATACCCTTGCTGTAGCCGGCTCTCTGCCATTGGGGGCCCTCAACCGTCTGCGGGAAAGGCCTGACCTCAATACCATGGACCGCTGGCTGGTAGCGGGAGCCTATGCGCGGGCAGGAAAGTCCGATATCGCACGATCGGTTCGCAGCACCCTCGGACGTGAAATACCGGCCTACCGGGACCGGTTTTTCAGTTTTGGCTCTGATATCAGGGATCTTGGCCTGATCACGATGGCGCTCCTGGACGGAGGCGATCCGCAGGGGGCCTTTCAGGTCCTCCGCAAAATGGCGGCGGCATTGAATACCGGAGCCTGGTACTCCACGCACTCCATATCCACTGCTTTATGGGCCTATGCGGCGTATGCCGGCCGGCACGGTAAAGTCAGTGCCTTGAATGCCGTCCTGGAAACGGAAAAGGAAGGCCGTCGTCAACTGGGGAGCGCCCGGCCGCTGTTCCAGCAGAAGCTGGCGCCCGGTGAGGTGGATCAAAAACCGGTTCGGGTGCAAAACACCGGTCAGGGTCCGCTGTATGTCCAGTTGGCACTGAGCGGGCGTCCTCCAGCCGGACAGGAGACAGCCCGGAGTCGCGGGATGGATCTCGTCATCCGGTATCAGGATATGGAAGGCCGCCCGCTGGATATCCGGCGGCTACCGGTAGGGACGGATTTCATGGCTGTGGCTTCCGTACTGCATACCGGAGCTACCGACCAACCTGTCCAGGAAGTCGCTCTCAGTCAGATCATACCGGCCGGATGGGAAATAAGGAATACGCGGATGGAGGCCGAATCCACGGTCAAAATCCCTCCTATGTCCTTCAAATACAGGGACATTCGGGATGACCGCGCCCATTCCTTCTTCGATCTCCGCAAAGTCAGGGACAACCAGGGACGGACACTGGCTCAGCTCTACTATATCGGATTGACGGCATCTTATCCGGGTCGGTACTATCTACCGGCCCAACATGCCGAGGCCATGTACGATCCTGACTTCTCGGCTACGGTGCCCGGTCAATGGGTCGAAGTGTACGACCCCTCGAGGGAGCGCGAAAACCAATAGCCTCCCTGGCTGTTGGAAGGAGATTGCGGCGTACCGCTCCTCAGCGCCGGTTCATGTTGTCCCGCCATGACAGAAGACGAAACGCAGACCTTTGAACGGCCGGAAGGCGACAGACTTTTGAATCCGGGGACCGGACTCCAACCGGCAGAACCCCGCGTCCCCGACCTGTTGTACATCCTGCCTCTTCCGGAAAAACCCGTATTCCCGGGAGTCATGATTCCGTTGGTCCTCCGGGGCGAACGCGCCATGGAAGTGTTGAAGCGCGCCCATGAGGAAACCGACCGTTATGTCGGATTGGTCTATGCCCCGGAAAGTGACCACCAGGAGCCGGTCATACCCCATGACACCGGCACGGCAGCCCGCATTCTGCAGACCCGACCTCTGGCACCCGACACCGTTCAAGTGCTGGTCATGGGATTTCACCGCATCCGGCGTGTGCTGTTCATCCCCGATGACAAAGTGGAAAGATGGCGGGTGCGTCATCTCCCGGATCCGCCTCCGGGCGAGGAAACGGAAATGAAAGCCTGGATGCTTTCGATCGGCAACGAGATCAAGCAACTCATCCGTGCGAGTCCGGTGGCGCAGGAACAACTCAACATGCTGACCAGCCAGTTGAATTACAACCGTCCCGGCGTCACCATGGACATTGTGTCCAACCTCCTCACCCGGGAAGGCGGGCAGCTGCAGGAATTACTGGAGGCCGTAGCCCTGAAGGACAGAGCCCGTATTCTGCTGGGTCTCCTCAAGGAGGAAGTCGAACTGGCATTGATCCAGAAGAGGATCCACAAAGAGGTCGAGGAAACGGTCAACAGACAGCAAAAAGAGTTTTTTCTCCGGCAGCAACTCCAGGCCATCAAAAAGGAACTGGGCCTGGAAAAAGATGGTAAAGAGACCGAAATCGAAGCCCTTCTCGGCCGGTTGAAAAAGCTCAAATTGTCCCGGGAAGCCCGGCAAGTGGTGGATGACGAGATCCGCAAACTGGAAATCCTGCAACCACAATCCCCGGAATACCATGTATCCCGGAATTATCTCGACTGGATAGCCGACCTGCCGTGGGGCAAGAGGTCGAAGGACAATCTTTCCGTACCACAGGCCCGAGCGTTGCTTGAGCGCGACCATTACGGGCTGGAAGATGTCAAGGATCTGATCCTGGAGTTTCTCAGCAGCATTCACCGCAAAGGACGGGTAGGCGGATCGGTGATCTGTCTGGTGGGTCCCCCCGGCGTTGGCAAAACCTCCATCGGGCATTCGATTGCCGATGCGCTGGGTCGTCAATTTTTTCGCTTTTCCGTAGGGGGAATGCGCGATGAAGCGGAGATCAAAGGGCACCGTCGTACCTATATCGGTGCGATGCCCGGCAAGCTCATTCAGGCCCTCAAACGGGTGGGTGTATCCAATCCGGTGATCATGCTGGATGAAATCGACAAGATCGGATCAAGCTTTCAGGGCGACCCCGCCTCAGCCCTGCTGGAAGTCCTCGATCCCGAGCAAAACCAGCGATTCCTCGATCATTACATCGACATTCCTTTTGACTTGTCGCACGTTTTGTTCCTTACGACAGCCAACCAACTGGACACCATTCCCGCCCCTTTGCTTGACCGGATGGAGGTCATCCGGCTATCGGGCTACATCCTGGAGGACAAAATCGAGATCGCCCGGCGTTATCTGGTGCCCAGGCTGTTGCGCGAACTGAAGTACGAGGAAGATGAAATCCGCTTTTCCGATGAGGTCCTACGGCTCATCATCGACCGGTATGCCCGCGAAGCCGGGGTGCGCAATCTGGAAAAACTGATCCGAAAGATCATTCGCAAAATCACCCTGGCCCTTACCGAGGGCATGGAGGTTCGCACCCATTTATTGCCGGAAGATGTGGAATCCTTTCTGGGCAAACCGGTCTTTTCCCCTGAAATGCAGTATGCCAGGACCTTGCCCGGCACCGTCACGGGATTGGCCTACACGGCCTACGGTGGATCCACGCTGTACATCGAGGCATCGGGTATCCGCAGTTCTTCTCCCGGATTCAAACAGACCGGACAACTGGGCAAAGTCATGCAGGAGTCGGCCGAGATCGCCTACACCTATGTAAGGGCACGGCTGTCGGAAGGGATGGAGGCCAACCCTTACTTCAACGAGCATTTTATTCACCTCCACGTACCTGCCGGCGCGACCCCCAAGGACGGCCCGTCAGCCGGCATCACCATGGCGCTCGCGCTGTATTCGCTGGCTACCGGCCAGGCGGTCCGGAAAGAACTGGCCATGACGGGTGAATTGACGCTGACCGGCAAGGTACTCGCGGTGGGAGGCATCCGTGAAAAGGTCATTGCCGCCCGCCGGGCTGACCTGAAAGAACTCATTCTGCCCCAGGACAACCGGTATGACTTTGAAGAATTGCCGGCCCATATCCGCGAGGGCTTGATCGTGCGATATGCCGATTACTTCGATGACGTCATTCGGGCGGTGTATTATCCTTGAGCCTCCGGCTTGGCCGGAAAGGTGGTAGTGTGTACTTTTAAGGAACCAAACCTACCGGCATGATCCGTTTCTTGACTCTTCTGGCTATCCTTGGCCTTGGCATTCCTTCCCTGAAAGCCCAGTCCGTCCCTCTGCTTCGTTTGCAAAGCGGTCATTATCCGCTACCGGTCTTGAAGGGGGAAAGGGTTGCCTGGCCCGAAGCACCGGAAGGCTCTGACCGATCATGGGGATGGCTCCAGTTCACGCGCGCGCTGCGTTCATCCGAAATCCGAGCGCTGCAGGAATCCGGTATTTCCCTGCTGGGCTATGTGGACGATCATGCCTACTATGTATCCATGCCGGCTGCCCTGCCCGGAGATTTCCTGCGATCCCTGCCGCTGCACGCCATTCATGCTTTCATGCCTGAACACCGCATCCATCCTGCCTTGTTGCCCTGGCTCGAAGGATCGGGGAAGAACGCCGGGAAATGCCGTATTCAATTGGCCTTTCACGAAGGCCTCCCCTTTGCATCGGGCCTTTCTGCCCTGCAAAAGGCCGGGTTTCGGACAGCGAAATGGCAGGAGGGCACCGGTTGGGTCCACCTGACCCTCCAGAGCAGCGACTTGCCACGACTCGCGTCCCTGCCCTGCATCCGTTATATCGAACCTCTTCCTTCTCCCGGCGAACCCGAGGATCGCAACGGGAGGGCCATGCACCGGTCCAATCTGGTCATGCGGTCCGAAATTCATCCCGGACTCCGATTGGACGGTAGCGGAGTCCGCATGTTAATCCGCGATGACGGCCGGATCGGGCCCCACATTGATTACCAGGGACGTCTCAACCAGGAATACTGTATCCGGTCGGAAACGCACGGGGATCACGGAGACATGGTGGCCGGGATCGCTGCCGGAGCCAATAATCTCAATCCCGCTGTGGCCGGAATGGCCGCCGGCGCCATGATCTATACCGAGGACTATGACGGTGATTTTCCCGCCTACACCGAAGACCTCATCACCCAGGAAAGCATCACGCTGACCAACTCCTCCTACAGTGACGGCTGTAATGAAGGCTACACCTTGCGGAGTGAAAGGGTGGACAGGCAGATTTGGGAAAATGCCGCTCTCATGCATGTCTTTTCGGCCGGAAATGCCGGTACGAGCGATTGCGATTATGGCGCTGGACCCTTTTGGGGCAACGTCACCGGTGGACACAAAGCCGGCAAGAATGCCATTGCCACGGCCAACCTGTACAGCAATCTCACCATCGTGCCTTCCAGCAGCCGGGGGCCGGTGCACGACGGACGGCTCAAACCCGACATCAGCGCCCACGGTCAAAACCAGCTCAGCACTTATCCCAATCATACCATCAATCTCGGTGGCGGCACCTCGGCGGCAGCGCCGGGAATCGCCGGCGTCCTCGCCCAACTGAGCCAGGGATACCTCGAAAAATCCGGGGAGACCAATGCCCCTGCTGCCCTGTTGAAATCCATTCTGCTGAATACCGCTACCGATTTGGGTCAACCGGGTCCCGACTTCATATTCGGTTGGGGGCATGTCAATGCCTGGGAAGCCTGGAGGGTCCTTGAAGCCGGACAATTCCGTGAAATCCAGGTGCCCCCCGGGGAATCAGTGACCCTGGATATCGAGGTACCTGCCGGGCTCGCCGAAGCCCGGTTCATGCTGTACTGGCCCGACCCGCCGGCCATGCCGCAAGCGGCCAAGGCCCTGCTGCAGGACTTCGATCTGACCGTCATCCCTCCGGGCGGTGGACAGCCTTTGCTCCCTCTTGTCCTGAACAGCACTCCCGACCCTGCACTTCTTAATCAACCGGCCCAACCCGGCGAAGACCATGTCAACAACGTTGAACAGGTGCGGGTTGCCCATCCGATCGCCGGAACTTATCAGGTGGAGATCCGGGGCACCAACCTGCCTTTCGGCGATGCCGGTGCCTGGTTGACCCATGCGTTTTTTACCGGCAAACCCTATCTGGTATTTCCCGCCGGAGGCGAAGCCTTTGCTCCCGGTGAAGAGATCACCCTGTACTGGGAGGCTTCGTCATCTGCGGATCCCTGGCAGATTGAATTTTCGTCCGACAACGGGCAGAACTGGGAAATGCTGGCGGATTCCATTGCCGGCAGCGCCCGGCATCACCTCCTGGAAGTCCCGGAGGTGGCCACCAAAGAGGCCTGGTTCCGGCTGATCCAGGGCGCCGACACGCTCTTGCCCGACCATCCTCTCACCGTTTTTCCGTTACCCACAGCCTTGCGGGTAGCCCGTGCCTGCCCTGATTCGGTGTTCCTGGCCTGGGATCCTTCCGAAGGCGCTACCTCCTGGTTTGTCCATCAACTGGGCGACCGATACATGGAAATCACGGCTACGGTGGATACCACTGCTTTCGGGATGGCCACCTGGAATCCCCTTGCCGACAACTGGGTCGCTCTCCAGAGCCGGGGTGCCGACGATATCGTCTCCCCGCGGACGGTAGCCCTGAATCTGCGTTCGGGACTCATCCAGTGCCGCCAGGAATTCGACACCCGTGTGGCCAGCATCCTGTCACCCATCCAACTGGAACTGACCGCCTGCGAGCCGGCCCCGCTGGTGTTTACCCTTTCGGTCCGCAATGACGGCTTGCAACCCGTGGAAAATGTGCCCATTTCCTACCAGGTAGGCCAGGCGGCGCCGGTATCGGAGATCATCACCGGGACGATCAATCCGGGAGGCGTACGATTTTACAAATTCATAACACCGCCGCTGTTTACGGAGTCAGGATCCATCCCGATTGCTTTCTGGACGGACCTCGACAACGACCAGTTCAGGTACAACGACACGATATCCGCCATGGTGGAGGTGACGATTCGCACCACGGGTGTCCTCCAACCCAATGTCACCGAAGACTTCGAGGCGGCGCTCGATCTGCCTGTGGACTGGAGTCTGCGGTCGAGCAACAACGATTGGACCTGGACGGTATTCCGGATACCGCAGGATGGCGGTGATTCGACCAATGCACTGGTCATGCCCAACTTCTTTTACGACCAGATCGGCGAACAGGACGTGGTGGTTTCGCCGCAAATCGACCTGACACTGGCCGGGCAGCCCAGGATGGGATTTGACCTTGCCTACAACGGGATATTCGGGCAGGCCCCTGACACGCTGATCATTGAAGTGGCCACCGATTGTGAAGAGGACAACGCCGAGCGGATCCTCCAACTGACCGGGTCGCCGTTGATCACGGCGGTGGATCCCTTCGGCAACAACGGCCCCTATGTCCCGGTCAATCCGGAGGACTGGCGGTATGAGGAAATTGACCTCAGTCCCTGGGCAGGTAAAAAGGTGTTAATCCTGATCCGCAACCATGCGGGTTATGGCAACAATCTGTGGCTGGACAACATCCGTCTGTTGGACGATGCGCCGGTGGGTGTGACGGCCGGTATGGCGGCTGACCGGATGTATGCCTGTGTGGGTCAATTGATCCAGTTTGCCGACGACTCACAGGGGCAGCCGGATACGTGGGCGTGGGATTTCGGCACCGGAGCCGATCCGGCGACGGCAAGCGGGCCGGGTCCGCATGCGGTGACCTATGCAGCACCGGGATTTGTCGAAGTGACACTGGTGGCATCCCGGGGCATGGTGACGGACACGGTCACGCGGATGTGGGAGGTCAGGGATTTGCCGGTGGCTGCCTTTTCTGCCGAAGTGGCCGGCGACACCCTGTATCTGACCAATGAAAGTCAGGGTGGGGAATCCTGGATCTGGATGACCGACCTGCCTTCCGGATCCACGGATGCCTCTCCGGTTTTTCCGCTGAACGGTTTGACGGAGGGGTCCATCACCATCACGCTGGTTGCGCTCAACGGTTGCGGAGCGGACTCCGTGACGACGGTGCTGGAACTCACTTCGGTGGATGGCTACCGGGGACTGGCAGAGGGCTGGACGTTGTATCCCAACCCGGCGGGTGAACGTTTTTGGCTGAGGGGCTTGTCGGAAGGCGGACCTTTGTGGTGGGAGCTGGTGGCGGTGGACGGCCGTGTGGTGGCCGGCGGTGTGGTCGAAACAGCCCGGGGCCCGGTAGATGTTTTACTGGCGCCGGCGGGCATCGGGGTCGGCGTGTACGGCTTACGGCTGGTCCAGGGCGGCAAGAGCGGCACGGTGGTGTTCAGGAAGGAGTGAGGGGGGCCAAAGCAATGAATCCGGGATTGCCTCAATGGCTAACCGGAGCTATCTGACATGTATCGGCCATTGATCATGCAAATCTTTTTTTGATTAACGATGTGTCAATTGAAACAAAAAAATGTATATTGCGTAGCGAAAGTAGATCATGCGCCTCCAACTCCATATTTCACCATCTTTAACAGTTGTTCCTTTTGATCATCTCCCCGTACTGACAGGAGCATTACACAAATGGCTGGGACCCAACCATGAACACGGAGGATTGAGTTTGTACTCATTCTCCTGGTTGCAGGGGGGCAAAGCCGATTCGAAAGGCCTACGTTTTCCGGAAGGAGCCACTTGGATGATCAGTGCATTGGATGGAGAATTTCTCATGAATAACATAAAAGGCATCATGGCGGAACCCGGAATAAACTGGGGGATGGAAGTCCGCGAAGTCACACTCCAGACTCCACCTGTTCTTACGGAACCGGAATTTCGCTTTTTGGTATCAAGTCCTGTGTTGGTCAAAACTTCACGACCGGACGGCACCACAGAACACCTTGTCTTTTCCGATCCCGCGGCGGATGAAGTTATGACCCATACGATGCGGCACAAAATGCGTGTAGCCAATGTTTGTGACGAGGGATTGTCCCTACGTTTTGACCGGGAGTACCCATTGGCTCGCACCCAACTGGTAACTTACCGAGGCATTGACAACCGGGCCAATTACTGTCCGGTCATTGCCACGGGCACACCTGAACAGTTGGCATTCGTGTGGACTGTCGGGATCGGACACAGCACGGGGGTGGGGTTTGGGGGGGTAAAATAAAAAGGTATGCAGTATTATGTAGTAAAATTCGTTGGTCCATTTGCCTTTATCAAACCTTGGACAGCAGTGAGGGATAGTCAAACTTACTCTCAGCAATTCCTTACACCATCCATGATTAGGGGAATTGAATTGAAACTCTTCCCAGAGCTATTGGATTTATATTCACCAAAAATATTGCGGCATCGTTTGTCTTATACCGGTTTGAGTTTACAAAGGGAGCGGACTCAACCTAAAGGTATCAAAATAAAGAAAAAAGGGAAATTGGTCGTGGGTATTGAACGACCCCGCTCCATCATTGACAGAGGGGTGCTCCTAGAGCCTCTACTTTACCTCGCCTTTGCAACATTGGAAGAAGCAGAACACTCAGCCAAACAGCATATCTGCCTCGCACGGAATGAGGACGTAATGCTGCCTAATGCAGATATACTTAGATTGGATGAACCAGGATTTGACGAAATTCCCGGCTTTGAACTGAAAGCGGTTGAAAGTGAAGAGGGCTTTTTGGTTGGCTACAACCGCTTTCAAGAGAGCGCACCTATGTATGGTCAAATCAAAGTGTTTGGGAACCCGATTCGCAAATCATAACCCAATTATCCCATGCCCCTTTTAGCAAAGAGTGCCAAGAACGGTTCTGTCACACTTGCAGATCACACCCGCCATGTCATGGATACCATAATAAAAATGGCTGGAGTATGGGGATTCGATGAAAAACTCGCCAGAAATGGTGCTATCCTACATGATTTAGGTAAGGCGCATCCCTATTTTCAATCGCAAGTCAGCGATGTCGAAACGCCAACACAAGGTAAGCCTATCCACCGGCATGAATATTCCTCCTTGCTGTTCTTACCTATATTTCCAAAAGTGGATTGGGACAAATTGATTGATTTGGTGGTTGCACACCACAAACCAATTCGGGACGAGGTAAGGGAGCGCGGAATCTTAGATTTAGATGAAAGATGGGGTCATAACTTCTACAGAAACCACTTGGGTGATTGGGAATCCTGGTCGCTTCCAGTCTTTGAAATGTTACGAACTGATTTTGAAGTTGCTTTTACGCCACATTCAAAAGAAGAAGCCCAAGCCGCCCTCGAATATGCCGTAGAATACTGCTGGAATCGTCCTTTGGGTTGGTCGCCGCTGCGTGGGCTGTTGATGGCTGGTGACCATTTCGCTTCTGCCTTCAACCATGATGTGAATCTTCAATTGGATAGGATACTAAAAAAACCTAACCTTTCATGGTTTCATAGCCGACAAAGCAGTCTTTACCCTCTCTCGCTAGAACCGACCGACGACCCACGCCCACACACTCTCGTCGTAGCACCCACAGGTGCAGGGAAAACGGACTTCCTACTACGCCGATGCTCTGACAGGGTGTTCTACACCTTGCCTTATCAGGCGTCTATCAATGCCATGTTCAAGCGGCTGAAAACAGCTATTCCCGATGCTGACATCAGGCTTCAGCACGCCACTTCTAAAATCGTTGTTGGTGGCAAAACGGACGAACAAATCCTGCAAAACCTGACTGGCTCTGCCGTCAAGATACTAACCCCGCACCAGTTGGCAGGCATCATTTTCGGGACGCCTGGCTTTGAGTCGACCATGCTCGATTTGCGAAGCTGCGACGTCATCTTAGACGAGATTCACACCTACGGTGATTTGTCCATGGCCATGGTGCTCGAAATTGTCCAGGCACTGCTTCGCCTCAATTGCCGACTACATATAGGCACGGCGACCATGCCCACCATCCTATATGAGCGGATTCTTTCCATGCTTGGGGGAAAAGAGGCTGTTTATGAAATATCATTACCGGAAACTGTGCTGGACACCTACAACCGCCACCGAATATTTAAAGAGAAGTCAGATTTCTCTATCAATGGAACCTTAGAAGCAGCCTTCGAAGCCGGGGAAAAAGTCCTGGTCGTTTTCAATACCATCAAAGCGGCACAAGAAGCCTTTCGGAATTGGCAATATGAATACCCGAAAGTCCCCATGATGTTGCTGCACAGCCGATTCCGGCGTAAAGACCGTGTTGAATTAGAAAAGAAACTCCAGTCTGATTACAACAACCAGAATAAATACCGCCCCTGCCTCGTCGTTTCAACCCAAGTCGTGGAAGTGAGCCTCGACATCAGCTTCGACCGGATGATAACTGAGGCAGCACCCATTGATGCACTCATACAGCGCTTCGGGCGTATCAATCGCATACGCACAGAAAACCCAGAAACAAAGCCCATCCATGTCATTGCACCGAATGGTAATTGCCGTCCCTACAAAATAGAAATTGTAGAAGCCAGCTACGACCAACTGCCTGACGGCGAGGTGTTGGAGGAAAAAACGCTGCAACAGCGGATTGATGCAGTTTTCCAATGCGTTGACACCAAGGAAATTGATTCTCACCTGATTTGTTGGGAAGGGCAGTACAGAATAAAAGAATTGACGCACCGACCGAAATCGTTGCTGCTCGATGCACTCGAAATCGAGGGAGCTGTCTGCATCCTTGAAACTGACCGTGACCACTACCTAGAAGCACAGTACGATGAACGCATTGGGTTAGAAATACCTGTGAGCTTCAAAGCTATTGCGCATTTATCCAACGAATTTGAACAATTGAAGGAAGGCTCTTTCCCTTTCGTAGTGCCCAACAATTTAGATTATGAGAACATTGGGTTAGAACTTAAATCAAGGGTAAATATTTGGTAACAAGCAATTAAAAGTAGAATGTATCCAGCCTACATCGGCAAGATTTTCTTGAATATGTACAACAAGCGGGAAGGCACAGCCAATACCGCCAGGCAATTCTTTGAAGATGTAATTTTTCCACTTTTTTTCGATGCGGAAAAGCATTTCATAAATATCTCCAATTCTTCTTTTTTCCAACCGGTTGGCGAATGCCAACTTAAAGAGAGCGGTTTGACCAAGCCTCGATATCAACTCCAACGCCTGCACGAAAGTATTAGAGGAGGAAATAAAGATGGTAGCACTTTTGTAGGTTTCGCTGCAAGAGACCTTGACGGAACGACCTCTGGACAAGTCTCTAGTCTCGACATACCCGACGACGACGATTCGGTTTATGCCTCTTGGATAGGCGCAGGTTTCGGTATTGCCACCGGGGAATTGAGCTTTTATTGCAATGAACCCGATGTAATGTGGAGCATCTTTAACGGCTGGAAAGAGTACCGTAAGCTGATGAACCAAACGCCACAACTAAAGGGAAACCAAGTGGAGACTTGGAACGCCTGGTGGATATGGCACGTAAACAGGAGGGATTACGTGCCTGGCTTGACTTTTCCATTAAGAACCAAAGAAGGTACAGGAAAATCAGGCAAGTTCATGATGCTGGAAACAAATCCATGGCAAAACACCATGTTCGCTTTGTGCAGGAAATTCAAGGAAAAGGACCTAATACTAAACGTATACAGCTTCGGCTCCACCAATACTACTATAGGGTTCATCCCGTTGCGAACTACGGAAATTCACAACCTGATGGACGTGTGGAATTACTTGTTTGGTAAAATCGAAGTGCCAACCGAAAAGGAAGCCAATTTTGACCTTTTGTACAAGGTAGAGTTCAACTTCCGACGAGCATCCGAGCGTGGTGCTATAGGGTTGACTTCACTCGAACCAAAGGAGATTCGAAACTATTTGGCCCTTAGAAAATTGCCTAAAAAACTTGCTCCAATTGATTTTTTAAATTTTCAAACCTGGATAATAGCCATGCTTAACAACACCGAAATGTACGAACTTGCAGCCCGAACAGCCAAAGCCCTCCGGGACTATGAAGCAGGAGCGCCAAAGGCTAAAAGTACCCGACTACGTGACGTCGAGGCGCTATTTGAAGCCAATGGCAGGAAAAATTTCATAGAAGCCCTTACGCAAATTCTTGAAACTGAATTCAGTTTAGGCGATACCTTCAATCAGGTTGTCGTCGCCAGCCTAAAGATGCCACAAGACAATTTCCCATTATTCGCCGCGCTCATCCGGTTTCAGTATCAACTCCTAAAACCTCAACCATCCCACTAATTGCAAAAATTCAACTTATGTCACATTTCATTTACCTCCGCCTGCTCCGTAATGCCGACCATACCGTTTTCGTTGTAGACAAAGGGCAAAAGAAGTACTACCATTCACAGTTTAATCGCAGCCTTCCTTTTTCCAGCGGCCAGCAAGTAAAACGCTCCATCATGGATGCCCTTTGCGAAAAAATAGGAGCTTCTCAATTGTCTCCTGTCACATTTTATCATGAAATAGAAGGAGGGAACACATTGAGCCAAAAGGAAATCCATTCTGCCTGCGACCCGAGCTATGTTGACCAATTGATTGGTGGGTGGATGAGAGCAGGTAGCGATGTTAAAACGCTAAAGCGCCGCAGTCCACTTTCTATTTCAGCCATGCGCCCACTTCACCCGCTTCTGGCAGGTGTCACCGAAGAGGCAGGCACCTTTGACCTACGTGGAAGACCGAATGCCAAAGTAGTTGTTCGACAAGGTGGCATAGAGCTAACGGAAGAAGAAGTCCAAGCATTTTTAGACTCCAAAGGGCAGAAAAACCCTAACTTCCTGAACAAGCGCATTGATACACTCGATCGAGCAACTGGACTTTTCGCCTGCGATATCGCCATTGACTTACGAACCTTATTTTCCGTTTCAATTGATTCCTACGAGCCTGAAATAGACCCAGAGGTGATTGATAAACTGAAAGAGGAAGGCTGGGGCGAAGGCAAGAATATTTTTGGAAAATGCCTTATCTGCCCAAAAAAACGCCGGGATGAAATCATTCCTGCGTTGGCTCATGCTTTACTGAATTGGCGCATTACCAGCAACCAAGCCCGTACTTTTTCTTTGGAGGAAGTGCTGGCAGTTGCCATTAGCGACAACGCAAATCAATTGGGCGTCGCTATCCGTGCCCAGTTACGTGATGATTTAGAACGTGCAGCAGCCAAACCTATCATAGATGAGAGTGGAAGCGCAAAAGTATTCATCATGCCTCAATGTTTGGGGTACGTGGAAGGGATTACTGGTGCTGCAAACGCCATTGATGAAGCCGTGAATGAACTGGTCAACATGATGAATGCTTTCGCTTACGACAGCCAACTAACGTCATGACCGAACTCTTCTCACCCAACGGCTCCCATATCGCCTACCACAAAATATGCCATCGAAAGCTTTGGCTGTTTCATCAAGGCATCTGGTTGGAGGGAGAAAGTGAATTGGTGCTCGAAGGTCGATTTATTCATAAGTCGAGCTACCTGCTGCGCCCCGACCGCTACCGAGAAGTCGCCATCGAGGGAGTGAAGATTGACCATTTCGATCCGGTGGAGAAGTTGGTGAGGGAGGTAAAGAAGTCCGACAAATTGGAAGAAGCGCACGTTGCCCAACTCAATTACTACCTGTACATACTCGAAAACAACGGCGTGGAAGGCGTTAAGGGCATACTGGAATACCCGAAATTGCGGCATACACATCCAGTCAAATTGACGGAAGAAGACAGGCAGCAAATCCCGAAGGACATTGCCGAAATCAGGAAAATCGTAAACCGGAAAACCTCCCCTCCTGTCATCAACAAGTCCTTTTGCAAGCATTGCGCCTACCACGATTTCTGTTACATCAGTGAACCATGAAGAAGAGCTATTACCTCTTCAATCCCGGCCGTTTGAGTCGCAAGGACAACACCTTACGCTTCGATCCCGTGGACGAGGAAGGCAAGGGTCTTCCCCCCAAATATCTGCCGGTTGAGGGCGTCAACAACCTGTATGTTTTCGGGTCACTTGATGCCAACAGCGCTCTGTACACCTTCCTGGGCAAATCAGGCATCAGCGTTCATTTTTTCGATTATTACGAACACTACAGCGGATCCTTTTATCCCAAAGAATACCTGCTGGCAGGCAAGGTACAGATCGAACAAACCAAAGCCTACATCCAACGCAAAAAACGACTGGCATTTGCATCGGCATTAGTGGACGGGGCCAGTTTCAATCTCCTGAAGAATCTCAGGTACTACGGCAATCGAGGAAAAGATCTGGAGGAGGCTATTGGAATGATCGAACGATACCGGGACAGCATTCCCTGCACCACCACTGTACCGGAACTGATGGGCCTGGAGGGCAATTGCCGGCAAGCTTACTACGGTGCTTTTGACAATATCCTTTCCGCTTCGGGATTGGGCATGGGCAATCGGGTCAAAAACCCACCTTCCAATGAAGTCAATGCGCTGATCTCTTTCGGGAATGCTTTGTGTTACACGGCCGTCCTTGATGCGATATACCATACACAACTCAATCCGACTATCAGTTTCCTTCATGAACCGGGAACCCGCCGTTTTTCACTGGCGCTCGATATTGCCGAGATTTTCAAGCCTGTCCTTGCGGACAGGACGCTATTCACCGTACTGAACAAGAAGATGCTCAACAAGTCTCACTTTGAGCAAACGCTTAACGGATGTCTCCTCAACACTACAGGAAGGAAGACGTTTCTGGCCGCGTTCGAACAGAAACTGAATGAAACAATAAAGCACCGGACATTGAACAGGCAGGTCAGCTACAAGCATCTGATCAAGTTGGAATGCTACAAAATCGTCAAGGTCATACTTGGCATGGAATCCGAATACAAACCCTTCAAAATCTGGTGGTGATGTATTGCATTCTCGTCTATGACGTCAATGAAAAGCGGGTAGCCCGGATGCTGAAGCTTTGCCGGAGGTACCTCAACTGGATCCAAAACTCCGTTTTCGAGGGCGAGTTGAGCGCATTGAAGTACAAGGAGCTTATCTTTGAAGCCAAAGGAATCATGGACTCGGATGAAGACAGTCTCATCATTTTCAGCAGTCGGGACCAAGTCTGGCTGGACAGACAGGTCATCGGCAGGGAAAAGTCTGATTTGGACAACTTTCTTTGATGGGGTCGTCGATCCTCCGGGAAAAACGGGTTATTGGAGGTGGACGACTTTTTTTTCGGATTTCAGGCTTTTTGCGCTGGTCAGTTCTTTGAAATGCTGGATTTTATACATATGGATGAAACGTCTTTTAATCGCACCAAGCTGGAATTGAAACGTTTGAGCCGGACGAGAAACGGACCGACTGGAACGCTTTTAATCGCACCAAGCTGGAATTGAAACTGCCGTGTATGGCGCGGCGATTATGAAGAATGGGGCTTTTAATCGCACCAAGCTGGAATTGAAACCTTAAAGTCGGTACTGTCCACGAAGGCGGCCTCATCCTTTTAATCGCACCAAGCTGGAATTGAAACTGCGGAGGGTGGCCAGTACACGGTTTGCGGAGGGCGCTTTTAATCGCACCAAGCTGGAATTGAAACTGTTGATTAAGGCGATGCGTACACGTGCGCCGGTACTTTTAATCGCACCAAGCTGGAATTGAAACGGTTCAGGTCTTCGAGAGCGCGGACCTCGTTGATGCTTTTAATCGCACCAAGCTGGAATTGAAACAATGCAGAGGAAACGACAAGCGATAAAACGAAAATCCTTTTAATCGCACCAAGCTGGAATTGAAACCAGAAGCAAGATTGACGGCCCTGTCTCCGGGATTATGCTTTTAATCGCACCAAGCTGGAATTGAAACCAGTAACCAGGCATGAAACTCGGTGCTGGTGGGTCTTTTAATCGCACCAAGCTGGAATTGAAACCTGTATCACCACAACCGCCACCAAATCCGGCTCTGGCTTTTAATCGCACCAAGCTGGAATTGAAACTGTCTAAGTCTGCATCGATGGGCAGATGAACCTCGTCTTTTAATCGCACCAAGCTGGAATTGAAACTATCGTATAAATGTTTGGATACAGATCTAGATCATCCTTTTAATCGCACCAAGCTGGAATTGAAACTCAAGTTGAATCTGTCCGCTAAGCCGGCAGAACTCACTTTTAATCGCACCAAGCTGGAATTGAAACTTCTAAACTCTGCGCTTTTCATATAACAAAGATACACTTTTAATCGCACCAAGCTGGAATTGAAACCAGCGGTTAAGCTACGGGGCACAGGCAGCGAAAAACCTTTTAATCGCACCAAGCTGGAATTGAAACCTCATTGGAACCGCCACCCTCGATACCGGTCTGGCTTTTAATCGCACCAAGCTGGAATTGAAACAGGATGCGAATTGTGATGGACGACGAAAAGTGGGACCTTTTAATCGCACCAAGCTGGAATTGAAACTCTTTTCAAGAAATACGACCTCAACGAGGAGGACGTCTTTTAATCGCATCAAGCTGGAATTGAAACTATATGCCGAATCCATCGTACCAATGCCCTACGCGCCTTTTAATCGCACCAAGCTGGAATTGAAACTATATGCCGAATCCATCGTACCAATGCCCTACGCGCCTTTTAATCGCACCAAGCTGGAATTGAAACGTTGGTCTGAATAACACCCCGTGTTACCGGGGACGAACTTTTAATCGCACCAAGCTGGAATTGAAACGATACAGCGCATCAAGACTGACGGTTTTGGCGGCGGCTTTTAATCGCACCAAGCTGGAATTGAAACAATAGAGAGCTGCTCTCTGCGAAGAGATTGGCCGCCTTTTAATCGCACCAAGCTGGAATTGAAACCTCTGCTCGCCGACAAGTGTGTTGTCGTTGATGTACTTTTAATCGCACCAAGCTGGAATTGAAACTAAAGGTCTGGGCAACTTTCGCCGCCCCCATAGTTGCTTTTAATCGCACCAAGCTGGAATTGAAACGATATGTCTGCGGGGTCAAACCACGGGAAAATCCTCCTTTTAATCGCACCAAGCTGGAATTGAAACTCGCTAATATCAATCGTATATGCCGGACCACTTCCGCTTTTAATCGCACCAAGCTGGAATTGAAACTCTAAGGCAACTTTGGTCCATCATATGGGGGTCGGGCTTTTAATCGCACCAAGCTGGAATTGAAACTTTTTTGCGGTACTCCATCCTGCGACAGCGAGACACTTTTAATCGCACCAAGCTGGAATTGAAACCGTTTCCCGCGTCGGCCTTTTCATCGGTGGGTGCCCTTTTAATCGCACCAAGCTGGAATTGAAACCCAATATTTGCCCTTGCGAAATCAGCCTTTCTCGCTTTTAATCGCACCAAGCTGGAATTGAAACTCCTCGAGGGTGAGCGTGAAGTAGCGTCCGACCGAACTTTTAATCGCACCAAGCTGGAATTGAAACTTACGTCGGTATTTGCAGCAAGCAAGGCACGTATGGCTTTTAATCGCACCAAGCTGGAATTGAAACGATATAATTCGACGTCAAATCACTCGGTTTTTATTGCTTTTAATCGCACCAAGCTGGAATTGAAACTGTCGGTTATTTCGTAACGGATCATTTCTTCCGCCTTTTAATCGCACCAAGCTGGAATTGAAACTTTCCGAAGCCTCCCGCGCTGGCATCAGTCAAGGCTTTTAATCGCACCAAGCTGGAATTGAAACTCTTGGTATGTGACTGTAATTAACGTCTCTGTGTTGCTTTTAATCGCACCAAGCTGGAATTGAAACCTATTAGGATATCCTTGTCTATCGTAAACTCGCACCTTTTAATCGCACCAAGCTGGAATTGAAACAAGAGCACGAAAATGCGGTGTGGAAGGCCGCTGCTGCTTTTAATCGCACCAAGCTGGAATTGAAACCTTATGCCAAGTACCGGAAAAAACGCGGCCGGCAAGCTTTTAATCGCACCAAGCTGGAATTGAAACTCGTCTTCACGTCGTGTATCTCGTCAAGTACGCGTACTTTTAATCGCACCAAGCTGGAATTGAAACTGATTGGACGGTGGCACCCAACGTTCAGGGTGTTACTTTTAATCGCACCAAGCTGGAATTGAAACTGGTTACGAATGCAGACGGGAAGCAGGAGTATATCCCTTTTAATCGCACCAAGCTGGAATTGAAACGTTTTGGATTTTTACCGGGGTATCCAATCCTTCACCTTTTAATCGCACCAAGCTGGAATTGAAACGTCTGACTTGTACCAGCGGTACCGCAGCCAGTACTCCTTTTAATCGCACCAAGCTGGAATTGAAACGACGTAGCGCACCGGGTTAACAAATCCCCTAAAGTCTTTTAATCGCACCAAGCTGGAATTGAAACGTCCGGCGTACACGGTGGACATATCGGGGGGCAGCGCTTTTAATCGCACCAAGCTGGAATTGAAACATGGCTTGAAGGTGGCTCACGAGTGACGCTTGATTTCTTTTAATCGCACCAAGCTGGAATTGAAACGACATAGCGCGACACCCTGTGTCTATAACCGTCTTGCTTTTAATCGCACCAAGCTGGAATTGAAACGGGTTAGGGTTGATTCTACAAATATACACCCGCAACACTTTTAATCGCACCAAGCTGGAATTGAAACTGTTGAAGATTCGCCCGGTGAAAGTGAGGGATCGCACTTTTAATCGCACCAAGCTGGAATTGAAACAACATAAGCTGTCCTGAGAGTTTTGAAAGATGCCACTTTTAATCGCACCAAGCTGGAATTGAAACGTTATCCGTAAAGTGTTTGCGGTTGGCTCTGAAAGCTTTTAATCGCACCAAGCTGGAATTGAAACCCAAAGGGCGGACAGTTTTCGTGAATGGGGGCTGCCCTTTTAATCGCACCAAGCTGGAATTGAAACGACTTCATAACCTGATACCTTCCAAAGGGCTGGATACTTTTAATCGCACCAAGCTGGAATTGAAACTAGGACAAAAAAAAACGGCGCATGTCCGGATCTTTCTTTTAATCGCACCAAGCTGGAATTGAAACTAACTTTATACTGACTCGGCCTTAATAGACTCTCACTTTTAATCGCACCAAGCTGGAATTGAAACTTTGGTGACCCGCAGGAAGTGGGCCGCGCCAAGTGGCTTTTAATCGCACCAAGCTGGAATTGAAACTACTGGTCGGTCTTCCATCGCAATCCCGGTTGATATCTTTTAATCGCACCAAGCTGGAATTGAAACGTTATGCGAAAGAAGGTGGATTCTATGAAGTACGACTTTTAATCGCACCAAGCTGGAATTGAAACGTCAGGGGTTACGCCTATGAAAGGAATCGTTGGGTCTTTTAATCGCACCAAGCTGGAATTGAAACTTCTCAGGCCGATCAACAGCTTGATCTCGGGCAATCTTTTAATCGCACCAAGCTGGAATTGAAACATTATGCTGGCAGATGACTTCGCTTCACTTCAGAACTTTTAATCGCACCAAGCTGGAATTGAAACTGATGATGAAATTGCTCGCTTGGGCTTGCAGATTGGCCTTTTAATCGCACCAAGCTGGAATTGAAACTCGTAATAATGCCGCCCGTTCCGCTCATTCTTTTCACTTTTAATCGCACCAAGCTGGAATTGAAACGGGACAACTCCCTCCGGGTCCTGTATCCCCTCGCCTCGCAATGTATTGCTCGGTTCGCCATTTAACGCGTGCCACCGGCACCCGTTCGCTGCGCGACAATGGCTCATCGCACCAAGCTGGAATTGAAACGGGACAACTCCCTCCGGGTCCTGTATCCCCTCGCCTCGCAATGTATTGCTCGGTTCGCCATTTAACGCGTGCCACCGGCACCCGTTCGCTGCGCGACAATGGCTCATCGCACCAAGCTGGAATTGAAACGGGACAACTCCCTCCGGGTCCTGTATCCCCTCGCCTCGCAAT
>CAYYGN010000001.1:223538-250021 GCA_964471595.1 uncultured Saprospiraceae bacterium
CCCCTCGCCTCGCAATGTATTGCTCGGTTCGCCATTTAACGCGTGCCACCGGCACACGTTCGCTGCGCGACAATGGCTCATCCATTCCATTCATTCCTTTAGAATGTAAAGCTCGCTACCTGCCCTGCCTGGAGCAAGACCACTCAATGTACTTGACCTTGTTATCGCCAATGTCCTAATTTTGGTATCCGTATCCGTCCTGTAGCGACCTACGGGGGCCGGATGGCGGAGATCAGCTGGGATCTCAGGGTATTGCATCCTTTTAGTACTGCAACTCAACATGAGATAGCGAAACATAACCTGCTGCGAAATGGATCGCTCCGATTTCATCAAGACGCTGGGCCTCGGGAGTGCCACCCTGATCCTTCCACAATGGGGGATCACCAGCAGACCCGTCCGGATCTATGACAATTACCTCAGAGGACTTGCCCATTACGGGTGGAAGGAGGCCAAAGACCATCTGCAGGAGGGGGTCGCCCTCAGGCTGGTCAGGGAGCCGCAAAATCTGTATGACCGCTTCGCCATCCAGGTGTGGTGGCAGGAACACCCCTTGGGCTACATCCCGGCGTATGAAAACATTGTCCCGGCCAACATGATGGATGCCGGCGTCTCGCTCCATGCCGTCGTCAGCCTGTGCCAGCCTCAACGCTCCATTCACGAATGTATGGCCGTAGCCGTATTTGCCGATCTGATCCGCACGGAACCGGGTTTGATCCTGCCTGAAGCAAACACCAGGGCAGATGATGCCCCCGATCTCTACCGGACGCGGTAAGAGCATTCCTGAACCGATAACCTTATGCGGGGTCCTCTCAACAACATTGGTTGAAGTACAGGCCTTCCAATCCCTCTCACTCCTCCTGCGCCGATCTATTCTTTGGCCATTTCCGTTTTTTTCCTATTTTTGGCTGTGACCCATTCTTGCAGACCAACGGTCCGCGGTCGCACGGGGATGGTTTTCCTCCCCTGCCAACTTCAACAAACAGGCGTCTATGGATATCCTGCAAGCCGTCCGGTACCGGGCTTATTCCCTGCATAACTTTCAGCAGATCCCACAGGTGGAATCCTTGTCCGACCAGCAGAAATTTGACATCAGTGTGGTCGGAAGCGTGTTGCCCTTCAAAGTCAATAACTATGTCACGGATGAGCTGATCGATTGGAGCGACCCGGCATCCGACCCCATATTCCGGCTCACCTTTCCGCAACGCGAGATGCTCCTTCCGGAACATTACCGCCAGATGGCCCAGGTCATCCGTCATGGCGGTGACCGGATTGCCATCAAGGAAGCCGCCCACCGTATTCGTCTGGAACTCAATCCCCACCCCGCCGGACAAATGGAGCTCAATGTACCCATGATGGAGGGCACCAAACTCACCGGCATCCAGCACAAATACCGGGAGACGGTGCTTTTTTTTCCGAGTTCCGGACAGACTTGTCACTCCTATTGCACTTTCTGTTTCCGCTGGCCGCAATTTACCGGCATGGACGAATGGAAATTTGCCATGCGGGAAACCGAATTGCTGGTGCGCTATCTCGAGGCTCATCCCGAGGCCACCGACCTCCTTTTCACAGGCGGAGATCCGATGGTGATGAACTACAAGGTATTCAGCAGCTATATCGAACCCTTACTGGAAGGGAGGTCGCGCACCAGCATACAAACCATCCGCATCGGGACCAAGTCGCTTTCCTTCTGGCCTTACAAATTCCTCACTGACCCGGATGCCGACCAATTTCTCCGGTTGTTTGAACGCATCACGCGCCAGGGCATCAACCTGGCTATTATGGCGCATTTCAACCATCCCCGCGAATTGGCTACAGAAGCGGTCGCCGCTGCCGTCCGCCGTCTAAGGGCTACAGGTGCCCAGATTCGCACCCAGTCACCCTTGCTCAATCACATCAATACGGACCCGGAAAGCTGGGCCGAGATGTGGCGCACACAGGTCAACATGAACATGATCCCCTATTACATGTTCATTGCCCGCAATACGGGAGCACGCCATTATTTTGAGGTGCCTCTTGTCCGGGCCTGGGAGATATTTCGGGAGGCTTACCAGCAGGTCAGTGGCGTGTGCCGTACAGTGCGTGGTCCCAGCATGAGTTGTACACCCGGCAAGGTGCAGATCCTTGGGGTGACCGACCTTCCCCTGGGAAAAGACCGGATGCAAAAAGTCTTTGCCTTGCGGATGATCCAGGGTCGCAACCCGGACTGGGTGGCCAAGCCTTTTTTTGCAAAGTATGACCCGGAAGCTACCTGGATGAGTGACCTGAAACCCGCCTTCGGGGAAAAGTTTTTTTACGAAAAGGAACTAGAAAGCATCGCCAGAGCTACGCCGGATGAAGAACATTACCTCTTTGAGTAAGGGGGGCATCACCGCATTCACCAACAGCGGCATACCCTTGTCAACGGCCGGAAAACAAAGTGGGGCGGATTCTTGCGAACCCACCCCACCGGAAGTTATGGTTACAGGAATGTGTCGGATTAATTGAGGACCAGACGAACGTTGAGGTCAAATTCGTCGTAAATCGTCTTGTCACCGAGATTGTCGAAAAAGGATCCGGATCCATAACGCACATCGTATTCAGAACGGTCCACCTTGATGTCGGCGGTAGCAATCTGTTTGCCTCCCTCGTTCCTGACTTTGGCAAAAAACTTCACCGGCTTGGTCTTCCCCTTGATCGTGAGATCTCCCAGCATTTTGTAATCACCGGCGGTATTCTGGGGAATCGCCCGCGTTATCTTCAGCGTGGCATTGGGATAGGTGGCGACACCAAAGAAATCATCCGATTTGAGATGGCCGACCAGTTTGCCGTTCATCTCCCCCTGCAGGTCATTACAGGTAATGGAATTCATGTCAATGGTGAAGGTTCCGCCCGTGATGACGTTGCCATCCATTTGGACTTCGCCGGCCTTGATCGAGACGTTGCCGTGGTGTTCTCCGGTGACTTTGTAGCCCTTCCAGGCGATGGTCGACGTTTTGGTGTCCACCTTTACACGCTGGACAGCTTGGCGGGGTTCCGGATTGGTAATGCCCGTCAGCAGGGCAAACAAAATGACGAGTTTCATATAGTTGGGTTTAAATGGTTACGCAGTCGGTCGAGCCATTCATTGAGAATGCCCATTTCTTTTTCACTGAAACAATCGAACGGTGTCATTCCCCTGGCAATGACCTCTGAAGCCTCTCCTACCCTTGCCAGACCTGCTTCCGTGATCCTTACCTCCACCTGTCGGCGGTCTTCGGGGCAAATTTTGCGATCCACCCATTGCTTCTCCACAAGCTTGTCCACCAGGCGGGAAGCATTGGACGTCTGATCAATCATCCGTTCGGCGAGATAACGAACCGACACCGCAGCCGGCGCCACACCGCGCAGGATACGAAGGATGTTGAATTGCTGGGGCGAAAGCCCCATTGGCCGCAGCATGCGCACTTTTTCCGCCGAAAGCATGCTCGACGTATACATCAGATTAATATCCGTCTTCACCCGCAAGTCGGCAAAGTGCTTCTGATGGATGGCCTGTTCAATTGTTTTCATAAGACGACACAAATTTAGTGTATATACATTTAATGTAGCAACATTTTAACGGAACATTAACCTCCCAGAGCCGGATACCAAAAAAAACGGCCGGTGAAACGCTTTCACCGGCCGTTTACGCTCTCTCATGGAGGGCGGTTATCTGACCAACGTTGTCTGGCCTTTGTAGAATCCGGTTTCTCCGTCGGGGAATTCCGCTTTGAGGGTCCAGACAAAGACGGCAGAATTCATCAAGTCGCCCCGGAAAGTACCGTCCCAGGAATGGGCAGGAAGGAGCCCGTCCTCAATCAGGAAGTCATCCGCATAAAATACCTTTTCACCCCACCGGTCAAAGATCTGGAACTCACGGATCACTGTACCGGGCCGTCCCATCACACCCAGGCGCTCATTTTGCCCGTCGCCATTCGGGGTAAAAGCAGTGGGCACCAAAACTATGCGCACTTTCTGGATATGGATGGTGATGACGGCTTCGCTGGTGCAACCGTTGGCATCCGTGACAATGACCCGGAACGTCCTCGTAAACTCCAGCCCGGATACGACCGGGTCAGGACAATCCAGGCAGGACAGAAATGTGCTGTCCTGTGCTGTCCATGCATATTGGTAAGGCGGGATACCATTGGTAACCAGGGCTTGCAACTGCGTGTCAATGCCTATATCCATGAAAATATCCGGCCCCAGATCCACCAGGATCTGATCGGGTTGGAAGATAGTGGCTTCGCCGACGAAATACTCACAGCCTTGTTTGTCCCGGATATATCCCTGATAAGTCCCCGCCGGCAACCCGATCTGAATGGCCGATCCGTTGTAATTGATGCCGTCGAGACTGTACCTGTAATTGGGTGTCCCACCGGTAGCTTCAAATTGAATTTGTCCGTTACGGGCGCCGAAACACAACAATGAATCCCCGGTCATCATGGCCGACAACGGCTCAGCCGGTTCCAGCACTTCGATACTCCGCGTAATGGTACAATTGTTCTGGTCCGTTACCGTGAGTGAATAAACGCCAGGAGGCAGTCCATTCAGGTCGGGGGAAGTGGCGCCGGTATTCCAGAGGAACGCATAAGCAGGACTCCCTCCTGTGATGTCACTGGTCACGGAGCCTGTACTGTCCCCGAAACAGGCGACATCCACTTTCTCCAATCCTCCCGTCATGCCGGGTGGGCTGGTAATGCTGATGTTGAAGGTGCGCGTGCAAAGGAATGCATCCGTCACGGAGACCACATAAATGCCGGGGCTGAGCCCGGTAGGGTCCTCGACGGTAGCGCCGTTGTTCCACACAAACAGGTAAGGCGGTTGACCGCCGACGACCGTAAGATCAATCTCTCCGTCGCTATCCCCCGAACAGCGCACGGCAGTAGCGGTCCCGGTGATCACAATTTCGGGCGCTTGCTGGATGGTGGCTGATTGTACGACCGTACAACCTCTTTGGTCGGTAACGGTGACCTGGTGGGTGCCCGGAGGTAGATTCTGAGCCAGCGCTTGTTTGGAGCCTGTGCTCCAGTCAAAGGTATAAGGCGGCGTACCTCCACTGACGGTAGCCTGCGCTTTTCCGTCATTGGCACCGAAACAGGTGATTTGGGTCGGCGTTACCTGCAGGACCATAACAGGAGGCTCGTCCAGCACCAGGGTATCGAGGTGGGTGCAGTTATTGTTGTCCGTAATGGTCACCACATAGGTTCCTGCACCCAGATTGGAGGCAGTAGGTGTATTTTGACCCGAAGGATCATTCCACAAGTAGGTATAAGGCGGGATACCCCCCAATGGGGTCACCGTGCCGGATCCGTCCGTGGCACCGAAACAGGAAACAGGTTGGGACAGAATGACACTGGTAAATATGGGGGGTTGCTGTATGGTCACTGAGTCCACGGCTGTACAGCCATTGAGGTCCGTCACCGTTACGCGATAGGTGCCTGCCGGCAAATCCGGCACGGAGGCAAACATAGATGCGCCGGGATCATCCCATAGAAAGGAAAACCCGCCCGTGCCTCCGGAAGCGGATACTGTAGCGATACCGTTTGACCCTCCGTAACAAGTGACGTGTTTGGGGGAAGTGACGGTCTGTATGGGGAGTGGCTCGGTGAGGTTAAAAGTATCCACCACTGTACATCCACTGGCATCTGTTGTGGTGAGATAATAGGTACCGGCGAACATATTGGCACTCAGGGGACCTGAAGCGCCATTACTCCAGGAAAAACTATACCCTCCTGCTCCACCGGTTGCGGTGACATTGATGCTTCCATCTCCATCACCATGGCAGGTAGGCCGGGTGAATCCCGGGGTCACTGTTATATCAGAAGGCTCGAAGACCTCGATGTCGATGACGGTGGAGCATGTGTCCGAATCCGTGATGGTGACGCTGTACATGCCGGCCGGGAGATCATTACGCATATTCAACCCCGGCCCCCCGTCACTCCACTGGAATCCATAAGGAGGCACGCCTCCGGAGACGGTAATGGTCACCTCTCCGTCGTTGCCGCCAAAGCAGGTTGTGGGATTTGAACTGAAAGAAACCATCAAGTCGGCAGGGGTCGACAGCGTTGTTGTTTCGACCCGGGGACAGTCGTTGGCATCGAGGATAGTGACCGTATAAGTGCCACCCGTCAAACCGGACACTACCGGACCGGAAAGGCCGGGTGCATCCCAGATATAACTGTAGCCTCCGGCGCCACCCGAGGCATTTACCGTAATCTCTCCATTGGCATTGGTGCTGCAGGTAGGATTCATCGGTGTCAATGCAGCCATCAGCGGTGGAAACTCATACAGGGTCACCTGGGCTAATGTTTGACATCCGTTGATGTCCGTTACGGAAAGTACATACTGGCCACCCGGCAAGCCGGTGCGGAGAGAGTCGGTTGATCCGTCAGCCCATTGCCAGTTGTAGGCCCCTGTCCCTCCGGTCACCACCGGTGCGATGGCACCATTGGCTGCGCCCGCACAAAGCACGGTATCGAGGTGAAAGCTTTGAACGACCAGCGCTTCAGGCTCTACAAGCACCACCATGATTTCATCATCGCAACCCAGGGTATCCTGAACATAGACCTGGTATGTACCGGCACTCAGGTTGTTTTGGAATCCCGGCGGGACGACCTGTCCGTTGAGTTGAATGACAGCGGGTGCGGATCCCTGCTGAAGGTTGATTTGGAAGGAGCCATTCGCCTCTCCGGCACAGCGGGGCATGATGACCTGATCCACCGTCAGCGCCGGGGGTAGGCAATCCAGGGTACGACATTCGAGGGTGTCCCGAAGTGTTTGACACGGTCCGGTGGTCTGCAGGACAAACGTGACGGGCTCGTCAAGACCCAATCCGCCCAGCCAGTGACCGGCAGGGCCGTTGTTGGGGGTTACCCAGGGTCCGCCGTTGATGCTGACTTCAAAGGTCTCGCCGATGCCTTGTTCATTCCACGCAATACCCAATTCGTTGAATCCTATCAGCGCACAATCGGGGACCGGGGGGAGGAGGTCCGGGTGGATATCCACCTCCAGGGTATCCGAACGCCTGCAACCGTAGCTGTCCCGGACTTCCAGGTACAGGGTTTTGGCGGCCAGGGCTTGAGTGCCCGTAAGGGCACAGGTATCACAGGTGACTTCCGTTCCGGGCAACCATTGATATTCGAGCCGGTATTCCGGCAGGAAAGTGATGCGCCAGTTGAGAAGCTCGCCATCCGGGAGGGGGGCATCATCGATGACGAGCAGACGCCATTCGCCATTGGCAGGATTGACGGGGGCGTCCCACAATTCATGCCATTGGCCTTCCGGTTGAAAGGTACCTGTAAAGGGGGCGGCTACTTTGGGGGCGCCAAAGGGATCCCCGTAATCAATGGGTTGTGTCGCGGCAGGAGAAAAGCAGGTTTCCGTGTAATTGTCTCCGTCCCTGCCGTTGTCGGTGGTGAGCGCTATGAATCTTCCGCTGGGGGCGATCAGATAGACATCGACATCATCGATCCACGGGTGGTCAATATTGATGCATACGGAACCGATCATGCCGGGCCCCAGATTCTTGGGGAACACGCCACTGACCTGGACGGGCGCATAGACAGGGATGAGGGGAGAACTACTGTTGGGGGGGGATATGAGTGGATACCTATTGGGGTTGATGAACGTTTTGGGGTCGGGAATGATGACCGGGAGAGTGCCATCCACGGAAAGCAGATCCCCCGCGCAGGCGAGTAGGTCAGGGCCGAGATCCGGCTTGGGAAGCGTGTCGTCGGTGATATAAAACCAAAGGGTATCCAGCCGGCAGGGATTTCGCTGGAAGATCAGGCCTATACTTTCGGTGCCTTCCGTCACCCCATCTTCAAATACTTCAAACTGGACCGTGAGGACACTGTCGCCCGCCGGGATGGTGATGGCAGGGGGGTTCATGAGGTAATCCACGCCAAAGGTCGCCGTGCCGGTAAAAGACACCGGGATGTCAATGGGCGCCGGGGCCGCGGCCCTTATGGAAAAGGTGCCGGTACCGCCTGCACATCCTTCCGCCATGGTTTCGTTGGCGGAGACGGTGGAAAGGGCAAACTGGATGGCCGGGGTACCGAAACTTTTGGCTTCGAGAAAAACGCCGGAGTCATAGACATTGTCGGACACGTCGGCAATGGCCATCCGGATGGAATAGGTGTCGCATGGCACAACAATGGCCTGGGCGAGGAAAACATCGGTAAAACCGTCGAACGTCGGTTGGCCATTGGCTGCCGTCAGGTTGAAAAACTGGGGATTTTGGGGTGGGCAAACGATGGGGTTTTGGTTGGGATTGCTGTTGTGGACCGTATTGATGGCCACATAGGAAGAAGTACCTGGCACCAAAGCGATATTCTCCGCGCCACCGGTAAATGGACCGTTGAAACCGTTGCCCCTGATGAAAAAGCCGAAGACATCATTGAACTGGGTACAAACATATTCCTGATACTCTTCCGAGGCGAAGACATAGCGGAACTCCAGCGTATCGGCATAGGGGACAAAAGTGATTTCGAAGGCCGCCAGGTCCTGAATCGTGAGGGGCATTACCAGCGAATGGAGGTCGGGATCCAGGAGGCCTCCTGAAGTTTGTCCCGAGGTGGAACCCGATGTATTGGGGCTGGCAGCGGTATTGGCCAGACCGGTAGACATGACGATCCCGGACGGGATACCGATGTTGGTTTGGGCGGCGTTGAAATACCCGATGGCGGAGGTACTACCTTCAAAATTCACCTGAATCACTTCTACCCCATTGGCCAGGAATACATTTTCAATCAATTCCTGCGGGGTGAATACACCGGAGGTCACCTGCATCTGACCACTGACCGGAAGGGACAAGGTGGAAAGGCAGACAGCCAGGAATGAGGAAAGGCATGGACGGCGAAAAGACAAGGATAGCAAACGTTGCATCATAAGCCGGTTTCTGTTCATCCTTCCCTGCATGAGAAGGGGGGAACCGTCAAAATTAACGGATTCCCGGGAAAGTCCCTATTGGTCCGCCAAAATAGGCTCTTCATCGAAATTGCCGCACGTCCCGTGATCCGGAACTTATCTTTGATGTTTCAAGCGAAAACCAAATCGGCAGTCATGCGTCAGTTTTTCAAATTCTTTACCGCTTCCTGTCTCGGAACGTTGGTGGCCCTTACCCTTATCGTGGGCATCCTGGTGCTCATCGGCAGCCGTCTCGCCTCCAGCCTCGACCGGACGGTATATATCGCCCCCAACTCGGTCCTTGAACTCCATCTGGATGGCCAGATCCCCGAAAAAACCAACAATCTGGCCAATGTGCCTCTGGAATTGGCCGATAAGAAACACATCGGGCTTTACGATTATCAGCAGATGATCCTGCATGCCGCCCAGGATGACAACATCAAGGGGATCCTGCTCCGGACGGAATTGTCCGAGCTTACCATGCCCGAGGCGGCCGTATTGAGAAGGGCGCTCGCCACCTTCCGGGAGAGCGGCAAGTTTGTCTACGCTTACGGACGAATGATGACGCAGAACGGATATTACCTGAATTCCGTGGCCGACAGTGTGTACATGTCTCCCATGGGCATCATGGAATTCCGGGGGATGGCCGCAGATGTCATGTACTTCAAAAAACTGATGGACAAGCTCGATCTGGAGGTCGATGTCTTCTATGCCGGGCAGTTCAAAAGTGCTACCGAGCCATTCCGGTCCACCAGCATGAGCGATGCCAACCGCCTCCAGCTACGGGCCTATATCGAGGACCTTTTCCAGCAGATGTTGGACGACATCGGTCGCAGTCGCGGCATCGCACCGGACAGTCTGCGGTATCTGGCGGACCGTTGGACCAGCTTTTCACCCGACAGTGCCCGCCAGACCGGGCTGATCGACGGACTGATCTACGAGGACCAACTTGAAGACCGACTCCGACAGCGCGTCGGATTGGAAACCGGCGAAGAAGTACCTGTCGTCAAAGCTCAGGACTATTTCAAAACCGCCATGTCGAAGTTGGATTTCAGCGGCAAAGACAAAGTGGCCCTCGTCTTTATGGAGGGAGAAATCAACGTGGGCAAGGAGGAAGGTGGGATCATCCATGACGAGCCCTATCTCAAGATATTGAGGAAGATCGCCGACGACGACCGGATCAAATCCGTGGTCCTCAGGGTCAATTCGCCGGGCGGCAGTGTGCTGGCCAGCGACAATATCCTGCAGAGCATTCGAAATATCCAGGACAAAGGCAAGCCGGTGGTGGTTTCCATGGGCCGATATGCGGCATCGGGCGGCTATTACATTTCCTGTTATGCCGATTCGATTTTCGCCCAACCCTCCACGTTGACCGGATCGATCGGGGTGTTCTCGCTCATCCCCAATATTGGTAAATTCCTTGACCAAAAGCTGGGCCTGACGTTCGACACCGTTCGTACAACCCGTGCATCTACCTACCTGTCAGGCGTTTACGGGCTCGGGCCCGAGGAGCGCCACCTGATGCAAAAGCTGACGGATGACATCTACCGCGATTTCCTCCATAAAGTGTCCGAAGGACGGGGCATGACGATTGCCCAAGTGGATTCCATCGCCCAAGGACGCATTTGGACCGGACAGCGAGCCCTGGAAATAGGACTGGTTGATGCCCTCGGTTATACGGATGACGCCCTGGCTTGCGCGGCACGCATGGCTTCTCTGGAGTCTTATCGCGTGGATGAATACCCCAAAGTGAAGGACCCGCTGATGCGATTGCTGGAGAAAATAACGGGCAGTGAAGAAACAACCGCCCGTGCTGTCCTGCAAAATGAATTGGGTTCCTGGTATGCACCCGTCCAACACCTCATAGACCTGCGCAAGATGGAAGGTGTCCAGGCCAGGCTTCCGTTCCAGCTCAGCGAGCAATAAACGCTGCAACAGCAGATCCTAAGGGCGCCACGTATCCAGGTATGTGGCGCTCTTTTTTTTTGCCGCCCTGCTTCACATCATATTATATTCTATTATAATAGATTGCATATGATTGGCGAAAGGTCTACCTTTACGGCGTCAAGGAGAGAACGCTGTTTGGCCTCATTTTTGCCCTTTGCGATTCACTCGTTGTAATCCCATGCCGATTGGAATGGCGGGTATCTGCTGATGCCCTTCCTTGTACCCCCTGTCCTGTTTGGGATTGTCCCGGCATGACGCAGTGAAGACTACAATGAGATCGCATACCCTCTCCCGGGCGATACCGTTTTGGCGGAACGTCCCAGCCTCAGGTTCTGCTCCATCCCTCCGAATGACGGACTTTCCCTCCGTTATGGATTCCGCAATTGCAGGGACTTTTCATCGAGGCGAGCCTCGGGCTTTATCGTCCCAAAAATGTCTGGCCAGGCGGGCCGCCATGAGGTCAAGTTCCTCGTTACTGCCAATAAATCCTATATTTACTGCATCCCAGACGCCGATCACGCGTATCCAATCCTTATGAGAAACCGGTTGATCGGCCTGGTCCTCCTGGGGACTTTTTTCCTTTCGGGCACTTCCCTTCACGGGCAGTTTCTCCCCATGTCCCCCGGCACTGTCAATGTGTGCAGTGGTGTTTTCACCGATAGTGGAGGCACGGGAGGCAATTATGGCCCCAATGAAACCCTGGTGATGACGATCTGTCCGGATGGCTCGACGGGTACTCATACCCGGCTCAGTTTTTCAGGGATTGATATCCAGCCGGGTGATTCCTTGTGCTTTTTCGACGGTCCCAACATCATCTTCCCCCAGTTGGCCTGCAACACGGATTTTCTCCAGGCCACACCATTCATCGTCCAGGCCACGCCCACCAATCCTTCCGGATGCATCACCGTAAGGTTCAAAAGCAACGCCACCAACCACGGCAAAGGTTGGACCGCCATCATCAGTTGCACTCCTGCCTGCCAGGCGTTTGAGGCCCTGATCCTGACGGCCGATCCTGCACCAGTACCGGCGGATACCGGTTGGATAGACATCTGTCCCGGCGAGGAAGTCAGTTTCAGCGGCGGGGCCAATTTTTTCCAGAACGACCTTTTGTACCATCAGGAACTCCCCCTCAGTATTTTCGAATGGGATTTTGGCGACGGGACCATGCAGGATGGCCTTTCTGCCAGCCATGTGTACACCCAACCCGGGGGCTACAAAGCGACGCTTTCCATTATCGACCAATTCGGCTGTCGCAACACCAATTATTTGACCCGCCGTATCCGCGTGGCTCCCCCACCCGATATCCGGATTGAAAATCTGCCCGGCCCGGTTTGCTTCATGGACACTATTGAGCTGTCGGCATCATCTGATTCCTCGGGGTCGGAAAACGTGAAAATCCTGTCCCGGGAAGCTGCTTTTGATCTCGTCAAAATACGGGCAGATTCCATCCCACTGCCCGACGGGACCGGTGCCCTGTACCAGACCAGTCTGATCTTCACGGAATTCGGCCCGGACCAAATCCTGACTGATCCCTCCCAGATCGAGTCGATTTGCGTCAACATGGAACACTCCTGGATGCGCGATCTCCGCATTACCCTGACTTGTCCGACCGGACAAACGATCGTGCTGGTCAACCAGGAAGAAACCGGCGAAGAGGTCTTCCTGGGTATTCCGTTTGAAGATGACGAACTCCTGCCGGAGCCTGTTCCCGGCCAGGGATTTACTTATTGCTGGGAATTTGATGCCCCCAACCCGTCCTGGCTGGACTATGCCAACCAGCACATGCCCCAGACCCTTCCCGAAGGATCCTATCTGACCTATGAGGCCATGGACGGCTTATTGGGATGCCCCCTCAATGGCGAATGGGTGCTTTCCATCCAGGACCTTTGGGCCATTGACAACGGATACGTGTTCTGGTGGAACATTGCCTTCGATCAGGGGGTCCTTCCTCCGTCGGAAACCTTCAGACCCAAAGTGACGAAATTGGAATGGGAGCAGGCCGGACACATATTTCTGCATAAAGGGAAGGACATCCAGGGCACGGCTCATACGGCAGGAACGACCTTTTTCCGGTTGCTCTACGAAGATGACTTTGCCTGTGTGGCCGACACTTTCGTGACCATTCCCGTCCTGCCTCCTACGCATTCCCAGTGTCTCGATTGCCAGGAACTCATTTCTCCCATGGCCAACCAGGAAATTTGCCAGGGAGATACCGCCATACTGGAGACCTTGGTGAACGGCTTCATGGGAGACACCATTCCATTCGCCATGCATGCCATGCAGCCCCTGGGATATTCCAACCACCCTCCTTCCAATCCATACGGGGCGCCTTTGACCATTTCCAATATTTTCCCGCTGACCCTCAGTCCGGGCGCCGCAGAAATCGAGTCCGTCTGCTTCAACCTGCAAACGTACCCGGTCAACAACATTTCGGTATTCCTGGAGGCGCCAGACGGGTCACAACTGGAGCTCACCACTTATAACGGCGGGCTCGGCACCAATTATTCACAGACGTGTTTTTCGCCCGGGAGCAACGACCCGGTTACCGCAGGAACCGCACCCTTCTCAGGCACTTATCGGCCTGAGGGCAACTGGAACAGCCTGACCGGGGCTCCCATCAACGGCACCTGGTATCTTCGCATCTCTGACAACTTCGGATTCAACCGGATGGGATTGTTCGAAAACTGGAGCATGACCCTGAAGGCTACCAATGAGGTCACCTATGCATGGTCGCCATCCACTGGTCTGAGTTGTACCGATTGTCCTCAGCCCCAGGCCTATCCCGATCAAAGTCAAACTTATGCCCTCATTGCCCAGGACCGATATGGTTGCGAAGACAAAAAAGAGGTCCTGGTAGAAGTCACACCTGTTTTCCCTGCACCGCTGGTAACCTGCGGGGAAAGTCTTGAAAACGGATTGATGATTTCCTGGTCGTCTGTACCAGGCGCTACTGCCTACGAGGTCAACATCAATCAAACCGGGTGGGTACCCGCCAACGGAGGACTTTCCCATCTGATTACCGGCATCCCCAACCACAATGCCGTCCAGATAGTGGTCCGGGCGGTGCCCTTGTCGGTCCAATGTCCCTCGGAAGAGGCCACCCTCGATTGTTTTTATTCCTTTTGCCTGATGTATGCGGTCCTGGAACAGGCGACTCCTCCTTCCTGTTATGGCGGAAATGATGGCGAAGCCTACATTTCGGCCTATGACGGCACAACCCCATTTACGTACAACCTGGACAATCTGACCACTCAGGGCTTCGGATATTTCAATACTGTCGCCGCCGGTGATCATTTTGTTATTGTAACGGATGGCAATGGCTGCATCGATTCGGTCTTTTTCAACCTGAACCAGCCTGATCCCATTGGTGTCCTTCTGGACATTGACTCGGTAAGCTGCTTTGGTGCCAGTGATGGTCAAATTGAGGCGCTCGCCTCAGGGGGAACTCCCGGATACAACTACACGTGGCTGACGGTGCCTGCTGTTTTTTCACCCATATTGTCCAACCGGCCGGCGGCGGGATACACCCTTCGTGTGCGGGATGCCAACCAGTGCCTGAAAGACACCCTGGTCATGCTTCCCCAACCGGCCCTGTTGGAGGTTTTCTTCCAGACAGACACGGTCACTTGTTTCGGCGCTTCTAACGGGACGGCTACCGGTACACCCTCGGGAGGTAATGGCGGATACCAATTCCAGTGGAGTGATGGCCAAAACAGCCCCCTGGCCAACCAACTGGCCGCAGGGAATTTCGGTCTGACGGTTACGGATTGGAAAGGTTGCACCGCTTCCGGAACGGTGAATGTCCCCACCGTACCGGACAATGTATATGCTACCAGCTTTCAACCGCCCACCTGTTTCGGGGACGGGGATGGACAGGCTTGGGTCAATGTCATACAGGCACCGGCACCGGTTCAATTCAGCTGGAAAGACCCCGCCTCCCAAAGCACGGATACCGCCTTCATGCTGGCTGCCGGTCCTCTGGAAGTCTGGGTCACAGATGCTTTGGGTTGCCGGGATACACTGACACTCCTCCTTCCTCAACCCGATACCATGGATCTGTCCATCCTCCCGGGGATGGCTACCTGTCCTGGTAGCTCGGACGGAGAAATAACGGTCGTTGTGCAAAGCGGAGGGCTGCCTCCATACACCTTTGTCTGGTCGGATCCAATGGCTCAAACCGATTCTTTGGCGACGGGTCTTCCTTCAGGCACCTACTCAGTGACTGTCACGGATGCCCGGGGTTGTTGGCAAGCCATTTCCGGCGGCATTCCCATGGCTGACGGTATTGATGTCCAGATCACCGGAACATCCGCCTCTTGCGCCACCAGCACCGACGGATCGGCAACGGCTGTTGTTACGGGGGGCACCTGGCCGTACCAATTCCGGTGGAGCGACCCCGGCATGTCGACCGACAGTGTGCTTGTTCAGGTTTCGCCAGGCCTTTACACCGTCACAGTAACCGGTGCGCAGGGTTGCACCGGCACCGATACGGTCCTCATCGGATCCCAGAACGATCTCAAGATCGACAGCATCACATTGCTCACCCCCGATTGTTACGGCGGAACCAACGGAACCATCCAGGTTTTTGCATCTGGAGGAACGGGCAATTTGTCTTTTGCCTGGTCAGATCCTTCCGCCCCGTCCGGTCCTGTAGCGAGCGGATTGGGTGCCGGCAGTTATACGATTTCTATCACTGATGATGCCGGTTGTCAAATCACCGGACAGGCCCTTCTTGACGAACCACCCCCCATTGGCATCCAAATGTCCGGGAATGACGTGGCCTGCCATGGCGGTTCGGATGGTTCATTGACGGCGACACCTGCGGGAGGTACGGGGGTGTATCAATTCGCATGGAGCACAACACCGGCACAGTCCGGTCCCACCGCCTTCCAGTTGCCGGCCGGTACATGGACAGTGACCGTGACAGATGAGAACGGATGTACGGAAACGGCTTCCGGAGCGGTTGACGAACCCGTCATGCCTCTGGAGGTGGTCATCTTGTCTCACTTGCAAGGATGTGCCGGAGGCACCGGACATCAAATCGAAGCCGTCATAACCGGAGGAACTGGTCCGGCATATCAGGTCATTTGGGAGGATCAATCCACTGCTTTGGTGCGAAACCAACTCGCGGCAGGAACCTATTCTGTGACAGTGACCGATGAAGCTTTGTGTACGGCAACCGCCCAATTGACAGTGGTGGATCTGGACCCTGTACAAATCGCGCTTTCCGGCGTGTCTCCCACCTGTCATGGGTGGGCGGACGGAACCGTACAGGTGGATCAGATTTCCGGAGGTAGCGGCATGGGAGATCCCGGCCAATACCAATATCAATGGAATACAAATCCTGTGCAGACAGGACTGACGGCCACAGGTCTGACAGGAGATGCCGATTATCAGGTCACCGCCACGGACATGTCCGGCTGTACCGGAACAGCTACTCTCCATCTTGACCAACCGGATATCCTTGCTGTGACGACGGAATGGCTTTCTCCTCGCTGTCAGGGAGGATTGGACGGAATGGCCTCCATTCTGCAGATTACCGGCGGTAGCGGTAATTATGTGGTTCAATGGGCCAATGGAGGACTGGATTGGCAATGGACCGGATTATCGGCCGGCACCTACGCATATACCGTCACTGATACTCAAGGTTGTGCCACTTCGGGTGAAGTCATCATCCCTGACCCACCGACCCTGGATGTGCAATTGGGTTATTTTTCTCCTCCTTCCTGCCCAGCCTTTGCGGATGGGGAAATCCGGCTGCAGACCATGGGCGGTGTACCTCCTTACGCCTTTGAATGGTCGAATGGCTCAACGGGCCATTCGGTAAGTGGCCTCATTGCCGGCAATTACGAAGTCACGGTCAGTGATGCCACCGGATGTACGCATGTTGAAACATGGAGCCTTTCCGATCCTGAGCCCGTGGAGGTAGTGATTACCGGAGACGGTCCTGACTGCCAGGAAATGGCAAATGGACAGATCGAATTGACGGTAAGTGGTGGAACGCCACCTTACAAGTATCAGCTCAATCTGGGTCCCCTCCAGGACGAACCCGTCTTCAGCCGCTTGGGGCCATCGGACTATTCTGTTCGGGTGTACGATGCCAAGGGTTGCATCAGGGATGCCTTCATCACTCTGGCTGATCCATTGGCCTTCATGGTAGACGCCGGCGATGATGTCACTATTGAGCAGGGCGATACTGTTCGGTTGCTGGCTGAAACCGATATCATCACGCCGGTTGATTTCCGGTGGACAGCTCCTGTGAGCGGTACATTGGATTGTACGGACTGTGAAGCCCCATTGGCCTATCCTTTATTCACCACCACCTACACCGTTCACGCCTCGGACGAGCGGGGTTGTCAGACCCGGGATGTCGTGACCGTTTGGGTCAAGCCCAACCGGACGGTATTAGTACCCACCGCCTTTACCCCCAACAAGGATGGACAGAATGATTTGCTCCTGGTCCACGGCAAAGAAGGCATCCGGATCATCGTAATGCGTGTTTTCGACCGTTGGGGTGAACTGATGTTTGAGGTGGAAGATTTCATGATCAATGATCTTTCCATCGGGTGGAACGGTGAGTTCCGCGGAGAGGATATGAGCACCGGTGTATATATTTGGGTGCTGGATGTGGAATACGCGGATGGATTTCGCGAGCAGTTATCCGGCCAAACAACTTTAATCCGGTAAAATGAAGGTAATAAGTACCCTGTTGACGGCGGCTATGTTATGGGGATGTTCCTGGACCATCCTGCGTGCCCAGGATCCGCATTTCAGCCAGTTTTACCACGCTCCTTTGCAGGTAAATCCTGCCATGACGGGTGTTTTCCCGGGACAATTCCGCGTCGCGCTCAATTATCGCAACCAGTGGTCCAGCATATTGGGAGGGGATGCTTTCCGCACCATCAATGCTGCCGGGGACATGCGATTTGAAGTGTTTGGACAGGATTATTTTGCCTTCGGGCTCAACCTGATGCAAGACCAGGCCGGAGCCGGTCAGTTGCGCCAATCGCAAGGCAACGTCAGTGTCGGATACCTCAAGCAGATCGCCGGGGGCAAATACCGGTCGGATCATCAATATCTGGTGGCCGGCATGCAGGCAGGCCTGGGTCAATTTTCACAGGACTGGGGACAGTATTGGTTCAGCAATCAATACAACGCAGCTACTGAATCCGTTGACCCTGGATTGCCATCCAATGAATTTCTGGCACAAAGCACCGATATCTTCCTCAATATCAACGCCGGATTGATGTACTATGCCGTTTTCGACGAAGATGCCAGTATTTATGGGGGCGCCGCTTTCTATCACATCAACCAACCCGGCATTTCTTTCAACAACGACAAGTCGGAGAAACTGTACCGGAAAGTAATGGTTCATGCCGGTGGGCAGATCCCGCTCAACCCCTCCTTCAGCATTTTGCCGGCCGCTTACCTTTCGCTGCAGGGACCTTCCATGCAAACAGTGCTGGGTTCCAGTTTCCGGTATACCAACAAAGACTGGTATGAGGTGGCCATTCGTGCCGGTATCTGGACACGGTTGGCCAACCGGCTCGATAGCGGTATGGTCATGGATGCCCTGATTTACAGTTTCATTCTGGAGATGGACCGGTGGCAACTCGGTCTCAGTTATGATGTCAATCATTCTTCTCTGGATGTGGCCACGCATGGTCGGGGAGCCATGGAAATCGGACTGGTGTATGTCCATCCCTACCAGTCGCGATACAGGGTGAATTGCCCAACTTTCTGATCAGGAAAGCTGCCTCTTATTCCATTCAGACAAAAGGAAATTGGCCAATGGCTCTCATGGCCGTTGACGGCGGATGGCTTGTCCGTCCAGCAGATAGAAGGCTGTAGCCAGAACAGAAACGACGAGTATGACAGACAAGATCATCATGATCGGGCGGCTATGGAACCAAAGGTAATCACATCAAGGCAATTCTTCATAGAAAAAGCCCTGCAGAAATTACTGCAAGGCTTTTTTGAGTGATCTCGATGGGACTCGAACCCATGACCCTTTGATTAAAAGTCAAATGCTCTACCGGCTGAGCTACGAGATCCGCTTTTTGAAAAGCAGGGCAAAGATAGGTGCTCGCGGCCCAATTGACCAAATCCGGCTGAAAGAAACTTCCCGTTGAGCGGGATCCGGACTTCCGTTCTGGAGCGATGGCAGGAACAAATCCATGTCCTTTGTCAGGGCCCGGAATTCGGGACATATGCCGGGGAAATGCATCCCAGGTCCATCCGGAAGACAATATCAACCTGTTGTCATTGCATCTGATACGCAAAGGGGCTGCCATTAAAAATAGCGAGGGGTAACTACGCGGTCCACGCGGTATTGCATGTCGTAACCGAGCATGACTTCAAAACTGCCTCCTGCTTGTTGGCGAAGGGCGGTCAGTGTATAATCAAAAGCCAGTCCGAGCCGCAATCCGTTCTGAAAATGGTAAGCGCCCCAGATGTCCCCGGAATCGGCAGAACTGCTTCCGTCGGTCCAGGCTTCCAGAGCCGTCCGATAAGCAACGCCCAGCCAGAGCTTTTGGTGGATGAGGAAAGCCAAATCCAGGTCCGCTTCGGTAGGCGCAGCCACCTGTCCACGGGCGTTGCGGGCATCTCCGAACATCCCCACATTCTTCAACAGAAAGGAGGGCCGGAAAACCAGTGCAGAGCCCCGTAGCGGGAGGGCCAATCCGCCAAAAGCATAGTAATGCCGGAACAGCCCGGAAACGGGAACGTCATCCGGTTGGCCGGCATTCTTGTCTCTCAGATCATGGTTGACCAGATGGGGAGAACTGACACCGAGATACCAGGTATTTGTGTGGTAATAGACACCGGCGCCAAAATTTGGCAGCCATTTCGAAGGCTGCGCATCCAGGTAGGTTTGGTCGGGTGTCTGGTCTTTGAATGAAAGCTTATTCCAATCCGCCCGCCAATGCAGGAGCCCCGCCTGAAGGGAAATAGCCAGCTTACCGGGGCCGACCTTGAATCGGTAGGCATAAGCGAAATTGGCCTGGGAACTGGAAACAGGCCCTATTCGGTCGTGGATCAGGGAGAGGCCCAACCCTACCCTGTCATTGACCGGGCTATGGATTGTAAGGGTCTGCGTCACCGGCGCCCCATCAATACCCCACCATTGGCTGCGGTGGAGAAGATTGACCGACAGGTGTTCATAGCTACCGGCATAGGCCGGATTGAACACAAGGGTATTGAACATGTATTTGGTGAACATGGCATCTTGTTGTGCGACCGCTTGTTGCGTCCACACCAGCAATGTCATCAACATACACGGTAGTAAAACTCGCTTGTTCATCTTCCTGGATTAACTGGGTTGGGAAATGGGGGGTGCCGACCTCAAAGCCGGCACCCCGTCCCTTATCGTTGGATCTGCACGTAACCCGTAAAGGTTTCGCCTTCTCCGTTGGTGATTACATAGAAGTAAGTACCATCCGGCACATCGTTGCCCTGCCAGCGTCCATCCCAACCTTTGTCATTGGAATAGCCTTTCATCCGGAATACCTGGTTCCCCCAACGGTTGAATATGGTTACCTCATTGTTGGGATAATCATCAATCCCGTCAATATGGAATTTGTCATTCACCAGGTCACCGTTGGGTGAAAATCCTGTATAGACCACGATCTTCCTGCATACCACTTCGACATGGACCACGGCGGTATCCGCACCGGATGCATTGGCAATATAGTATGTGAAGGAATCGATGGCCCCACAGAAACCAGAGAGCGGCAGATACCTGTAGATACCCGGTGCGATGACCGTGATGGTTCCATTGGCCGGAGGAACGAGCACACCACTACCAGTGAGCACACCGTTGAGGGTGTCGTTGAGCAGGACGTTGATATTCAGTGGGCGGTTTTCCAGCACTTTGGCGGAATCGTTGACGGCAATGGGCGGATCTCCTCCCATTCCTGCAGGAATCACGTGGACCACAACAATGGTGGTATCACAGGTGATCGCATCACAGATCACCAGGCAAGCCGTATCCGATCCTTCGGTCACTCCGATAATCTCCAGGCACCACATTGAATCCACCAAGCCTATGGAGGCTGCCCCGTTGGATTCCGGACACAGGTCCGTCACGTTCAACGGGTTACCACTCAATTCTGCCAGAATCAGACAGTGGGTGGTGTCTTGTCCTGTTTCCAGCACATAGACCACCGTGTCGATGGTGGGAGGCACCACATGGACCACCAGAATAACGGTGTCACATAGCCCATGATCATCACAGAACACCATGCAGGCCGTATCCGTACCTATCGCTTCACCGGTGATGATCAGACAGGAACTGTCACCTACCAGAGCGATATCGGCATGCCAACCGGAGGCTTCGGGACAAAGATTCTCAGCACTCACGATCACACCCGACAATCCGGTGGGCAGACACAGCGTGTCAGTAAATCCAACCAGAATTTCGGTGTGCACGGTATCAGGCACGCCATTTTCGTCATCGCAGTTCACGGTAAGTTCATAGAGGTAAGTACAACCGTTGGCCGTGTTGGTCAACCGGATCGAATGGGAACCTACCGGAAGTGTCAACGCCGTGCCATGGCTGATTATCCATGGCTGAGCCAGCCAGGTCACAACAGGTACTCCCTGGATATCGGGGAATCCTATGGACATTGACCCATACTGTCCGTTCGCATGGCCGCCTTGAATGACGAGATGGAGCGGATCGATGTCCCAGTGGCCTTGCGGATCCCATGCATTCATGGTATCCACCATGGCCTTCAAGGAATAGACGGTAGCCGTCCGGACCTGTCCGTTGATCATCCAGGAAATCTGGTATGGTCCGTCAGGATCTTTGGCGTGGAGTCCTGCATAGGAATAACGCCACAGACTATCCGAATCGCAGGGTGTCGTAATGCCGGCATAGGCCGTATCATTCAACCATACTTCGAAACCGTCAAATTCCTCAGCCGGGATATCCAGGCAGATGTTGGCCGTCCCGAAGCAATCGGCAATGACCAGTGAATCGGGCCCGGAGTAAACTTCGGGACATTCTCCGCACTGGACGGTAAGCCACAACGTATCCGTACACCCGGTAGCAATTTCGGTTATAACCAGGGTATGATGACCGGTATCAACGGCGATCAGGGTGCCGTTGGGAATCAACAGATCATTGAGGTTGATCGTGGCTTTGATAAAGGTATTGGTCTGTGTGATCCGGAGTGGTCCATATGAAGACACTTTGTCTCCACCAACAATGTTGACAATTCCGGCATCAATGAACCAATTACCATCCACATCAATGCTGTTCATCAAGGCCGTCAATTCGGCAAGATTCTGGAACTGACCGGAGTGGGGTACTCCGTTCACCAGCCATTCATCCAGCGAATAGGGACCGGCATTGCCGCCACCCGGAATCAGGGAGTAATTGTAGCCGTACAAGGAATCAAAATCGCAACCGTCCACAATGCCCGTAAAGGGCTCTCCTTCCAGGGTGAAGGTGTAATTGCCAACCTGGTTGAGCGGAATGTCGAGACAATAGGTGGCGTCTCCATCGCAATCCTGGATGTTGACCACCGCATGATTTTCCGATAATATGGGCGGACAATCGGGTTTGATCAGGATGATCATCCAGGTCGTGTCACACAAGCCGTTCAAAGAATCACATGCCACCACGCACAACACATCCTGCCCAGGCTCCAGACCTGCAGTATAAGTCAGACATCCGGTGACACCGTCCAAGGTCCAGTTACCCAGTGTGGTTGAACCAGACAATTCTCCTCCACAGGATTGATAAGTGGTGCTGGCAGCATTCATGCAGGATTCCAACTCGGCACACATCTCGATTTCATGATTGGCTTCTACCGTGGCATGGAGCGTATCCACTTCCGGGCATCCCGGTTTGGGGAGACATTCAACCACGATATAGGTCGTGTCACACAATCCATTAGCCTGGTCGCATGCGACTATACACAAGACGTCAATACCCGGTAAAGTGACGGCAACGAAGGTCATGCAACCCGTGTGGGCATCCAATTGCCATTCGCCCAATGCGGACGTACCCGACAATCCTCCGGCACAACCTTCATAAAGCGTCGTCGAATCCGACATGCAGTATTCCAGATGGGCACATGCCGTGACGGATCCCTCGGTATACACCTGAACATGGATGGTGTCGGTGACCGGGCAAATCGAATCAGGATGACATTCCACCGTCACGATCAACGTGTCACCACAAATCTCGCCTGGTTCGTAAATCACGATCTCATGGGTTCCTTCCGGCAGGAAAATTTTGGTTTCCGTCGAGACAACTCCATAGTTGAATCCCAGTTCCGCATAAGAATTGGGGAATGCCAATTGCTTGATCAGCATTTTGCTGTAGGTTTTGGAATAATCTCCACCCACAATAAGGAGTTGCGTCGGGAATTGAACCCAATTTCCGGTTGGATCCCAAACATTCATGGAATCCACCAAGTCTTCCACATTTTGGAACAGACCCTGGAACTGTTGGCCATTGACCATCCAGGAGGTCAACTCGTAGGGACCCGCATAACCCAGACCCAGCAAAGTATAGTAGGTATAGGCGATGACTGAGTCAAACTGGCAGCCGTCAATGAGTCCATCATAGGGTTCCCCGTTCCAAAGGATGGTGTATTCATGATATTGGGTAAGAGGTATTTCCAGACAGACTTCTGCCGGTTCATCACAATCCGTAATAATTACAGTGAGCGAGTCCAGACTGGGCGGACACGGATGGCACATATCAAGGACCTTGATATCGTTGAACGCCATGGTACACCCGTTCAAATCTGTGACGGTCACGGCATAGGATCCCGGTTCCAGATCCAGGAGAATACCCGGATCATTGGTACCTGCAATATGGGCCCAATCAAACGTATAGGGGGAAGTTCCTCCAGTTACATTCAATGTGATCTGACCCAAGGTGTCGCAATCGGCATCCCGAACCAGGATCTGGACTTCCAACTTGTCCGGTGCCACCACCTCAAAGCAATGGGTACCTGCCAGACAACCGTGTCCGTCAAAGACCACAAGACAGTAGGAGCCCGGGGTTAATTCCCCATTTTCCACTACAGTGCCATTGGCATCCCTGATCTGTACGGAAGCGGGTGCCAGGAATCCTGGTGAAGGAACGAGTTGGTAGTCCAGGTATCCGTCGTGGCTGTCGTGACATTCCAACAGGAGAATCGAATCCGCTTCTATGTCCACTCCTTCCGTTTGGTTGTCCAAGAAGAAGGTGACAAATCCCGTACAGTCAGATACTGTATCCTGAACAAGCACGGTGTAGAAACCTGCCGGAAGGTCGGTACGAGTTGCACCAGGACCCCAGCTGAAGGTGTACTGACCTGAACCTCCCGTCACGTGGATCGTAGCATGACCGTTGTTGTTAAGACAGTCCGGATGCTTGTGAATCTCCGCTGTTACCACGAGAGAATCATGACCTCCGATAACGACAGGAAGTATCGTGAAACATCCTGTGGATGGGTCTGTAGCCGTCACCGAATAAGTACCCGCCTTCAGATTGGTACGAACAGCGCCGGTCCCGTTATCCGACCACAAATATTCCAGATGCGGAGGAGCGAGCCGCGCATAGCCGTCATTGCCTTTGCACGTTTCGTCCCTGGTTTCTTCCACTGTTACATCCGGCACTTCAGGTCCTTCCAGATTAATCTGGATTTTGATAAAGCAATCCGGATCATCCTTGTCCACAATGCGAATCTCATAAGTCCCGGCCACCAGGCCAGTGGCCAAGTGGGTTGAACTGACAGGAGGTGTCCACTGGAATTGGTACAGGTCCGGATTCTGCTCAAGGACAATTTCAATACTTCCTTTTCCTCCTTCACAAGTCGGAGAAACAAGGAGAACCGTATCCACTACCGGTAAAATGCATTCACATTCATTCTCCAGAATGATCGGGTCAAACACCCGCTGACATCCAGTGGCATCCACAACCGTCAGACTGTAGGTACCAGCCACCAATCCAGTCCTTACATTTTGTGTGGTCGGTACAGACGGATCCTCCCAGTGGAAGTGGAATGGCGGAGTTCCAACAACCACATTGGCTTCAATGGAACCCAGGGAATCGCAAGTCTGGTGGATGATGTTCAAATCTACTTCCAGACCATCAAGCACGGTGATCTTCTGGGATTGAATGGTCACATTTCCACAATCGTCTTCTGCCGTCCAAGTTCGAATAATGACATACTCACATTGACCGGAGATAATCTCCTCTTCAAATGTGGAAGAGACATTCGAATCACAATTGTCCTCGGCAGTCACATCCATGGGAATTTCGGGCACGGATTCACCTATGGCAAGATTTACCGTTACATCCGATGGAACTCCTGTGATGACCGGTGCATTGGAATCCTGAACAGTGATGGTTTGAGTATGGGTGGAAACATTGCCACAATCATCCGTTGCCGTCCAAGTTCTTGTGATGGTGTATTCCTGCGGACATGCCCCCGGAACGATGACTTCATCCAGTGAAAGCTGGATATCATCATCACAATTGTCAATAACGACGACCGGCCCAGCCGAAGGTACCGTCTGATCGCACTCCAAGGTCAGATCATCAGGCGCTTGGACAAATAGGGGTGGAACCGTATCCGTCAGCAACATGTAGATCGTAAAGGAATTTGTGTTGCCACAGTCATCGGTCGCGATCCATGTACACTCGAGCATCACATAATATCCATCCTGCAGACAATCTCCATCCGTTTTGACTTCGTGGAAGGTAATGGTCACATCTTCATCACAGTTGTCTTCCGCTTTGAAATCGTCGACATCGAATACATCCGTGAGTTTACAATCTATGACCAAGGTGTCTCCATCCATTACTCCCGTCAAATCCGGATGCATGGGTATCAATACAGGCGGAGTGGTATCAATAACTGTAATGGATTGCGTGGCAGTAGCCACATTACCACAATCGTCCTCCGCTGTCCAGGTCCGGATGATCGTATAAGCATCCGCACACTGACCCGGGATGATCTGATCGCTGAACTGCACATCCACATCGTCATCACAATCATCCTCCGCTGTTACCACGGCTGGATCGGGAATGTCATCGCATTCTACCGTGACAGATGCCGGAACTCCAACAAGGACCGGTGGTGTTCCGTCGCCTACCGTGATCCGCTGTTCACCGGTTGCGGTGTTGCCACAGTTGTCCGTGGCCGTCCAACGACGGATCAATATATAGGCGCCCTCGCAAGTCCCGTCGATCTCTTCCTCTTCAAGCGTTACCGTCACTTGCAGATCGCAATTGTCCGTAGCGGTGACCACCGGAATCGGGGGCACTTCACCACCATCACAATCCGTCGTCACATCCGCCGGGATACCCGCCAGTACAGGCGCCTGCGTGTCGCGTACCGTGACCGATTGGGTAGCGGTGACGGCATTGCCGCAATCGTCCTCCGCTGTCCAGGTCCGGATGATCGTATAGGCGTCCGCACACTGACCGGGGATGATCTGTTCGCTGAACAGCACATCCACATCGTCATCACAGTCGTCATCCGCCATTACTACGGCCGCATCGGGAATGTCATCGCATTCAACCGTGACGGATGCCGGAACTCCAACAAGGACCGGTGGTGTACCGTCGCCTACCGTGATCCGCTGTTCACCGGTTGCGGTGTTGCCACAGTTGTCCG
>CAYYGN010000001.1:250121-252036 GCA_964471595.1 uncultured Saprospiraceae bacterium
CGCGTACCGTGACCGATTGGGTAGCGGTGACGGCATTGCCGCAATCGTCCTCCGCCGTCCAGGTCCGGATAATCGTATAGGCATCCGCACACTGTCCCGGAATGATCTGTTCACTGAACAGCACATCCACATCGTCATCACAAGCATCATCTGCCGTAACCATAGCTGCATCGGGAATGTCATTGCATTCAACCGTAACAGCAGCAGGCACACCTACAAGTGAGGGAGGTGTATGATCGCCTATCGTGATTGACTGATCTGCGGTTACCGAATTTCCACAATTATCCGTAGCGGTCCATGTCCGGATCAGAATGTAGGAACCTTCACATGGTCCTGCAATTTCGGTTTCCTGGAGCACAACATCAACGTTATCATCGCAGTTGTCGGTCGCAAATACCGGGGCTGGGGCTGGAACATTATGGCCACACTCCACCGATATATCGTTGGGCACAACAAACAACGTCGGGGACTTGGTATCCCGCACCGTAATCACTTGCGATGCGGAAATGCTGTTGCCACATCCGTCAGCAGCCGTCCAGGTTCTGATAACTTTGAAAGCGTCCTCACAAGCACCTGCCTCTATTGTTTCCTGGAAAACTACCGGCACGTCCCCATCACAGGCATCCGTAGCGGAAACCTGTCCCGGATTCGGTAAGTCGACATCGCATTCAATAGTAATGTTTGCAGGAACGTCTTTCAACATGGGTTTCTCAGTATCCACCGCCGTGATTACTTGTTGATCGGACGTTGAATTTCCGCAACGGTCAGTAGCAATCCACGTACGGGTCAGTACATAAGTGTTGCCACATGGACCAGGAACTTCTGTTTCCTGGAAGACTACAGTAACATCCGGATCACAATTGTCAGAAGCTGTAACCTGAGCAATCGGGGGAGGCATACCATCATTTGCGCATTCACCGGTTATATCATCCGGCACACCTGCCAAAACTGGTGTCTCGGTATCACGGACCGTGATGGTTTGAACATGGGTCGCAGCATTGCCGCAATTGTCCATGGCCACCCATGTACGCGTCAGCGTATAGTTATCCGGGCAGGTGCCGTCGGTCCTTACCTGGGCATATGTAACCGTTACCTGCGGATCGCAGTTATCCGTCGCTGTTATTACAGGAGGACCAGGTACGGCATCGCACTCCACCGTAATGTGTCCGGGCGTTTGGCTGAACACAGGAGGTAAGGGATCCCCTACCGTAATGCGCTGTTCACCCGTTGCCGTGTTTCCACAATTGTCGGTCGCCGTCCAACGACGGATCAAGATGTAGCTGTCCGGACAATTTCCGGGCGTCTCGGTTTCGACAAAAGCTACTGTCACTTGCTGGTCGCAATTGTCGGTCGCTGTGACCACGGCTACCGGAGGAATATTGCCACCGTCACATTCGGCCGTCACATCGGCAGGTACGCCCACCAGCACCGGTGGCTTGGTATCACGGACCGTGATGGTTTGGACATGTGTCGCGGCATTACCGCAGTTATCCATGGCCACCCAGGTGCGCGTCAGTGTGTAGTTGTCCGGGCAGTTGCCGTTCGTTCTTACCTGCGCATAGGTCACCGTTACCTGCGGATCGCAATTGTCCGTCGCCGTTACTACCGGCGGATTCGGTATTGCGTCGCATTCTACCGTTACATGACCCGGCGTTTGGCTGAACACAGGCGGCTTGGTATCTCCTACCGTAATCCGCTGTTCGCCCGTTGCCGTGTTTCCACAGTTGTCGGTCGCCGTCCAACGACGAACCAGTGTATAGCTATCGGGGCAATTGCCTGGCGTCTCGGTTTCAACAAATGTTACCGTCACTTGCTGGTCGCAATTGTCGGTCGCCGTGACCACGGCTACAGGTGGAATACTGCCACCGTCACATTCGGCCGTCACATCGGCAGGTACGCCCACCAGCACCGGTGG
>CAYYGN010000002.1:0-43138 GCA_964471595.1 uncultured Saprospiraceae bacterium
CGGTGTTGGTGACGGTAAAGGAATAGGTGATCACTTCGCCCTCGGCGCTGTAGGTAGTGGGCGCTGCGGCCTTGACCATCGCGATGGCCGGGTTTTGCAGGGCGTTGATGGTGGTGTCATCCGTATCGGAGACGGGGTTGTTGTCGGGATCCAGCCCGTTGGCGGTGGCGGAGTTGAATACGCTGCCGGCATTGATATCGTCCTGGGTGATGGTGTAGCTGGCGGAGAAGATTTGGCTTTCGCCGGGAGCCAGGGTCACCGAAGCGGGCGTAATGGCGCCGAGGCCGGGCAGGGGGTCACTGACGCTGACCGAGGTCAGGGTCACGTTGCCGGTATTGGTGACGGTAAAGGAATAAGCGATCACTTCGCCGGCATTGCCGTACGTGGTGGGGGCAGCGGCCTTGACCAGCTCAAGCGAGGGGCTTTGTGAGGCCAAAACGATTGCGCTATCCTGGGCATTCAAAGGCACATCTCCAATGTTGTCGCCATCCATATCTGCCGCACCAGATGCATAAGCTGTGTTGGTGAATGATCCGGCATCCAGGTTTTCCTGGGTAATGTACCGGGTAGCTGAAAATATCCAGGATTCATTGTAATCCAGATTCCCGTTTGAATCAGTGTCACCACTCAGGTAGGTTGGGCCGATGGAGGCCTGGGAATCGGTTACAGTAGGTGCCGGGATGACAGTGTTCCCGGTGTTTGACAAGGTGATTTGATAGGCAATGGTATCGCCGATATTTTGAAAAGTGGCGGGCATACCCGTCCCATTCACTCCCAGTACTTCTTTAGTGAGGGACATGCCATAAGTTTTGGTCGTATCCACCGGAAAATCAACGTCAGGTAGATAAGAGCGACCATCGGTCAGGGTAATTGTGGCAGCATTGGTAATCCAGTCATCATAGATGACGGTATTTCCTCCGCGCATCCTGTATTCGATGGTATCGGTCTGTTGACCTGGGATGGTTCCAAGAGCAATTCCACCTTCGTCAAGGGGATATGCGGTTGAAGGATTCGGAGCATCGGGCACCTGTGCCGAAAAAGCCGGATTGCTGCTCCTGCGAAAAGTACTGTTTGGGACATAGGACATGTGCGTCGGGATGATGTCACTGATCTGTATTCCTTCCGCAGATCTGATGCTGAGATTGTTGATGACGATGCGGTAGGTAATTGTTTCCCCAATGTCCAGCAAATTATCGCCGTCCAGATCATTCAGTTGGGCCAGTTTGAACACTTCCAGTAAAAGGCTTGGGGGTACCGTAGTTCCAAGGTCAAGAGCCGGGTTTCCATTGACAGCGGTCTCAGGATCTTGTCCCCAGGCACCAACAATCTTGACCCCATCCAGTGTGTAGACTTTGGTGCCGGTTTGGTCATTGTCATTGTTGACGGTATCATAAAGTTTGATGACTTGGTAGGGGGACAGGTTATAGGAAATGTCGTATTTGTTACCATTGATGTCGGTGAGATTTCCGGTAGCGGGATTCCCGTCAAAATCCACATAGGCCGTAGTACTGGCTACTGCCATAAGGAAGACAGGGCTGTAATTCGCATCGGGTCCTGCAGGTGCACTCATGTCATCTGCCCCCGGCCCCCATCCAACAACAAAGGCGGGAGTGAGATAATCCTCCGGTAAGAGCGTCATGCCCCAATCATGGATTTGATTGGAAGAGCTTCCCGTACAACAATCGGCATCTATGACACTCAAAGCCAAAAAATTCTGGTTGGCTTCAAACTTGGCACCACTACCGACCGGCATGGTGTATTTCGCACTTGCATAGGCTGGTACGCTGATGATTCCTGTAGTCAAATTTGTGGTGTAAGTAACGTTCAGGCTTGAGTTTCCGAGGTTGAAGAGGAATATGGCGGTTGGGTCGCTGGACGAGGCAGATGGTATGGGATTGTAGTAAGTGTTTCCGGTCAAATTGACGGGCGACAACGTGTACCATCTCGACTCATACCCGGCGTCTATATCCCCCGTAATCAAAAAGGATTGCACCTTTTTGCTGGCCGTCACGGTAGCACCCTCCATGATATTGGTGACTCTAAGCGTTTGTCCCTGATTCAAGGTGGTATTGGTAATGCCTCCTGCGACATTGGGTCCATTGGCATCCACCGTAACCGAGGTTCCATTTTCTGCCGCTTGCACGAACAAGTGGGCCATTTCAAAGAAAAAATTCCCAGATCCACCCTGGGAAGCTGTATTCTGTCCAACCGGAACAATAAAACTGGTGCCAAAACTGGACGTGTCCAATACTTCTACGGCACCGGCGAGGACGGTGCCAGGATCCAATGCCCAACCTGCTCTCGAAACGGCCAAAGCCCGGTTGGAAGAAATTCTGTCTCCTCCATCGAATTGGGTGATGAACGACAACCTTGGATTTGCCCACATACTGTTGGAGAAGGTAATCACGGTTCCCGCCGAAATGGCATTGTCATTCAAAAGCTGAGGGTAGGAAGTGACACCGCTAGGCAAATTGGCCAGATCGCCGTTGGCAGCAATGAAGTCTCCCAAAATCAGCGTGGATGGCTGGACGGGATTGTTGATATCGACCTCATAGCCATCTTCCCAATGGTCATAGATGATGATACCGCCGTTTTCCTGCATAACCACAGAGATGACGGTTTGTAAAGTGTTGCCGGTACTTCCATAGAGGGTAACCAGGGAATTTCTCAATTCCGTCTCCTGCAAGGGTACGTAATGGGTGACCGGGTAAATGACCTGACCAAGTGCTGCGGGCATCCACAAAGACAAGCCCGTCAAAAATGCGATAACCGGTTTTCCAATCAGTTTGTGACATCCTAAAACAGGAAAACCTGCCATTGAAGCCTTCATGGCCGGTGTAGCCGGCAGGGTTGCTGGAAGGTGACGGCAATGGCGTAGTGAGAAGATATTGAGACGGATGAAGGCTCGAAAATTGGGGCATGGTGCAAGTTCATTCCTAGAATCCTGGGAGTTTTTGATGCCGTCGACCAACGATTTTGTTACATCGTGCCAAGGATTGCCTTTGGGGGTGGAGTCCGACGTTTCATCGGTTTGCCTGGGAAATCCGAGGTCTGTGTCAGCGATCTCCTCAGGCGGCAATGCAGGGTGCTTCATCCTGGCAGTAAAGGCGTTGACGCCGGTTCCCGCTATCCGGTGAAGGTGGATGAAAACCTGAAGCAAATTGGACAATCGGAACCCTATGGCGGAGATGGCTCTTCGCCATCTTTTTATGCCATTGGGCATTTTGTGCGTGGGTGCCTGTTCCTCACTACAGGACTTTTGATTCAAATACATATCAGGGCGCTTGTAACTTGACCAATTTCAAAGCGAAGAGAAATCGACATTACCCTTCATCTGAAATCGGCAGCAAGATTTCCTTATGCACGTAGTGTGTTCAATACCTGTTTTTCATCTTTTGTGACATGTTTATCGTGCAGGATGGCACGAAAGATTAATCTGTTAGTTGACTGTTAGTCAACCCTAAATGCAGTAATATGAAAGAGTTTGAGTGACAATATCTCGGATAACTGATCCTTTGGGAGGATGTTTGTCCAAACCCTTGCAAAGCGGGCATTCACGATACCATCTGTTCTTCACATGGCGATATAAAATATTTAATTTTGTGGGCTATTGGATGTCCGGCCTGCAGGAATAAGGGGGCAAGAGGAGTCTCCCGGACGTATTTTTTCCCTTTTTTAGGATCACCCTGAATGGTGCGTCAAAGGCTCGTTGGTCTCATTGAGGCATATGTCATTCCTCATCCAACTGATCCGCTGAATGGAAAGACAGGCCAAGACGACCCGGTCAACCTGGGGATGTGGCCTTATTTCCTGTTTATGGAGACATCTCTTCAATCGAGATACCGGAAGGCTTGCCTGGATTCCTTATATGACGATAGACTGGTTACACAGGACATTCCATCTGCCTGTTGATGCCGCAGTACATGGCGAGTACGGCCTTCCCGGATGGAGGGTACCTCCCGACAACCTTAAGCCTCATTGCCCAAGTAAAAAGTGAACGGTTGCCCCTCGTTTTACGGACAAACAAAAAGGGTGCGGACCTTAGATCCGCACCCTTTTTGCACAAAGACTATCGTATGGTGCTATTTGCCCGCTCCCTTGATGATGATGGAGAGCCGGCCACATTCTTTCGGAGCCGCGCTGTAATCGGTTTCGAATTTGTAATCCATCGCGGCATCAATGGCTTTCCTCACCAAGGCCATGTCCGTGATCGTGGACAATTCTTCATTGTACTTGGCCGCTATCACCCTCCCGCGTTGATTGACACACACATTGATCACAAAGGTGCCATCCTGGCGGATCAGACCGTCAAGATTGGCACGGGACAGCAAACGACGAGTCAGCACACCGTTGCCGGAAAGATCAAGTCCGTCATATCGGCTGCCTTTGCCTTCCCCTTCCACTGTACTGGCCTCACCGGCCGTGCTGCTGGTGCCCTGCTGACTGTCACCAGCAGGCGCTTCGCTGGCCGCAGGTTCGGCCGTTCCTTGTTGGGCGGTAGGGCTATCGCTTTCTTTAACGGTAGGGGACCGGGCATCTGGAATTTCCTGCCTCGTGGGAAGGCTGGGTTCGGGCAGTTTGATTCTCTCCGGTTCGTTGGTGGTGATGACTTCGGGCACCGGCAAAGGCTCAATCTTGAAGACCTCACTGGTAGCCGGGGCAGCTGATTTTTTGACCATCTCCTCTTTGGGTTCCGGCCGGGCAGCAGCCGAAGCGCCTTCCCTGCTTTTACTGAAATCGAATACCAACACTTCGACCGCCTCCGACAGGCTTACGTCTTCTTTCAAGCTGTATCGCATGAAAGGAATCAGGGCCAGTCCGATGAGAATGATGTGGATGAAAAAGGCGATGAGGATACCTCTACGCTTGTTCTTCTTCTCTTCCTGTTCGCGTTTCATAGTGTATTCCTTTAACCGTCAACGTCCTGTTTTTCTTCCATAGTATAACCCGGAAACAACCGGATGAGGCGATTCATTGTTAACCGGATCTTAAAATTGTCATCCTTCTGCCCAACCTTTTGCCATATGCCTGTCAGCCATCGCCAATGGATCCAGCATGTACCGGGAGATCCGGACAAGATATGGGACTTTTTTTCACGACCCGAAAACCTGGCCCGGATCACCCCCCCTCAAATGAATTTCCGGATCCACAACGATATCCGGGATCAAGAGATGTACGAGGGCATGATGATCGCTTACAAAGTGGCTCCGATTTGGGGTATAGACCTTCACTGGGTCACCGAGATCACCCATATCCGTCCCGGCCTGTATTTTGTGGATGAGCAACGGATGGGACCTTACAGCCTCTGGCACCATGAACATTGGTTTGACCCTGTCCCAGGAGGAGTAAACATGCGGGATATCCTGCATTATGCAGTGCCGTTCGGTTGGCTGGGCGGCTGGGTGGACCGACTTTTTGTCGCCCGGCAGATTGAAACCATCTTTCAATACCGTAATGCCGCCATCATCCGGGGAGTCAGAGAAGGCTGGTTTGAATGAAAGGGTGTGGCCCATCAGGGATGACCTGATCCTGCCGGGAGCCCGGGGAATGACTACCTTGGCGCGCCTAACCCAATCAACCTGTCTTATGATGCAGAGATTTTTCTTGATGATTTTCTCCATGGGGGCGAGCCAGATCCTTTCTGCCCAGGAAATCCTGACGGCCGACCATTACCGGTTGTGGTCAACTTCCACGCAATCGGAAATCACACTCGACAATCTCGTTTCCGACATGGCTGAAGCTGATGTGTTGCTGTTTGGCGAAGAACACAATGACAGTGTAGCCCATTTTTTGCAGATGGAGATATTCAGGTTGATGCACCAAAAGTATGGACCTCGGGTAGCCTTGTCCATGGAAATGTTTGACCGCGATGTGCAACCGGTCATGGACGAATATCTCTCCGGGGCCATTCAGGAAAGGCATTTTCGCAAGGACGCCCGGGTATGGTCCAATTACCGGGATTACCGGCCCCTTGTGGAATACGCCAGGGATAATGGCCTTGCCGTCATTTGTGCCAATGCAGCTAGCCGGTATACCAATTTGGCAGGTCGCATGGGCCAGGAAGCCTTGCGCTCTTTGCCCGCAGCACGAAATGCCTACTTTGCCCCTGTTCCCTATCGGAGGGCCCAGGGAGACTATCTGGCCAAATTGGAATCCTTCATGGGCGGTCATACCCCATCAGCTCCTGATTCGACAAAAAACTCATCCCCCCCACCTGCCGTCCATGGCGGATTTGACCTTGTCAATGCACAGTCTCTCTGGGACGCGACGATGGCCTGGTCGATAGCCCGATACCGCAAATCCGGCAAAAACAAATCCGGGAAGATCCTTCACCTGAACGGCCGCTTTCACAGCGATGAATATTTTGGAGTAGCCGCCCAGCTCAGGCATTACGCTCCCCGCACCCGCATCCTTGTGCTGTCGGCCGGGAGCGACCCTTCTTTCCCTCAGATCAACTGGGACGAATTCCGGCATCTGGGGGATTACATCCTCATCACGGATCCGGAGGTGCCACGGACCTTTGAGTCCGGGCAATAAAAAGGCCACCCGGGTCATCTGATGGGATTTGTATCCGGGAGAGTGACCCCGCCAGGAATCGAACCTGGATCTAGAGTTTAGGAAACTCCTATTCTATCCGTTGAACTACGGGGTCGTGCGAGGGCGCCGGAATGAGGGGCAAAAGTACTTATCTTTCGCACAAATCCCTGATGACACGTGGAAGTCGATGAGGTGCGCCAATACTGCCTGAGTAAGGCAGGAGCCAACGAATCCCTGCCTTTCGGTCCGGATACCCTTGTCATCAAAGTTTTGCACAAAGCATTTGCCCTGGTCAGTCTGGACGACCCGGAGGTCAGGGTCAATCTCAAATGCGATCCCGAGATCGCCATTCACTACCGGGAATCCTACCCCGGTCAGGTGCTTCCCGGTTATCATATGAACAAACGTCATTGGAATACGGTCCTTAGCCGATCGGGACTGTCTGACCGCGTGATCAAGCAGATGATCGATCAATCCTATGACCTTGTGAGAGAGGGGTTGACCCGTAAGGATAAAGAAGCACTGGATGGATTGGGGCCCCTATGACGTGGTGGTCGCGGGTGGTGGCATTGCCGGTGCCCTGGTCGTTGACGGGTTGTGCCGGGAAGGCCGGGCGGTGGCCTGGATAGCGCCCCGGGATCGCAGCACCGCTACCCGGGCATGTGCAGGCGTGATCAATCCCATCACCGGAAGGAAATTCACCTGGTCATGGAAGTTTGACACCTTGCAAGATGTCGCATTGTCCGTTTACAAGCAAATTCAGAAGCAAGCCGGAAAGGATCTGTTGTTTCCCCTGCATCATGCGAGGGTACTCGCCACCACGGCAGATTGCGAGCAGTGGGCATGGCGCAGGATGGAGCCGCCCTATTCTTCCGTTATGGGCGCCGTGGAAGATCCTGACCGCTGGCCCTGGTTCCAATCCGCTTTGGCCATCGGCCGGACACATCCCGTTTGGCGTGTGGACGCACAGGGAGTGGTCGATGCCGTGGCGCGCATCTCGACGCCGATCATGGAGGGCCATATGTCCGGTCCCAGGATGGCAGACATCGGTGGCGAATCATGCCGTGTCCCTGACGGCATAACCGTCATCCATGCCACCGGATGGCAGGGTGTCTCCGGGATGGTGGCCCCCTTGCCACTTTGGCCTTTCAAGGGGGAGGCGATGCTGGTGCGAAGCGAGGATTGGCCCCGGGATACCATCATGCATCACCGGGTCAAGGTGGTCCCCTGGCACGAGGATATTTTCTGGGTCGGCAGTCAGGACCATAGAACATGGGATCATCCCGGTCCGGATCCGGCCACACGAATCATGCTGGAGGATCAACTCCGCCGGTTTTTTCGGGGCACCTGGCGCACCGAGGAGGTATTTGCCGGCATAAGACCTTCCACGCCTGCACGCCGTCCCTTTGCGGGAGCGATTCCGGGAATTCCCGACACCTGGGTCGTGAATGGTCTCGGCACCAAAGGCGCCTCTCTCGCCCCTTGGGTGTCCCGCCAACTCGTCCGGAAAATATTGTTTGGCGAAGCCATTGATCCGGCATTGGGATGGCCGTGGAAATGACTCCTGAATCTAACCTTCCTTCCCGGCTCCGGTGATCAATGTCATCTTTCTAACGGTTGGGCCCGGGAACCCCGGGCGCCCTTATACGGTTGATACCTTCATGGAATTCCCCCAATCTATCCAACCCACAACGTCCTTGTCCGGTCACCTCTCCAGAGAGAAGGGATGGGAGGTCATTCGCCATCATGCCTGGCTGACAATGGGGGCGGGGGCGTTGCCGGTTGCCGTATTGGATTTGTGGGCCGTTGCCGCTATCCAGGTGGAAATGATCCGGCAGTTGTGCGATGTCTATCAGGTGCCGTTTGAAAAACAGAAAATCAAGGCAGTAGTGGCTGCTGCGAGCGTTTCGCTGCTGGCGCGGGGTGGAGTCCGTTATTTCATGAAACGGATGCCTCTGGTAGGGCCGGTTTTGGGGGGTGCCTCGGTGGCATTGATGACCGGCGCATCCACCCTGGCATTGGGCCATCTTTTTTCCTCCCACCTGGAAGCGGGCGGAGAAATGTCCGAATTCCCTCCACGAAGATGGAAAAAGCTATTCCTGGAGACCGTTGCGGAAGCGATGAAGAAAGTCACTCCGGGTGCGACGCAGGTTCAGCCATGAATGGCAGACGGGGATCTGCGCGGATGGAAAGGTCGGCCCATAGTCCCTGAAGATACTTGAAATGCCCCACCAACCCTATCATCGCGGCATTGTCCGTGCTGAGCGCCATTTCGGGGATATGTGTTTGCCATCCCCGGCGAAGTCCCAGTTCCCGGAAAGATTGGCGCAAATGGGAGTTGGCCGCCACGCCACCAGCAAGGGCCATGCGCGTCAAACCGGTATCCGTTGCCGCCCGTTCCAGGTTGTCCAGCAGATTGACGACTATGTGGTGTTGGACCGAGGCGCAAATGTCGGACAAGTGATTCCGGATAAAATCGGGATCAAGGGCGGTTTGGTCTCGCAGGAAATACCGAATGGCCGTTTTGATGCCTGAAAAAGAAAAGGCATACCCCTCCAATCGCGGATGCGGAAAAGCATAGACTGGCCGGCCAGATCTGGAAAGGCGATCAATTTCCGGACCGGCCGGATAACGGAGTCCCAGCAATTTGCCCGCCTTGTCAAAAGCTTCACCAGCGGCGTCATCGAGGGTCGTGCCGAGGACTTCCTGGTCCAGGGGCCCGTTTACCCTGACGATTTGGGTATGACCACCGGAAACCAAAAGACACAGATAAGGAAATTCCGGCGGTGGCGCCGATGCCAGTGGCGACAGGACATGAGCATGAAGGTGATGGACGGCAATCAGCGGAATCCCCAGACTGATGGCCAGGCCTTTAGAGAAAGAAACACCCACCAGAAGACTACCCATCAAACCGGGTCCCAATGTACAGGCGATGGCCGACAATTGATGCTTGCCGATTCGGGCCCGATCCAGGGCTTCGCGGACTACATGGATGATACGGGTCTGGTGGGCCCGGGAAGCCAGTTCAGGCACAACACCGCCATACATGGCATGAATCTCTTGGGAAAATGTCACATTGCTGAGGATGTGACCGCCGGAGAGCACGGCGGCAGCGGTGTCGTCACAAGAAGATTCGATGGCCAGGATCACAGGTTGCACCTCACAAAGGTAGGCGCCTGATGGTCGTTAATGGACAAAAGTGCCAAGCTTGGGCCAGCGAGGTATCGGGACACGAAACAGAAAGCGGGAAATTATCTATCATTGCACGACGAAAATATGGTTGTCCATGCGCCTGATCATCAACCTTCTGCTGATTGCTGCCATCTTTGCCGGAGTATGGCTGCTGATCTCTTCCATTCGCGAACCCATTGCCTTTGCGGCAGAAAAAGCCAAGCGGGAGCAGGCTGTCATTGACAAGCTCAAACAAATCCGTGATGCGCAGGAAATGTACCGCAACATATCCGGCCATTACGCGGCCAGCTTTGATACGCTGTCGTACGTGCTGTCCAACGACAGTTTCATGATCGTCCAGGCCTTCGGTGATCCAGATGATCCTACCAACACAGAAAAGATCCGCAAGGATACCATTTACAGAGCCGCCAAGGACTCCCTGGCCAACCTCGCGTGGAACGTGGATTCCCTACGGTATGTCCCTTACGGCCAGGGGGCTACATTTACTATCATGGCCGATACGCTCACCTACCAGTCCACCATTGTGGATGTGGTGGAGGTCGGCGTACAGCGCAAGGTTTTCATGGGTAAGTTTGCCGACAAGCGCTTTGCCCGGTATGACGACAAATACGATCCTGAGTCCGCCATCAAGTTCGGCAATATGTTCGCCCCGAACACGGCCGGCAACTGGGAATAATGCCATCCATGAACGGTGGCCTCCATCTCCGGATCTATTATCCGTCCATCGTCATCGACTATGAGGAAGGCCTCATCCCCGTTGTCTCTGATGTCCAGGGAGGCGTGAATGAGAGAAGTCCGCACGGGCAATATGCCGTGCACACGCCCTATTTTACCCTCGTTCCGGACGATGTTTATGACGAGACGTGGGAGAGGGACTATCTGACCCAGTTGGGCATGTCAGACGGGTTCGCGGTGCGCTCAAAACCTCTTCCCGACTGGCGTGGCCAATTGATAACCGGACAGCCCCCTGGGTCCGTGGATGACGGGTGGTGGCCGGTATGGGAGATTTTACTACAGCTTTTTTACCGTTTGCTGGAGGAGGAGGATCGGCCGGCCATGTTGGTTCAGATCACGCCGGGAATGCTGTATTTGATGGCCGGCGAACCCGGGCAGCTACGGTTTTTCAACCAATTCACGTTCCATGATCCCAATGATGCCCTTTATTTCATTCTCAAAGGGTTGGATCAATGGAACCGTTCCCCTGCTGATACTCCGGTTTGGCTGGCCGGACATTTCACAACGGATTCACCGCTGTTCAGCTTGCTTTCCCAGTATATCGCTGTGCTCCAACCCGCTCCGGTTCCTCTGGAACCTCTTCCCGGTCTGGCGGATTTCCCGGAGCACCAGTATGCCGATTTGCGTAGTTTTGCAGCATGCGTATCATCAGCGGTTCGCTGAAAGGCAGGCGCATCCAGCCTCCCGCCAACAAATGGCCAACCCGTCCCACTACTGACTTTGCCAAAGAAGGCCTGTACAATATTTTGCAGCACCGGTTTGCACTGGACGGCATCCGAGTACTGGATTTGTTTGGAGGTGCAGGTAATCACAGTTTCGAATGCTTGTCACGGGGCGCTGCAGAGGTGACTTACGTCGATCAGCATCCGCCTTGCTGCCGATTTGTCGAAGAAACGGCCCGCCAATGGAAAGTGGAGGATCGTCTGGTCGTCCGGTGCATGGATGTCCATGCCTTTCTTCGTCTGCCCCATGCTCCGTGGGATTTCATTTTCTGTGGACCTCCTTATGCACTCCCCAAGATTGAAGCGCTGCCCGATCTCATCCTTCAGGCCGGGTTACTGGCCGGGGAGGGTTTTCTCGTACTGGAGCACGACCCTTCGTACCAATTCGGCCATCATCCCCGGTTTGTCGAACTGAGGACCTATGGCAAAACCCATTTCAGTTTCTTCCAATGATGCCGGTTCTTTCTTTCATTTTTTTGGTTTCCACCGCTCAGCCATTTGGCCCTTTGGATACGTTGCCATTGACCGGCCGATGGGAGGGCGTCCTGACCCAGGACGAAGGAGGTGTACTGCCGGAATACAAGTTCGTATTGGTCCTGCAATCCGATGGGCACCAAATTACCGGCTTTTCAGAAGTATGGTTTGCTTCCGAAATCTATATCAAACACAGTATTGAGGGATCGATTTCTCAGGGATTTTTTCTTGAGATAAAAGATGGTATTGTATTGAATAAAAAGGAATTAAAGGATAAAACATACTGCCTGAAAACATATCAGTTGGTGCTTTCCCGGTCCGGGGATGCCTGGGTTTTGAAAGGCCGTTGGCAAGGTACGACACCCATTGGCCCATGTGTGCCCGGAAGGATCCACCTCACCCGTCGGGCGGGAAGGGTTTGACCCATACGGGGCGGGCGCTGTACTTTTGCCCATTGAAACCCGCTCATGCATCCTGTCGAAATCCTACGTCCTCTTTTGCTGGAAGCCTTCACGGCGTTGTATGGGCAAACCCCTGATGCTGCGTCCCTGGTATTGACACCGACGAGGAAGGAGTTTGAAGGAGATTATACATTGACTGTTTTCCCATTGGTGCGGCTCAGCGCGGAATCGCCCGAGCAAACCGCCACGCGGTTGGGGGAATGGCTGATGGCAAATGCTTCCGCCCAGGTGCGATCCTGTAGCGTGGTGAAAGGTTTTCTGAATCTTTCCCTTCAGGACCGGGTGTGGCAGGATTGGGTGGACGCCATGATGGCGTCACCCCTACCTGAATTTCCCGCCACCGGAGAAAAAGTATTGGTTGAATTCAGCTCTCCCAACACCAACAAACCCTTGCACCTGGGCCATGTCCGAAACATTCTGCTCGGATGGTCTATGTATCATTTGTTGTCACGGACGGGGCATCGGGTTTTTCGCGTTCAGGTCGTCAATGACCGGGGTATAGCCATATGCAAAAGCATGTTGGCGTGGCAAAAATTCGGGCATGGCGCCACCCCTTCGACCTCCGGATTGAAAGGGGACCATTTCGTAGGGGAGTACTATGTCCGCTTTGACCAGGCCGTCAACGAAGAATACAAATCCTGGCAGTCGTCGCCGGAGGCGGAGGCCATATGGCAGGAAAAGGTTTCCCAAACCCCGGACGCAACCAAGGATCGTTCAGCGTTTTTTCGGGAATACAAGAACACCTGGTTCAACACCTATAGCCAATGGGGAAGGGATGCGAGGGATATGCTTCTGGCCTGGGAAAAAGGGGAATCCACTACCCGCCAGGTATGGACACAAATGAACAATTGGGTCTATGAAGGATTCGAAGAGACCTATGCACGACTCGGCGTGGCTTTTGACAAGGTCTATCATGAATCGGAGACGTATTTGTACGGCAAAGACCTGATAAAGAGGGGATTGGATGAGGGGATATTTTACCGGAAGGAAGATGGGTCTGTTTGGGTTGACCTTAGTGACGCCGGTCTGGATCACAAGGTATTGTTGAGATCAGACGGCACTTCCGTTTACATTACCCAGGATATCGGGACGGCGGATGAGCGCTACAAGGACTTCGGGGCCAAACGGATGATTTATGTCGTTGCGGATGAGCAAGACTACCATTTCAGAGTGCTTTTCGAGGTCATGAAAAAATTGAAAGCCCCGTATGCCAATGGTCTGCACCATCTTTCCTACGGGATGGTGGAGTTGCCTTCCGGGCGTATGAAATCGCGGGAAGGCACGGTAGTGGATGCCGACGATTTGATCGACGAGGTCATAGGCATTGCCCGTACGTCAGCGTTCGAAAGAGGCGAATTGGAAGAGATCTCCGGGGAGGAGCAGGAGGAAATCTTCCGCCGGGTCGGTCTTGCGGCCTTGAAATTTCACATTCTCCGCGTGAATGCCAGAAAAAAGATGGTGTTTGATCCGACCGAATCCGTTGACATGCAGGGCCATACAGGTCCATATGTGCAGAATGCTTACGTCAGGATCCGGTCTATCCTGCGCAAGGCCGGACAACCCGACCCTGGCCATACCATAATAGCGTATCATCCCGAGGAGCCGGAACGTGAGTTGCTCCAGATTCTCGGCGGATACAAGGACACCATAGCATCCGCCGCCCGCCAATACGATCCTTCCGAGGTGGCCAATTTTGCATACGCCGCCGCCAAGGCTTTCCATCGTTTTTACCACGAATGTCCCATCCTCCGGGCGGAGGACAAGTCAACCAGGGAATTCCGGTTGCGGTTGGCCGTTATTACGGCGGCCATTCTGGAGGATGCCTTCCGGTTGATAGGGATCGAAATGCCCGATCGCATGTAAGAACGGCATCCGGGCAGAGGAGTTCTCTTGCCATGAAAGTCTTGAAGAGTCACTTTGAAACTTGATAAGATCCCAACATGAATGATTCACCGGACAGCAAGGAAAGTGTCAATTTTCTGGAAGCCATCATCAGGGAGGATGTGGAGGCCGGATTGCATGAGGGCCGTGTATTGACCCGATTCCCGCCCGAACCCAACGGGTATCTCCACATTGGACACGCCAAAAGCATTGCGCTCAATTTCGGGCTTGCCGCCCGGTTTGGCGGGAGGACCAACCTGCGCTTTGACGATACCAATCCGGCCAAAGAGGAGCAGGAATATGTGGATGCTATTATCCGGGATGTGCGCTGGCTTGGATTTGAGCCGGCCCGGATACTGTTCACTTCGGATTACTTTGAGCAGTTGTACGAATGGGCAGTTTCCCTGATCAGAGCCGGGAAAGCCTATGTGGATTTCTCCACTCCGGAGGAAATGGCGGCGCTGAAGGGCACCCCAACACAGGCCGGGATTCCCGGGCCATACCGGGATACAGCGCCCGAAGAAAACCTGGCGCTTTTCCAAAAAATGCAGGATGGTGCGTTCAAGGAGGGAGAATGTGTGTTGCGGGCCAGAATTGATATGGCCCACCCCAACATGCACATGCGGGATCCCATCATGTACCGGATCAAGCACGCCCATCATCACAGGACAGGTGACCGCTGGCATGTTTACCCTATGTACGATTGGGCGCACGGTCAGAGCGACAGCATTGAGGAGATCACCCATTCCATCTGCACGCTGGAATTTGCCCCCCACCGGGTATTGTACGACTGGTTTATCGAGCAACTGGGCATTTTCCCTTCCCGCCAATACGAGTTTGCCCGCTTCAACCTGAGTTACACAGTCATGAGCAAGCGAAAATTGCTGCAACTGGTGACCGAAGGTCATGTCAGGGGTTGGGATGATCCGCGAATGCCAACAATTTCGGCCCTGCGCAGGCGTGGTTTCACACCGGAGAGCATTGTCGATTTTGCGACCCGGATCGGGGTGACCAAGCGGGAGAACATGATCGAATTGTCCCTGTTGGAATACTGCATCCGGGAAGACCTCAACCGCCGGGCGTTACGTCGTTTTGCCGTTCTGGATCCGCTGAGGGTCATCATTACCAATTATGAAGAGGGCAGGGAGGAGTGGTTGGAATCCGAGAACAACCCCGAAGACGCCGATGCCGGACAAAGGTTGCTTCCCTTCGGACGCGAACTGTTTATCGAGCAGGAGGATTTCATGGAAGACCCTCCGTCCAAATACTTCCGACTGAGTCCCGGAGGGATGGTACGTCTCAAGTCGGCATACATCATCCGATGTGATGATGTGGACCGGGACACTTCAGGCAAAGTGACCGCCCTGCGTTGCGTGTATTTTCCTGAAAGCCGGAGTGGGCAGGACACCAGCGGCCTGAAGCCCAAGGGCGTGATACACTGGTTGAGTGTGCCTCATTCCCGGGTGGCGGAAGTGAGGTTGTATGATCGCTTGTTCACGGTGGAAGACCCATCTGCCGAGTCCGATTTCCGGCATGTACTCCATCCGGAGTCTCTTGTGGTCAAACATGAAGCCCGTATTGAACCTGCCTTGGCGGACACAAGGGCAGGTGACAAGTTCCAGTTTACACGACTCGGGTATTTCTGTACCGATCCGGATTCAACCCTTGAAAAGCCGGTATTCAACCGGACGGTCACCCTCAAGGACACCTGGGCCAAAGTGGCTGATCGTTAAGCCTGTGGGGCGATGAAAAAGTCCGGCTTATCTTTATGCCGATGAACGACGGACGCATCATTCTCGACAGCAAGCCCTTCGGCATGGTGCTGGACCGCCTTTGTTGCGAGTTGATCGAGAATTATGACCTTTTCGAAGAGACTTGTCTGATCGGCATTCAACCGCGCGGCACCCTTTTGGCTGACCGCCTGTATGCCCGGTTGGAAGATTGGAATGCCCGGGGTGAATTGCAATATGGCAAGTTGGACATTACCTTTTACCGCGACGATTTCCACCTCAGGGAAGCCCCGCTGATCGCTTCGGAGACCGAACTTGATTTTCCCGTTGAAGGTCGCCATATCATTTTGGTGGACGATGTGCTGTACACCGGTCGTACCGTGCAGGCGGCCATGACGGCGCTCGGTGATTTTGGCAGACCGGCTACAGTGGCCTTGCTAACGTTGGTTGATCGCCGTTTCAATCGCCATTTACCCATTCGGGCAGATCATGTGGGCATTCGGGTGGATGCCGTCGATGAAGCCTATGTCAGGGTTCGCTGGCGCGATCACGACGGAGAAGACCAGGTATTGATTTTCGGCCAAAAAGAAAAAAGACAAGCATGAGTGGAAATCCGCGATTGAGTCAGGCCCATCTCTTGGGCATTCGCCCCTTGAACGCGTCGGACATCGAACTCATCTTTTCCACGGCCGAACAATTCAAGGAAGTCCTCAATCGTCCGATCAAGAAAGTACCTTCCCTGCGGGATATCACCGTGGTCAATCTGTTTTTCGAAAACTCGACCCGCACCCGCATTTCCTTCGAGCTCGCTGAAAAGAGACTTTCGGCCGATGTGATCAACTTTTCAGCATCGGCCTCCTCGGTCAACAAAGGGGAAACCCTGATTGATACCGTCAACAACATCCTGTCGATGAAGGTCGATATGGTGGTGATGAGACATCCCGCCCCCGGAGCCGCTGATCTTCTGGCCCGCAAGGTCAGGGCTACCATCATCAATGCGGGAGACGGGACCCATGAACACCCCACGCAAGCCCTTCTGGATGCCTTTTCCATGCGGGAGCGGCTGGGTGATCTGAGAGGCAGGAAGGTGGCCATTATCGGCGACATTCTCCACTCACGCGTGGCGCTCAGCAACATCCTCTGTTTGCACCTCCTTGGTGCCCAGGTGAGGGTATGTGGTCCACCAACCCTCATCCCCAAATGGATTGGCGCCCTGGGTGCCGAGGTTTCCTATGATGTGCGGGAAACCCTCCGGTGGGCCGATGTGGCCAATGTCCTTCGGATCCAGATGGAGCGGCAGGACTTGCGCTATTTCCCTTCCCTGCGGGAATACGCCATGTATTTCGGGATCAACAAGCCCATGCTCGATGAACTCGACCGCCCGATCCTCATCATGCACCCTGGCCCCATCAATCGCGGGGTGGAACTCACCAGCGATGTGGTGGATTCAGGCCATTCCATCATTCTGGATCAGGTGGAAAACGGGGTGGCCATCCGGATGGCCGTGCTGTACCTTTTGGCGCCCCGGGACCGTATGAACCCTTCCTGACGGCCATCCGGGAATTGACTCCTTCCGTAAAACATAATTCCTTCACCCGCGTTTTTCCCCTCGGAACTCCCATGCCGTCACCATGAAAATTCACGTCATGTCCCTCCGTTCCCTTTGGATTCCCTTCCTGTTTATCCTTCCTTCCCTCTTGCTGGCTCAAAAGGGTTATCACATCAGGGTGGATGTCAGGAATTACCCGCAGGACACGTTGTTTCTGGGGTTTTATTACGGCGACAAGCAATATCTGAAGGACACTGCCTTTCTCGAGAAGGGTAAATTCGTCTTCAAGAAGGATGAACCGCTCCCTCCCGGTACATATTTGCTGATCCTTCGGCCCGACAACACCTTTGTCCAGATCCATGTGAATCCCGGGCGGCAGGATCTCGACATCCGCTTTGATGCCATTGATCCTGTCAACACCATTGAAATAAAGGGGGATCGGGACAATACGGCCTTCTACACCTATATCCGGTATCTGAATGAGATGAGGCCCCGGGCGGACTCCTTGCGCAAGTCAATGGAGGCAGAAGGTCTTGGTGAAAAGGACAAGGCGCGCATCGAAGAGGAATTGAAACACATGAATGATGAGGTGCGGCACTTTCAACAAAAGCTGATCGATGACAACAAGGGCACGCAAACGGCCATGATGGTGGCGACTTTCATGGAGAAAGCAATCCCTGAATTCAAGGAGATCGAAGATGAAAAGGAAAGACAGCGGCTCCAATACCTCCATTTCATGGAGCATTACTTTGACGGCATGGATCTATCCGATGAGCGGTTGATCCGAACCAATTTTGCCTTCAACAAAATCCACGATTACGTCAACAAGCATACCGTCCAGATCCCGGATTCCATCAATGTGGCCATCGACAAGGTGATGAAAGCCCTGGAAAACAATGAGGATGCGTACAAATTCTTTCTCGTCCACTTCGTGAATTTCTATGCCAAATCGAACATAATTGGTATGGATGCGGTGTATGTGCATCTGGTGGATGAATATTACAGCAAGGGGATGGCTCCCTGGGTGGAGGAGGAACAGTTGGAAAAAATGCGCAAGAACGCCGAGTCTCTTCGTCCCATCCTGATCGGGCGGATCGCTCCGGATATCCGGATGCAGCGGCGGGACGGAAGCCGTATCGCCTTGCACGAAATCCAGTCGCCCTACACCGTATTGATATTCTGGGCTCCTGATTGCGGACATTGCCAAAAGTCCATGCCCAAGGTGGTGGAATTCTACAACAAGTTCAAAGACAAGGGTGTGGAGATCTTCTCCGTTTGTACCAAGTTGACGGACAAAGTGGAGGATTGCTGGAAAATGGTGGATGAAAAGGGTTTGGAAAGCCTGCTCAATGTAGTGGATCCCTATCACCTCTCCCGGTTCAGTGTTCTGTATGATGTCAGGACCACGCCCCAGGTGTTCATTCTGGACGCCAAAAAGGAAATCATTCTGAAACGCATCGCAACGGAGCAACTGGAAGAAGTCATGGAGGACCTCATGGAGCGGGACAAGGCGATAAAGGACCAGCTCAAATGACCATTTCCTCGATCGAATACATCGGCTGCCGTATTTTGGGCAGGTGTTGGGAAAGGCGCATCTGATTCTCCGGAAGTATTGGAATTATCAGGATTTCAGACCTGGTCAGGAGCCGGTCATACAGTCGGTCATGGAAGGCCGGGATACGCTGGCGCTTTTGCCTACCGGGGCGGGGAAGTCTTTGTGCTACCAGGTCCCGGCCCTGGCCTGTGAGGGGATGACCCTTGTCGTGTCGCCACTGATCGCATTGATGAAGGACCAGGTGGACCATTTGCGAAAATGCGGGGTGCAGGCAGAAGCCGTTTATTCCGGCATGGACCACCGGGACATTGACCGAATCCTGGACAATGCGGTGTTGGGTGGTGTCAAATTGCTCTACTTTTCCCCGGAGCGATTGCAGACTGATCTGGCGGAGGCCAGAATCCGCCGAATGCGGGTCAATTTGATAGCGGTTGATGAAGCGCACTGTATCTCGCAATGGGGGTATGATTTTCGACCGGCCTATCTCGAAATCGCCCGCTTGAGGGATTGGCATCCCGAAGTCCCCGTATTGGCGTTGACGGCTACGGCTATTCCGGAGGTCGTCCAGGATATCCAGGAAAAACTGGCTTTCCGTGGCGGCAGGGTCATACGGACCACTTTCCTGAGACCAAATCTCGGGTTCATGGTGGAGGACCGGCCGGATAAAGAGCACGCCATGGAAGAAGCTATCCGGGAATGTGGCGGTTGTGCCATTATCTATGTCCGCAGCCGGCGCAAGACCGAAGAATATGCCAGATACTTGTGCGATCGGGGCATTCAGGCCGAAGCTTTCCACGCCGGTTTGCCTCCTGAACTCAGGTCTGCCCGTCAGGAAGGGTGGCAGTCAGGCCGATTCCCGGTGATGGTAGCGACCAACGCATTTGGAATGGGTATTGACAAACCGGATGTGCGCCTGGTGGCACACATGGATCTGCCCGACAGCCTGGAAGCCTACTATCAGGAAGCCGGTCGTGCTGGCCGGGACGGTAAGCCTTCCACTGCCCTTTTGCTGGCCGGTGCCGCTGATCTGAATCGCCTGCAGCAGCAATTCGAAGTTCAATTCCCGGCCTTGACCCAGGTGCGCCAGGTTTACCGCGCACTGGGCAGTGCCCTTCAGGTCCCTTACGGGTCGGGGGAAGGAGAATCCTACGATCTGGATGTACAGACATTCAGTCGCCACTTCCATGTTCCGGCCCACACGGTGCTGGCGTCCTTGCGGATTCTCGAAGAAGCGGGATGGATCAATGTTTCTGAAAGTGTGTACCGACCGGCAACAGTATGGATCCAGTCTTCTCCTCAAATGCTCCATCGCACCGGCCAGGCGGGTTCGGCTTCGGAAGTACTTTTGACGGCTTTGCAACGCGCCTACCAGGGAATACATCAAATGCCGGTACCGGTCCGCGAACAGGATCTGGCCAGAATGACGGGCCGTCAATACCTGGAGATAGTCCGGCTTCTGACCCATCTCGATCAGACCGGCATCCTCCGGTATGTGCCACGCAAAGACAAGCCCCAACTGACATTCCGGACGGCCAGAATAGATGCCGACAATCTGACTTTTGATCTGGCTCTTCTCGATTTTCGCAAGGAAAGAGCTCGTGAGAGGATCCGGGCCATCCGCCGGTATATGGAAACGCACGACTGCCGTCAACATGTGTTCATGGCTTACTTTGGCGAGGACCCGGGAGGCCCTTGCGGACGTTGCGACCGGTGCCTGGCGGCCGATGCCGCCGGACAGGAACGGGGCACGAAAAGAAAAGCCCTGGTCGACCGTCTGGACCAGTTGTTCCGGCAAGGATCCGGACTTGATACAACCCGATTGCGACAACATTTTACCCATGAGGAATGGCCGATGGTCCGGGACATCCTGCAGGTATGGAGTGACGAGGGCATGATCCGGGAAAGCAAAGGCCAAATCCTCTATGCCGGATGAGGCGGATCATTCTTGCCGTGACCAATGATCTGGTCCATGACCGGCGCATGCACAGGATAGCCGATGCGTTGACCCGGCATGGTAATGAGGTTGCTCTGGTGGGAAGGGCTTATGCCGATTCCCCCTCTTTGCTGCCTGCCCGTTTCAGGCAGGTGAGGATGAACCACAGGTTCCGGAAAGGCAAGTTGTTTTACATCGAATACCAATGCCGGTTGCTTTGGTTTCTCCTTCGGCATAAAGCAGATGTGCTCTGTGCGGTTGACCTGGATACGATCGTTCCCGTCATCTGGGCGAGTTGGCTTCACGGTTGCCAGAAGGTCTACGATGCGCATGAATATTATACGGAGACGCCTGAGTTGCAGAGGCGTCCGGTCGTCAAATGGATTTGGGATCTGGTAGCGCGATGGGGCATACCCCGGATGGACCTGTGTTATACGGTTGGGCCAGCCCTGGCCAGGGAAATGGAAAACAGATACCATAAACCTTTCGGGGTGGTGCGCAATGTGCCCATGGCCCCTCCGGAGGATTTGGCGATTCCCCGTGCTGATCGCAGGATCCTGTGGTATCATGGTGCCCTCAATGCCGGCCGCGGGCTGGAAGTTTTGCTGGAAACCGTGGTGTTGTTGCCGGATTACCGGTTATGGATAGCCGGAGAAGGTGACCTTTCACAGGATTTGCGGGACAAAGCCCGTGATTTGCAACTGCTTGACAGGGTTACTTTCCTGGGGTGGGTAAAACCGGATGACCTCTGGGCTCTCATGGTCCAGGCTTCCGTGGCTGTCAACCTGCTTGAGGCCACCAGCAAAAGCTATTTTTATTCCCTGGCCAATAAAGCCTTTGATTACATCCATGCCCGGCTCCCGGCCATCCACATGGATTTTCCTGAATACCGGGCTTTGCATGGTGATGGAAACTCGGGAATGCTGATTTCGGCGATCCAACCGGAGATTATCCGCGAGGCTGTGCTTTCCATAAGCCGGGAGGAAGTGTACAGCGAATGCCAGCGACATCTGGACCTGCTCCGTCACCGGTTCAAATGGGCCTCTGAGGAGGGAGCGTTGATCCGGTTATATGAGGAATTGAAATCTCCGGAGTGGCGATAAAACCCACCATTCCCCGCAGTACATCCTTGCGGATTTCCTTTTCGATTTTTCGGTCAGCGACACTGAGATCGTATTGGATCTTGAGATGAAGATGCTCTTTATAGATATGTAATACCTTGAGCTTAAGGGAATCCGGATCGACGTAAGCCGGATAGCGCAACAGGATATGGCGGATGTGGTTTTCCCACTGTTCGAGAGACCGTACATGTTCCAGCTTGACCTCGTAATCCATGATGGTGCGGCGCACCGCCCTCCGTGAATAATTGGTTATTTCGTGCATGATGAACTTGTGGTTGGGGAGGTAGATCAGGTCGTCATCATCATTGAGCATGGCCGTCTTGTTGATGCCGATGTCGACGATTTTGCCGGTATGTTCGCCGATTTTGATGTAATCATCAATGACGACATCGCGGGAAAAGGCGATGAACATTCCGCTGACGATATCCATGATGTAATCCCTGGAAATGATGGCGATGGCAGCAGCAACGATGGAAAGGGAGGTGAAAAGCTCCTTTGGGTTGAGGCCGAAATAGGCCGTAATGGTGACCACACTGCTCCCCAGGACCAGGAGCAGATACATGTTGTTGAGTCCGAGGGTAATGTTGTCGTGTTGGTGGGAGGCCAGCCCTACACGTCTGCGATAGAAATATTTCAGGAGATCATTGAGAATGTCCAAGGCGATGATGAAGGACACGAATTTGATGGTGATGATCGTGACCGAATAGTAGACCTGGAGGTACTCGAAGAGCAAGTAACGGATGCTCAGCAAATAGAGCAGGACAAGCACAAAAACGGCTTTGGAAGCAATGGCGAGTATCCGGGACCGGAAAGAGAACATGCGGAGGAAGGGATTGAGGGTGTTGGATCAAACAGGTGCGTCCACCAGGGCCAAGGGTCTGACCCATATGGCCCCAGCCAGGACGGGTATCGGTATGCACAGTAACGAAAAAGGAATGCCGGTTGGTACGCGACTCAGGTCGAACAGGCCTTCCAGGAGGACTTTACCACTACCGAGCACCGCCTTATGGGCGGGAAACGGGTTTGCGTCAGGGGAAGGGGTATCCATACCAATCCCTTTGAGGGTGCTGGCTGCCAGCCAGGCGATAAGTTTCGGGGTCCAGACCGGGTGCCCGGAGAAATAACCTTTTGGACCGGCGATGTGGTCCCATCCGGTTTCGATGAGCAGGAATGCCGTATCGGGTGGGGGAGGGCATGCTTCCAGGTGGGCCAAATCCGGGTTCGTGCCGTGGGGAATCCGGATTTTCCAGGCAGACCCTCCCCAGTAGGAGGAATCCAGATCAATGATCATGGCCCCCTCATCCACAAAATGCCCGGGTGCATCCATGTGGGTTCCGGTATGGAAGGTGCCGCTCCACTGTTCCAATTGGTAGCCATCCTCCGGTACGCGGGCTATCGAATTGATCACCAGGGGAGGGTCGCCCGGGTAGGAAGGTGTTTCATCTGTTATTGGCCGGGAAAGATCAATGACATTCGTTCCGGCAAAGAGTGGCAGCATGTCCGAAGATAAAAAAAAGGGCAACCCCGGAGGAGTTGCCCTTTCGTTGTGCCGATGGAGCGAAATATTACTGCTTCGGCATGAACTCGGCTACCAGGTTCTGGTAGTCAGCCTGCTGGGCAGCCAGAGTGCTCTTGGCCTGTTCAAACTGCTCCTTCCAGGTGGTGAGCTTGGAGGTGGCATCGGTAACCATGGCGGTCAGCTCGGCTACTTTGGCAGGAACGTCACCTTCCAGCTTGCCGTTGGCAAGACCTTCTTTCAGGGCGTTGACTTCAGCAGCTTTTTCGGTCCAGCCGGTCACGAAGTTGGCCACTTCGGCGCTGATGGAACCCATGGAGGTGCCGGCGCTTTGCAGCGCAGCATAACCTTGCGTGATGGCGTCTTTCTTGGCGGCATCCTTTACCTTTGCAAGTACGTCTTCGGAAACCTGCATTCCGGTAACCGACTGTTGGAAATTGGCCTGTTCCGTTTGCAGCATTCCTGCAAATTCGGTGACAGAGCTGGTAGCTTCGTCCCACTGGGTCGAAAGCGTCTCAATGCTGGCACGGTGCTTCTCAACGCTGTTGCAGGCGCTCAGGAGCAGGAGGGGGAGGGCGAGGGCAAACAATTGTTTCATGATCAATGAATGGTTTTGTAAAGCAAAGGTATTGGGACCTCGCGGTCTGCGTATCCCCGGGATATCAAACGTTTTGTTAACCGCCCTGATCCGGATGCTACCTTTGCTGGCGGTCCAGGTATGTAGTACAGTCATGCAGCCGGCTTGGGCGCAACCTGTGTTTTCACGAGCAGATTCTCTGCGCGGATACCTGAGTCCGGAACGATCCTGCTATGATGTACTCTTTTACGATCTGGATGTGCGCGTGGATCCGTTTGACCGCTCCATTCGCGGGGATGTCGAGATCCGGTTTCGAGCTACTACGGCCACAAAATTGATTCAGGTGGATTTGGCGGAAAAGCTGCGAATTGCCCGGATCGTCAATGAAAAAGGCCGAAAATTGAAATTTTCCAGAGAGGGAGATGCCGTTTTTGTCCAGCTGTCAAGCAGGTTTCAACCCGGAGATGAAGGTTCAATAAGGCTCCAATACGGAGGTCAGCCGCGTAAAGCGCGCAACCCACCCTGGGATGGAGGATTCATTTGGACCGAAGATTCCGCCGGGCATCCCTGGGTCGCAGTGGCTTGTCAGGGGCTGGGGGCCAGCAGTTGGTGGCCCAACAAGGATCACGGCAGTGATGAACCGGACAGCATGCGCATCCGGGTTACCGTCCCGCCTGGTCTGGCAAATATTTCCAACGGTCGACGGCGAAGTGTCGATACCCTTGAGGACGGGTGGACCGCCCATGAGTGGTTTGTCCACAGCCCGATCAATAACTATTCCGTCACCCTGAATGTGGGTGTTTTTGCCCATTATGCAGATTCATACATCGGTAGAGACGGTGATACCCTGACCCTCGATTATTATGTACTGCCCGAGAATCTGGAACGGGCCAGGGCCCAATTCTCTCAAACCCCTCCCATGCTCAGCTGTTTTGAACAGCACTTCGGGGCTTATCCGTTTCCGGAAGATGGCTTCAAAGTGGTGGAGACTCCCTATGTCGGCATGGAACACCAGTCGGCTATTGCCTACGGCAACGGTTTTGCCAATGGATATCTGGGACAGGCCGATTCCAGAGAAGGGATGTGGTTTGATTTCATCCTCATCCACGAGGCGGGTCACGAATGGTTTGGCAACAGCATCACGGCCTCCGACATCGCCGATATGTGGATTCACGAGAGTTTTACCACCTACATGGAGGCGGTGTACGTGGAATGTCTATACGGCTATGAGGCAGCGGTGTCCTACGCCAAAGGCATGAGACAGCAGATCCTGCTGGACCGCCCTGTTGCCGGTATTTATCATGTGCATCAGGAAGGGTCGAGGGATATGTACCCCAAAGGTGCCCTGATGCTCCACACCCTCCGACATGCGTTGGGGAATGACACTCTGTGGTGGAACACCTTGCGGGAGCTGGCAACCGGTTTTCGCCATCAAATTGTCGATTATGACGATGTGACGGAATTTTTTTCGTTTCGACTCCGAACGGATCTCCGGGCCTTTTTTACGCAATACCTGCGTCATGTTGCCTTGCCCGAATTGGAGTGGAAGTGGATCCGGGATGCCAAAGGAGGCAGGATCATGTTTCGTTGGGTCTGTGATCAACCCGGTTTTCAGTTGCCTGTCAGGGTGTGGTCGGGGGACACCTCGTATTGGCTTCTGGCCACATCTGACTGGAATTCGCTGACGCTGGAAGGAAGCCAGAAGCCAGAATTGCGACTTGACCCGAATTGGCTGGCTGTCATGCGGGAATCGAGCACCCGTTGAGCCTTGGGTACAACTTTTTTTCTTGGAGGTGCCCGGAGCGGGACTCGAACCCGCACGGCCTTAAGGGCCAAAGGATTTTAAGTCCTTCGTGTCTACCATTCCACCACCCGGGCGCCTGGCAAAGGTAAGCCAAAAGGCCGGTTGCGCCGGAGGGTGGGTACCATAAAAAAAGGCGGCTGTCAAGCCGCCTTTTGGAGCGAAAGACGGGATTCGAACCCGCGACCCCAACCTTGGCAAGGTTGTGCTCTACCAGCTGAGCTACTTTCGCATGAAGGCATCTTTCGCCTTTCGGACGGCAAATATACAATGGTATTTGTGAATATGGCAAACGCGCCTCCAATTTTTCATCCCTGTTGCTCCAGTCTCCTCTTGAGATAGAAGTAGGTCTCGTGTTGGGATCGGCGAGGGGGGTCTTCGTGCTCCTGGCGTATGCGGTTGGAGAGTTGACGGTCCAGTAATCGGGCCTTTTGGTTGTCGGCCCACTGGATTTCGAAGAGGTCCAGGATCAGCCTTCGGATCTCGGGTTGATAGAGCGGGAATGCGGTTTCAATCCGGTAATGCAGGTTGCGCGACATCCAATCCGCCGATGACAAATAGATATGCGGATCACCGCCATTATGAAAAATGAATATCCGGGCGTGCTCCAGATAACGGTCCACGATACTGATGGCTTGAATGCGCTCCGACAAACCCTTTACACCAGGAACCAGACAACAAATCCCCCGGGCAATGATCCGGATCTCCACGCCCGCTATGGATGCCTGGTAGAGCAGGTCAATGTATTCGGGATCCTGCAGCGAATTCAATTTCAGACTGATGCGGGCTTCTTCTCCACGACGGGCGCGCTCCATTTCTTCCGCGATCCTCGCCTGAAAAACGTCATTCAGGTTGAATTGTCCCACCAGCAAATGTTCGAAGGGATTGTCCGGAAGACGTACCGTCTCGAGGAATTCAAAGACGCGTGCCACTTCGACCGTCAGGCGCTCATCCTCCGTGAACATGCCGAGGTCGCTGTACACCCTGGCCGTACCTTCGTGAAAATTGCCGGTACTCAGATAAGCGTACCAACGGTCACCATTGGGTTCCCGACGCTTTACAATAGCCAGTTTGGCATGTACCTTCAAGCCGGGGAAACTGTAGTGGACGCGCACGCCGTGCTGTTCGAGTTCCTCCCCCCAGCGAAGGTTTGCCTCTTCATCAAAACGGGCTTTCACCTCAATGAAGACGGTTACCTCCTTCCCGTTGGCCGCTGCTTTTTTCAAGGCTTCCATGATCCGGGATTGAGGGCCAACCCGGTATTGGACGAGTTTGATGGCGGTCACGTGACTGTCCAGAGCCGCCTGTTCGAAAAAACGGATGACGGATTCGTAGGCGTGGTAGGGAGGGTGTATGAGGTAATCCCTCTTTTTGAGTTGTTCGAAAAAATCAGGGGCGTTTTCGAGGGGGAGGAATGCAAGGGGCGGCAGTGGCGCCAGCTTCAAATGGTCCATTCCGAAATCCGGGAACTGGAAAAAATCCATGTTGTTGTGATACCGCCCTTCGGGAAACAGATCGATGGTATCCAGTTCGAACATTTCCCGGAGGAAAAGGAGCGTTTCAGCATCCATTTCACGGTCGTAAACGAGACGGGATGCGGGTCCTATGTTCCTCTTCGTGAGGCTTTTGCGTATTTTTTCAATCAGATCTCCGGAAAACTCGTCGTCGATGTACAATTCGGCATCACGGGTCAGTTTGATGGAATAGCTGTTGAGGACCTGGTAGCCCGGGAACAGCCAGGGGATGCTTCGCCGTACCAGTTCATCAAGCATGATCACCTGGTGGTTGCTCCTATCACCGGGCAGCAAGAGAAACCGGGGCAAGTGGTCGGATGGGACCTTGATGATGGCATAGGAACGGTGTGGCTGCGAGCGGTCTGCGTCCTGGAGTACGGCGATGAGGTACAGGGCCGCATTGTTGAGAAAGGGTCTGATTTTTTTCTTGACCAATAGAACCGGCTGCACGAAAGGCAGCATGTGTTTGTTGAAGTATTGATCGATAAATTCCTCTTGCTCAGGCCCTATCTCAGTGTGACGCAGAATGCGAATGCCGTGATGCCGAAGTTCCGGAAGCAGCACCTTTTCGAAAAGCCGGCTGTATTCCTCCTGTTGTTGGTTGACGATTTGGCGAATCTTTTTCATCAGATCCTTGGGGTCGTAGTCGAGACGGGCTTTGGTTTTTTTACCGACCCGGATCAGGTTGCGGTGGTTGGCCACCCGAACCCTGAAAAACTCGTCAAGATTATTGGAATAAATCGCCATGAACTTGAGGCGCTCGAAGAGGGGATTCTCGTTATTGGCCGCCTCTTGCAGTACCCGCTCGTTGAAGGACAGCCAACTCAGGTCCCGGTGTATGTACCGGTTGGCGGACATTTTAGAAGAGGGTTTGCGATTGGCGACCATAGTCTTTGATGATCTTTGTGTCCTTGAGGTAGTCTGTGGAATTTTTCCGGAGGATGTGGTGGAAAAGCCGTGCCAATTCGGGGGCTTTGCGGTTGTCCGGCTCATGACAGAAAAACCAGGCCTGCTCCATACCCGATGCAAACCATTGGTTGAGACGATCGGCCCAGTCCTGCAAACGCAGTTTGTCGGCTTCAGGGTTCCCGCAGGCCACAAATCTCACCATCGTGGCAGGAATGGATCTGCGCATATGGACCAGGTCTCTTCTCCCGGGCGTATCGGTAATCACCCATCCGCAGCCTTTCTCCTGCAACAGGTACGGGATGGTGGCGTCCTCCAGCCAGGCAGGATTTCTCACCTCCAGAAACAACCGGTAGGAGGAAGGCCACTGTCGGAGTAATTGCTCAAGTCCGGCACCCCGGTTGGCGGGAGTGGCTGCAGGTGGCATTTGGAGGAAGGCGGCAGGGGCGCGGTGGTCAAAACTGTCCATGCAGCTAAGAAAAGACTGCAGGTCGCCGGTGGAGGTGCCCAGGTCCGCGGCGCGGCTGATGGATTGCCATACCTTGGGAATGAAGTGAAAGTCGTCCGGCGTTTCCGCCAGCCATTTCTTGACCCGTTCCGGAGGCGGGAGACCGTAAAATGTACTGTTGCACTCGATGCTGTCCAAAGACCGGGCATACCAGGTGAGCCAGGATTCCCGGCGGGATCCTGGAGGGTACAAATCTCCCACCCATTCCTTTTCTGCCCATCCCGTCAGCCCCAGGCGAAGCCGGGCACCTGGAAAAGGTACGGTAAGGAGGTCTCCTGTCCCGCCATCCGGATCAGGCGGCAACCTGAAATCAATACCATCTATATGCGCGACCCGCCCGAAATCCATGGTGAAAGGCGAAAAATAAAGGCTTTTCGCGGAGGTCAAAGTTAATTTTCTGTAACCGGGCTGATGGCGGCGCAGGCCATCCCCCCCGGATTGACGTATCCTTGCATAAAAACCGCGATGACCCCTTCTCCCCGCATTGTGGCCGGCAACTGGAAGATGAACAAAACGGTCGCAGAAGCCAAATCCTGGCTCGCCCGGTTTTTGGAAAGCTATCAGCCTTCTCCCTATGTGGAGGTACAAGTATTCCCTTCCTTCACGGCCTTGCATACCATGGCCCTTGTGGCTTCGGACCGGTCCATACGGGTGGGCGGTCAAAACATCCATGAAGAGGATAGGGGAGCCTATACCGGTGAGGTCTCGGCCGTCCAACTGCGGGAAGCGGGGGCCGATGTGGTATTGATCGGGCATTCCGAAAGACGGCTCTACGCCGGAGAAACAGATGCGATGCTGGCCAGGAAAATGACGGCCGCCATTTATGCCGGGCTTCAGCCTGTATTATGTGTGGGTGAAAATCGCGAAGACCGGGAAACGCACAGACACGAAGACGTGGTCGGGTATCAACTTGAACAGGGTCTGGCCGGATGGGAACCGACGTCAGGCGTTCCCCTGGTCATTGCTTATGAGCCCGTCTGGGCCATCGGCACAGGTATGACAGCCACACCCCGGGATGCGGGTGCCATGCATGCCCATATACGTCGCACGTTGAATAAACTGCCTGTTCATGTTCCCGATGTCAGGATCCTGTATGGAGGCTCGGTGACGCCATCCAATGTCGGTGAATTGTTTGCTACACCGGGGATCGACGGTGTTTTGGTGGGCGGTGCGAGTCTCGACCCATTGGGATTTCTGGAGATTGTCAGGGCCGCTCAGCGCCTGCGCTGATACCAGGTAGGATCCTCCACGACCGGTGCATGGAGGCGTTTGCCGTATTGGTGGTGCAACCACGCGGCGATGGCGCCCGCAGCTTGTCCGGTTGGCTGGCGCAAATGACGGATCATTTCCGGTCGGAAATGGTTGTCGATGAAATGAGTGTCTATGTGGCCCTTTTGAAATTCGGAATGGTCCATAACGAAAAGTCCGAATGCCAGATTATGGGTGACACCTTCGATGTCGTAATCCAGGAGAGCCTGGCGCATCCGTTGAATGGCCTCCGTCCGGTCATGGCCCCAGGCAATCAATTTGGCCAACATGGGATCATAGTAAATCGGCACTTCCATCCCTTCCGTGTAGCCACTGTCCAATCGGATGCCTTCTCCGGAGGGTTCCCGGTACCGGCTCAGTACCCCGGTACCTGGCAAAAACTGGTTTTCCGGATCCTCGCTATACACCCGCATTTCAATGGCATGCCCCCGGATGGCAAGGTCCTCCTGGGAGAAACCCAACGACTCACCCCGCGCAATGCGTATTTGCCATTCCACCAGGTCCAGTCCTGTAATCAATTCGGTCACGGGATGTTCGACCTGGAGCCGGGTATTCATCTCCAGGAAGAAAAAGTTGTGATTTTCGTCCATCAAAAACTCCACCGTTCCCGCATTCGTATAACCACATGATTGGGCCACTCTCACGGCAGCCTCTCCAATGGCGGCCCTGACGCCAGGGGTGACAAAGGACGAAGGGGCCTCTTCCACCACCTTTTGATGACGTCGCTGGATGGAACATTCCCGTTCGAACAAATAGACGGTGTTGCCGTGGTGGTCGGCCAATACCTGCACTTCAATATGGCGGGGTGAACGAATGTATTTTTCGATGAAAACCGAGCCATCCCCAAAGGAAGACAAGGCTTCACTGGAGGCCCGGTCCAGCATGGCGGGCAAGTCTTCATCCTTTTCGACAATCCGCATGCCCTTGCCTCCGCCTCCGGCCGAAGCTTTCAATAAAACCGGATACCCGATTTGCCGGGCCGTGGCTTGTGCTTCCGCCACATCCGATATGGCATCCGCTGATCCGGGTACCATGGGGATCTGAAATGGTGCCACCGTGGCTTTCGCCGCCAGTTTGCTGCCCATGACTTCGATGGCATGGGGAGAAGGTCCAATAAACTGAAGTCCGGCATCCAGCACGGACCGGGCAAAGGCGGCCTGCTCACTTAAAAATCCGTAGCCCGGATGGATACCGTCCACCCCTTTGTCCAAGGCGATCTGCAATATCCGGTCCCCTCTCAGATAGGATTCGGAGGATGGTGCCGGACCCAGGCAATAGGCTTCGTCGGAATATTGGACATGGGGCGCATTCCGGTCGGCTTCACTGTAAACCGCCACCGTGCGGATTCCCATCCGCCGGGCTGTTTTCATGATCCGAAGAGCTATTTCACCCCGATTGGCGATCAGGATCTTTTGCATAAAGAATATTGAAGCCCCGAAAATAGAGCATTTGGACAAGCCGGACCTCCGCGGCTGATTTCCGGCCCTTACCATCACATTCCTTCCAGGCAGGAGAAAGCATGGGTATTTCATGAACATGGGTATGACTGTCAGGGGGAGAGCCCCAATCACTCCTTTCCCCTAATTTAGCCCCAAACGAGGTTTGTATGTCCTACCCTGTGCCGCCGGTTCTTTGGCAGCCCGATCCTGAAACGACCGGAAAAGCGATGATCACGGCCTTCATGCGTTGGCTCCATATAACCAGAGACCTGTCCTTCACGGATTATCAGGCACTTTGGAGTTGGTCCATTTCTGAGACAGCGGATTTTTGGGAAGCTGTGTGGGAGTATGCCGGTATCAAAAGCCATACCCCATACCGGACAGTACTTGATGGGGACACAATGCCGGATTTCAAATGGTTTCCAGGATCTACCCTCAATTATGCCGAACATATTTTTGCCGGAGCCGTTCCCGGACAACCTGCCCTGTTGTTCCAATCCGAGACCAGTCCCCTGACGGAAATTTCCTGGGAAACGATACGCCACCAGACCCTGGCGTTGCAACAAGTGTTTGAGCGTTTGGGGCTGGAAATGGGAGACCGGGCTGTCGCCTATATCCCCAACATTCCTCAAGCTACAGTGGCTTTCCTGGCTTCTGCCGCTTCCGGCTTGGTGTGGAGTGCTTGCAGCCCGGATTTCGGGGCCGGAAGTGTGATCGAACGATTTTCCCAGATTGCCCCTAAAGTCTTGTTTGCCGTGGACGGATACACGTACAATGGCAAACCCTTTGACAAGCGGTCTGAAGTGAAAGAGATCATTTCCCGGTTGCCATCTCTGGAGCTGATCATCTGGATACCCTATCTCGACCCGCATGCTCCAATGCCCGACTCGATCCCGGTCATGCGATGGGACGAGGTGACTGCCACCGCCACAGCCGGTCATCCGGTGTTCAAACCGGTCCCATTCGAGCACCCGCTATGGATTCTCTATTCCTCGGGGACGACCGGTCAACCCAAAGCCATTACCCATTCCCATGGCGGCGTATTGCTCGAACATTACAAATACCTGTGGTTTCACAATGATGTCCAGCCGGGAGAGCGATTCTTCTGGTACAGTACCACCGGTTGGATGATGTGGAATTTTGTCCAGGCATCCCTGTTGACTGGGGCCACCATCGTGCTTTACGACGGGAGCCCGTCTTATCCCGATCTCGGCGTATTGTGGCGTTTGGCTGGAGCGGCCGGCATCCAACATTTTGGGACATCGGCTCCCTATCTGATGGCCTGCCTGAAGAATGACGTGGCGCCTGCCAGAGAGGCGGACCTCAGCCGACTCCGGTCTCTCAGCAGCACCGGATCGCCCCTGCCGCCAGAGGGATTTCGCTATGTTCATGACAAAGTGGGCGCCGGCGTGTGGTTGTGTTCGATGAGTGGAGGTACAGATGTTTGTTCGGCCTTCGTGGGAGGATGCCCATTGATGCCGGTTTTTGAAGGCGAGATCCAGTGCCGGGCTTTGGGCTGTGCTTTGTATGCCATGGATGAATCGGGCCAGCCAGTGGTAGATGAAATGGGTGAGATGGTTATTACACGACCCATGCCTTCCATGCCGGTCTTTTTCTGGAATGATCCGGATGGCACCAAATACCGCAGCAGCTATTTTGAGGACTATCCCGGTTGGTGGCGTCATGGGGATTACATTCGGATCACCCCACGGCAGGGCGTTGTCATTTACGGCAGATCAGATGCGACGCTCAACCGGCATGGCATCCGCATAGGTACGGCGGAGATTTATCGTGCGGTGGATCAGGTAGAAGGCATTGCCGATTCATTGATTCTCAATGTTGAACTGCCGGATGGCCGTCATTACATGCCGCTGTTTGTTCGCCTAAAACCGGGGTTTGCCCTGACCGATGAACGTATGAATGCGATCCGGAACACGCTTCGATCGATCTATTCACCCCGTCATGTTCCGGATGAAATTCTGGTTTGTCCGGATATCCCGTATACCATCAGCGGTAAAAAACTGGAAGCTCCCATCAAGAAACTGATGCTGGGCATCCCGATTCATCGGGCGGTCAGTATGGATGCCTTGCGCAATCCTGAATCGGTCGCCTTTTTTGCTGCGTTTGCCAGCCGTTTTCGCCAAAGGGAATTCGGTCAGGACTGAAGGCCGGTACCGTTGATCAATATCAGATCCTAAAACCTGAGCATCAATCCTCCCAGTACATTGACACCAAAGGTCGGATAGCGCTGCCAGCGTTCCCTTTGGTTGTTGGTGAGGTTGTTGATCTGCAGCCAGGCCCCCAGATTTTGGATGATTTGATAATGACCACTGGCACTAATATCCAGCAAGCCCCCCAGACGACCAGGGTCGCCGTCCGCTTTTTGGTAGGGGATTCCATCCGCGATAAAAACATCTGCGCGTAACAGCAACTTGCGGTCCAGCAGGGTATAGCGAATACTGCCGTTGACCTCCAACCCGGGCAGATGCCAGGCCCGATCTTCGTTTTCAGGGGCATAAAAATTCTGCAGGGCCTGGAACGCGAGTTCCATGCCCGGCCACAATTCCACACCCGCACCTCCGGACAGGTAAAAATTGCCCACCGTATCATACAAAACCGAAAACCGGCGGGTATCCGCACTATCCGGAAGGAACATGGCCAGATCCCTGATTTTCTTGAACCCGGCTTGTGCCTGGTAATTCCAACCCCGGGATGCGCCTTTCACACCGGCATAGAGATCCGTATAAACACTGGTTTTGGGCTGGAACTCGGAAACCATGAACGGGTTGTATCGCCGCAAATGATCGAAACTGTTCTGACGATAATTTCCCGTCCAACCGGCATAAGCAGCCATGGCGTTTCCGGCCAGGCTGACCAGAATTTCCAAATCGGGAAGTATGGCGAATCCGGTGCCGGGGGTGACGAGATGAAGACCGGCACGGGCCCGGAAGGCATCACCGTGGAAGGTGAAGGAAGGCTTGATGTAAAACGCGTTCAGACTTTTGCCGATGGTGTCGCGAAAGGCGCTCAGTTCATTGCCCAAAGCAATGCGAAAGGGGTGCGATTCCGCAAACCATTTGACCAGGCTCAATCCGATATCGAGTCCGTTTTCCCTGGCATCGTAAAAGTCTTTCAAATGGTAAAACCGCGCTTCGGCCCGATAATCAATTCCGAGCCTGTTGGCATGTGTATTGGAAATGGCGCCACCGAGATGGATGCGGTTGAATCGCTGTTTGGCGGCACCTTTGGTAAAGGTGGTGTCTTCCTGGTCATATCCGTAAAAGGAGGCAATCTCCTGATGAAAGCCCACTTCGCCGTGCAGGGTAAACCGGTCCGGCAGATGGTAGTGGCCATCCAGGTCGATTTCAGTACGTCCGAAACGCTGGTTTTCGATCTCGGAAGAAGATGCCGAGTGATGGAAAACGCCTAATCGGGCATCCCGGTCTGCTTGCGCATACGTGTATCCGGCATGGAGATAAGGGCTGGAAGGGAATCCGTACCCGGCCTGGACAAATCCGGTGTATTGTTCCGGTGCAGGCTCCCGCCGCAGGGCAAGCGGGCGCAACTTCGGAGGGGCATAGGTTAATCCTGCCGGTGTCGTTCGTACGGGATAATCCAATCTGACCGGAGAGGTGTCTTTGGCCGGAGTAGCCGGTTCGACCATGACCTTTTCGGCATCCGCCAGGCGGGCATCAAAACTCTTGATGATCTCCACCTGTTCGGTCGGCAAACCTCCCGGCTGGGCCTGCATCATCAGGGATACGAATATGCCGGGCAAAAAAGAGAGGATTCGGGCAATGTGCATGTCAGGGGATTGATGGGATTTCCGGGCCATTTCAAGATCAGTCTTCCTGCATATCCAGCAATCCCTGAGAACCCGAGGGGACGATCCGCCGGGTTTTTTCTTCCAGGATGCGAATATGCTCCAGTTTCTCCTCGGCGGTCTTCCTTATGCCGGCATCGCCATGGTAGTTTTCCAGCAATCCCTCCAGGGCCGCCCTCGCATTGAAAAGATCCGCTTCTTCCACAAAAATGTCGGACAGGAGCAGAATGCATTTGGCCACCCAATAATCCTGGCCGGGAATGTTCTGGTTGGACTTCAAACACCATTGACGGGATTCAGCAAAATTCCTTTGCTTGAAGTAGATATCGGCGATGAGGTAATGGGCCTCACCGGCCATTTCGTTATCCAGCAATCGGAGGACTTCCTCGAAGGCCGGACGCGCCAGGTCAAACTCCTTGCGGTCATGGTGCACCTTCCCCTTGTAAAACCGGGCCTGCCCCTGATAAACCGGTTGGGTTTGAGGACTGCGGTACACCTTTTCGGCATATTGCAGCACCTCCTCTTCACGGCCTCCCATACGGTATGCGGACTGGAGCGCACCCGCCTGGGCTTCGAATCGGATTTGTTCGTTGGTGGCGGCTTCCTCCAGCATTTGAAAATACCGGAATGCTGCGGCATATTGCAGGGCGTGATTGTAGGCGATCAGGGCCGCTTTTTGCAGGGCTTCCTGGTAATACCGGCTCGGGCCGCGCCGGATGACTTCCTCGTAGTCAGGCAACGCCGCATCAAAATCCTTGCGGATACTATGGCACTCCGCACGTCGGTAGTACGCCTGGAGGACATGCATGCCGTGAGGGAATCGTTCCAGGTATTGGGAATAAGCGGCAATGGCCTTCTCGTATTGACCGGATTGAAAGTGGTTGTCAGCAGCTTTGAAATTCAAAGAGTCCCTGGTGGCATCCGTCAGATTCTGACCGCTCTTTTCCAGGATATCCACATAGTCGTCCGGACTGGAGAGATCACGGACATAAATTTCCTCCAGAGCCGTGAGCGCCGATAGTCTTTCATCAGGCTCCGGGTTATTGTCGAGCACCTGTTTGTAATACCGGATGGCTTCCTGGATGTCGCCCTGGTTATAGCTGATCAATCCGAGTTTCAACCGGGCAGCATTGGCCAGATTGGAGTGGCTGCCATACCGGTCGAGCAATTGCCGGAGAGGTTTGGCGGCTTCATTCAGTCGCCCGAGATCAAGGGAGGTCTTCCCGATCTCGTACAAGGCGTCATCGGCATAGTCGGACCGGGGGAAGTCGGAGACCAGTTGCTCAAGCTCCACCATTTTATCGTAAGGTTTGCCCTGAAGCCCCAGTATGAGGGCTTTTTGAAACCGGGCATAATGGAATCCGGTATATTGATGCTGGATGGCATCATTATAAAAACTGAGGGCATCTCCATATCGGTTGGCCTTGAAATGACAATCGCCTGCACGCAAGATGGCATCCCCCAACACCTGATTTCGTATGACACCCTGGTGGATCCGGTGGGCATCCCGTTTGATACCGGCAACGGCGTCCTGGAAGTATCCGATGGCCTGGGCATGTTTGCCTGTTTTCAACAAGTTGTATCCCTGGATGTAATTGGCCATCGGAAAAGAAGCCTCTTCCGGAAGGTCCATCCGGGTTCTGGCCAGGGTGAAAAAGCGGGACATCTCGGCCTGGCTTTCCTCGTATTTGCGTTGTTGGTGGTACACGTCTCCGAGCAAAAAAGTGGCCATGGCCTGGGTGGCCGGGTCAACGGCGGCTGAGAGGGATTTGCGTAAGTGTGGAATGGCCTCTGCCTGGCCTCCCTGACCAACCAGTTGGACCGCCTTGGCATAGTGCACTTTTTGGTAGGCCTCTTTGAGCTGGGCCGATTTGAGATCCGCTTTTTCAAGGTAACCGACAGCGAAATCGGTGTCCGAGGTACGTATCAGGACTTCTCCGAGCAGCTTCTGGGCTTCGTGGTAATTGGGAGAAGTGACGGGAATGGAAGCAAACGCCTGCACGGCCTCCCGGTCGGCCCTGAGTTCATAAGACAACTTGGCATACTGGAACAAGGCATTGTCGGCCAATTCCCCGGAATGGGTTTGACGGGAGGCTTGCATGAAGGCATTGCGGGCAGCGACTTTCTGTCCGGATTTAAGGTAGGCATCCCCCATAATGAAAAGCGCATGTTGGCCCATGGGATCATCTTGCCTGGAGAGAGGTTCCAGGTTGGAGATGGCCTTTTCGTATTGACCTGCCTTGTATTGGCAGTACCCGAGTTGGTAGAAATCCGTGGCTTGCATCGACGTGTTGCGCTCGGCAGCATAAGTGAGATGCGGTAGAGCCGCTTCATATTCGCCTTTCTCATACCAGGCACGACCAATGAGATTTTCAATTTCCGTGCGGTTTTCAATGCGTCCTTCCACTTTGGGGGTGGCATATCTGATGAGTTCGTCGTATTGTTCCTGGGCGAAAAGGATTTGGCTGATGATGAACGGGATGTAGGGGGCATACCGCGGAGCCTCCTCAACGCGGCGGAACGCGGTCAGAGCATCGTCGTATTTCCCGTCAAAAAACAGGGTCATTCCGTAGTAATAATTGGCCGCGTGGTAGTAGTCGTGCCGGCCATCCCGGATCAAAGCAAAATCTTGTCTGGCCCGGGAAAAGTTCTTCTGAACGAAATGGCCATACCCCCGTTTGAAATACATTTCCGTCCGGGCGCTTTCACCGAGTCCGGCCGTATTGACCATGTCGTAAAAGTGCACGGCCTGCTGGTACTCACGGGCATTGAAATAGTAATGTGCAGCCTCGAGCAGCGCCTGATTGCCCATGGGGTCCGGCGCGGAGCTTCTGGCAAATTCGAGGATCCTGCGTTCGCCCTGCGGATCGCCGCCGCGGATGGCGGACTGGGAGGCGAGAAGTCCTGCCCGGTCGCGCTGGATTTGGCTGACATGTTCCTGGATGGCTCTGGGCTGTGACAAGAACAAGCCGAGCTGCCGCTGGGCTTCGAGAAACAGACCGTGATGCATCAGGTCTTCTCCCTCCTTGAAGGGCCGGTATGGATCGGTAAAAACGGCGGTTCGCTGCGCCATTACTGATTGGGCACCCAAAACGCCCGCGATCAGCAAGAATGTTCGAAGGGATGACATAAGGGCGACATTAAAAGCCCTGCCAGCGTAAATGATGCCGGTGATGGGCCGGGGCAAAGGTAGACAAAATATTACGCGTAACTTTAATAAGTTGAGAACCAGCGATCAAAGGATTTCAGTGTTGCAATGCCGTTTTCCAGTGGTCGGGAAAATCCGAAGGGGAACTTGTAGGGCAGTACCCGGCGAGGATTCAGGTGCGGGTAGGAATGTTCCAGGGACAAGTGGTTTTTCCGGATGATGTCATCCGGAAAACGAATCGGGGCCCCATGATTATTGCCTGATGATGCTCAAGCCGAAAAGTGGAGGAACACGTCGGCCATGATGTCGCAGGCTTCTTCCATTTGCGCCTCTGTGAGGACCAGGGGAGGTGCGAATCGAATGATGTGTCCGTGTGTCGGCTTGGCAAGAAGGCCTTTCTCCGCCAGGCGCAGGCATAGATTCCAGGAAACTTCACCCTCTGGATCCCCGGCGATAACGACGGCATTCAGCAACCCCTTGCCGCGTATGCAGGATATGAAATCCACCTGCTCCTGGAGGTCGTTCATACGTTGCCGAAATCGTTGGCCCAGCAATTGGGCGCGTTCATCCAGCGCTTCTTCCCGGACAATTTTCAGTGCTTCGAGTGCCACCGCACAGGCCAACGGATTACCGCCGAATGTCGATCCGTGCTCTCCGGGCCGAATGGTCAGCATGATTTCGTCATCTGCCAGGACGGCGGAGACAGGCATCATGCCTCCTGAAAGGGCCTTTCCCAAAACCAGAATATCCGGCCGCACTTCTTCGTGGTCACAGGCCAGCCTTTTTCCCGTACGTCCGATCCCGGTCTGGACCTCGTCGGCGATCATGAGGACTCCGGCCCGGTCGCACCGTTCCCTTACACCTCTCAAGTACCCTTCATCCGGTACGACAACACCGGCTTCACCCTGGATGGGTTCCAGCATGAATCCCGCCACATGCGGGTTTGCAAGTGCGCGATCCAGGGCTTCGAGGTCGTTGTAGGGTATGATCTGGAATCCTGGCATGAACGGCCCGAATCCATTTCGCGATGCGGGGTCGGTACTGGCTGAAATGGCGGCCAGCGTGCGCCCCCAGAAATTGCCGGCCGCAAATAAAACGATGGCTTGCCCATCCGGAATCCCTTTGATATCGTATCCCCAACGGCGGCACAGTTTGACGGCCGCTTCGCAGGCCTCCACACCACTGTTGGCAGGAAGCAACCGGTCAAATCCGAAATAACGGGTGGCATAAGCTTCAAATGGACCCAGCAAATTGTTGTGAAAGGCCCGGGAGGTCAATGTCAGTCGAGCAGACTGTTCGGCCATGACCTTGACGAGACGGGGATGACAATGTCCTTGATTGACAGCGGAATATGCAGACAGGAAGTCGAAGTACCTTTTGCCTTCCACATCCCAAAGAAACGGGCCTTGTCCTTTATCAAGGACGACAGGCAGCGGGTGATAATTGTGGGCGCCGTAGCGCTCTTCCAGCTCGATGAAATGGGAGGTGTGGGGCAGGGTAGCGGACATGGACAAAGTTATAGGACGGTATCAACTTGCTGGTAGGGGAGACCAAAGGCCTCAGCGACCCCCTCATAGACCACCTTTCCCTGGACGACATTCAAGCCTTTCCGAAGAGGTATATTATGCCGGCAGGCCTCTTTCCAACCCATCTGTGCCAATTGGATGGCATAGGGGAGGGTGGCATTGGTCAGGGCGATGGTGGAAGTATAGGGTACGGCTCCTGGCATGTTGGCGACGCAATAGTGTACGACATCATCAACGACATAGATGGGATTGTCGTGCGTTGTGGGGCGGGTGGTTTCAAAGCAGCCACCCTGATCGACGGCTACATCCACCATGACTGTTCCGGGACGCATTTCGCTGAGCATTTCCTTACGGATGAGGAAAGGCGCTTTGGCCCCTGGAATGAGCACGGCACCAACGATGAGGTCGCTGTGGCGTATGTGTTCCAGAATGTTGTATTCATTGGAATATTGGGTGATAACATTCGCCGGCATCACATCGGACAAATACCGAAGTCTCGGCAGGCTGATATCCAGAATGGTCACCTGAGCGCCCAGCCCGGCCGCCATTTTGGCCGATTGGGTGCCCACTACACCTCCACCCAGCACGAGTACTTTGGCGGGTCGAACTCCTGGAACACCACCCAACAGGATTCCCCGACCACCGGAAGGCTTTTCCAGATACTTGGCACCTTGTTGCACGGCCATGCGACCCGCAACTTCCGACATGGGGACGAGGAGGGGGAGGCTGTGGTCGGAAAGCTCTACCGTTTCATAAGCCAGACATACGGCTCCGCTGTCAATCATGGCACGGGTCAGCGGTTCATACGAGGCGAAGTGGAAATAAGTAAACACCAGTTGGTCCGGTCGGATAAGGCTGTATTCGGAAGCGATAGGCTCCTTGACCTTGATGATCATTTCTGCAATGCCGTAAACCTCTTCGATGGTCGGCAAAACACGTGCGCCGGCCTTGATGTACTCCTGATCGGGGAATCCCGATCCGAATCCGGCACTGGCCTGTACATAGACTGTATGCCCGCGTTTCACCAGTTCCAGCGCCCCGGCGGGAGTCAGGGCCACGCGATTTTCATTGCTTTTGATCTCCTTGGGGACGCCGATGATCATAGAGAAAGTATTTAGGGTTTTTCCGCTGCGAAGGTAATACCCAAAGGAGGATATGGACGTTGGGTAGATGAATAAACATGGCGCCGATTGCACCTGTTGGCCTGTACGGATACCGTTGACTATCGTCCGTCAATAAAAAAAGCCCGTGACGTTTCACGAGCTTCTTTTTGGACAAAGGGTATTACCCAAAACTTACACAATCGGGAACATGACAATTATCATGCCATATATATGAAAAAGTGTTAATATGTTCAATGAAAGGAGGTTTCACCGCAGAACAGGGATTCCGGTGCAGGGGGCAACAGGTTTCTGGAGGTGGCTTCGGCATAGAATCGGCGAATGGCGGAACGGCCATGCTCTCCCAATGATTGACTGAAGTCGTTGACATACAATCGAATATGTTGATCTCTCACTTTCCGGGACATTTCCTGGGCATGTTGGCCGATATAGGAGCGCGAGGCTTTCGGATTTTGGAAAGCATAGGCCACGGAGTCAGCAATTGTCGCCTGGATGGCAAGGCGGGTTTCGAGAGGCAAAGACCGCTTGACAGCAATGCCGCCCAGAGGCACGGGTGCGCCGGTGAGCTGTTCCCAATGTGCTCCGAGGTCCCTGATGGCTACCAGTCCTTTGTCATGATACGTGAACCGGTTTTCATGGATGATGACTCCGGCATCCAACCGGCCATCCAGTACGGCCTGTTCTATGTCGGAAAAAACGAGTTGGCTGGCAGATGGTGCCTCCGGATATGCCAACCGAAAAAGGAAGTGCGCGGTAGTCCATTGTCCGGGCAGTCCGATTCGCATGTCGGCTACCGGCCGGTCCCTGTTTTCAGGACGAGTGATGAGGAGGGGGCCGCAACCGAACCCCAGTGCGCTGCCGCTGTCCAGCAATTCGTAGTTCTGCCAGCATTGGGAGAAGGCGTAAAAGGAGAGCTTGGTCACCTCGTAACGGCCTTCCATGGCATGGCGATTCAATTGTTCGACGTCTTCCAAGTGGGGACGCCAGTGTACATTTGAGTCCCCGACCAGGCCATGCATCATGGCGTGGAAGATAAAGGTGTCATTCGGGCATGGGGAAAATCCGATCGTCCGTTCTTTCATACCTCCGTCGAAATGTCGCGAAAAGTAGAACCCTCGCCCCAGATCGTTTACGAAGATAACCACTTGCTCGCGATCAGCAAGCCACCGGGTATGTTGGTGCATGCCGATGCAACGGGCGATCCAACACTGGAAGATTGGGGAAGACTTTATCTCCGTACACAATACGACAAACCGGGCAATATTTTTCTGACGCCATGTCACCGGCTGGACAGGCCGGTCAGTGGCCTGTGTCTGTTTGCCCGTACCAGCAAAATGCTCCCCCGGATGCAGGAACTCTTTCGTGAGCGCCGGATCGAAAAGACCTATTACGCCATTCTGGAGGCGCGGCCCGACCCGTTGGATGGCGTTCTGGAGCATTTTATTGACAAGGCCGGCCCCGGGCAACCGGTAAAAGTCCTGGCTGGCAAAAGCCGTAGATATCCTGATGCCAAGTACGCCCGTCTGGAATATGCCTTAGCCGGTGAAGTGGATCACCATTACCTGGTAAGAGTAAGACCGGATACCGGAAGGCCTCACCAGATAAGAGCCCAGTTGGCGGCTGCCGGTTGGCCCATACGCGGTGATCTGAAATACGGCGCCCGGATCAAGGCCGATTTCAACGGGATTTACCTCCACAGTTACAGCCTGAAGTTTGTCCACCCGGTGAAAAGGGAATTGGTCAGGATGACAGCTCCACCTCCTGAACTGGCGCTATGGCCTATGGTGGCCGGGTTGATGGACAATGTCGAAGACCTGCATGTGGAATAAACCCCATGTGTCTTTGGCGAAATGGCCGTTTGGAGGACCGTTGAGATGGGGGTGATATAGCCGGTGACGGACCGCGGTAAAGCCTGGGATCACCTACGCTCCTGACGGAGCTTCGGCGAGCGATGCTCGGAATGTATCGTTGTCGAGACCCAATGTTGGACCGTGGTTCCGAAACAGGCAGATCGCCTGCGCTCCTGACGGAGCTTCGGCGAGCGATGCTCGTCGGTCATTCTATGCGGGCATGGTGCCGGAAAGGAATGTCAGATCGCCT
>CAYYGN010000002.1:43238-128251 GCA_964471595.1 uncultured Saprospiraceae bacterium
TGCTCGTCGGTCATTCTATGCGGGCATGGTGCCGGAAAGGAATGTCAGATCGCCTGCGCTCCTGACGGAGCTTCGGCGAGCGATGCTCGTCGGTCATTCTATGCGGGCATGGTGCCGGAAAGGAATGTCAGATCGCCTACGCTCCTGACGGAGCTTCGGCGAGCGATGCTCGTCGATGTATCGTTGTCGAGACCCAATGTTGGACCGTGGTACCGAAACAGGCAGCTCGCCTACGCTCCTGACGGAGCTTCGGCGAGCGATGCTCGTCGATGTATCGTTGTCGAGACCCAATGTTGGACCGTGGTACCGAAACAGGCAGCTCGCCTACGCTCCTGACGGAGCTTCGGCGAGCGATGCTCGTCGATGTATCGTTGTCGAGACCCAATGTTGGACCGTGGTTCCGAAACAGGCAGCTCGCCTACGCTCCTGACGGAGCTTCGGCGAGCGAAGGCGGAGGAGGAGGGATTCGAACCCCCGGTAGGCTCGCACCTACGACGGTTTTCAAGACCGTTGCAATCAACCACTCTGCCACTCCTCCAAAGAGGGGCAAAGATAGGTCAACTCTGGTTCTTAAACCTGAGCACCGAGCCGGGTCATATCCCTGATCAGTATGCTCCGGCGTGTAAAATGGATGCAATTGGCTTTTTTCAACTCATTGAGGACCTGCGTAACGGTTTGTCGGGATGTGCCGGTAATGCTGGCAATGTCCTGTTGCGTCAGTCCGTGTTTGAGATACATCTCAAAACCGATACGCCGTCCCCGTTTTTCAACCGTGTCCTTGAGATAGTCCACTATGCGCGTACGGGCGTCTTTGTGGATCAGGTCATCAGCCCGGTGTTCGGCGTTGCGAAGCCTGTCGGCCAGGGCATGCAAGACAATTTGTTGAAGCCTCCGATTGCCGCTCATTTCACGCAGCAGGCTTTCGGAGGGGATGACAAGCAACCGGTTTTTGTCACCCATGGTCATGGCAAATCCTTCCCGTTCAGGGATTCCGGCGAGAGACAACTCCCCGAAATAGGCATTCGGATGGAGGATGTCCCGGATTTGCTCCTTGTAGTCGCGCTGATACACACCGAGTTTGACACTCCCCTCAAGGACGAAAAAGAGTTCGGTACTGGCATCCCCGGGTACATAGATATACTGGTAGCGTGACTTTTCGATGATGCGGGCTTCCCGGGCGAGGGATTCGAGCACGGATGATTCTAAACCCTGGAAGAGCGGGATCAGATTCATGGCCTGGATGATTGGATGCGCATTCATGGCTGGCACTTTATTATAGGACCAGCCATCTGGCACGAACCCCCATGTCCAGGTGAAATTTTTAGGGGCGGGGAGGCACAGGAACAGCCAGCAACCGGGAAAGATCCACATGTTTGCGGATCATTTCTTCGGCCAAATTCACCTTCCAGGGCGTACGGGTATTGATTTTGACCTCAATCCGGTTGATTTTGGTCGCAGAGCCGTAAGTATCGTACAAGGTGCTAACGACAGGAATCCGGTTGGCGAGGATGTACGTCTCGATATGGGCAGGAATGTCCACCACGGAAGCGTGCGTGCCATCTCCGGTAATGATGATCCCTGACAAGGGGCAATTCTCAATATGGAGGTAGGATTGGATTTCCATCAGCTTGCGCAGCGTGGCGGAGAGCCTGTTGGAACTGGAAACCAGGAGAATGTTCTGCAGTTTGCCGATCTCACTGGCTTCCATAAGGGATCCTGCCATTACGTGTTCCACCCTGTTGTCCATGGCTTCCGGATTGTACAGCACCTCTCCTTTGATGGAATGGCTGATGGTGTCCATGATCGGGTTGGCCAGACTGCTGTCATAAGGCAGGTATCCGAGGACGGGGGGGCCATGGTTGCCCAACTTTTTTTCGATGTAATACCGGACTTTGTCCAGTTTGTCGGGTTGTACCTTGTTGATGATGTATCCGGCAATCGGCACACCTTCCATACGGAACAGAGCAGAACTCATATTGATCTCGTCAATGGTACTTCCGATGCCTCCTTCGACAATCAGGATGACCTCGGCCTGCAACAGTTTGGCCACGGCGGCATTGGACAGGTCCACCACACTGCCCACTCCCGGATGGCCGGTGCCCTCGTAAATCACCGCGTCGTATTCAGCCTCAAGGGAAGCGGCAGCCGCCAGTATCCGCTCCCGGAAATGGTACTTCTCCGGGTGCTCCAGGTAATCGGTTGTGGTTCCGGGTCCCAAAATGACCGGACTGTGGACCGCGCTGTCGAGGCTGAAATGCATACTCGAAGCAAAGAGCACCGCATCCTTGTCTGCCCAGTGATTCTTCCAGCCCAGCGCCTTCTGTCCCACGGGTTTGCAATAGCCGACTTTAAAGCCCTGGCTTCGGAAGGCCTTGATAAGGCCAAGGGTAGAAGTGGTTTTGCCGACGTGCTGACTGGTAGCCGCCACATAGTATTTGAGCATTCCACGGGTATATCGCCTACAAGAATAATTCATTTCAGCGACTGGGACAAAATCCGAAGCGTGGAAAAATTCCCTGCCTGAAGGCCCGGCATTGCAGGAATATGAGAATTCTGCTATTTTTATCCTTGATTTTTGCACTTACACCAAACCCAAATCCTATGAAAGCTCCTTTACCGTTACTTGTTGCATTGCTTTGGTGCCTGGGAACGGCCCCGTCGGCGCATGCCCAGCTGGCCCATGGTTCGGATGCTCCGGACTTTACCGTCACGGACTTGAACGGGGTAACCCACAACTTGTATTCCCTTCTTGATCAAGGGTATACAGTGTTCCTTGAATTCTCCGCAACCTGGTGTGGACCCTGTTGGAACTATCACAGCGGAGGGCACTTGAAAGAATTGTGGAACCAATATGGTCCCAACGGCACCGATGAGGTGTTCGTCATTTTCATAGAGGGAGACCTGAACACCAACACAGCTTGCCTGTACGGTCCATCAGGGTGTGTAGGAGGAACACAAGGCAACTGGGTGAGTGGCACCCCTTTTCCGATCGTCGATTTGACCCCGGCGACCATCAATGTCCGCTATGATTATCAGATCGGTTACTGGCCCACCATTTACTCTATTTGCCCGCAGACCAAAAAAGTCTACCTGGCCGGTCAAAGAACCACGGACGGCCAGTATGAATATGTCAACAGTTGCGGCATGACTTATGTCCTGGATGGCGTGGGCGATGCCTCCTGCCACGATTTCAATGACGGGTTTGTGCACATTTCCCCGGATGGAGGCTATGCACCCTTCACCTATACCTGGAGCAACGGCAGCAGTAGCCAAAACCTCAACAACGTTGGAGCCGGAAACTATTCCTGCACGATTAAGGACAAGAACCACGTGACCATTGCCACGGCCACCTATACGGTTGACGAGCCGCCTGCCATAGATCTGATCACCGACGAAATTCTGACGGAGACCTGTCCCGGGTATGAAGACGGAGGCGTCAACATTACCGTTTCCGGTGGAATGGGCGGTTTCTCGTATGCGTGGAGCAACGGTCAAAGCGGCGAGGATCTGCAAGGGGTTTCAGGAGGAGCCTACAGTGTGATTACCACGGATGCCACCGGATGTACAGAAAGCCAAAGCTTTACCGTACCCGTCAATCCGCTACCGGTTGCCAATGCCGGTATAGACGGGGTGATTACCTGTTCCGAGCCTCAGTATACCATTGATGGCACGCAGTCCGAAAACTTCGGGGTATCCTGGGAATGGACCACTCAAAACGGAAATATTGTATCCGGCGCCAATACCATGACTCCAGTCGTGGATGAGCCCGGCGATTACCACCTGACGGTCACGTTCTTCGCTACAGGTTGTTTCTCGACGGATGAAACCACCATTACAGAGGACAAAACCATCCCCAACACGGATGCAGGTCCTCCGGGATTGGTGGACTGCGCCCAGCCTCTGGATACTCTGGACGGCAGCAATAGTCAGGGAGGCAACGGTTACAATTACCTGTGGACCACTCCGGACGGAAATATCGTCAGCGGCGCAGCCACCGCCAAGCCTGTGGTGGATGAATCCGGAACCTATATTCTGTCCGTTACCAATCAAACCACCGGATGTGTGGGACGCGACACAACCCAGGTGATTACAGGTCCTGAAAACCAGGTGCCTGTCAGCGCTTATAGCCAGACAATAACCAATCTTTACGTTCAATTCGATAATGGCACCAATGGCAATGCCACCTCCTATTTGTGGACTTTTGGAGACGGGCAGTCGTCAACGGAGGAATCACCTTCCCATGTCTATCAGCAGGCAGGCACCTATGAAGTGTGCCTTACTTCCTCCAATGCCTGTGGGGAGGACACCGAGTGCACAGAGATTACCGTGGAAACTGGTGCCATGGCGATTGTCGTGGTCAATATAACCCCCTCAACCTGCAACCATGGATCGGACGGTGCTGCAGACATTGAGGTGAATGGCGGCCAACCCGACTATTCCTATGCCTGGAGTCATGGAGCTAACACCCAGGACATTGCAGATGTACCTCCTGGCACTTACCAGCTGACCGTTACGGATGCCAACAATGCCACCGCGATCATTATGGTGACCATCGGCTTCCAGTACCTGGTCAACATCGACGAGGTGCTCACCCAGCAACCGGAATGTCATGGCTTCACCAATGGTACCATCGCCCTTAACACCTCCTCTTCCGGCGGCAGCCTGGATTATTCCTGGTCGCATGATCCGGAATTGAACAACAGCATTGCCAACGGTCTTGGTGCCGGAGAATATTCCGTCATTATCAGCGATGCCAACGGTTGTACTGACCAGGCCTCCATCAGTCTCGGGCAGCCGGATGTCCTGGAAGGAAATCTCACCGTGGATCCCGCCGAGCCGGGCAAGGACAATGGTAGTGCTTCACTGAACCCGACCGGGGGCGTTGCACCTTACTCAGCTGAGTGGAGCAACGGCCAACAAGGTCTGGAAGTGGAAAATCTGGCGCCCGGAGATTACAGTGTTCTTCTGACCGATGCCCACGGATGCACCTGGGAGAACACCTTCCGGGTGGAAGAAACCGTCTCCACAGGAACAATACCTTCACTGACAGGTTGGACGCTTTCCCCCAACCCCTCACGGGGCGATGTCTTCCTGCAAGTCACTTTTGACCGTTCCGAACGCACCTCCGTCAGGATTCTTAATGTGAACGGTGAGTCGGTTTATCAGAAAGACACGCAGGGCACTCATATCCAGGAGCAACTGGCACTGGGTCATCTGCCTGCAGGGACCTACATGATTGAATTGCGCACGGCAGAAGGAAAGGCTGTCCGCAAACTGGTCATCCAGTAGTACCATTGATGCCGAGATACCAACAGAAAAAGCCCTGGTTCAGACCGGGGCTTTTTCTTTTCAGTACAGAAGCATAGCGGTTCTATTCAGAGAGGCCTTGAAAGTCAGGTCTCCACACCGGCGAGATCCAGCAGGAAGGCATATTCCATCGCCGTTTCGCGGTGACGCAAAAAGCGGCCGCTAGCGCCTCCATGTCCGGTGTCCATATTGCAATACAGCAATATGGGGTTGTCATTGGTCCGCATTTCGCGGAGTCGGGCCACCCACTTGGCGGGCTCCCAATACTGCACCTGTGAATCGTGAAGACCGGTAGTCACCAACAAAGCCGGGTAGGCCTTGTTTTCCACATTGTCGTAAGGAGAATAAGCCAACATGCACGCGTAATACACGGGGTCCCCGGGATTGCCCCATTCATCAAATTCTCCCGTCGTCAACGGGATGGATGTGTCAAGCATCGTGGTTACGACATCCACGAACGGAACAGCGGCGATAATCCCTTTCCACAAATCGGGTCGCATGTTCATTACAGCCCCCACCAGGAGACCTCCTGCACTCCCTCCCATGGCAAACAACCTTTCGGGAGACGTATAACGGTTGGCGACTAGGGCTTCTGCACATGAGATGAAGTCCGTGAAGGTATTGATCTTGTTTTTCAATTTGCCCTGTTCGTACCAGGATCGCCCCATCTCTTCGCCCCCTCTGATGTGCGCTATGGCGAAAACGAATCCCCGATCCAACAAACTGAGACGCGAGGAGGAAAAGTAAGGGTCCAGGCTGATCCCGTAAGAGCCGTATCCATAGAGCAAAAGAGGCGCCTTCCCATCCCGTACCACCGACTTGTGGTAAACCAATGAAACGGGAATGCGGGCACCATCCGAAGCCGCCACCCACAAGCGCTCAGACCGGTAATCGTTTTTGTCAAACCCACCGAGCACAGGTTCCTGTTTCTTCCATGCCATCTGCCGGGTGAGGGGGTCATAATCCACGATGGAGAGCGGCGTGGTCATGGAGGTGTAATGCACCCTGATCGCAGGTGACGATGCTTCAGGGTTGGCATCAAACCCGGCAACAAATGCTTCTTCCGGGAAGGCCAAGTCATGGGATTCCCCGGTTTCCCAGGTATGGATGGCAATGCGGCAAATGCCCTCATGACGTTCCTCAAGGGCGAGAAAGCGGTCAAAACACAGAAACCGTTCCAGCAGGATTTCATCACGGTGACGGATCACCTCCGCCCATCCTTCTTGGCCTCTTTCGGGTTCGGTGCATTGCATCAAACGAAAGTTGGCCGCATCCCAGTTGGTGCGGATCCAGAAGGCATCCCTAAAATGATCAATCTGGTATTCCAGGTGCCTTTCGCGCGGAAGGAACACCTTGAAAACTCCGGTGGGTTGATCGGCAGGCAGGTACCGATATTCCGAAGAAACCGTCTGTTCCGAAGCAATGAAAATGAAGGACCGGGACCGGCTTCGTTCCAGATGGCAATGAAAGGCTTCATCTTTCTCTTCATAGACCAAAACGTCCCGGGAAAGAGGTTCTCCCAACCGGTGACGGAATACGCGACTCGGCCGCAGGGTCTCATCCTTGAGGAGATAGAAAAAATGCAGGCTGTCCGCCGCCCATACAACCTGCCCGGTCGTGCCGGGAATTTCATCTTCAAGGAATCCTCCGGATTGGAGATCCATCAACCGGATTTTGTAAATGCGTCGACTGAGGGTATCCTCCCCAAAGGCCAGATAACGGTTGTCAGGACTCACAGCCCGATGCCCGACATGGTAATAGGAATGGCCTTCTGCCAGTCGGTTGACATCCAGCATGACACTTTCTTCGGCATCAGGCAGATCGGCTTTGCGTCCGTAAACAGGATATTCACCGCCTTCTGAAAACCGGGTGGTGTACCAATACCCGTTGTCCAGATAGGGTACGGAGGCATCCTCAGGGGCAATACGGCCCACGATTTCCTTGAACAGCGATTCTTCCAGATGGGCCAGAGGGGCCATCACTTCTTTGCGATAGGAGTTCTCCGCCTCCAGGTATGCCAAAACATCCGGCTGCTCCCTGTCCTTCAGCCAGAAGTAGGGATCCGGGCGTTCATGCCCATGGGCAACATGAACATGTGGTTTTTTTGGGGCAACAGGTGGAGTCAGATCCTTGCGCATCCGCGACATGGGGAAAATTTTTCGGTTCCGAAAGACAGAGGGTGCGGATCAAGCGAGAAGAGCCATCGCCTGGCGAATCCGGTCGGCGGCATCCAGCAAGTCTTCCGTTGATGCAGCATACGAAATCCGGATACAATCATCCGCACCGAATGCGGAGCCGGAAACGAGGGCCACATGCGCTTCGTCGAGAATGAAATCTGCAAACGCATCCGCTGTGTCAATGACCCCTTTGGGTCCCCGTCGGTGGAGCAGGCGGGAGATGTCGGGGAAGAGGTAGAAGGCCCCCTGGGGTTCATTGACCACCCAGCCCTCCAGCCGGCACAAAGCCTCCCGCAACAGGTTTCTCCTGCGCAGAAATTCGTCTCTCATAGCCAGCGTGGGCGCCAGGGAACTGTTGAGCGCATGGGCGCCAGCCACTTGACCGAAGGCATTGGCGCCGGAAGTAAACTGGCCCTGGATTTTATTACAGGCATCCGTGATCCATTTGGGTCCGCCCAGGTATCCCAGTCGCCAGCCGGTCATGGCAAATCCTTTGGCGAAACCGTTGACCGTCACCGAACGCTCCCGCAATGCCGGCACACAGCCTATGGAAAAGTGTTCGCCGGTAAAGTTGATGTATTCATAGATCTCGTCACTGACCACAACGACATCCGGATGGGCGGCCAGGACTTCCGCCAGCGCCAGCAACTCCGGTTTGCTGTAAACGGCTCCGGTGGGATTGCAGGGTGAAGAGAAAAGAACCATCCGCGTTCGGGGCGTCAGGGCACTCTCCAACTGTGCCGGGGTGACTTTGAAGTCCTGTTCAATACCGGCGCGGATGAACACCGGAACGGCATCGGTCAAACGGATCATCTCGTAATAGGACACCCAATACGGGGAAAAAACGACCACTTCGTCCCCGGCCTCCAGGAGAGCCAGCATCACATTGGCCAGTGATTGCTTGGCGCCATTGGAAACAACTATCTGGTCCGGGGGGAAGTCCAGGTCATTGTCGCGTTTGAACTTCTTGCTGATGGCGTCCCTGAGCAGGGGCAATCCGGCCACCGGGGTGTATTTGGTAAAGCCGTCTGCCAGGGCACGAACGGCTGCATCCTTGATATGCTGCGGCGTATCAAAATCAGGTTCCCCCAGGCTGAGATTGATGACCCGGACACCGCAAGCTGCCAGATCCCTGGCCCGTTGAGCCATGCGCAATGTTTCGGATTCTCCCATCCTCACCACTCTTGCCGCCAGTCGTTGATGATTCCTTGCCATAGGATACGCCCTTTCTTCGAATAAGCGGTAAATGTAAGGACAAGTAGGCATGGCGGGATAATTCCTATCTTGCCGCACCTTTTCGGAAAGGGGGAATAGACCCTTCCAAACAGGTGGATGCAGCTTTGCCCTATGCAATCATGGTCGTTTGGAATACTGTGTTACAACGAGATCGGATCCCTTCCTGCCGTCTACGACCAGGTCCGAAAACTGATTGATGATTGGGGGCTCTCCGACTGGGAAATCCTGCTGGTGGATGACGGAAGTACAGACGGCACGCGCGACTGGATTGGCCGCCAATGTGATACCGATCCGGCGGTCAAGGCCATTCTCCACCCCGGAAATATGGGCATCGGCGAAGGAATCCGGAGCATTTATTTCAATGCCACCCGGGAAAATGTCGTGTTCATCCCTGGTGACGGGCAATTCGATGTGGCGGAATTGAAGCCGTTCCCGGAGTTTGCCTCCGGCACATTCCTTGCTTTTTACCGCATCGAGAATCTCACGTACAGTACGTTCCGCAATGCGCTGTCCTGGTTCAACAAAATATTCAACAGGTCGGTGTTGGGGCTTTCCCTGCGGGATGTCAACTGGGTTAAGGTTTACAAACGCGAGATCCTTACCGGCCTGGACCTGCGGTTGCACAGTTCGGCGATTGAAAGCGAGATTTGCGCCAAACTGGCGGTGTCGGGCATTCGACCGCAAGAGATACAATCCCGGTATTTGCCGCGTCGGCATGGCGTCAGCAAAGGCGCGTCCTTGAAAAGCATTTTTCTTGTCCTGCGGGAGCTCCTTCGTCTTTACTGGGCGGTGGCGCATTACCGCTGGAAAAAACGATCCTCTCAATGATGCAGGTGGCCATTATCGGATACGGTTACTGGGGTCCCAACCTGGTACGCAATTTCCAGCAAACACCGGAATGCCGGGTGACATGGGTGCTGGATGTTCAGGAGCGGCAAAGGGAACGCGTCCGCAAATCCTGGCCCGGCATCCAAACCACCGATCGGCTGACCGACATTCTGACGGCTGCGGATGTAGACGCCGTCGTCATTGCCACGCCGGTCCGCACCCATTTCCCCCTTGCCCAGGCAGCCCTGGAAGCGGGCAAACACGTCCTCCTGGAAAAACCGATGACCGCCACCGTGGAGGAAGCCAACCGACTCATCGAATTGGCCGGTCGAGCCGGCAAAGTGCTGATGGTGGACCACACCTATCTCTATACACCATCGGTGCGCGCCATCCGCAAGTATGTCGAGGATGGGATTTTGGGGCATTTGCAGTATATCGACAGCACCCGAATCAACCTGGGCCTTTTCCAAACCGATGTCAATGTCCTTTGGGACCTTGCGCCCCACGATATTTCCATTTGCCGTCATCTCCTCCGGGAACGACCGCTTGGCGTTCAGGCCGTTGGTGTCAGCCACACGGACAACGGACTGGAAAACATCGCCTACCTGACCCTGTTTTACCCGGAAAACAGGATTGCCCATTTCAACTGTTCCTGGATATCGCCGGTCAAAATAAGGCAAATGCTGGTCGGCGGTGACCAGAAGATGATCGTCTTCAACGATCTGGAAACCACTGAGAAGATACGGATCTACGACAAGGGCTATACCGTTCTGCCGGAGAGCGACCGTGACCGTATCCTTGTGGATTACAGGACGGGCGATATTCTGGTGCCCAAGCTGCCGCAATATGAAGCCTTGAGCCAGATGGCCCTCGATTTCAGAGACGCCGTCCTGGACGGGCGTCATCCGGTATCTGATTACCTTAGCGGCCTGGAAGTCGTGGAAATTCTGGAAGCCGCTGACCGTTCTCTGGCCAGGCGCGGACAGGAAATCCCGCTCTGAAAAATCGCTGATTCCACCATGGAGATACTCAATGTCGATACCCCCCGGCAAAGCCTGCGCAACGTCCGGGTAGGGGAAAATGTCCGCATTTTCAATTTTGTCAATGCCTACGAATGCACCATCGGTGCAGGGAGTAAAGTCGGCGCATTCGTGGAAATACAGAAAGGCGCCTTTATCGGGGAAAACTGCAAGATATCCAGCCATTCCTTCATTTGTGAAGGCGTCCATATCGGCAATGGCGTATTCATTGGGCATCATGTAGCCTTTATCAACGACAAGTACCCCCGAGCCGTGAATCCCGACGGAAGCATGCAGACCGAAGCCGATTGGGAGGTCGTCGAAACCCACATTGGCGACGGTGCTTCCATCGGTACGGGATCCACCATCCTGGGCGGGATCCGGATCGGTATCGGCGCCATGATCGGCGCAGGCAGCGTGGTCACCAAAGATGTCCCTGACCATGCCGTGGTGGCCGGCAATCCGGCCCGAATCATTCGGCAGCACAATGAAGCAAATCAACCATGATACCATTCCTGGATCTGCATCGACAATATCTCGGCATCGAAAAAGAAGTCAAAGCCGGCTGGGAGGACGTCCTCACCCAGACAGCTTTTGCCGGTGGCCCATTTGTCACGACCTTTGAAAACGATTTCGCCCGTTACTGCGATACCAAAGCCGCTTCCGGTGTCAATACCGGTACCAGTGCCCTTCACCTCGCCATGCTGGCCCTGGGAATAGGTCCCGGTGACGAAGTCATCCTGCCCGCGAATACATTCATCGCCACCGCCTGGGGCATCAGTTATTGCGGTGCCACGCCGGTTTTTGCGGATTGTGACGAGTACTACAATCTGGATCCCGGAATGGTGGAAAGCCTGATCACATCGCGCACCAAAGCCATTATCGGGGTCCATCTCTACGGCCAACCCTGCCGGGTGGACGAGCTCCGGGCCATTGCCCGCAAACACGGTCTCCACTTTGTCGAAGATGCCGCACAGGCCCATGGAGCGCGGTACAAAGGCCAACGCACAGGAGGATTGGGCGACATCGCTGCTTTCAGCTTTTATCCCGGAAAGAATCTGGGCGCCTACGGGGAGGGTGGAGGTATCACCTCCCAACGCGAGGATCTGATCCACCACATCAACCGGCTGCGCAACCATGGCTCCGAACAACGCTACCATCACGATGAGCTGGGCTACAATATGCGGATGGACGGACTTCAGGCGGTTGTCCTCACGGTCAAACTGAAATATCTCGACGCATGGAACCATCGACGCAAGGCCATTGCCGCCCGCTATCTGACAGAAATCAACGCTGCCGGGATCAAATTGCCCAAGGTGCATCCGGACGCCGACCCGGTATGGCATCTCTTTGTAGTGACCGTGGATGACCGCGACGCCTTTATCGCCCATATGAAAGACCAGGGCATCCAGACAGCCCTCCATTACCCGGTACCCTGTCATCTGCAGAAAGCCTATGCTTCTTTGGGATATGCCCCGGGGGCATTCCCCAAAAGTGAATACCTCGCCTCCCACTGTGTCTCCCTGCCAATGTTTGCCGAGCTGACGGATGATGAAGTGTCCCAAGTCATCCTGGCAGCCAATCAATTCAACTAAACCCTCCTGTCGTGGCCGCACCCAAATCCAGAGGCAAGACGTCCCGAAAACCTACTGAAACCCGCGGATCGAAAGACACGGGTATCTCCTGGTTGCAGATGGCTTCCGGCCAGGAGGCGCCATCCGGACCCGGTTGGGCGCGCATCACTTTCTGGAGCCTTGCCGCAGTGGCTTTGTTGTGGATGCTGTTTACGGCCCTGCAGACCGGCATCAACGGAGATGACCGCATGCAAAATGAGTACGAGCAAGCTCTCATGGCCTGGTACAGCACAGCGGGATCCGACACCACTGCACTCAATCTCCCGCAGACCAAGATGCATTATTACGGGGGCGTATTCGAAGTATTGAGCGGCGCCACCAACCGCCTCCTGGGAAACAATTCGCCGGATCAAGCCGGCTATCACATCGTCCGGCACGTTTGGAACGCCTTGTTCGGATGGCTTGGCATCCTCTTCATCGGTTTGACCGGAATGCTGTTGGGTGGCTGGCGGCTGGGACTGCTGGCCCTGGGTATGGCCTTTTTGTCACCGCGTTTTGTGGGTCACGGGGTCATGAATCCCAAGGACATTCCTTTTGCAGCCGGTTATGTGGTCTCGCTCTATTTTATTTTGCGCTGGTTGAAGGAAATGCCTCGCCCGGGATGGCTGACACTCCTCGGTCTCTCCCTGGGCATAGGATTGGCTATCGGCGTACGATCGGGCGGTCTTCTGTTGGTGGCAATGCTGGGGCTCTTTGGATTCCTCCATTTTGTGGGACTGTACGGTCTTGCCGGTCTCAGCCGTGAATCCAGGACTGCAGGCCGGTACCTTTGGTACGGGCTGATACCCGTCGCCGGTGGTATGGTCATCACCCTCGCTTTTTGGCCATTTGCCCTGCAATCCCCTGTAGCCCATATCCGTGAATCCCTTGCTGAATTGTCCAACTACGGCGTCAATATCCGTTTGCTCTTCAATGGGGAAATGGTATTCGCCCAAAGCCTGCCATGGGATTATCTGCCCAGATGGGTCCTGGTCACCGTACCCCTCTTCATCCTGGCCGGGTGGTTGCTCGGATTGGGATTCTTGCGGCAACTGTTTACACGCTATGGCTTCCTGCCGATCCTGTTTTTGGGGTTCGCATTCCTTTTCCCGTTCGTCTATGTCATTTACAAGGACAGCACCCTTTACGATGGGTGGCGCCATCTGATCTTTCCGTATACGGCCGGCGTGGTACTGGCCGCCATGGGTTGGGAAGTATTGGCGTTCGCCTGGCCGGCCAAACGCTGGGTGGCCCCGGCCGTTTTGGGTGCGGCCGGTTTGTTGGCGTTGGATCCGCTCATCCACATGTTGCGCAATCCCGGTTTGCAATACGTGTATTTCAATCCCATCCAGGGCGGAATGAAAGGCGCCTTGGGACAATTCGAGACCGATTATTGGGGCGTTTCCGTGAAGCAGGGACTTGAGTGGCTTGAAAAAGAAGGGATCATTTTTCCCGGCATGGAAAATGAAGTACTTGTCGCTTCCAATTTTGCCTATCCCCTCGAAAAGTATGTCCACCGGTACGGCGGCAAAGTCAAACCCGTTTACGTGCGATACCGCCAGCGTCACGATGCTGCCTGGGACTACGGCTTGTTCCAGTCCCGCTTTGTGGACGGTTCCTACATCCGGGCCGGAAGTTGGCCTCCGTCGAATACCATTCACACCATTGACGTCAGCGGAACACCCGTCCTGGCCATCATGCGCAACGAGGACCACACCGCCTTCGAAGGCATTTCCCTGCAAAAGCAGAATCGCTTCGACGAGGCCATTCCGCTCCTCGAGCAGGCCGTAGCCCGTGTGCCGGGGGATGAGGTGGCATGGTCGGCCCTGGCCTTCTGTTATCTGAACACAGGCCAATGGGACAAAACACGTGACGCGCTCGACAAAACCCTCGCCATCGAACCGGAGAGCATTACCGCCCTCAATTATTACGGGCTGTACCATGCCAACCAGAACCAGATCGACAAGGCCATTGACGCCTTCCAGAAAGCGGTCCGCCTACAGGACAACAATTTTTTCGCCTACTATTATCTGGCAACCCTGGAACTCCAACGCCGCAATCTGAGCACCGCCCTGGAATACGGCAAACAGGCCGTTAACCACAACCCCCGTTTTGCGGGCGCTTATGAATTGGTGGCACAGATCTACGAAGCCATGGGTGATGCGCGCAATGCCCAGGCCTATCGCCAGGCTGTCAGCCAAATAAAATAAAATCCATGCAGGACAGATTGCAACTGCTCCGTGAAAAGCAAGCCCAGGCCCTGGAAGGGGGTGGGGAGAAACGTATTGAGCAGCAACACAAGAAAGGCAAACTAACCGCTCGCGAACGCATTCATTTCCTGCTGGACGAAGGTTCTTTTGAAGAGATCGGGATGCTGGTGACCCACCGGGCTACCGATTTCGGCATGGACCAACAGAAAGTCTACGGAGACGGCGTGATCACCGGGTATGGTACTGTAGGTGGGCGCCTTGTCTATGTTTTTGCGCAGGATTTTACGGTATTCGGAGGCTCGTTGTCGGAGACTCATGCAGAAAAAATATGCAAGATCATGGATATGGCCATGCGCAACGGCGCTCCGGTCATTGGCCTCAATGATAGTGGAGGAGCACGCATTCAGGAAGGTGTAAGCTCATTGGGCGGATATGCAGACATATTCTACCGCAATGTGCGGGCTTCCGGGGTCATTCCCCAGATTTCCGCCATCATGGGGCCTTGCGCCGGCGGTGCCGTTTACTCGCCCGCCATGACCGATTTTATCCTCATGGTCGAGGAAACTTCCTACATGTTTGTCACCGGGCCCAATGTGGTCAAGACTGTGACCAATGAGACCATAACGAGTGAAGAACTGGGAGGTGCGCTCGCTCATGCCTCCAAGAGCGGAGTCACCCACCTGACCGCCGACAATGATGTGGATTGTCTCGACAAAATACGCCGGCTGCTGTCCTACATGCCGCAGAATTGCGAGGAAAAATCGACCGATCTTCCTTATGTAACAGGTGAGGAAAAGCGGCCGGCCCTCACGACCATGATCCCGGCCCATCCCAATCAGCCCTATGACATGCGGGACATCATCCGTGAAATCATGGATACCGGGAGCTTCCTGGAAATCCAGGAGAATTTCGCCGACAATATCGTCATCGGATTTGCCCGTATCGCCGGCAAAAGCATTGGCATCGTCGCCAACCAACCCGCCAGTCTGGCGGGTGTCCTCGATGTGAAAAGCTCCAAAAAGGCGGCGCGGTTTGTTCGATTTTGCGATTGCTTCAATATCCCGTTGCTTGTCTTGGTGGATGTACCCGGTTTTCTGCCGGGTGCCGACCAGGAATGGAATGCCATCATCACCAACGGCGCCAAGCTTCTGTATGCTTTTAGCGAAGCGACGGTGCCCAGGATCACCCTCATCACCCGGAAAGCGTATGGAGGTGCCTATGATGTCATGAACTCCAAGCATATCGGTGCTGACCTGAACTTTGCATGGCCCAGCGCCGAAATTGCCGTCATGGGCGCCAAAGGGGCCATCGAAATCATCTTCAAAAAAGAAATCGATGAAGCTTCCGATCGCGCGTCCAGAATGAAGGAACTCGAAGAGGATTACAACGACACCTTCGCCAACCCTTACAAGGCCGCCAACCGCGGATTTGTCGACGAAGTCATCCACCCGGAAGACACCCGTCGCAAACTGATATCCGGGTTTCGTATGCTTGAAAACAAAGTGGATCGTTTGCCGGCAAAAAAACACGGCAACATTCCCCTGTAAGTTCCTTCTTTTCCCACTTCATCCTTCCCGCCAACAAAAAACCGCCATTCGACGAATGGCGGTTTTTTGAGTGGCCTTAGAAGGGGCGCAAACCACCGGATCAATCCAGCATTATAATCTTTTGGGTGGCGACGTGATCGCGAGATCCGATACGGACAATGAGAACACCGTGCAGGGATCCGGGCGCACCCGAAGGAAGTGTCCATACACGCCCGGTTTCAGAGGGACACGGGCCGTAATACACGGTTCTTCCATTCAGATCATAGACGCCCATCCATTCCGGTGCGGAGGCATGGCTTGGCCAGGGTATACCGACTTCAGGCGCACCTGGATGCAGACGGAAGCGGATAACTTCACCCGAATCCTCATCCTTGAAAGCCTGACCGGCGTTTTGATGGGCTTGAATTTTTGCCGGAGGCTGTGGACCACCCACGCACAGGGGAGGACTTAGAGCCTGGTGGTGACAACCCCGTGCACCGGGTGCAAAGGCACAGACTTTCAACTTGTTTTTTGCCAGGGGGCCTTTGTAGGCTACTCCCGGAAGAATGAGCGGTAATTCGGCGATGGCATAGGTGCCCCGGAAACCGCCATCTACCCAAACGGAGAACAGGTCCGCCTGAGGATGATCCACCTTGAAATCCACGGTCACTTCATAAGTACCTTCAGGTGCGCATTCGCCCAAAGTCCAGTTGAAGCTCAGGAATTGAATTTCCTCCTCCGGATCACAACATACTTCCCCCAATTCGATGACGGCCTCGCAATCCTCCAATTCCTTGTCGCGAATGACAAACTCGTAAGGCGTCATGCAATCTGCGGCCAGAGGACCGAGGACAACAGGCAGGTCCGCATAGGCAAAAAATCCGTAGTTGTTGCCGTTCCCCACGATTTTGAAGCTGTCGCTTCCCGGATTGAGGGGGATGAAATTGATCTGAATGTAAAACACGGAGTCATTGTCGCATTCCTTCACCCATTCGAGTTCTGCCAGGTGACAGTCCATATTGCCTCCGCAGTCCGGACTTTCGAATTCCTTGATCTTGCAACAATCCGGTTTTTGACTGTCGCAGATTTTGATCCAGTCATGGTTGTTGCCGCTTTTCGGGAAATTGGCCAGGAAGAGAGGCGAGCCATAGGGATATATGCCGAAATACTGCCCGTTGGCATACACGACCACACTGTCACCCTGCCCGGGATGGTAATTGTAAGCCACATGCAGATTGTAGGTGGAGTCGGAGGTACAGTCGCCCACATCCACGGCCATTTCGTTGATGACACATGGCTCTCCGCAACAAATCACTCCAATGCCGGTATCTGCCGCGCAGTCGGGAAATTCCAGATCTCGTACCACAAATTCCCATTCTTTTTCACAGTCTCCGTTGAGGGGGCCAATGGTAACCGGCAAGTCACTATAAGCAAAGATCCCGTGCACCATCCCGTTGCCCTGCACCTTGAAGCTGTCACTGCCGGGATTTTGAATGCCGAAATCAATATGTACAAAGAACTGGTCATTACTGTCACATTCGGACACTTCAGCCACAAACTCGATAATGTGGCACTCCTCACCCCCCCCGCATTCCGGAGACGGAAATTCGATAATGGCACAGCAACCTGGATTGTCGTTGTCACAGACCTTGAGCCAGTCATGACTGCCCCCGCTCTTGGGAAAGTTGTTGATCGTCAGCGGTAGTTGGGCATAGGCATAATAGCCGAACGGGTTGCCGTTGGCCCACAAATCAAAATGGCTGCCCTGTACGCCCTGGTAGTCGAAATCCACGGTGATAGTATAGGTGGATCCTGAAGTACAGTCACCAATATCAACCGTCAGGTTGGACAACTCGCATTCATTGCCGCCTCCGCATTCCGGAGAGGCAAACTCGATAATGGCACAGCAGTCAGGATTGTCATTGTCACAAACCTTCAGCCAGTCGTGGCTGCCTCCGCTCTTGGGGAAATGGTTGATGGTGAGCGGTAGTTGGGCATACTGATAGTAGCCGAAGAATTCACCATTGGCCCAAAGATCAAAACTGTTGCCCTGGACATTTTGGTAGTTGAAATTCACCGTAAGGGAATAGGTGGAATCCGAGGTGCAATCCCCGATGTCCACGACCAATTCGTTGATCAGACATTCTTCGCCGCAACAAACCGGCCCCAGCTCAAATACGGCCTGGCACTCGGGAAACTGGGCATCTTTGACCACAAACTCCCATTCCGTGACACAATCGCCTTCCAGAGGACCCAGGGTAATGTAAAGGTCCTCATAATCAAAGGTGCCGTAATTCATGCCGTTGCCGAGTACAATGAAGCCCTCGTCGCCCACATTCGCATATTGGAAGTCCAGATCGACGTAGAAGTATCCGTCTTCACAAACATGCGGTTCGACGACAAGTCCTCCGATCTCGCAATCTCCGCCGCCTCCGCATTCCTGTGTGGCAAATTCCTTGATCCGGCAGCAATTGCCGATGTCGCCGTCGCAGACTTTCAGCCAGTCATGCGAGCCTCCGCTTTTGGGAAAGTTCGGAATGGTGAGGGGAAGGCTGGCATAGGCATACTCGCCAAAAAACACCCCATTGGCCCATAGGTCAAACATGTCGGCGCCTTCGTTGACATAGTCGAAGTCGATCGTGATGGTGTACGTGGTATCCGAAGTACAATCTCCCTTTTCCACCGTGATCAGCCCGATTTCACAAGCGGTGGGGTCCTGGCCTCCCGCGGCACGGGAAGGTGCCGGGAAAGAGATATGGAGCAGGCAGAACCAGAGGGGAAGGAGGGAAAGGTAGGGTTTCATGGCATTGGAATCATGGATGAAGAGCCTTCTCAGGTCAAAAATGCTGCCTGAGGTCAAGGCACTTAGGCAAAGTTAGGCAGGTTGGTGAAAAGTTGTGCAAATGTTTCATGGGTGCCACTTCCGGAGGTGGCCCGGATACGGGGGTCGGGCATATTGCTGATGGTTGGGTACGTACGGGCCAACAGAAGGGTGTGTCGTATGAAGATGCAGGAGGCCCGGGAATCTCTCATGATGCTGTACTTGACCGAGCCCGGTACCTGGAGGATGCCGTCCCATGCGCTTTGATGGACAGCACCTGCATGAATCCCCGGCAAACCTACCATCTGCAGCCTTCCTGTGGAAATATGTGAAACGCCATAACCCGTAAGGCCAATCCGGTTTGCGTGCATACCAACACAAACATGATGATCACCAGTAATCTATGGTAGCCTCAATTCTGATGATAACCATGAATGGGAAAACTTCACATCCGCTTGATTTCCAATAAAATCCTTAAATTTATTCATTCGGATCAAGTACTATATACCTTAAACCCTCTATGGACATGATGAAACGAGTCCTCCTCCTCACAGCCCTCCTCCTGGCCGTAGTAGCCGGATGCACGAAGAAAGACCCCCCTTCCCCCTACCACAAGGACATCTTCCGTTGCAAGGTCAATGGCGAGGAGTGGGTGGCTACCTGCCCCTCCGATGGCCTCTTCGGCTGCCAGCCCATCGACTGCCAGTATTATTGGAAGGATACGAAAGGCTTTGAGATTGGTGCTAAAAGACGAACACATGATAATTCTGTTTACAATTCTTTGGGATTATATAAGCTCCAATCAGAAATTGGAGATAATGTATTAACATATACCTCAAGCACCTATTCGGATTTCAATAATAGTACTGGATGTAAGGTGTACTCTTTAGATACTACAAGCATAAGGAGATTGACGATTATTGAAGCAGATACGGTTAAATATTTAATTAAAGGAACGTTTGAGTTTACTGTATTTAATAAGTGCATGGATACTTTGCGATTTACAGAAGGTGAGTTCCATGTAAACTTTCGTTATTAGCGCCAGGCAATCTTGGTCCATCATATCCCCAAAATCACATACCATGCACAAGTTTTTATTGTTTCTGGTCTGTATGGCTTGCAGCCTTTCAGCCCGCGCCCAGGCGCCGGATACCACGATCGAGCAGCGCCTTTCGATGGCATTGTCCCAACTCGACTATGACTCCCTTATCACAGGTATCCATATAGATCGTGTGCCACAGTACCTGCCTGTGGCGTTAATTGACGGAGGGGCATATGCCGACAGTATGGAGATGAGTTAGAAAACGCTTACCATGTTATATGGAATGCTGGCATACTGTCAAGTTGATTCCATCCATTTCCCCCTTTTGGACAGTGCCTATACAGAGGCATGGCAGAGCCTGGAAGATCTCGACACCACTGTTATTGGCGGCCTTTGGATGCGCTACGACCGCTTCAAACCGCTATATAAAGTCGTTTTTGAATGGGTGAGAATACCAAATACTGCATTTAGTTGTTAATGAACTATTAATAATAGTTAAATCTTATCCCCTAATTAGATTATACAACAACTTAGTATCTGAAAATTGGACAGCCAGCCATGTTTTTTAGTTCTCACCACTATTTAATAATAAAGTAGGAATGAACAGCCATTTTACGTTGTTTGCCATTGGAGTCATCATTGCATTTCTTTGTAGTGTTTCAGGTTGTAAGAAAATTGATTTTCTTAATCCCTGTGTGCCCCCTCCTGCCGTAGTACCTTCCAAAACCAGCAAAGGCCTGAATACCTTTGGGTGTAAAGTCAATGGTAAACCATGGAGTTATACCCCGAAATTTTACCTCTGGCCTTTCGAAAGACCTTTATATTGTGTGTATGAAAGCAGCTTTACAAACTTACTTATTCGGGCCGAAAGAAACTATTTATTGTCATGTGATTCAGTAGTACAAATAATAGACCTAAGAATAAGAAATGTGGGAGATTCATTGAATGAGTACCTAGGGTATAACCGTAGGATTTTTCGTGATTATGTTTCAATTTGTAATGGGGTAACAAATGATTATGAACTTGACACGTTGCAGCCTTACGGCTTACATTTATATTATAAGGATCTGAAAAGTCGAATATTCTCTGGCACTTTTTATTTTACTGCTATAAGCAAAGAATGTCAGGATACTGTTCGGATTACAGACGGAGTATTTGATATCGTCGCAGATCCTGGCTAAAATGATATATCAGACTTTTCTATTTTCTTCAGCTATTCCATAAACCAAACTCATAAATCATGTTAAGTTTTAAATCCCACTTTCTTCTGTTAGGAATTATAATTTTAACCCAGGGAACTTTGTTAAGTTGAAGCCTTCCCCGAAATCAGCTACGGATAAAAGTACTAATTTCGGGAACGATGAAGAAGTCAAAATTTTCACAGAGTCAGATCATCGCGATATTGGCTCAGCATGAAACAGGCAGGGTCTGTTAGTGGCAATTGTATTTTGTCATCTCCCAACGTCCCGGTCATCCTTACGCCCATGGCATCGGCAGGAGTGATCTACTGCCCCGAGCCACCCCGGATGCCCGAAGGGCCGGGGTCATCGGGTTCCGGCCATTTTGCCACCGCACCGGATACGTCCCTGCATTGTGTGCGGATCACCACCTCCGTGCCGGCGGATACCCAACTCATCCACGATGCTTATATCAGAGGCATGCACTGGTTTTACTGGGAGGATTTTGATGAGTCTTTGAAAGATTGGAACCGGTAGCCGCGATTCCGGATACGGTACGAAGCGGGATGTCCGGCAGGTGCCGGCAGTATATTGACGTAGCGCGTGTGATGGTGGATGTCCTGGCACCACTCCGGTCCGAACCAGACCCACTCATCGGAGATCCGATCTCAGACGGGCCAACGAGCGTGGTGGCTACCTCCCGTCCAGGTAACCAGGAGGTCTATCCCAATCCTGCCCGGGGTACGGTAACGGTCAAACCGGCACCGGGAGCTGACAGGCTTCGGATCGTGAATGCGCTGGGGCATGAGATGAAGGAAGTGCGGAATCCCGCATCATCATTGTCGCTTGATGTCGGAGCCTGGCCGGACGGGGTGTACGGGTTTATCAGCCTGTCTCGCACCGGCCGGATCATGGAAGTAACTCGCGTAGTCATTACCCGTTAGCGTTTTCAGTATCTTTCAACCAGTGAGAGGCACCTGCACGGGTGCTTCTCACTCAATACCCTACCTTTGGCCTTGTGCGGACAGCCCGGTTGTCGGGGCTTTTTGCTTGTCACTGCCATGCTCGCCCTGCGATTGAACGGAAAAGACCGGGACCCCGTCCCGGAACGGATCGACCCCGATCCCGTCCCCGATGGTTGGGTGGAAGTCCGCCTGCGGGCAGCCGCCCTCAACCATCGTGACGTATGGATCCGCCAAGGCCTTTACGCCGGCATCCGGTACCCCTTCACGCCGGGCAGTGACGGCGCCGGCTATATCGGTCACGATCCGGTCCTCATCAATCCGGGCATGGATTGGGGTCCCAACCCGGCTGCTCAAGGGGCCGGGTTCCATATCCTCGGCATGCCGTCCAACGGCACCTTCGCCCAACGCGTATGCGTACCCGCCAGTCAGGTTTATCCCGTCCCCGCTCACCTGAGCATGGAAGAAGCCGCCGCCATCCCGCTGGCCGGCGTCACCGCCTTCCGGGCTCTATTTACCCGTGGCCGTGCACAATCCGGTGAAAGAATGCTGATCACAGGCATTGGCGGGGGTGTGGCTCAGTGGGTTTTCCGCTTTGGACTGGCGGCAGGTATGGAGATTTGGGTGACCTCGGGCGATGAGGCCAAAATCCGCGAGGCCTTACGAAACGGTGCCGCCGCCGGGATGAATTACAAAAATGAACACTGGCCCGAACAGGCACGATCAGCCGGAGGGTTCGACCTGGTGATTGACGGCGCAGGAGGTCCCTTTGCAGCAGGCATCCTCAAGTACTTGAACCCCGGAGGGAGGATCGTCGTTTACGGCGGTACCGCCGGCGCCATCGAAAAGTTGCTGCCCCAACCCCTCTTTTGGAAGCAAATCGATATCCTGGGCAGTACCATGGGCACCTCACAGGACTTTGATGCCATGATGGCTTTCATCACCAGGCACCGCATAACCCCCGTCCTGGATCAATTCTTCCCCCTTGAAAAAGGAGCCCAAGCGTATCACCGCATGACCCAGGGTGCACAGACCGGAAAAATCATTCTCCAGATCCCCGACGAATGAGGATTGGCCTGCTGTCGGATACCCATGGCTACATGGGACCCGAAATTCTTGAAGTGACCGCCACCTGCGACGAGATCTGGCATGCCGGCGATATCGGCCATCCCGATGTCCTAAAAGCGCTGTCACGGACGTCACCGGTACTGGCCGTGTACGGCAACATCGACGATGCCGAAATACGCCGATCCTGTCCGGAAATGGTGATGGCCGAGCGGGAGGGTTTGAAGGTTCTCATAATCCACATCGCCGGCACCCCCGGCCGGTACAATGCCCAAGTGCGAAAGCTCGTCACTGAACATGCACCGGATATCCTGGTGTGCGGACACTCGCATATCCTCAGGGTGATGAAAGACACCGCCACCGGTCATTGGCATCTCAATCCCGGCGCAGCCGGTCATCATGGGTTCCACCTGATACGCACCATGCTCACGTTCACGCTGGACAATGGCCGTCTCAGAGACATGGCGGCCGTGGAGTTCGGGCGCAGAGGGCGTCTATCCGGCGTCTAAAGCCCGGGCAAAATCGGCGATCAATGCCTCTTCTCCCTCTAATCCGGTCGATACGCGTATGAGGCCTTCCGTAATACCCTGGCTTTCGCGGATGTCTTTCGCAATACGGAGATGAGAGCTGGTCGCCGGGTGCAACACCAGGGTGTCCACATCGCCCAGGGTAGGCGCCATGCGGGCCACCTTCAGCCGGTTCATTACCCGGATGGCATTTTCCTTTCCACCCGCAACTTCGAAGCTCAGCATCCCGCCAAATCCGTACATCTGCCGGAGGGCAATCCCATGCGTTGGATGCGAATCCAGGCCGGGATAATTGACCCGGCTCACTCTGTCGCAACCCATGAGCCAGCGGGCCAGGGCCAGGGCATTCGAGGCATGACGCTCCATGCGGATCGGCAAGGTCCTGATCCCGTTGGCGACCATCCAGGCGTCAAACGGATTGCAGGTGGCGCCGGTGAGCTTGAGGACCTGGAATACTTTCTCGGTTACAAATGCCTTGTCGCGCCCCATAATCACACCGGCGATGCCCGTTCCGTGGCCGTTAAGGTACTTGGTGGTGGAATGGATGACGAAATCGATACCCAGGGACAAGGGTCTTTGGAAATAAGGGGTGCAAAAGGTATTGTCCACCACTGTCCGGCAATCATATCGCCGGGCGATGGAGGCCATGGTCGCCAGGTCTATGCATTGAAGACCGGGGTTGGTCGGAGTTTCCATATAAATGACCCGGATGGCGGGATCGGCCTTGAGCCTTTCTTCGGCCTGTTCCGGATCGGACAATTCGGCAAAGACCGGTTGGATGCCGAGTCCGTCCATCACTTTGAGCAGCAATTCGGTGGTTCCTCCATACAGATTGGACTGCGTGAGGACTTTGCCGCCCCGCGGCAGCAGGCTGAGCATCAGGACATGGATGGCGGCCATGCCCGAACCGGTCATTAAAGCGGCGGGTTCATCCGCGAGACCATAGCCCTCCATTTGGGCCAGACGGGTTGCCAGCGCTTCGATGGTAGGATTGCCATACCGGCTGTACACATAGCCTTCCTTCTTTCCTTCAAAGACGGCAATACAATCCTCGAGATGATCGAAGGAAAACGAAGAGCTCAGGTAGAGGGGCAGTTGCTGGGGGGGATTGGTCGCCGGGACATCGAGGCGCCGAACGCAGAGAGTGTGAAAGCCGGGGTCCATAGGGGGGATGATGTACCTTTGAGCCCGAAAACTACGGATTCGGTTTGAAGGAGGACAAGACCAGAGATCCCGAATGGGAAGAAGGGGATGAATATGTCGAGACCTACAGCATCCGTGTGGATGCCGGTCAGGGTCTGCTCCGGATCGACAGGTTCCTCACCGACCGCCTGGAACGCGCCTCGCGCAACAAAATCCAGAATGCCATCAAGGCCGGCTCCGTAAGGGTGAACGGTGAAACCGTCAAAGCCAATTACCGGGTCAAGCCCAAAGATGATATCCGGGTCGTTTTGCCCCGCACACTGGAGGGTCTGGGCAAAGTCATCGCTCAGGACATCCCGCTGACGATCGTATATGAGGATGATGATCTGATCGTGATCGACAAACCGGCTGGTATGGTCGTTCATCCGGGGATCGGCAACTTTGACGGCACGCTGGTCAATGCCCTGGCCTGGCATTTTGAAAAAGAGCGGTTGCCTGTCATGCCGGGGTCGATCGTTGACCGGCCCGGATTGGTGCATCGCATTGACAAGGACACCTCGGGGCTGCTGGTCATTGCCCGATCGGAATACGCGATGAGTCACCTGGCCAGACAGTTTTTCGAACATTCCATCCGTCGCAGGTATCTGGCCCTGGTGTGGGGTGAGCCGGAACCGGCCAAAGGCACCATTCACGCACATGTAGGCAAGCACCCTCGCATCCGCCAGATGCAGGAAGTCTTTCCCGAAGGCGATCACGGCAAAGAGGCTATTACCCATTATTCGGTCATCGAGCCCCTTTATTATGTCAGCCTGGTGGAATGCCAACTGGAAACCGGACGCACACACCAGATCCGGGTGCATATGAAATACATAGGCCATCCCTTGTTTAACGATGCCAAATACGGAGGCGACCGCATTTTGAAAGGCACCGTTTATGCCAAATACCGCCAGTTTGTCCAACAGGCTTTCGAGGCCATTCCCCGGCAGGCGCTCCATGCCCGCTCACTGGGATTTGTCCACCCGACCACGGGCAAAGACATGTATTTCGAATCTCCGCTGCCGGCCGACTTCGCCCGGGCCCTGGAATTGTGGCGGGGCTGGGTTGCGGAAAAATCCACCCTGGCATGAGCAGGCTGGGTGAGCGTATCGGTGCCTTTGTCGACCTGGGGAAATACCTGGAACAACCGGGGCCGGCTTTGCTCCGGGCCGTTGAGGAGGCCGGCTGGCACAATCCCTGGTTTACAGAGGAGAATGTGTTCCATGCCCTCCATGGTATTCGGACCCGATTTCTGGACAGGGCAGCACTTGTCCGCTGGACGGAAACCTGCCGCGTCCCGGATCGTCCCCGGGATCCGAAGACGATAGGTATGGTACTCGCCGGCAACATACCCCTTGTCGGATTTCACGATCTGTTGTGTGTCCTGATCTCGGGCCATAGCCTGCAAGTCAAACCGTCCGAAAAAGACAAGATCCTGACCGTGCACATCCTGGATTGGCTGAAGGCGCGGTATGAAGGATTTGAAAAGGCGATCGACATCACCGGACGCCTGAGCGGGTTCGATGCCGTTGTGGCGACAGGCAGCAACAATGCCGCCCGGTATTTCGACTATTATTTCGGGCGCTACCCCGGAATCATCCGCCGCAACAGGAATGGGGTGGCCGTCTTGTGGGGAGATGAATCCCCGGAAGACCTGGGCGGTATTTGTGAGGACATTTTCAGGTATTTCGGGATGGGTTGCCGCAATGTGTCCGCCATCCTCCTTCCCCGCGAGGCGGATCCGGGGCCTCTCCTGGAGGCCTCGAATGCCTTTACCGGACTGCTGGATCATGGCCCCTGGCGCAACAATTACGACTATCAATTGGCCGTCATGCTTCTGTCCCGGGAGCCGTTTTTCCAGGGAGCGAGTATCCTGCTGCGTGAAGACCCGCGTCTCGTTTCACCCCTTTCCGTTGTTCATTTGATCCGGTATGACGACCCGGATGACCTTCGGCGCCTCCTGGAGGTCCGCAGGACGGAAATCCAATGCGTCGTTTCGACCCGTCCGGTTCCCGGATGGGAGGTGGTGGCTCCTGGGCAGACCCAGGTGCCCGGTCTGACGGATTATGCCGACGGTGTGGACACCATGGCCTTCCTGCAATCATTGTCGGTATGACCCGAAAAGAAAAAGCCAGGCACATCGGCGCCATTTTGGCCTCCCTTTATCCAAAGACTCCCGTCCCTTTGCAACATCGGGATCCCTACACCCTTTTGGTGGCGGTCTTGTTGTCGGCCCAGTGTACGGATGAAAGGGTCAATCGCATCACTCCTTTGCTATGGGCCAAAGCCTCGACGCCGGAGGACATGTCGGCCCTGGAGGTATCAGAGATCGAGGAGGTCATCCGTCCCTGTGGCCTTTCATCGGCCAAATCCAAAGCCATCCACGGTCTTTCCCGTATCCTGAGAGATCAATACGGAGGGCGGGTGCCGGATACCATCGGAGAACTCGAGGCCCTGCCGGGCGTAGGACACAAAACGGCGTCGGTGGTCATGAGCCAGGCCTTCGGCGTACCGGCATTTCCCGTGGACACGCACATCCATCGTCTGGCATGGCGGTGGGGCCTTTCCTCGGGAAAAAATGTGGTTCAGACCGAGAAAGACCTCAAGTCCCTCTTCCCCCGGGAGGAATGGAATACCCTTCATCTCCGCATCATTTTCTTTGGGAGGGAATACTGCCCGGCGAGGGGCCATAATCCATATACCTGCCCGATCTGCCACTTGTACGGTCGCAAAGAATTGTTTCGGGAGTTCGACAAAGCGGCTTCCCGCAAACCGGGTAAGAAAACCGGGTCTTCGGCTAAAAAGGATAATTGATCAGCAGATTCTGGAAGTTGAGGTCCAGGCGCCGCGCCCAGTGGGAGCCATTCACTTCGTAAGGGTAGCGGATCTTGGCGCCGACATCATACACGAGGATGAAAAACTGGAAGTTGAGCCGGATGCCCATTCCTCCGGCCATAGCCCACTCCTTGTGAAAATCCCGGAGACCTGCGCCAGGTAGTTCAGGGTCCTCCCGAAGGTTCCAGATATTTCCGGCATCTAGGAATACCGCTCCTTCAAGGAGCCAGAATATTTTTTGCCGCCACTCGGCATTGATTTCCAGTTTCAGGTCGCCGCGTTGGAAGAAAGGCGGGCTGGATCGGGTAGGGGGTGTGCCTCCCGGGCCGAGTTGACCGTTAAGCCAGCCGCGCATGCTGCTGGGGCCTCCGGCCGAAAACTGTTTGATGTAGGGGCTGGTGCGGGTGTCGGCCAACGGAATGATCAATCCTGTGTACAACCGGGTGGCAGCCGTGCGGCCCTTGCCGAAGTTGCGGGAATAGGTCCATTGACCATCCCCGCGGAGGTATTTGGAAAAACTGATCTCGCCGGCTGTCCAGGGCGCCGTGTCCGGCTTGAATATCCGGTAAACGCTGTTCAGGGTCAGGATTTCGAGGCCCGATTGTTCAAATCCCCCCCGGAAGGACCAGGATTCACCGTACCGGTTGGGCAATGACTGATAATTGCCTTTGATGGCGCGAAACAGAAAACCGGTGAGAAACTGGCTCTGGAAAGCAAGTTCTGAACCTGGCGGGGCATTGTCCCTGAATCCGGCCAACAGGGCGTTCTGGTAGTAGTCGATCTGGAAGTGGTCCAGACTGACCCGCAGGTTGGGTTTGGGGTTGTAATCAAACCCGTACTGGACATTCATGAAGTGGGTCTCCCAGAAATTGAGGAGGTTGTTGTAGGTATAACTGGCACCGGCGTAACTGCGGGCGTCTTGCCAGAGCCAGGGATACCATCGCCGCAGTCGGGAGTGTTTCCACACCCGGAAGTAATCTTCAAAAAAGGGGAATTGCATCCTCACGCTGGCGCCGGCGTTGATGGCATTAAACTGGAGCGGCGCGATATTGGCTTCTATACTGGGTTGGAGATTGGCCTCCATCCGGATGGCTCTCCGGAACAAATTCTGGTAAGTACGCCCGGCGTTGAAGGACAGACCGAGCACATTGGAGTTGTCCCCGATGGCGGTTGTATTGTTGACATCGAACGAATAATTGTCGGCCATCCGGTAGGAAGGGGTGAGTTGAATGTCCATGTTGACCCTGCCGGTGAGGCTGTCTTCCCGTGTGCGGGTGTTGACAAAACGGTAAATCCCCAGTAAAGAGAGCCGCCGGTTGGTCCTTACATATTGGGATTCGGCATACAGGGAATCGGGACGTACATCGAGGGCCCTGTACAAAATGTCGGGCTGCACAAAGCCCTCCGGTCGGGCATCCCGGATGCGGATACTCCGATACACCGTATCCAGAGTGATTGGCTGGTTGGGTCCTTCGGCCGTATGGATGGTGACTTCGCCGATGCGGACAGCCTGAGTGGCCCTGCCGTCGGCCGGCGGTAGAATCTCGAGGAAGACAGGGACTTCGTACCTGGCGGTATCTGCGACGTCCACCTGAAGGGCGGAGATCTGATTGGGGAAGAAAAAAGCATACCCGCGGTTGCGCAGATAATCGGTGATTCGGGCTACCTCCCTGGAGTAAGTGTCTCCCTGTATGATCATCCCGGGCTTGAGGGTGGTTTGCCTGTTGAGGACAGGCAGCCATCGTGCCATTTCGGGGTCCGGAGACCGTATTTCCATGGATTTGATGCGCAACGGCCTGCCGGTGGAAATCCGGTATGTGACCCGGGCCAGCGGTTTTTTCCCGGATAGGGTGACCTCGTATTCACCCCGGCATTGAAAGTAACCCCTGTTCTTCAGAAAAATGAGCATCCCCTCCAGATTATTGGCGAGGACACCTTCATCCAGATATACGGGAGGTTCGGACAGATTTTCCCTGAGGAATCGCCGGGTGCGGGTTTCCTTCCCCGGCTTTTGGAGCCGGTAATGAAACCATAGGTAGGTGCGAAACATGCCGAGAACCCTGGTGTTGGGAGGATTGGTCACCAGGTTGGACAGTTGGACCTCCAGATCCCTGACCGGTGTATCCTCCTCGCCAGGCTCAACGACGACATCCTGATCCTCGATCAGATACCTGGATTCCGGGACATGCCGGAACACCTGGCATCCGCCGCAGGTCAGACCCAGGAGGACCAAGGCGAGTAAGGCCGCTTTCCGATCCGTCCGGGAGTCCGCATATCTTCGCGTGAAATCGGGCGCTATCATGCTTTCGCGGAATCAGGTCAGCTTTATCCGCTCCTTGGCGGACCGGAAGCAGAGACAAAAGTATCATAAATTCATAGCGGAGGGGGACAAGGTCGTCCGCGAGGCCCTCCAGGCCTGGCCCGACCGGGCACTTTCGGTCATCGCTGATCCGTCCCGTTTTGATGCCCGCGATTATGCCCTGCCACCTGGTTGTGCCTGGGTAGACACGGACAAAGCCACCATGGAAAAAATATCCCAGGTCTCTACGCCGCCAGGAATCCTGGTCGTGTTGAGATTTCCCGATACCCCGCAGATCTCTGCGGCCACAATGCGTCTCCTGTATCTGGATGCCATCCGGGACCCCGGCAACCTGGGCACGATCATTCGTACCGCAGATTGGTTTGGTGTTCACGACCTCGTGTTGGGACCCGGTACGGTGGAATGGGCCAATCCGAAAGTTGTACAGGCGGCAATGGGATCCCTTTTCCGGGTGCGGCTTCATGCCGGGTCCCTGGAAGACTATGTTTCGTGTCCACCGCCTTTCATTCCGGTGGTGGCCGATATGGAGGGTGCTGCCCTGGAATCTTTCCGGTGGCCGGAGAAAACCTGTCTCGTGTTGGGCAATGAATCCCACGGTATCAGACCAGATCTCCGTATGTCGGACGTCCTCAAGGTGACCATTCCGAAAAGACGGGAGGGTACAGCGGAATCCCTGAACGTTTCAATAGCCTCAGGCATCTTGCTGAATGCCTGGACCTTACAGGAAATTGCTTAAAGAAGTTTGAGGACTTCGGATTCGAGGACACCACGTGTATCGATCCGGGCAATCTTGCCTTCCCGGTCGATAAGGAAGGTTTTCGGAATGGACGTCACCCCGTACACGGCAGCAGGCTCTGCGTCCCATTTTTTGAGGTCGCTGACATGAGCATCCCAGCTCAGGCGATCCGCCGCGATGGCCTGGACCCACATCATTTTGGAGCGCTCGACGCGATCCATGATCTTGGCCTCATCTCCGCCAAGTTGCTGACGAGTGCGTTCGTCCACACCGTCCAATGACACGCTGAATACCGTAAATCCGCGATCGCGGTATTTTTCGTACACTTCCACGACATGCGGGTTTTCCTTCCGGCAAGGGCCACACCAACTGGCCCAGAAGTCGAGCAATACCACTTTCCCTTTGAGATCGGACAAACGGCGCACCTTGCCGTCAGGTCCCGGCAACACAATGTCCGGGGCCTCTTCGCCGACCTTAACTTTTTGGGCCAACAGGGTCCGGGCCCGGGATTTTTCAACATTGGAGACGAAAAGGCCGTATTCCCGGGTATACGGACTCTCGGGATAGGATTGTGCCAGGCGGTCAATGATCTGCTGATGGAGCTCGAGGTAGGTCGGATCATTGCGGAAGATCATTTGGGTCAGATGCATGGCCACCAACGGGTCCTTGACACCTCTTACAGCCTTTTCTGTATCCTCGGCGCTGCCTTGGGTCTCATTGGCGAGATGGCGCAGGGTGCCGATATACTCTTCCGCCAACGCGGAGCCGGTCACCTCTACCTGCCACCGGTCAAGGGTGGCCAGCTGGCCTTTGAAATGCACACTTTCCTCCTTTCCGTCAAGGGCAAAGAACAGGTTGTGATTCCCGATTCGCATCCGGTAAATGCCCTGAGGCAATGGTTCCGGGAAGGGAAGCCGGTAACTTCCCTCCGTCCCGATGGTCTCTTTGGCCTTGGTCTCCGTTTTTCCGTCCGGGAAAATGTAGTCGAGCACCACAGTCAGGTTCTCGGCGCCTTCCATTTCGCCGGTAATCTGATAGGATCTGGAAATCTGCTGACAGGAAAGAACCGCGGAAACGAGCAGGGTGAAAGAGAGGAGGCTGGTTTTCAGTCTGGACATGGAACTGGACATTTTGATGGAAGGGCTACGTGTGACGTATAGGCAAAACGTACTTCGTGACAACGCAGAATCGGGTCAATCATTGCCCTTTCAGACAACTTCGTCAATAGCCGGCGAGAGATCCATGATGGCGGGCAAGGTGTCGTCATAGCGGTCTTTCCAGGTACTGACATGACCGAAGTCTTCATCGTCAATCAGCAAGTTGCCATCCGTCACACGGCCCAGGACCCGGTAAGGCGCTCCTTCCTTTTTGAGGAAAGACTCAGCCTGTTTCCATTGGTCCGGATCCATGCTAAACAGGAATCGTCCCTGTGATTCGCCGAACAGGAAGGCATCCTTGCGGACCAGATCCGGTGATTGGATCTCAAACCCCAGGCCTTCCGGCATCGCGGCCTCGACCATTGCCGTGAAAAGGCCGCCGTCGGACACGTCATGGGCAGACGCAACGCCGATTCCCCGGATCAGCTCCCTGGCCAGTTGCAGCATCCGCACCTCTTGATCCAGATCGAAGGCGGGTGCCGGAGAAAACGGAACCCCCGCGACATGGCGCAAATATTCGGAAGAACCCAGGTCATCCCTGACATGACCGAGCAGGACAAGGATATCCCCTGGCGATTTGAAGGCAAGGGTGGTCATCTGGTCGGGATGATCCATGATCCCGAGCATGCCGATGGTAGGGGTGGGAAATACGGGTTCGGCCTTGTTGCCGGTGACGGTCTGGTTGTAAAAGCTCACGTTGCCACCGGTCACAGGGGTGTCCAGTTTGCGGCAGGCTTCTCCCATGCCCCGTATGGCGTTGACAAACTGCCAATACACTTCGGGGTTGTAGGGATTGCCGAAATTGAGGCAATTAGTGATGGCGACGGGTTCCCCGCCGGATGCCACGATATTGCGGGCCGCTTCACACACGGCGATCATGCCACCGACATAAGGATCGGCATGCACGTAGGCGGGATTGCAGTCGGTAGTGAGCACCAGTGCTTTGTCGGTGCCCTTCACCCTCACGACTGCGGCATCAGCCGGCCGGTCGGTAGTACGCGTATTGGTGCGTACCGTATGGTCATATTGCTCGTAAATCCACCTTTTCGAAACCAGGTTGGGGCTTGACCACAGCTTTCGGGCTGCAGCCATCCAGTCATCAGGAAGGGCAACGTCCTCCGGGCGAAATTTTTGTAAACGGGCGTAATACTCCGGTTCGCGATACGCCCGGTCATATACCGGGGCACCACCTCCCAAAACCAGGGATTCGGCAGGAACATCCGCCACTTTTTCGCCGTGGAAGTAATACTCGAGGCGCCCGGTATCCGTCACAACGCCAATCTGGGCACATTCCAGATCCCACTTGCGGAAAATGCGCAGCAATTCTTCCTCTCTTCCTTTTTGGGCAATGACGAGCATGCGTTCCTGGCTCTCGCTGAGCAGGATTTCGAAAGGCTGCATGTTGGTCTGCCGCGTAGGAGCCTTATCCAGCCATATCATCATGCCGGTTCCCGATTTGGCACTCATTTCACTGGTGGAACAAGTGATCCCGGCCGCGCCCATGTCCTGCATGCCGACGACAGCGCCGGTACGGATGGTTTCCAGTGTGGCCTCCAGGAGCAGTTTTTCCTGGAAAGGGTCGCCGACCTGAACGGCCGGCAGGTCCTCGGCCGAGTCTTCGGTCAAATCCGCCGAAGCGAATGTCGCCCCGTGAATCCCGTCCTTGCCGGTGGCCGATCCCACGATAAAAACCGGATTACCCGGACCATCGGCCCTTGCTGAAATTGTCTCTCCGATCCGGACGATCCCGGCCGACATGGCATTGACCAGGATGTTCTGGTTGAAACACGGATGGAAAAACACTTCCCCGCCCACAGTCGGGACGCCGAAACAATTGCCGTAGTCCCCGATTCCCTTGACGACACCCCGGATCAAATGCCGGGTATGGGGCAGGGACGGATCACCGAATCGCAGGGAATTCAAAGCGGCAATGGGCCTTGCACCCATCGTGAAAATATCCCGGTGAATGCCGCCGACACCGGTGGCTGCCCCCTGATAGGGCTCAATGGCAGACGGGTGATTGTGGGATTCGATTTTGAAGGCACATGCCAAACCGTCTCCGATGTCCACCAGGCCGGCGTTTTCCTCCCCGGCGCCGACGAGAAGCCGCCGTCCTTCCCTGGGCAACGTCTTGAGGTACTTGATACTGTTTTTGTATGAACAGTGTTCGGACCACATGACCGAATAAATGCTCAGTTCCGTGAAGTTGGGTTCCCTGCCCAGTATTTCCGTGATCTTCAGGTATTCCTCTTCGAGCAGACCTAACGTCCTGGCTACTTCAAGGCCCGCAGCGGGTTGGGTATATGGCATATCGGGGATTTGCCGCAAAAGTACGCCGGGCCTTTCGAAAGCGGTCAGCCCATCATGTTCAATCCGAGGAACAACACCAGATACACCCACAAAATGTCCAGAAAGTGCCAGTACCGGGACAACAGCCGCAAGTGCCTGTAACGCACGGGGTCAGAGAAATACACCAGTTCATTGACGGGCGTCTCCAATCGTCTCCATGCCCGCCAGGTAAAGCGGGCCAGCCAGGGGATGCCTACGGATACATGGATGAAATGAAGGATCGTCATGGCATACACGTACGACGTGGACAGGTCGCTGGTCAACCCGAGTCCCATTTGATACAATTGTCCCCAGGCTACCACCTGGACAAACAGAAAGAGCACGGACAGCACGAATGTCGCTGAGAGTTGCCGCCTGTATCCTGGGGCATCATCCTCCCGGAAAGCCTTTTCGGCTTTGAGAAGGGTCCAACTGCTGGTCAGCAGCACCAAAACATTGGGAAAGAAGAGCCAGGGCAATCTCACCGGTCTCAAATTTGCTTCAAACCGGGCGTACAGATAGGCCGCCGACAATGCGAGGAACAACATGCTGAGACCCGCCAAAAGCAATCCCAGCATGACATACTGGGGATGAAACCGATCCTCCCTCCTTTCAACCATACGTTTGGTCATTGACCAACCAACAAACATATTGGAACAGGGTGGGAGGCACTGTTTTACGTGGAGGGATGTTAACCATGAGAATTAGGTTCATTGATTACCCTAAAGATAGGATGAAAGAGAGGTGTAATTTTACGCCGATGATCCGAAAATACGGTTTGGTCCTTCTCGCCCTGTTTGGCAAGACCTGTTTTGATTCAGGCCAGTTGCAGGCCCAGGCTGTTCTGCCTGAATTCACTTGCCCTGTATCCTGGTACGGAAAGCCTTTGGCTGATCCTTTCCAGGGAGGGTGGAATGCGCCCCAGTTTTCAGAACCCGATCTGGACAACGACGGCCTTTCGGATCTGGTCGTGTTTGACCGGGCCGGAGATGTTCTGGTGACATACCTGCGCCGGATGGATGGCGGAGACTGGCGTTTCGAACGCCACCGTGCTTTTGCCGGCAAATTTCCCCGCTTTACCAGTTGGATGGTGATGCGGGATTATGACGGTGACGGCATCCGGGACTTATTCGTGTTTTCCGACCGCAGCAAATCGGGCTTTCGCGCCTACCGCGGGCGTTATGTCGCCGATACCCTGACATTCGACCTTTATCCCGTACCCGGAACCACAGACAACATCTTCACTTTCACCCTCCCCAACGGGACCAAGACCCAGATCTACATTGCCTTTGACGACATTCCCGCCTTTGATGACATCGACGGCGACGGAGATATCGATCTCGTGACTTTCGATCCTTCAGGAGGTCATGCCTATCTGTTTCGCAACCTGTCCACGGAAAAAGGTTTCGGGAGAGATTCGCTGGATTTCAGCCTTGCCGATGTGTGCTGGGGCAAATTTTACGAGACCGGAGTATCCGAACCCATTCACCTTAGTGACAATCCGTCGGAATGCCAGTCTTCATTTTCCGGAGGGGAGTCTCAAGCCGGTCTCAGACATGCCGGCAGCACCTTGCTGACACTGGATGCCAATGGCGACGGCTTGAAAGATCTGCTGATCGGAGACGTCTCCTTCACCAATGTCAATTTGCTGATCAACGGCGGGACTGAATTCAATGCCTGGATGGTGGCCCAGGATACCTTTTGGCCCGCCTCGGATGTCCGGGTGGATATGCCCTATTTCCCGGCAGCATTTTCCCTGGATGCGGATCTGGATGGTCGCCAGGATATTATTGTGGCTCCCAATGCCGTCATCGGCGCCCTGGACACGGCCAATATATGGCTGTACCGCGATGAAGGAGCCGGAGCCGTCCCCGACTTCCGATTGAAGGCCAAAGACTTTCTTTGCCGGGATGTCATTGATGCCGGTACCGGCTCGCGACCGGCTTTCATGGATGTAGATGGCGACGGCCTGACCGACATGATCATCGGCAATTTCGGTTTTTATACACCCGGTACCAATCTGACGCCTTCTCTGGTCCTGTTCCGGAACACCGGTACGACTTCCGATCCGGCGTTCACGTTGGCAGATGTGGATTTCCTGGGATTCAGCGCTTATGGCCAGAACAACCTCTTCGGGTTCACACCGGCAACAGGAGATCTGGACGGAGATGGGGATGTTGACCTTGTCGTCGGCCATGCTTTCGGCACCATGTTCTTCGTGGAGAACATCGCGGGACCTGGAAACGTACCGGTATTCACCTTACCGGTCGCCGATTATTCCGGACTGGCTCCCGGAGCCTGGAATGTGCCTCAAATTGTGGATGTGGATGGCGACGGTCTGCAGGACCTTTTGGTCGGGATAGGGCAGGGCAGAGTGATCTTGTACAGGAATACCGGGACACCCGGGAATCCATCCTTCTCCGCCAATCCGGATCTGCCGCCCAATTCCTCCTTTTACGGGCAGATCGACATGCGCACACCTTCCACCTTTTCGGGTTATGCCGCGCCCTGGTTCTACCGGACGGCAACCGGGGCGGAGTTGTTGGTGGGCTCCAATGAAGGCCAGATAAGACGATACCTCGTCAACACCGGGGACCCGGGTGCCAAATTTCCTGTATTGGATTCCCTGTACACCGGCTATCGCGACGGCAGTGAAACCCGTCCTGTCATGACGGACCTCGAAGGGGATGGCCGGTATGAGCTGTTCATCGGCAACCGCCGCGGTGGTCTGACGGCCTACCAGACCGAATTGGAAGTGGTTACTTCTCTTGTCCCGTCGCCCCTTAAACCTTATCTTCAACTGGTGTACGCATCCTCCAGCCGCATGATGCAACTGATCAGGAAGGAGGATTCCTCCGATCCTCTGCAGATTTCGGTATTCGATCTGCTGGGCAGGCCCGTATTGCAGGTCACCATTCCTTCCGGTCAATCAGGGATCCGGATTCCCGGGCTACCCCCCTCCTTGTACCTGGTGCAGGTAAGCATGGGTGGACATACCTGGACGGAAAAACTGTGGATTCCCTGATGGATGGTCCCTGACGGCAAAAGGATTATTTTAATCTCGGTCTCCGAACAAAAGGCTGCCAATGCGCACCATGGTGCTGCCTTCTTCCACAGCGATCTGAAAGTCAGATGACATGCCCATGCTGATTTCCCGGAAGGACTCTCCATCGGGCCAAAGATCCGCTTTGAGCCGATTGAAAATGGCGCGCAGTTGCCGGAATTCGCTGCGAATCTGCCCGGGATCATCCGTGAGTGTAGCGATGCCCATGACCCCACACGGGAGGATGTGAGGAAACCTCTCCTTGAATTTCAAAGCATACAGCCATTGGTCATCCTTGGGGTTCAGACCGTATTTGCTGGATTCCATCGCTACATGGTACTGGAACAGGATAGGGATGGTCCTGTTCTGCCGGGCGGCTTGTTTTTCAATCTCCTGCAGAAGCTTCAATGAGTCCACAGAATGGATCATGTGGACCCAACCGGTTATGTATTTGACCTTGTTGGTTTGCAAATGGCCAATCAAATGCCATCGGATATCCTTCGGTAGAAGTGGCGCTTTGGTGACCATCTCCTGGACCCTGTTTTCGCCAAAATCCCTTACACCCAGGTCATACAGGGTGCGTATGGATTCCGGAGGATGGGTTTTCGACACGGCAATCAGACGGACACCGGCTTGATCGAACTGTTGTTGGAGGTGTTGCAACACCCTTTGCCTCTCATTCATGACCAACAAAGCTAAGCAGGCCATTGCGGCCGCCCCGGATCCTGCTGGGAAATAAAAAGGGGACCCGGTAGCTACCGGGTCCCCTGACATTAAAATGGGCTCTTCGACTATTGGAAGATGTACCGGAGACCCAGACGCATGCGCCAGCGGGAACTCAGATCGTTGATGTTCAATGCATCCGTTCCGGTGTTGTCTCCACCCCTGTAGGTGAACCGGGGGGTTGTTTTGTCGGCTTCGTATCCTTCGAAATTGTAAAGGAAGAAGTTGTTGAAATCACCGATTACGCTGTAACGTACCCCCGCGGACGGATTAATGAGATTGGCCAGGTTGAACACATCCAGGGACAACTGGAACTTGTGCATCTTGCCGCCGAGTTGCATGCCGAAATCCTGACGGACAGCCAGGTCCAGAAAGGAGGTAAAAGGCATCCAGTTGGCATTCTTTTCAGCATACTGACCCCGGTTTTCAGAGAGATAAGGGTCCGATTCGATGAAGGCATTCAGATTTTCCCATTGTTCCTCGGGAGTAATGGTTTGTCCACCACTCGTATACGCGACAAGATTGATTTCGGAAGCGTCCTTGGGAATGTAAATGAGGCTTCTGTTGCGACTGGTACTCCCGGTTTCATTGTTGAGATTCCGTCCGGCTGAACCGCCGATGATATAAGAATAGGGACTTCCGGCGACTCCGTCGTAAAGCAGGGATATGGTGGTCGTGGCATTCTTCTGCTTGTTCCAGTCAATGGAATAAGACAAAGTGGAAAGCACCCGGTGACCGACGGCAAAATCGGATCTTCCAAGTACCGGAGAATTCCTGCCGTCAATACTTACCTGTCCCCTCCATTGGGAGGAATTCTGGGAGGACGTTCCTTCCGAAACAGCCTTGGCATCGCCATAGGTGTAAGCCAGGGTGGCTTTGAGGCCGAAGTCAAAGTCTTTGGCGAGGGAGCCGGTAAGCGTGTAGGTATAACCCTCATTTGTATTTGAACCGAGGTAGATGGATTCATACCGGGTATCAAGACTGGTCCGGCTGAACACGGAACGGTCATCCGGCGTGTTGGTCCATTGGAAGCTTTCCGTCGGGTTCGAGTTGACGTTCGTGTAAAGGACGTTGTTGAGGGTTTTGGTGTAGATGCCTTCGAAGGTCGCCGTGATCCCGCCCGGCAGACGGGTGTCTATGCCCAGATTGGTACGGAATACCTGCGGATACCGGAAATCGCTCGTGAAAATGTCCACCTGTCCCGAAGGCACAGCGAAGTTGGGGTCCACATATTGGTTGTTGATGTCGGCAATGAACGGAATCTGATCATTCTGGCGGTTTACCCTGCCTTGGTTGATGCCGTTGTTGCTGATCATGGCACCCGGCCAAACGAACGGAATACGGCTGGTGAATATGCCCGCACCACCGCGAACGATGGTCTTGCGGTCACCGGAAGCGTCATATTCAAAACCCAGACGGGGCGACCACATCAATTGGCCGTCGGGGGCTTTGCCCGCTTCCACATCATTGACCAGGTCGTAATGATTGCGGATCAGGGGCAGTGTTACATCGCCGAAGGAGGGATCATGAACCGGATCATCGAGGAAGAAAGGCAGATCCAACCGCACTCCGCCGGTCAGGGTAAACCGGGGGTTGATCTGCCATTCGTCCTGGACATAGATCCCGAGTTGAATGGCCTTGAAAGCAGCAGCAGCTTTGCTGCCGTCCCCGGTGACTTCATCGACGAGCGAGTAGCCCCGTGTGTATTCAAAGGCCGGTTGGCCGTTGATGAAATCCGACACGCTTTGGAACCTGTACGTGCCGTAGTTCTGGGGTAAGAACAAGTTGTAGATATCGTAGAATTCATTGTGCGTGCCCAGCGTAATGGTGTGCCTTCCCTGGTAAATTTTGAAATTGTTGGTCAGGGAGAAAATATCCTGGTTGAGCTGGTTACCGGTGGAAAACTCCTCCGATCCAAACCGGATCAGATTAGTGCCGCCATCTTCGATGAAAACATAAGGGAAATCGCCCCCGATCGGGTCCCGGTCATCCCGCACACGGGTGTATCCCAGAATGAGGTTGTTGCTGAACCGGTTGCCAAACCGTGAATTCAACTCCAGCGCCGAGCTGTTGGTGATGGAAGGGAAGTACAGACCGTTATTGGCAAAATTGACGGTATTGGCCGACCCCGCATACCGTTCGTACTGTTCGGCCCGGGTGTAGTTGTGACGCAAGGTGATCCGGTGGTTGGCGTTAATGTTGTAATCCACCTTTCCGAAGAACTTGAGTCCCTTAAGCTCGTTGTTGACATCTGTTCCGAACATGCCCGGATCATAACCATAGGTATTGATGAGATGATCCCTCAATTGCTCAAGCTCCTGTTGTCCGGAATTGCCCAGATAGGTGCCGAAATCATAGGGCCTCGGTGTGGCATCATCCTGGATCTCCACATTGGTGAAAAAGAAAAGCCGGTCGCGAATGATAGGGCCTCCCAGGGATGCTCCGTACAGTGTGTTGGTGAATTCTGCCAGTTTGGTGGGGTCGTTACCTGTCCGGTCGGTCAGTGACTGGTTCGTTTTGCCCACCAGATTCTCGTTCTGGAAGAAGTAATAAGCCGTTCCTTCAAAATTGTTGGTACCCGACTTGGTGACGGCATTGATACCGCCTCCGGCAAAACCGCCAAGGGTGACATCATAAGGAGACAGAACTACCTGAAACTGGTCGATGATGTCAATGGAAAACGGAGCGATCCCTGTCTGACCACCATTGGTGCCCTGAGTAGCCAACCCGAAAACGTCATTATTGACCGCCCCGTCCACATAAATGGCGTTGTACCGGTTGTTCACACCGGCAAAGGCATTACCGCCTTCATAGGCGGCCGATTGGGGGGTGAGTCGCAGGTAATCCTGGAGGTTCCTGTTGAGGGTCGGCATCACTTCGATGTCGGCAGAAGAGATTTGGGTGGAGGCCCCCGCCGACTGACCACTGGTCCCCTGGCTGCCCGTGACCGTTATGGTCATTAATTCCATGGCCGCCTCTTCCAGGGAGAAGTCGAGCCTCTTGTTTTCTCCCAGGCGGAGAAATACCTGCTCAAAGGTCACCTCCCCATATCCCGTATAGCTCGCCGTAATGCGGTATGGTCCGCCTACCCGCATGTTAGGGATGGTGTAAAGCCCTGCCGTGTTGGAGGCAGCCCCGTAGGTGGTACCTGAGGGCTCGTGGACAGCCACCACGGTGGCTCCGATCAGGGTTTCGTTGAGATTGTCCGTGATTTTACCACTGACGGACGATGTTGTTGTACCCTGACTCCACAATCCCGTACTGATAAACAGGCATAGCAGGACGACAGGCCAGCCCTTACCAATCATTGGAAAGGGATTTCGGGCCGGAGGAGAACCGGCAAGATGAGGGTCTTGGTTTTGCATAGCAGTTATGTTTAGAATGGCGAATGTGTATGGGCAAAGGTAACAGTGAGATGTTAACTGATCCTTAAGTTTTTATGTAAAAAATTACGGTCACTTTTTCTTGCTTTTCAAGGGTATTTTTGCTCTCGGGTAGAATGAGCTTGCCATCTCGCCCAAAACGGCGTGGCTCCTTTTCGGGATTTTACCTTTGCCTCTTCACATGGAAAGTGATTCGGGATACATACACGGCTATTCGCCGGAAGAGCAGGAGCGCCTGTTGCGCCAGAATGAAGTATTGGCGCCATACATATACCGGGACATTCCTTTGGGCGATGTCGCTCATCTTTTGGAAATCGGGTGTGGGGTAGGCGCCCAATTGATGACCTTGCTGCATCGGTTTCCCGGTTTGCAGGTCACCGGCATCGAATCCAATGCGCGCCAGATCAGAAAAGCGGAGATCAACCTGGGCGGCTTTCCATCTTTTGCCGGCCGATTCCGGCTGATCGAAGGCGATGCCACGATCCTGTCCCCCAAATGGGGAAAACCGCCGGATGCAGTGTTGATGGTTTGGGTGCTCGAGCATGTGCCCGGAAGCCTGCAACTCCTTCGCAAGGTGTTTTCATGGATACCGGCTCGTTGCCCGCTGTATGTCACGGAAGTCTTCCACAGCAGTTTTTGCCTGTATCCGGAAAGTCCGGAGGTGATGGCCTATTGGCAGGACACCCTTCGCTGCCAACGCAGCATGGGCGGAGATCCGGATGCGGGGATCCGGCTTGCGCATTTGTTGGACGCGGCAGGGTTTGGGGAGGTGGCTACCTGGCCTCGCACATTTCTGCTTGATGCGTCAAGGCCGGCAGAGCGACGGGTCATGTTGGACTATTGGCTGGACCTCATGCGGAGTGCCTTTCATGTTACGCTGGAACGAGGATTCACCTCTCTCGGGCGATGGCAGGAAGCCGAGGCCGCCATGCGGGAATACCGGGAGCATGAGGAGGCCGTATTCTATTATTCTTTTATTCAGGCTCGTGCCAGGAAGGAAAAGGCCGCGGATCAAAACAAGCCGTAAATCTCGGTATTCACCCTCTCGATCACCAGGCCCAGATCTTCCTTGTTCTTTTTGAAATCGATTTCATCCACCGGGATAACCAGCAATTTCCCATCGGTATATCCCTCAATCCATCGTTCGTACTTGGCATTGAGGCGTTTGAGATAGTCCAGACTCATATTGCCTTCATACTCTCTGCCACGGCTGTGAATGTGACTGACCAGCGTTGGAATGGAGGCCTTCAGGTAGATAAGAAGGTCAGGGGGCCGGATTTGGGAGGTCATCAATTCAAATAGACTGAGATAGTTGCGAAAATCCCGGGTGCTCATCAGCCCCATTTCATGCAGATTGGGTGCAAAGATGTGGGCATCCTCATAGATCGTCCTGTCCTGAATGACCGTGTGATCACCCTGGTGTATCTGCAGAATCTGTTCGAAACGGTGATGAAGAAAGTAGATCTGCAGGTTGAATGACCAACGGTGCATGTCCAGATAGAAGTCGTTCAAATACGGGTTGTTGTCCGTGGATTCAAAGTGGACCTCCCAACCGAAATGCCGGGACAACTCCTCGGAAAGGGTTGTTTTTCCGGACCCGATATTTCCTGCTACGGCAATATGCTTGATGCCGGTTTGTTGCATTCCCTCCGTTTTCGTTTGTACGGCTAAGGTACCTCAATCCCTTTAATTCATCCGGCATCCTGCCTTCCTTTGGTCTTGCGGCAGATAACCTGCACGGACCCGGAATGACCCTTGATCGAAAAGAACAGGCACTTGGTGACTTTCTGCCGAACTTCGCCGGGCATCATCCATCAATATTATGCAAGACCAAATGATCCGGGTCCATCAATTGAAGAAACTCTACCGGATGGGGATGGAGACCATCTATGCCCTCAATGGTGTGGACCTCGACATCGCGCGCAACGAATACGTTTCCCTGATGGGACCTTCCGGATCGGGCAAATCCACCCTGATGAATCTGCTCGGATGCCTTGACACGCCTACAGCCGGACAGTACTTTCTCAACGGTACGGATGTTTCCCGACTCAATGATGACGAGTTGGCGGCCATCCGAAACAAGGAGATCGGTTTTGTCTTCCAGACCTTCAACCTGCTACCCCGGCTGTCTGCGCAGGAAAACGTCGCCTTGCCACTGGTTTATGCCGGCCTTGGCCGGTCGGACCGGTTGGAACGCGCTGCGGAAGTACTCACTCAGGTGGGATTGGGGGACAGGATCACCCACAAGCCCAATGAATTGTCCGGTGGACAGCGGCAACGGGTCGCCATTGCCCGCGCCCTTGTCAATCATCCATCCATCATCCTGGCCGACGAACCCACCGGCAACCTGGACTCCAGGACATCCTATGAGATCATGGACCTTTTTGATACCTTGCACGCACAAGGCAACACGATCATCCTGGTGACCCACGAGCCGGACATCGCCGAAAGGACTTTACGCATGGTCAGACTCAAAGATGGTAAAGTGGCCTCGGATGACCGAAAACCCGACAACGAAAAATGGCATTCAGGATCTATACTAGAACAGGAGACCAGGGACTGACCGGCCTGTTCGGAGGCAAAAGGGTTTCCAAAGACGATATAAGGATTGAAGCCTACGGGACCGTCGACGAACTGAATGCTGTATTGGGGCTCCTCTCCGATTCCTGTCCGGACAAAGACATCATTGGATTGATCCGTACCATCCAGACGGATCTCTTTACTATCGGAGCCCATCTGGCCAGGTATCCCGATAAAGATATGCCTCTTCCGCCTCTCCCTGTGGACCGGATTGCGGAGATGGAACAGCAAATGGACACCTGGGACGAACACCTTCCCGCACTCCGGCATTTCATTCTTCCGGCCGGACACGAACTGGTTTCCCGGACCCATGTGGCGCGCTGTGTGTGCCGCCGTGCGGAAAGGAGAGTCGTTGCCCTTGCGCAAGTGAGTGAAGTAGAAGATGTTGTAATGCGTTACCTCAACCGGCTTTCCGATCTCCTGTTTGTCCTGGCCCGTGAATTGGGCCATCGTCTGGGTGCGGAAGAGGTGGCCTGGAAACCGGAGTAAGCCCTTGGGCGTCCACCGTGTTCCATGGACAATGGCGACACCCGCTGCCGCAACACGTCCCGCGTTTCCGATGAAATGATTCCGTAAAAACCATGCGTCCATTCTCCAGATAAAAGTCCTCCGGACATAACGGACGGCCCGGCGCGGGGCAAGGGTGTGGATGCTCGGACAAAGGCAAATGAAAAAAATTACAACCGGATACTTGACATGTCGGACGCGAACCTGTTAAGTTTGCGGCATGAAAGTAACGTGTTGCTGCGCTTGTTGTTGCTGTACCGGCCTAACGGCGGGGAGGTGACCTTATCGTGCAGCAGTATGCAAGAAGGCCATTCCCCACGGGAGTGGCCTTCTTGATTTTTGGAAACCGCGAAATGCCATGAACACCGTTTTGACTTCCATATCGACCCGATTCCGGGGCCAGGGTTTGAAATCCCGTCTCAAAAGGTTGGGTGCCCTGATCGGTAAAACACCCCTCCATCGCTTCGATTCGCTGGCGCCGTCTCCAGGCGTAAGCGTCTGGGGCAAATTGGAGTGGTATCAACTCGGAGGTAGTGTCAAAGCACGCGCGGCCTATCGCATCATCACAGGGGCCCTGGGTGATGGACAATGGCGGGACGGCCGGCAATTTCTGGATGCTTCCAGTGGCAATACGGGTATCGCCTATGCCTCCATTGCCGCTTCGTTGGGTATTGGTGTAACCCTTTGCCTGCCGGATAACGCTTCACGGGAAAGGAAATCGATACTCCGTAGTCTCGGTGTCGATGTGATTGCGACAGACCCTCTGGCAGGGACGGATGGCGCCCAGGAGGTGGCAGCGGCTTTGTTTCAAGCCCATCCCGACAGATATTGTTATCTCGATCAATACCGGAATCAGGATAATTGGAAGGCGCATTTCCACACGACCGCCTGGGAGATATTCCAACAGACTTCCGGGAGTCTTACTCATTTCGTCTGCGGGCTGGGCACAACCGGTTCCTTTACGGGGACGGCGCGTGCATTGAAACAGATCAACCCTTCCATACGCCGCATCGCCCTTCAACCCGATGGTCCGATGCACGGATTGGAGGGATGGAAACATCTTGAAACAGCCCTTGTACCCGGAATATTCGATCCTACCCAGGCCGATGCCACGGAAATTGTCTCCAGTGAAGAAGCCCTGGACATGATCCGGTACATCGCGCGCCGTGAGGGGCTGCTGATCAGTCCGTCCAGCGCCGCCAATCTGGCAGGTGCCCGCCGGGTAGCCGCAGGTCTTGCCCGTGGCACAGTAGTTACCCTGCTTCCCGACAACGCCGACAAATACGGCGAAATCTTTCACCCACTCCATCCATGAAACCGCCCATGAAACTGCGCATCCAAAAACAGGTTATGAGCGAAATATTTCGCCACGCCATGGCCGACTTCCCGGACGAATGTTGTGGATTTCTTTACGGCACCGAAGAAGGCGGCCGGCTGATCCATGATGTGCGTCGTGCACCCAATGCACGGCAAGGCGACAAGCGCCGACGTTTTACCATCGATCCGGCCGATTACCTCAAAGCCGAGACTTTTGCCCGGGACAACGGGGTTTCCCTGTTGGGCATTTACCACTCGCATCCCATGCACCCCGCGATCGCTTCCGAGCATGATCTGAAGCAGGCCATGCCTTACTTCTCCTATGTCATCGTGTCAGTTTTCGAGGACAGAGTGGAGGAGCTTAGAAGCTTTCGCCTGCATGACTCCGGCCAACATTTTGAAGAAGAATGGGTACAATCCTGAAATCAATCATCTTATGGCAACATTTCTCATTCCAACGCCTTTGCGGAAATTCGCGGGCAATCAGTCTTCCGTCACCGTCAGCGCCGAACGCATGGACCAGGCGATCCATACGCTTGTCGCTCAGCACCCTGACCTGGGTCGTCATCTTCTGGATCCGGAACGGAATATCCGTTCCTTTGTCCGTATCTATGTAGGAGATACCGACTTCAGGGAACTCCAGGGGGAACAAACGCCTTTGGCGGATCATTCGGTGGTCAGTATCATACCCGCCATCGCCGGCGGATGCGAATGCAATCAGCCATGAAAGAGCTGTCATCCAACCATGCCTTCAGCCCTGCCGAATTTGCCCGATATTCAAGGCATATCATCATTCCTGAGTTTGGGTTGGCCGGTCAGCAAAAGCTGAAAAACGCCCGCGTGCTGGTGATCGGCTCGGGAGGACTGGGCAGCCCTGTCCTTCTGTATCTGGCTGCCGCCGGGGTCGGACATATCGGTATCGTGGACTTTGACCGTGTGGATGACAGCAACCTGCAGAGACAGGTACTGTTTTCTACGTCGGATATCGGAAAATCCAAAGCCCGGCAGGCCAGGGAAAGAGTACTTGCCCTCAATCCACACATTGAAGTAACGGTGCATGAAACCCGCCTGGACAGCAACAACGCCCGGGAAATCATTCGCCAGTACGATGTGGTGGCCGATGGCACGGACAATTTTCCCACGCGTTATCTCGTCAACGATGCATGCGTTTTGGAAGACAAAACCAATGTCTATGCCTCCATCTTTCAGTTTGAAGGGCAGGTTTCGGTGTTCAATGCCTTGTTGACGGACGGCGGACGCGGCCCCAATTACCGGGATCTTTTTCCCGAACCCCCGCCTCCCGGTCTGGTACCAAGTTGCTCGGAAGGCGGTGTCCTCGGCGTTCTACCCGGTATTATAGGCAGCATGCAGGCTCTGGAAGTCATCAAGGTCATCACCGGTGTCGGCGACCCCCTGGTAGGCAGGATTTTCCTCTTTGATGCGGCAACCTTCCAGACCCGCATTCTGCGCGTCTCCAAACGCCAGGAAACCGTTGTGACCGGTCTGATCGATTACCAACTGTTTTGTGGCCTCGATCAGGTCCGCGAAGCCGAGGTGCCGGAGATCGATGTCCAGTCTTTCGAGTCCCTTCGCACCTCTGGTGAGCCCTTCCAGCTTATTGATGTCCGTGAACCCCATGAATACGAAATCGCTCACCTGGATGGCGAATTGATCCCGGTGGGTATCATTGGAGAACACCTGGACAGGATCGCCACGGACAGGAAGGTCATCGTTCACTGCCGGAGTGGTGTTCGCAGTGCCAAGGCCATTCGTCTTTTGCAGGAATTGGGTTTTCAGGGCGAGCTGATCAATCTGAAAGGGGGAATACTGGCATATGCCAGAGAGATCGACAACGCATTACCGGTTTACTGACCGGTCCTGGTCCTGAACAACGGCATGGGAGTCTGAAACTTTCGGCGTTTGGTGGCTTTTCGGAACGACAGGGTGATTTGCCCGGATGGGCCGATCACACCGTGGCCAGTTGGGTCTGACGCTGATTGATGAGGAACCATCCGCCAAACAAAACCGCATTGAAGAAGAAATCTCCGGCTATGGTTCCGCCGAAGAAGGGGAGAGCGGCCGTGTAGCAGGCCAGCAGGCCGGTGACATCCATGGCATAGGGACCCAGGGGAGACAACCAGTAAGCCAGATTGGACACCAGGAAGAAAAGCAAGGAGGCAAGCAGGGATAAGCCGGCGATTTTCCGTGGATCCATTCTGCGGACGGTCATCCTGCCGAGGAGAAAAACCGTGGCAAATCCCAGTAGCGCCCCGGTATCTCCATACCAGCGAAAACCTTCATAAAGGCCGGCATACAAGGTATTGTTGAGTATCAGGTCACTGATCCAAAGGGCAGCGAAAGGAATCACCCAGGAGAACCGTTGCTGGCTGAAAACAGCGCCGGCAAACAACGCCATGCCACCGATGGGGGTGAAATTGTGCGGGTGGGGCAGAAGCCGGCTCAAAGCGGCTGCGATCACCAAAGCGGTGGCGAATAGAACCAGGGAAGGAGATGTCACTTTCGATTTCATGGAAGCAAAATTAGGGTATCGCGTCCAATGTCTGTCCATCTTGGCTATTTTCGCCCTCCACAATCCTTTGGCGATGTTCTTTCAGGCGGCGCGTTCCGGGCGCAATGAGTGGTGGCTTTACCTGATGGGTATCGTACTTGTGTCCCTGGGCTTCATACTGGGACAAGTGCCTCTGGTCCTCGTTTTGCTGGCAGGGTCGCTGTCTTCCGGCTACTCTTCCGATCTGGAAACTTTCTCGAAAACAATGGATTTCGAGTCGGTAGGTATTGACCCTAATGCCGGTCTCGCCCTTCTACTTACTCAGTTTGTGGTTGCGCTTGGTTTTCTGTGGGTTGTGATCAAATACCTCCACCAACGCAACGTGGTATCCCTGGTGAATGCATTTGGACGGGTGAGGTGGCCCAGGTTCTTCTTCGGCCTCGGCGTATGGGGGGGAATCGGTCTGGTGGCCGAAGTCATTTCCTGGCTGTCGGACCCGGAGGCCTACGTTTGGCAGGGAAACCTCGCCTCTTTTCTTCCCTTGCTTGTCGTTGCGCTTCTTCTCATTCCGATACAAACCAGCTTTGAAGAACTTTTCATCCGTGGTTATATTCTGCAGGGCATCGGCCTGGTGACAGGGTCCCGCTGGGCCGCTGTTTTGATTTCCAGTCTGGTATTCATGTCCCTCCATCTCATGAACCCGGAGATAGCCCGGTTCGGTATTGGTATCATGACCTTTTACTACTTCCTTGTTGCTGTTTTCCTTGCGGTCATCACGCTGCTGGATGATGGTCTCGAACTGGCACTCGGAATCCATGCCGCTACCAATCTCTTTGGCGCCCTGGCCGTGACTTATGAAGGGAGTGCCCTCCAAACGCCGGCTCTGTTTCGATTGGATGCCCCTGATGCCAGACTTATCCTCGTGCAAACCATTGTGGCGATCGCGGTGTTTTTTCTGCTGGCGCGCCGTCGATTCAGCTGGAATGATTGGTCCCGACTGCATGCCCCCATCACGACGATGGAAAAGCCGGATGGTGAACAACCTCAATGATTGACGTGAAGCTGCATTTTCTTTGTTCCGTTTTGGTCATCCACATGGCCGCTTTGCCAGTCCTGAATGCCCGTGAAGGATACTGGCAACAAAGAATTCATTGTGAAATGGACATCCGCTTTGATGTCAAAAATCATCGTTATACCGGGACACAACGTCTTGTCTATCAAAACAATTCTCCGGATACGCTCGACCGGATTTACTACCATCTGTACTTCAATGCCTTCCAGCCGGGAAGCGAAATGATTTCCTGGACAGAACGGTTGCCCGATCCCGATATCCGGATACTGAGCCGGTTCAAGACGCTGACAGCCGATGAAGTGGGATACCTCCGCGTCCATAGCCTGGCACAGGAGGGAGCTCCGGTACCCTACCGGGAAAGCAGAACCATCCTGGAAGTCACGCTGGCCAGGCCCGTTCCACCAGGTCAGTCAACCGTCCTGGACATGACATTCGACGCGCAGGTCCCTGTTCAGATCAGGCGCTCGGGGCGCTTCAATGCGGAAGGTATTCATTACTCCATGGCACAGTGGTTTCCCAAAGTGTGCAATTACGACCACCGGGGATGGCATGCCCATCCTTATGTACAACGCGAATTCTATGGCGTTTGGGGAGATTACGATGTCCGCATTACCATCGACAAGCGATACATCCTGGGGGCTACGGGTTACCTGCAAAATCCTCAGGAAGTCGGCGCCGGATATGAGGATACGTCCCTGCCTGTGGTGGCATCCGAAGGGCCGTTGAAAACCTGGCATTTTTTTGCACCGAATGTGCACGATTTCGTCTGGACCGCGGATCCCCGATATACCCATACCCGGCGCATCATGCACGACGGGACCGAATTTCATTTTCTGTATGTGGCCACCCGGGAGAACCGGGAAGCCTGGGAGGCATTGCCAGCCCTGATGGATTCCGCCTTGTTCCACATCAACCGCCGGTTTGGTTCTTACCCTTACCGCCAATACAGCATCCTTCAAGGAGGAGACGGCGGCATGGAGTATCCCATGGCTACCCTGATCACCGGAAATCGACCCTTGCACAGTCTGGTTGGCGTATCGGTCCACGAACTGTTGCACATGTGGTACCAGATGACACTGGGCTTCAATGAATCTTATTACGCGTGGATGGACGAAGGTTTTACCTCTTATGCCGCCAACGAGATCATGGCCGAATTGTTCCCGCTGGAAGACGCCCTCGCGGTCCAAAGAAGCAGCTATTACGGTTATTTCGGTTTGGTGCGCTCGGGCATGGAGGAGCCCCTTTCCACCCATGCCGATCACTATTTGTCCAATTTCGCCTATGGCGCCGGCGTGTACAACAAAGGCGCAGTATTCCTCCACCAGCTCGGGTATATCATGGGGGCGGAAGCGCTCGAAGAGACCCTGCTGGCCTTTTATCACGAATGGAAATTCAAGCATCCTACCGATCTGGATTTCATCCGTACAGCGGAGAAAATATCCGGGCTGGAACTCGACTGGTATCTGGATTACTGGGTGTATTCGACAAAAACCATCGATTACACGATTGACAGTGTGTGGTTTGAAAAGGAGAGGTTGCATGTCGCCTTCCGTCAATCGGGAACGATGCCCATGCCTCTGGATGTAGTCATCAGAGATAGCCAGGGTCAGATCACGCGCATTGTCATCCCGCTGGACATCATGCGTGGCGGAAAGCGACGCGACCGGCTTTTCTCCTTGGATTACATCGCCCCCGAATGGCCCTGGACCTCAGAAAAATATGTCCTTCAACTATCGGGGATGTGGCCGGCGGGTCCGATTACTGTTGCCATAGATCCATCCAGGCGCCTGGCCGATACAGACACTTCGGGGAATACCCTTACCTGGGTCAAGCCTGACGCAGATGGGCCGTCAGAAAATGACGCATCCGGTTCAAGGCCTGGTAGCGGTGGCTGATGCCGGCTTTGACGGAAGGAGGCAATTCGGCGAATGTGTTCGCATATCCCTCGGGGATGAAAACGGGATCATAGCCAAAGCCCCCTGTCCCTGCAGGCATGGTCGTAATCCTGCCTGTGATCTCGCCTTCAAACATATGGCACTCCTCCTTCCACCAAAGGGCTATGACGGTGCGAAAACGGGCTGACCGATCGGCGACGCTACCCAATTCATCCAACAATCGTTGCATTTTGACCTCCGGCGGGGCATTGGGTCCGGCATATCTGGCCGTATGAACCCCGGGTGCACCCCCAAGGGCCACTACTTCCAAACCCGTGTCCTCCGCGAAGCACGTCAGTCCTAAGCGCTGGTAGATATGGGTGGCTTTTTCGCGCGCGTTGTCCTCCAATGTGTTTCCGTTCTCGGGCAAGACATCATGGATTCCGACATCCTTCAGGGATTTGATCATCCATTGGGGACCAAGGATGACCTGCGCCTCACTGACCTTGTGGCTGTTTTGGGTGGCAAACAACAAGGACATCATGATCGGCGGGTTTCCTCCAGACAAGCTTTCATGGCATTCCAGAATCCCGTTTTGACCTCAGGTGAGGCACCGGCCAAAACCGAAGGCTTTTCGGTGCGGAGCAGAAAGGTGCCTTTCCAACGGACCCCCTGGTGACGGGTCAGCAGGGACTGAAATCCGATTTGGCCGGCTTCGATACCGCACAGAACAATTCCTGCCGGCATACTCCCGGTTGTCAGCGACTGTGCCAGGGACACGGAATGGCGCACCACAAGCCATGACAAGGTATCTTCGGCATTCATCCCCAGTCGTTCACAAATTCTTGAAAAAATGGACTGCGCCGACAGGATTTCACCTTCATCCGGTACCACGATCAACCATTTGTCCTTCAAAGAGGAAGCATCCAGGTCTTTCGGCCTTTCCGGAATCCGCAGGAGAGGCTTGATGCACGCATTCTTGTTAATCAAAGAATATCAATTTTTTATGTAGATGGAAGGATGTAAATTGACGAAACCGGACGAAGCAGGCCTGCATCATCGGCGAAATTAGCCTATCTTTACGGAAACTATCAGGTCATGAAGTACGATATCAAAGTGACCAGGGCGGAGACGACCCGCATTGGGACAGTTGATTTTTCGAATATTCCATTTGGTCGGGTTTTTTCCGATCATATGTTCATGGCCGATTACAAAGATGGGACCTGGCAAAACTTCCAGATCCTTCCATTTGGACCCATTTCCATTCATCCTGCCTGCATGGCCATTCATTATGGTCAGAGCATTTTTGAAGGGATGAAAGCTTCCCGGAAATCGGACGGCACCCCTTGCCTGTTCCGGCCGGAAAAACACGCCACCCGTTTGAACGTGTCCGCCAACAGGATGTGCATGCCGGAGTTTCCGGAGGATCTTTTCCTTGAAGCCATTCACGCATTGGTAAGCATGGATAGGGATTGGATCCCGCAGGATGAAGGCAGTGCATTGTACATCCGGCCATTCATGTTCGCCAATGGTGAGTTTTTTGGCGTCCGGCCGAGCAATTCCTACAAGTTCGTCATTTTTACCGGTCCGGTTGGACCCTATTATCCCAAACCGGTTTCCCTCCTGGCCGAGGAAAAGTATGTCAGGGCCGCCATGGGAGGTGCCGGTGAAGCCAAAGCCGCCGGCAATTACGGGGCAGCTCTATTGCCCGCCAAACTCGCCCAGGAACAAGGGTTTGACCAGGTGCTGTGGCTCGATGCCCGCGAATTCAAATATGCCCAGGAAGTGGGTACCATGAATATTTTCTTTGTCATTGACGGCAAGGTCATCACACCGGCCACCCTTGGCACAATCCTCAAAGGCATCACCCGTGAGAGCATCATTCAGATCCTGAGGGACAAAGGCTATATCGTTGAAGAGCGAAGGATCAGCATTGATGAAATTGTAGAGGCTTTTCAGGCCGGTAAACTGCAGGAAGCATTCGGTTCCGGGACCGCCGCTGTCGTCAGCCATGTGGAACGCATCAAATACAAAGACCTGATCATGCAGCTTCCCCCCATGGAGGATCGGCATATCGGAGAATTGGCTAAAGCCGAGATCAACGGCATGCGTTCCGGGCGTATTCCTGATCCCTACGGATGGCTGATCCCCGTCCAGGAAGAAGTTTTGGTCTCCTGACCGGACACCCATTCAGTTTGTTGCACCCGGCTGGCTCCGGCTTCTTCCCGGGACTGTAGGCCCTGGAAAGCGTTGAGGGGGTTGCAACCTGTTCTGTAACGGGGTTTGTTGATTTCTCTTAAAACAGGCAGCCTCCTCCCGCAAAATCAGTACTCCGGAAGCACAGGTTTGTTGCTCAATATGTCTTCGATCTTTTGAACGACCTCGTCGGTCAACAAAGGCAACACCTCCAGACTGGCGAGGGTCTCTTCCAGTTGATCAACACGGCTGGCACCCAAAATCACCGTACTGACTTGCGGATTACGCAGACACCATGCCACAGCCAAACGGGGTAGAGTGACCTCCATCTCTTTGGCGATCCGGTGCAAGGCGTACACCTTGTCGAGCCTTTCAGGCGTGAGATTTCTGTCTTTGAGCCAGCTGAGGCCCTCCATTCCCATGCGTGTCCCTTCCGGAAATGCCTCAAGGTACTTGGAGGTGAGTACACCACTGGCCAAAGGACTCCAAATGGTTGTGCCCATGCCGACCGTCCTGAAAATCTGACGGTATTCAGCCTCCATCTTTTCCCGATGGAACATGTTGTATTGGGGTTGTTCCATCAAAGGACCGATGAGATGGTGTTCCCTGGCTACCATGTGCGCCTCCATGATTTCCTGGGCCGACCACTCCGATGTTCCCCAATACAGCACCTTCCCCTGGGCAATCAAATGGTTCATGGCCCATACCGTCTCGGCAACCGGGGTTTTCTTGTCCGGCCGGTGACAGAAATAGAGATCCAGATAATCCACCTGCAGCCGCTTGAGCGCCGCATGGCAGGCCTCAAACAGATGTTTCCTGCTGAGACCGGTTTGGTTGGGGAGTTTGCCGCCATCTCCAAAAAAGGCCTTTGAAGAAACCAGATAGGAACTCCGTTCCCAATTCATTTTGCGGAGGATGCGGCCCATGACGATTTCCGATTGCCCTCGGGCATATATCTCGGCATTGTCAAAGAAATTGACACCTTGTTCATAAGCCACAGCCATCAGCTTTTCGGCCACTTCATCGCCAATCTGTTTACCGAATGTCAGCCAGCTTCCGAAGGAGAGAGCACTGATCTGAAGTCCGCTGGGGCCCAATTGACGGTATTCCATGGAAATTGTACTTTGTGTTCCAAGTGTTGGTGACCACAAAGAAACACTACCCGACCATGAGCGTTCATTTTCGTTACCATGACTTTGTAATCGGCATAGCGAAATCGTGGGAGCGTACCATGGCTTTGACGGAGGGATGGCCGGAGGCTAAACTGACGGAAGCGCCTCCTTCCGGGGGGTGGTCGGTCCAGCAGGTCATTCAACATTTGTGGCTTTCGGAAACGGGTACACAGGCTTATATCCGCAAAAAGACCAAAATCCCGGCAGAGCAGTTGCGCCGGATGGGCTGGAGGGATTACCTGCGATTGTGGGCTTTGGAAGCAGCCCTGGCCAGCCCTTTGCGATTCAAGGCGCCGGAGCCGGTATCCACGCCACACTTGCCTGTGGGTGAATCATGGGCAGCAACGATGGCCAAAGTGGAAGAGCTCCTTCGCGAATGGGAATCCCTTTTACGCGGTCTTGACCCCGATTACAAAGGGCGGCTGTTGTTCCGGCATCCGGTAGCCGGCCTTTTAACCCTTGAAGGTGTCCGGCGGTTTTTGTCCCGACATCAGAGCCATCACAGAAGGCAAATCCGGCGTATTCTGAGTCGGTAGGCGCTGGGAGGAATCGTGAGCGCGGAAGTCCCGGCGTTCGGACCAGGAATGGAAACGGTCATTGCCCGAGGTTGGACCTTCCAGGTCAAAGGCTTGCGGGTGGCAGGACATTCAAACGAACAGGCCGGCTATGCAGGCGGTCATGAAGCAGGCGATGGTGCCGCCGACCAGTGCCAGAAGACCCAACTCGGTCAGGCTGCGCCGCTGCACGGGAGCCAGGGTCCCAATGCCTCCGATCTGAATGCCGATGGAGGCAAAATTGCTGAAGCCGCAAAGCGCGTACGTGGCGATGATCAGGGATTTGGGATGCAATTCCACGCCGGATTCACGCAGGGTTTTCAGCTCTGCATAGGCAAAGAATTCATTGAGCACCGTCTTTTGTCCCAGCAGTTGACCAATGATCAGGATGTCTCCGGAAGGTGTCCCCAGGATCCAGGCCATTGGGGCGAAGACCAATCCGAGGACGTAGGTGAAGGTCAGTCCCTCAAAACGTCCCCCCGTGGCCTCCCTGATTTGGTGATTCCATCCCGTCCACTCACCCAGGCTGTGCATGAGCAATTGATTCACCATATAGATCAGTGCGGTGAATACCAACAGCATGGCCCCCACATTGATCGCCAGGCGAAGACCGTCGGTGGTGCCCCGGGAAATGGCATCGAGGAGATTGTCCCCCACGTCTCCCGACATATTCATCTGTTCCTCCAATGCCTTTTCTTTGGTTTCAGGCATCAGGATTTTGGCGGCCACAACGGCAGCCGGAGCCGACATGATGGATGCGGTCAGAAGGTGTTTGGCAAAATACTGCTGCATGACGGGGTCCGTACCACCGAGAAATCCGATATATGCGGCAAACACCCCGCCGGCGATGGTCGCCATTCCCCCGACCATGAGACAAAGGAGCTCAGACCTGCTCATCCCGTCCAGATAGGGTTTGATGACCAGTGGCGCCTCAGTCTGCCCGATGAATACATTGGCTGCGGCCGCCAGGCTTTCGGGACCTGATAGGTGCATGGTCCGCTTCATGATCCATGCCATGCCGTAAATGATCTTCTGCAAAATCCCGAAGTAGTAAAGGATGGCCGTCAGTGCCGAAAAGAAAACAATAGTCGGAAGGACCTGGAAAGCAAATAAATACCCGAAAGCAGGAATGTCGGTGATCAGGTTGCCGAACAAGAATTTGGCCCCGGCTTCAGAAAAAGTCAGGACGGCTTGAAAAAACCTGGCGATCAGGTCAAACATGCGGTTGATCAGGGGCACCTTCAGGACGGCCACCGCAATCACGACCTGGAGAACGATCCCGGTAAGCACCAATCGCCAGTTGATCATCTGCCTGCGCCGGCTGAACAGATAGGCCAATGCGATCAGAACAAGCATCCCCAGCAAGGATCTTGCGACATCCGTTACCCACGCCATGCGGTTGCAGTTTTCGTTGGTCCAATGTAAGGCGGATTCCCCATTCGGCCTGGAAGGGACCGGCATATGCTTTATCTTTGGGGCCGTGGGAAATCCTCGCTTGCTGATCGGGATCACCGGAGGTAGCGGATCGGGCAAAACAACCCTGATCCGCCGCCTGAAATCGGAATTTACCAGGGAGGAAGTGTGCATCCTCAGCCAGGATGATTATTATCTGCCTCGCGAATTACAGAAAGAGGACCTTCTCGGTGTCCGCAATTTCGATCGGCCTTCATCCATTGACCGCAAAGCGTTCCATGCGGATATCCTGAAATTGTTGTCCGGAGAGGAGGTTTCCCGTCAGGAATACACCTTCAACAATCAACTCAGACCCCCGGGTACCCTGCATTTCGCCCCTGCACCGGTTGTGGTGGTTGAGGGCTTGTTTGTGCTTCATTTCAAGAAAATTCGCCGACTTCTGGATCTGAAAGTTTTTCTTCAGGCCAAAGAAAATCTCAAGGTGATCCGCCGGATCAGACGGGATCAGGTTGAACGCAACTATCCGATCGACGATGTCCTCTACAGATATGAAAACCATGTCCTGCCCACCTTCGACAAGTTCATCCGGCCTTACATGGACGATTGTGATCTGATCATCAACAACAATCAGACGCTGGATGCGGGGCTGGCCGTTTTGTCGGGATATATCCGTCATTGGCTGGACCGGGTTCACGCTCCTGTCCCTGCTGAAAGTGCACCGGTCCGGTTGCCGCCCTCCTGAGTTACAGGATGGGAGCCCAATCCTCAGGGGAGGATTTTCGCTGGCTTTCTGCCTGTTGCAGCGATTTCTGCCAGGACTTGTACATCCGGTCGAACAGGTCCGCAGCCTCTGCCAGAAAGGCCGGGTCCACCATGTGCAGGATGTCGTCCGGGGACTCCAGGGAAGGTGATTGCCGAACCCGGTACTGTTGGGAAATCACCCCATGGTCAATCTGCAGGGTAAACCGGTCACCGTGTTGAAACAAGGTGATCTTGTAAACGGGGTGGGCAATTTCTCCGACGATGCGCAAGGTCAAAGGGGCAAAGAGGGGTTGATGGAAAGACTGATGGCCCTGTACAAACCGGCGAGACGCGGAGATTCGGACATCAGCGACAAATGCTTGGCCAGGGTCTGCAGGTCACCGCGCAAGGCCGGTCCGGTCTGCAGACGAGCGGGATCGGCCTCATGAAGTTTATGCATGGTTTCGTCCAGCAAAGGCATCAGCAGGGCCGGATCCAGACCTTTCTCCCTGAGGATTCGGAACGCCTGCACTCCGGTATGGTGAATGAAATTGTTCATCCAGACCGCCGCCAGATGAAGCATAACACGATCTTCATCCGGTAAAGGGACCACCTGGCCGGAAATCATCCCCGCATAGGCAGAGAGTACCTTCTGGGTGGATTCGTCACCACTGTGCACCAAAACGGGCACACGCCTGAAATCAACAGGATATCCCTTTGTCAGGGTTTGCAGCGGATAAAAGACGCCGGAATGATACCAGTCTTCAGGAAAAACCGAAGCGGGGGTCGCTCCGCTGGTATGGGCCACATAAAGGCCCGGGTGAACAGGGGGAGGAATCAACCCTACGATCTCGGCAATGGCTCTGTCGGGGACGGCCAGGAGCATCAAACCGGATTCGACAGCCATCAATTCGGGGTGGGAGAGAGCCGGCATGTTGAATTCCTTGCCAAAAGCATTGGCATTCAACGCATTTCGCGACCAAATGCCCGCAAGCTCAACGGTGTTCACCTGACGAAAAGCAGTAGCCAGATGCCAGGCTACATTACCGCTACCGACGAGATATACCTTTTTCATTTTTGCGCGGGCCTCATCCTGTTCCACATGCCCAGCCCGAGGCCGATCATCATGAGAACGCTCCCGAGCCAGAAGAAGTTGATGCCCGGGAAAATGATGGCTTCAAGAACGATGTAATCCTCGCGCACATAGTTCTCCGCAATTTCAACGGGAATACCTGCCGGTTGTTTGGGGCCCTGGACCACCAGCGTAAATTCACCGGTTTGAGGGTCAATGTGGACGAATCGAAGCTGAATGCCCAGTAGAGGCGAATAGTCGGGCAAACTTTGGGGACTGTTTTGTCGGATGAGATACACGGGTTTCAACGTATCCGTCAACGCCGGCCATTCCGGGTGTTGCACTGTTACCACGGCCGAAATGCCGATGTCCCCTTTCCTTTTTTGGTAGGCGGGATGTTGAATATCCTGTCGGATGCCCGCCAGGTGGAAGGAGTATCCCAATCCCGTGACCGACTCTCCCTGTCGGAGATGGAACTCTTCCCAGGACAGCGAATCGCCGGATCCAACCAAATGGGCCAGAATCCGGTCGCTCAGACGGACCTTGACCTCGGTGGCATCGCTGCGGGCAGGGAAGGTATATACCAGTCCTTCCCGGAATACCACCATGGGATGCAAAGTGTCACGGAGGTCTCCGTCCCTGACTTCGAGTGTGGCGGATACGGGAAGATCGCCAGGCTCCGCTTCATAATCCGGATGCGTGGCCAGAGGTTCAGCGCCGAGTAGACGGACATGGACCCGCTCGAGCGAGTCTTCCCTCAGAGGCATCAGATACCGGAGCAGGTATCGGAGACTGTCTTCCTTCTCCTTGGCGCGTTCCACATCACTTTGTTCGGGAGGCAACCCGGCGATGTGGGTGAAAATGTCCCTGTTGTAATACCGTTTCGTACTCGGATTGGACGCCGCCTGTTTTTTGAATTCCCGGTCAAACTGGATGTTGGGATGGACCAGAAAGTGTTCGGTCACCGTTCCGTTCTCATCCAGGCGTTCGAACGAAACCTCATAGGTCCGTATATGTCCAACCAGTGTATCTCCGGTATAGGTGACGCGGTAACCCTGGATCAACAAGGGTGCGTCCTTGAACAAAAGGACATTCTTTTGCACCATGTCACCCGGCAGGATACCTTCCATGGCGAAGGAGTTGCGGGAGATATGCTGCTTTTTAAGACCTGATGCCACAATGCCCACGATCATGAGTCCGAACCCGAAGTGAGCCAGGGTGGAGGCCCCCAAACGCAAATGGCCTTTGAAAAAGGAGACTAAATAATCCGCATTGGCAACTATGGCAAACCAGGCACTGAATACCAGCACTTGATAAGCCCATCCGTCATAGCGGAGCCATTGCCAGGTGAGGAAGGTCAGCAAGCCGGCGACGCTCGCCAGTACAGCCAGACGGAGGGTCAACCGGCGGGCACTTTGACCGGAAACGGCACGGCCATAGCGCAGGAATTGCGTACCCCCGCTCAACAGGCCGAGCAAAACAGCGATCCAGAACTGGTATTTGTTGTAATGGGCGACCGGTTCAACGGGGAGAGATCGATGCCATCCGGTTAAATCACGACCGAATATCCAACCGGCCACGTCGGCCAGCTTGTTGTAGACGGGAATGGATGTGGTGAAGGTGATGAGCAGGGCAGAAAACAAGAAAATCAGACTTCCCATGAACATCCAGAATTCCCTGGAGGTGAGGGCCTCTTCGTCCTTTCTGACATCGATGCGCCGGAAATAAGGAATGAAGAACCACAGGAACCACAAAGTGAAAAAGAGGATGAAAGCCACCAATTGCCATTCCAGTCCCATGGTGGTGAAGGCATGGACGGATGAATCCTGAAGAATACCACTGCGGGTCAGGAAGGTGGAAAACAATATGAGCAGAAATGAAATGCCGTAAAAGACAACAGTCGTACGGATGGAATGACCGGTGCTGCGGGCGACCAGATGGGTGTGTATGCCGGCGAGCAGGGTCAGCCATGGGACCAGCGACATGTTTTCAACGGGATCCCAGGCCCAATAACCTCCAAAGGAAAGCGCCTCATAGGCCCAGGCAGCGCCCATCAGGATACCGGTACCCAATACGGCACCGCTGAACAACGCCCAAGGAAGGGCAGGCGCAAGCCATTCATTGGCATTCCTTCGCCACATCCCGGCCACGGCATAGGCAAACGGAACAACCGTACTGGCAAAACCGAGGAAGAGGGTAGGGGGATGGATGGTCATCCAGTAGTTCTGCAACAACGGGTTGAGCCCTTTCCCTTTTATCTGAGCCAGGTAATCGGCATTTTGAAACAAGGGTATGTCCATGGTGTCCCGCAACAGGGCGAATGGATTGACGCCCAGTTTGAAGTCCTCGGCACCCGGAACGAGGTAGATCCCCAGGATCATGGAGATGATGAAAACCTGAACCAGTCCCACAGTAGCCATAACGGGTGCCTCCCACTTTCCCGCCTTGACGATGAGGATCCAGCCCAGTACGATGTGCCAGAAGGCCCACAAAAGAAAGCTGCCGGCCTGGTCTTCCCAAAAAGCAGAAAACATGTAGGCAGGAGAAAGATCATCGGAGACATGCGCCCAGACATACTCGTATTCGTACATCCGGTTGAGCATGATATAGAACAGCAAACCAATGACTGCCAAGGTGCTGATGCCGTGAATGTGGAAAGCCAACCGGCCAAGTAATCGCCATCCGGGATCGCCATGACGGTGTTCGGACCTCGTATAGGCAACGACGGAAAGCAGCGCGGCCACAAAGGAGAGGACGACAGCGAAATGGCCCCACTGACCGGGCCAGAGGGTTTCGTTCAGGTACCGGATTTCCTCCATGCGGGGGGATCAGCCTTCGGATTGTAAAAACACTTCCTCATCCTTGTACTTGGAAGGGCATTTCATCAGGATCTCGGAAGCTTTGAACTCATCTCCATCCATCCGGCCGGTAACGACAATTTGCTCGGACAATTCAAAATCCTGGGGTTTGGCAGCGTGCAGCACCACCTTGCGTTCCTCCCCTTTTTGGTCTACCACCCAGAAGGAAAAGTAATTGGGATCCCGGGAAGGATTGTAGTAAATCTCCTTGTCCTTGGCCAGCTGGCCGACCACCTTGACCTTGTCTCCGGTACTGGTGGCGTCGGAGAAGGTGGCATAGGTACTCATGTCTCCGGCGGCAGAGATCATCAGACCAATCCCAAGCAGGATCAACAAGCCGGCAATGAAATATACTTTTTTCATGCATTCGGGTTCCCGGCAAAGGTACGATACCTGTGCCGTATGGGAGAACAAGGAAGGAGTGGCTTAGGTTCTGTCGACAGCTACAGCCGTCATCATGGTGGCCCGCACTATCTTTACGCGAAATGCCCTCGCCGTGCAGGAGCCAATTGTCAAATGGAAAAACGCCAGTATCCACCGCGGAGGTGATTTGCTGTTGGACCGGATTTCCTTTGATCTGCTTCCGGGCGAATTTGTTTACCTGATCGGCAGGACGGGCAGTGGCAAATCATCCCTGATCAAGGCTCTTTACGGGGAATGGCCGGTTAGTGGCGAAGAAGCCGGTGTGGCGGGCTTCGACCTGATCAGGCTCAAACGCCATCAAATCCCTTCCTTGCGTCGCCAACTGGGCATCATCTTTCAGGAATTCTTCCTTCTTCGGGAGAAAACCGTCTATGAAAACCTTGACTTTGTTTTACGTGCGACGGGCTGGAAGAAGCGGACGGACCGCAGTGACAGGATCGCCAGAGTGTTGGGCGATACCGGACTGGCCGACAAGGGTTTTCGCTATCCCGCCGAACTCTCCGGAGGCGAACAACAGAGGGTGGCCATTGCCAGAGCTCTTCTCAACCAACCCCGTCTGCTTCTCGCGGATGAACCGGCAGGCAATCTCGACCCTCAAACCAGTGACGAAATCACGGGCATGATCCGTCAACTGGCCAGAGAACACGGTACAGCAGTACTTTTTGCCACCCATGATTACCGCCTCATCGAACATTTTCCTTCCCCCGTACTGCGTTGTTCCGGTCAATCCCTGGTGAAGCTCGACAGATTGCCTTCCCATCACCGGGAATAATTAACACGGATTTCTTTTGCCCGGGATACATGCCACCCTGGGCGCATGTTATCTTTGGACCAAACCACAGGCATGGACGCAAGGTGGCGCCGGCTCAACGGGGAACGTATCGAAATACCGATTTCCCGGGCTGTCGAAGAGACGATTCTCCGGGAAATAGAGGCGGGCAACCGGCTCAAAGTATGTATCGGGACAGACTCCGCCGTCCGGAGCGATGGCGTGGAATTCGCCACGGTCATCGTCTTTCTCCGCGAAAAGAAAGGGGGGTTCATGTTCATTCGCTCCCTGCAGGAGAAACGGATCATGGGTCTCCGGGAACGCATGATCCTCGAAGTGGCTCAATCGGTTGAAATTGCCTACGAACTGTGTCCGTTGCTGGACACCCATCACATCGAACTGGAAGTCCATGCCGACATCAATACAGACCCCCATTTCGAGTCCAATATCGCATTGCGGGAAGCCATGGGTTACATCAAAAGCATGGGCTTCATTTTCAGGGCCAAGCCCGATGCCTTCGCCTCCTCCTCTTGCGCCGACAAGTTCATTTGAGCAGACCCCGTTGCCTATCTTTGCGCACAGGGCAAACGGAACGGGCATATGATCCAGGTATTTGTGACCGGTGGCACTTTCGACAAAGAGTACAATCTCATCACCGGTGAGTTGTTTTTCAAGGACACCCACCTCTCGGAAATGTTCGAACGGGGTCGTTGTACCCTCGATATTGACATCAAAACGCTCATGATGGTGGACAGCCTGGAAATGACCGATGAAGACAGAGAGATCATCGTACACAATTGCCGGAAATCCTCCGCCTCATCAATCCTTATCACCCACGGCACGGATCGGATGGTGGATACTGCCCGCACACTGGCCCAGGCGGGGTTGCCGGCTAAGACCATCGTTCTGACCGGAGCTATGATCCCCTATGCCTTCGGATCCTCCTCCGATGGATTTTTCAATCTGGGATCCGCGCTGGCTTTTGCCCAGGCCAAACCACCCGGTATTTATATCGTCATGAACGGGCGCTGCTTCACCTGGGATAACGTCCGAAAAAACCGCCAGACCGGCAACTTCGAAGAAATGGAAGCGGCCCGTACCGCCACCCCTTGAAGGCTGTCGGCGGTGTCGGCACCTGGTTAGCCCGTGCTTTTCCGTATCATTGCGCTGTCTAATGCCGGAGTATGATGAATGCTTTTTTGCGCCTTTGTTTCCTGGGGGTTTTAGTTTCCCTCACCCCCGGATGGCTCCCCGCCCAGTCCTTGAAAAATCTCTTTGAAGAAGGACATATCGCCGAAATCAATCTCACGATTCGTCAGGACAATTGGATGGAAGTGCTTGATTCCATGAAAATCTATGGAGAAGGCATGATCGTGGGTACTGCTGAAATCGATGGCGTCAAATACCCGAATGTTGGGATTCGCTACAGGGGACAGACTTCTTATACCTACCAGGGGAAGAAAAACCCGTTTCTCATCAAACTGGATTATATCCATCCGGATCAGCACCATCAGGGTTACCGCAGCCTGAATCTGTCATCGGCTTTGCGGGATCCGAGCTACCTGAGAGAAATGCTCGGTTTTTCCATTGCCCGGGAATACATGTTGGCCCCCCAGGCTGGCTTTTGCCGTCTCAATATCAATGGGGAGTACCACGGATTCTATGTCCAAATCGAACCCGTCGATCCCCATTTTCTGGAGAAAAGGGTGGGGTCTGAATGGACAAGCCTTTTCAAATGCAGCCCGAAGGAAGAAAAAGACGGAGGCCCGGCCCATTGCCGGAAAGGTGTCTTCGCCAATCTGGGTTTTGAAGAGGATCCCAATTGTTATCTCTACAACTACACCCTCAAGGAAGGGGAGGGCTGGCAGGATCTGATCGAGTTGACCCGCATCCTGGAACAAGAACCCCACCGCATCGATGAAGTGCTGGATGTGGATGCCGCCCTTTGGATGCTGGCATTCAACAATGTGCTGGCCAACCTCAGCAGTTATTCCGGACGCCATAGCTCCAATTACTACTTGTACAGAAGGGCAGATGGCCGGTTTGTTCCGGTCATTTGGGACCTCAATCTCGCCTTTGGCAGTTTCAAGAATACCGGATTGGGATCAGACCTCAATGCGCGGCAAATGGAGCAACTGGATCCCTACCTGCATGCCGGCAACGCAATGAAACCATTGATCAAAGTACTGTTGGACAATGAGTTGTATCGTAAAATGTACACGGCTCATTTAAGGCAAATGATCAATGACCATTTTCGGGAGGATCATTTTTCGGAAAGGGCAAAATCCCTGCAAAGTCTGATCGCCCCCGCTGTATCCCAGGAAAAAAACGGGTACTACTCGGCAGAGGAATTCAAGAAAAGTCTGGATAAAACAACAGGTTCGAAAACGAAAATCCCCGGCCTTTCCAGTTTCATGGCGGCAAGAAGTGCTTTTTTACGCAAGCATGAGGCCCTGCGTTATGTGACGCCGGAGGTCGTTTCGGTAGATTTGGTACGTCGGGCGAAATACGCCAACGAGACGGTCGATGCCTTTCACCTCGCCGTCACCACCGGGAGACAAACCCGAAAAGTCTATTTGTATTACCGTTTCGGGCCGCATGAACCCTTCCGGTTGCAAATGCTGCAGGCTGCCCCCCATGAAGGGCTTGCCGCCGGCCAAGACCATTTCAAGGGGTCCGTATCACCACCTGAAGGAGTGAATTCGCTGGAGTATTATCTGATGCTGGAAGGCCAGGCGGCCGTTCATTTCCATCCGGCTACTTACCGGAAAGAGCGGTTAACCGCTTCCTTGGATGCGTTGAACGAATGAAGCCATTTACATGGTGCATGGTACTGGGATGGCTGCTCCTGGCAGCAACCGGGGAGGCTAATCCCCCTGATTCAACGGGTCTGGATCCCTTTCACTTGTATGACATCCGATTGGAGATTGCCGACAAGAATTGGGAAAAAAAACTCAAGGCCTATCGGGCAACGGACCGTCCTGACAAAATTCCCGCCACCCTTTCCTTGGACGGTGTACGATTGGACAGTGTGGGCATTCGCTTCAAAGGCAACAGTTCGTTCAACAGCGTCAGAAAGAAGGGAGACCGTAAATTGCCTTTCAGTCTGGATGCCAATGAATTTGTCAAGGGCCAGGTGTTTCCTACCGGCCACAGGGGACTCAAGTTATCCAATGGATTTCGGGACCCCAGTTACCTGAGGGATGTGCTATCCTTCCAGATTGCCCGGCAGTACATGCCGGCTCCGCAATGTGCCATGGCCCGCGTGTGGGTCAATGGGGAATATTTCGGTGTCTACACCCTGACCGAGGACATTGACAAATCGTTTCTGGAAAAATGGATAGGAGATCGCGACGGCGTTTTTTTCAAATGTGATCCCGAATGGCAAATCCCTGCTCCCCAGGGTTGCCCCGTATCCGACCAGTGCAGCCTTGAACCCATGGGCAAGGAACCGCTCTGTTACACCCGGCTCTACGAGATGAAATCCGAACGCGGGTGGGAGGATCTCCTGGCACTCATTGACAGCCTGGACCGCGACCGCTCGGATCTGACCGGGATTCTGGACGTTGACCGGGCCCTTTGGATGTTGGCGTTCAACAACCTGTTTGTCAATCTGGACAGTTACACCGGGCGGTTGTGCCACAATTACTTCCTTTATCGCCAACGTGACGGATTGTTCGTACCCCTCATATGGGATCTCAATTTGTCTTTGGGAGGTTTCAGAATGGCTGACAAGACCAACTTGTCTGATGATGAAATGATTAGGTTGGACCCACTGTTGCACGCCCAAAATCCAAGGAGACCGCTCATCCAAAGACTGCTTGAGCACCCTCTGTACAGGAAAATTTACCTCGCCCACATGTATACCATGCTGGAAGAGACCGTGCTCAACGGGGCCTATAAAGAATGGATGGAGGCATGGCACCAACTCCTGGACAAGGCAGTGAAAGAGGAAAAAATGGCCTTGTATCCCTATGATCATTTCAGGCGCAACAAGGCGGAAACCGTAGAGAATGGAGGCGTGTCCACCATCGGGATCGGGTTGTTGATGGACGCCCGTGCCGTGTGGTTGCGCCAACATCCCCTCTGGAAAAATGAATCACCCCGGGCAGACACGGTGGATGTCTGGTCGGATTCACTCCTTGTTCACTTCCGGCTTGATGCCACAGTGACGCAACAGGTCTATTTGATGTGGAAGCCTGCGGCCAGCGGAAAGTATCGCAGCCTCCCGCTTTTACCCGGCGCGATTACAGGCGGATTTGAAGGTTGCTTGCCGAAGGAGGATATACCTGAAGGGGCCGATTATTATTTCGTGCTGGAGAACGAACACCGGGTGACCCATTTTCCCCGTCGGGCCTCCGCGGCCCCCTTGCACTATTGTGCGGAAAATTAAGGAGTTGGACTTCTGGAGGTATTCTTCTATCTTTGTCCATTGAGCAAAAACCGATTCCATGAAAAACCTTGGCCGATCCTGCCTGGGGTTGATCCTGATTTGCACCCTCGTGTTTTCAGCGTGGGCACAGACGCCGGAGCATCCGGACGGGATAGGGGCCAGGTTCATCTTCCTTGACCATTTTACGCCCAACATAGCGGACAAGGCGGAGGATCAAAAGATCACGAATGGCCTTGAAGTCTATTATACCCGCAATCTGGGTTGGAAATACCTGAATGTGGTCCTCCCCGCCAAATTGGGTGTGGCCCGGTTTCCCGGCGCTGCCAAAGACATCCGTTATGCCAGTGCGGATCTCCTGTTGCAGGGCATTCTGTTTGATCCCGACAAGTTCATTTCCCCTTACCTGTTTGCCGGTGGGGGCGTCGTGTTTGAAAATCTGGCCGAATCGAATATTCAGTTCCCGGTCGGACTGGGTACCCATTTGAAGGTGACCCGTGACTTCTATCTGAACTTTCAGGCGGAATTCCGGACTTCGATGGCCACCGGCAAAGACAATCTGCAATACGGATTCGGTTTCATGTATGTCCCCGGATTGGGAAAAAAGGAGCCTCCCTTGGATACGGATGGAGACGGTGTCCCCGACATGGAGGATCAATGCCCGTTGGTGGCCGGTCCCGTTGAATGGCAGGGTTGTCCGGACTCCGATGGTGACGGTCTGCCTGACCACAAAGATTTGTGTCCGGACCAACCCGGACATTTGACAGCCCAAGGTTGTCCGGACCGGGATGGCGACGGACTCGTGGATTCGGTCGATCTGTGTCCTGACCAGTACGGATCTCTCCTTCTGAAAGGCTGTCCGGATCGCGATGGGGACGGAGTCCCCGATCAGGAAGACGAGTGCCCTGAAGAAGCCGGATTGTCCATCTACAACGGATGTCCGCCTCCGGCACCGGAGACGCCTGTCCTGGAGGACCGGGATGGTGATGGCATTCCCGACCAGGAAGACCAATGCCCGGACGTGCCGGGAATCGCCGATTTGGGTGGTTGTCCCCCCATGGAAGAAGCTGCCCCGGCACCCGCACCAGATGAACCACCTGCTCCGGAAGTGGCCGTGCCTGCTCCTCCCAAGCCGGTGATGCAGGAGGATCATGGTGATCGTGACGGGGACGGTGTTCCGGACAGGTTGGATCGTTGCCCCGATACACCAGGGCCGGCTTCCAATGAGGGGTGTCCCATCATTGCGGCGGAAGACCGTTCTGTCCTCGATCTCGCCATGCGAAGTATCCAGTTTGAATCCGGATCAGCCACATTGATGTCTGACTCCTATCGCACCCTGGACCGGATCGCAGACATCATGCTTAAATACCCTGATTACCACCTCATTATCAATGGGCATACGGACAATGTAGGGCGTTCCCAAACCAACCTGGCATTGTCCGAGCAAAGAGCAAGAGCCTGTTATCACTACCTGGTTTCCCGGGGTGTGCAAACCAACCGCATGATCCACGCTGGATTTGGAGATTCGAAACCATTGACCAGCAACCGGACGGAACAGGGCCGCTCTCTCAACAGGAGAGTGGAGTTTATCATGTTCCTGCGCTAAGGTCGGAATCAGGCTTTGAGGAAGGAAGTAAACCCTTCTTGTTCAAGCCGGGAGGCCTTTTGCTCGACTTGCTCCCGCAACCCGGCTTTATAGGCGGATATGCGGCTCAAGATCTCGGGATCCGAGGTCCCCAGAATTTGCGCAGCCAATATTCCTGCATTTTTGGCACCGTTGAGGGCAACCGTAGCGACAGGTACACCTCCGGGCATCTGCAGGATGGAAAGGATGGAATCCCATCCATCTATGGATTGGGAAGACCGGATAGGGACTCCGATAACGGGCAGGGGCGACAGCGAAGCAACCATACCCGGCAGGTGGGCGGCACCTCCGGCGCCGGCGATGATGACCCGTATATGGCGATGATGGGCTTCTTGGGCATAGGCCATCATTCGTTCCGGCGTGCGATGAGCCGAAACAATGGTCATTTCATAGGGTATTTCCAGTTGATCAAGGATTCGGGCGGCCTCCGACATGACTGGGAGATCGGAGTCGGATCCCATGATAATGCCGATCGTGGGGCGATTCATGCGATGACTTTTAGGTGGGATTGAACAAATCGGGCTTTGTCCATGGCCTCCTCCAGGGTGTCACCGGAAATGGTGACGTGTCCCATCTTACGGAAAGGACGGGTTTCTTCTTTGCCGTAAAGGTGTACATGGACACCCGGAAGTTCCAGGCAGGAATCCCATCCCTCATAGATGGCCTTTCCGCTGAATCCGGGCTCTCCGAGCAGATTGATCATGACGGCAGGTCTCAATAACCGGGTATCTCCCAGCGGCAGACCGGTGATGGCGCGCAGGTGTTGCTCGTATTGGGAGGTCTCACAGCATTCGATGGTGTGATGACCGCTGTTGTGGGGACGTGGCGCCACTTCATTGACAAGAAACCGGCCATCATCCGTCAAAAACATTTCAACAGCCAGTAAGCCGGTGGTATGAAAGGCCGCTCCGACCCTGAGAGCAAGCTCCTCTGCCTCCTTTTCCTGAGCAGGTGTAAGATGGGCCGGGCAAAACAACATTTCTACCAGATTGGCCGTCGGGTGAAACGCCATTTCTACCGCCGGGAAAGTACGCATCCTGCCTTGGGTATCCCGGACAATGATGACCGATACTTCCCTTTCCATGTGGATCAGGTCTTCCACCACGCAAGGCCCCGGAAGCAACTGTTCGAGGTCCGCCGGTGTGCGGATGACGGCAACGCCCCGTCCGTCATAGCCGGCCAAACGGGATTTCTGGACAAAAGGTAGTGAAAGCCGCCCTTCCAGTAAGGCAGCTCGTATCTCATCCGGCCCGTCCATGAGGACAAAAGGTGCGGTGGGTAGTCCATGTTCCTGATAAAAAGCTTTCTGGTGGCCTTTGTCTTTGATAATGCGCAAGACTTCGGGGTCAGGATAGACCGCAATACCTTCCTTTTTCAATCGTTCCAGGGCTTCGATCGACACATGTTCGATTTCAATGGTCACGACATCCATTTTCCGGCCGAACCGATAGACATCTTCTTCCCGACGAAAGTCTCCGGTCTGAAACCTGGGATTTACCTGACCAGCGGGAAAGGAAGGATCAGCGTCCAGCAAATGCATGGAAAGCCCCCATCGGGAACCTGCCTGGCACAACATTTTGCCCAATTGCCCCCCGCCCAGGATCCCGATTTGTTGTTGATTGAAAGCCCTCTGCATGCAGGCATAAAGGTACAAGAATACCCTGTGGTCATACGACCCGATCGCAAAGGGCCTGGTAGACCCGGTGTACCGGAAGCCCGACCACATTGGCATAGGATCCCTCCAGGCGGGAGATCCTGCATAAACCCAACCATTCCTGGACACCGTAGGCACCGGCTTTGTCCATGGGCTGGAATAGATCGACATACCAGGCAATCTCCGCCTCATTCATGGCCTCAATGGTTACTTCCGTGCGGTCGGTCCCAACCCAAATGGCATTATCCCTGCGCAGGCAAATCCCTGTAATTACGGTATGTGTGCGCCCCTGCAGACGGCCAATCATGTCCATAGCCTGTTCCCGGTGCAATGGTTTGCCGATCACTTCGTCATCCAGGAAGACAAGCGTGTCGGCGGTCAGCATGATTTCTCCGGGCCTGGCGAGATGGGCGGATGCCTGCGATTTGGCGGCTGCTAAAAAAGCGGGAATATCCCTTGCAGGCAGGGTTTCGGGGTAGGTTTCATCCATGTCCAGGGCATCGGTCCGGAACACAAATCCGGCCAGACGCAGCAATTCTTCCCGCCGGGGTGATCGGGATGCAAGGAGCAAGGGGGCGGGTTGCCAGAAAGGCAGTGAGGGCATACCGGACATTTATCGCATTTAGGGCAAAGGAACGAAAGCCAACTTGATTGTTGGTGGCTTGTCAACGCCAATGCCTGTCTTCCGGGCAGGGCATATCCCCTTTGAGGGACGGCCGGGACACTCCGTCAACCTCCGGGTGGAGGTTTGATCCTATCACCCGCCAAAGACCACTTGCCCTGGAGACGAAGGGTCTTTTCAATGACATCGCGAACGCATCCCTTGCCACCCGGGAAAGGGGAGTGGTAGGCGGAAATCGCTTGGATGGCAGGATCCGCATCAGAAGGACAGCAGGGTAGACCGACTTCTTGCATCACCTCATAGTCAGGCAGGTCGTCACCCATGTAAAGAATGGAGGCAGGGTCCACCTGTTCGGAACGTAACCAATCCTGATAGACCGACAATTTGTCGGCAACACCCGCGTATATTTCTGGAATGCCCAGCAATCTGAGTCGCTGTTCCACCCCGGCGGATGTGCCACCGGTGATGATTACCATCCGAAAACCCTGTCGCAGGGCTTGTTTGATGGCGTAACCATCGCGGGTATGCATGGTGCGCAGGAACTCACCTGTCTCCGTGACCAGGATGGAGCCATCGGTCATGACACCATCGACATCAAACATGAAAGTTTTTACCCGGGCAAAGCGGGCAAGAGGGTCAGTCATGTTCATTGATTGTCTCGCCATTCATATACCCATTTGGCCTGGATCTGCTCGAGATGACCTTCCGTACAATCTTCTCGCCGACCTTCAAAGGCAGGTATTTCCATAATCCAGTCCAACAGGTCCGTAAATCGGATCCGGTAGATTTTTCCCTCGTCGAATTGAGGGCCGAAACGCTCATACAGCTTGATGGCAATATCTTCATGGTCTCCCCATTGGATCGGAAGATCCTCGATGTCTTGAAAGGGCATAAGGGCTTCAGGTTTGACTGGGTGATGGACAGACAGGATCAGTGTTCATGGCCGATGATGCGTGACTGATCGGGGATGGTCACCTCAATGGTGGCATCGTCATCCAGTATAATGCATTGGCAGCCGAGACGGGATTCCAGTCGAGGATTGATAGCGCGATCGATAAAATCCTCTTCTTTGTCCGATATCTCCTCAAGAAATTCGTCTCCGGATTCAATGTACACGTGGCAAGTGCTGCAGGCGCAGACACCCCCGCAATTGTGGTTGAGGTGAATGTCATTGTCTTCGGTCACTTCAAGGATGGAATAACCGGCCTCGACATCCCGGATGGTGAGAGGCTCCAGTTGCTCGTCCTCGAAGCGAAAATGAATGGTGGCCATGAATGGGCGTTGTTCCTCAAGAACAAAGGTACCCACTTCTGGTTCAGCCCTCATGGGGTAAAAGATCCGGCCATTGGGAGAACACCGGTGTCCTACCGGGTTTGGAGAGTCAGAAAAGGAGCACGGTGGGGTAAAAAAAAACCCCCCTCTGCAGAACAGAGAGAGGCCATCCCAAAAACCAATAATCTTGTGCCGGGAAACCGGCATTTTGACTTTGGATGACACAGCGGTGTCATCGGGGGCTTCACACTTGTTCGGCAAATCGGAGGGTCATTCCCGGCATAGAAGCCGGCAAGGAACCATGTTCATGGGATTACAATTTGCCGTCGCCTTCTTTCCTGTAGGGTATCGGTCTCAGGGATGAAGACAAATCAGGATTATAATTCGGGTCTTGTTTTTCAACATTACCATGACAAAAGTAGGCCAATCAAGGATGAAGAAACGTACCTAAAAAGGGTTAATTATCGTATGGCGAGCAGATGTCATGTGTTTCAGGCAGGACCTCATCTGCTTACACATGATGACGAAGGGAATGATCTGTGATTGGCCAAAGAAAAATTTGGATATCCGGACAAGATGGGGGTCAAAACAACCCTGAAATTTCCCCATCGGCGCTGATATCAATGTGTTCGGCCGACGGAACGAGGGGTAATCCCGGCATTCGCATCATTTCACCGGTGATAGGAACAAGGAACCCGGCACCGGCTGCGATCTCGATTTCCCGGACTGTAATGCGGAACCCGGTTGGCCGTCCCAACAGGTCCGGGTTGTCAGACAAGGATTTCTGTGTTTTGGCCATGCAAACCGGCAAACCGGTAAGGCCGATCTTTTCGATTTGCTGGAGGGCAGTCAAAGCATTGGAGGTGTAATCAACGCCGTCCGCTCCGTAAATTTTGGTGGCCACTGCAGCAATCTTGTCGCGCACAGGTGAATCCCAGGCATAAACGGGACTGAATTTTTGGGGTGCCTGGGGCAGTGCTTCCAGTACGGCCTCAGCGATAGCCTCCGCACCGGCACCTCCGTCCGCCCAGGCGGTAACCGTTTCTGCCCGCACGCCCAGTCCGCGACAATGGTCTTTGACCACAGCCACCTCCTCATCAGTATCCGTTGGAAACCGGTTGATGGCGACTACGGCGGGAATCCCGAATTGACGAATGTTTTCCAGGTGTTTTTCCAGGTTGGGCAAACCGGCAGCGACGGCACCGGTATCGGGCACCGTCAATTCTTTCAGGGAGGCACCTCCGTGGTATTTCAGGGCCCGGATGGTGGCCACCAAAACGACTGTTCTTGGACTGAGGCCGGCATAGCCGCACTTGATGTCAAAGAATTTTTCGGCTCCGAGGTCGGCACCAAAGCCGGCTTCCGTGACGACATAGTCGCTGAGTGACAACCCCATTCGTGTGGCAATCACCGAGTTGGTACCCTGTGCGATATTGGCGAAAGGACCACCGTGAATAATGGCCGGTGTGCCTTCCAGCGTTTGGACCAGATTGGGCTGTATGGCATCTTTCATCAAAGCAGCCATTGCCCCTTGGGCATTCAAATCCCGGGCAAACACAGGCTTTTTGTCCCATGTGAATCCAACCAGGATGTTGCCCATCCGCTCCTTGAGATTGACCAAATCATCGGAAAGACAGAGGATGGCCATGATTTCGGAAGCCGCAGTGATGTCGAACCCGGTCTCCCTCGGGACGCCCATCGAAGAACCGCCCAGCCCGGCAGTAATCCGGCGCAAGGAACGGTCATTCATATCCATCACCCTTTTCCACAGTATGTGGCGAGGGTCCAGGCCCAAGGTCCGGGACCGCGACTGCAGGTTGTTGTCGATCAACGCGGCCAACAGATTGTGGGCTTTTTCAATGGCGGCAAAATCACCAGTGAAATGCAGGTTGATATCCTCCATGGGAAGCACCTGGGCATATCCCCCTCCCGTGGCTCCCCCTTTGATACCGAAAACCGGCCCAAGGGAAGGCTCCCGGAGCACCACCGTGGTCTTTTTGCCGAGACGGTTCAAACCTTGCGTCAAACCAATGGACATGGTGGTTTTGCCCTCACCGGCCGGAGTGGGCGAAATGGCGGTGACCAGGATCAGATTTTTGTTGGCGATCCGGTCTTTTTGGATGTAGGACAACGGAATTTTGGCCTTGAAACGACCGTAAAGCTGTAGATCCTGGTCCGGGATTCCCAGCATGCCTCCGATTTCCTGAATGGGACGCAGCTGGATGGTACGCGCTATTTCGATGTCACTGGCCATAGGGTCCGGGTTTTCATTCGGACCCCAAAGAAAAGAAAATTTCGCTGCAAAGTCAGCCCCGTTGTAGCGGAAGGCCGGTCAGAGGTGGAGCCTTTCCTTTCGTTCCAACAAAATGGCCTCCGACTCCTGCCGGTCGGGATCTGGAACACAGCAATCAACCGGGCAAACAGCCGCACATTGGGGCTCTTCGTGAAACCCCATGCATTCCGTGCATTTTTCGGGAACGATGTAGTAATACTCGTCCGAAATAGGTTTTTGTTTTGCCGTGGTGGGGACTTCCCGCCCATCTTCCAGGATGTAGGTGCCCTCAAGGGTGGTGCCATCCACCATGGCCCATTCCACGCCTCCTTCGTAGATCGCGTTATTGGGACATTCCGGTTCGCATGCACCGCAATTGATGCATTCGTCCGTGATGATTATGGCCATGAACGATTCAATTTCCTCGCGCAAAGGTACATGATGCAGGCCGGAACCCCAAGATCGCCCCATGTAAGGGCCTCACCAATACTCCAAACGCTGTTGCCCAACAAACATCAAAGGGTCATGGCCAAACGGAAAGTGACATTTCTGGGGGCCTCCATCATGGCGGGGCGAAGGGTATAAGCCTCATTGAAGGCATTCTTCAGTATAAGCCATGTTTCTACATGACGTGTCCACTGAAAACCAAGCCTGGCATCAAACACGTGGAAACCCCGGTCATTCGCATCCCTGAAAGATTTTACACCGGGAATGATCTGGAATATGGCATCTATGGCTTCCATATGGCTGTAGTATTGATAGGACAATCCTGCCATCCATCGGGCATCCAAAGGCATTTCCACATCCGCCTTGGCCGATTCGGTAAACCGGTATTTCAGAATGTTTTTCTCGCTGCTGGAGGAATTGCGCACTTGTTCGGTAAAATCGGCATAGCGGGGTCGAAGATGCATCAATCCCGCCATCATGGACATGGGTTTGCCGAAAACGGTTCCCTGACCCGCCCAGGTCAATTCGATGCCCTGGATGATGGTATTGCCGACATTCTGACTTTGAAACCTGGGCAGAATGACCATGGTGAATTCCATCATATCCTGATATTCGGTCCAAAACACAGCCAGGTCCAGGAATCCGTTCCAATGGCCCCAACGGACGCCCTGTTTCATGCCTATCTCCGCACTCCAACCTGTTTCAGAACGCAAGGATACATTGGGTACGACCTGAAATCCTCCAAACACGGTGTTGATGAACTTCTCGGCGATGGTTGGAAACCTGTATCCCTGTCCCCATGATGCCCTCAGGTAGGTGAACGGGGCCACCTTGGCATTGGCGCCCAATCGCCATATCGGCCGCTTTTCTTCGTTTAATGCTTTGGGTATGAACTGGCCCAGTATGGAATCCGGAGTCTGGATATGGTTGTATTCAAACCGCCAGCCAGCCGTGAGTGTCAGCCAATCGGCCGGTTTCTGTTCTACCTGAAGATAGCCTGCCGCATTGCGGGATGTGAAAACGGTATCTCCATACAACTCGGCATCCACTCTGCTCCAGGTACCCAGGACCCCTGCTGTCAGCGCCAGATTCAGACCCGTCAGGTGGCGTTGGAATTGATATTCCGTGTAGATCAGGTGGGAGCGGTTGGATTGATCGAGGTTGTTGTCATTGTTAATGCCGTGAATCCTGCCCAATAATTTGTGGCGGTTGCCATGCTTGTCGTAGTAATGGATATAAGGGTCGAGGAAGTAGCGGAACTTGCGGCTGGAGGAGAGATTGGTCGAGCCTCCCGAGCCTGTAAATGCCCCTTCCTGATCATTAGCCCAAATAAAGAAATCCTGACTTGTCCCTTTGTTCAGGTTGGTGTTGAGTCCCGCAACCAGGCGGTCGGTCAAACGATAACGGGTTCCCAGGGTAATCCTGCCATGTTCATTGTAGGTGTCTTTGAGATAGGATTGGGCATTTTGGTAAACCATACTTCCGGAGACATCCAGACGTCCGATTTTCTGACGGTGGGTAAACTGCAATCCATAACGGGAAGGGGCATGGTCCCACCATTTCCTGTCCGCGTCATCCGGCGCCATCCAGGCCGTGTAGAAGGTGTTCAACCGGGTGTAAGGCGTGCTTTTGGCAAACGCGGTTCGTACATGAATAACCCCGTTGAGTGCCGCTGATCCATAAAGGGCGGACCCTGCGCCTTTCATGACTTCTACCTGTTCCAGGTTTTCCACGGGCATATCCCCCCAATTGGGAAATCCGGCATCAGCTTGTAGCGCGGGAATGTCGTCCACCAGCAACAGGACACGCGAACCGGCACCATATGAATATCCGGATCCGCCCCGGATATTGGCCTGCCCGTCAACCATGTTGACTCCCGGTAGCCGGTTGAGCGCATCGTCAATGGTGACCGCATTGACGTGCTCGACAAAGGTGGGTTTCAGGATCTCCAAGGAGACGGTAGTCTCACCCAATGGCCTTTCATAACGTCCGGAGGTCACGGTAGCCGTCTCCAGGAGAAGAGGCGAAACCAACAGACGGATATCCAGGGTCGTATCCTGAGAAGGCAACAAGTGCAAGGTCAACGATTGGGATTCATATCCCACATAGGAGATTCGGAAAGGGTATGTGCCCGGCAGTAAGGTCATTTGGAATGTGCCGTCATGCCCGCAAACGGTGGAAGCTGTCCCTGCCTGAACGGTAGCCCCGACAAGGGGCGTGCCGGTTTCGCGATCGGATACCCTGCCAACGATATGGACTGGTTCCTGGGCCAGGGCACAGCAGACAGCCGCCATGGATAGAAGGAAGAACAGGATTTTTAATTTCATGTCATTTTCATAGACGACCAAATGTAGGATTTTTTCCGCCGCGCCGTGGTTGCACCTTTAGTCGTTATCTTTAGCTCGTCCAACCCCCAATCCCTGATTATGCGCAGGATTTCCATTCTCCTTCTACCGAGTTACCTGTTGACCTTGGCGGCCATCACGAACCTTCCCGCACAGACATGTGAGCCGGATCCCCAATATGCGGATTCCACCGGCTTTGTTTTTCCACCCCCCTATCACCCGGTGGAGGAACCGGATGGAGGAATCCAGGACCCGGCCTGTATCGACAGCTATTTTGAATTCCGATGGACGGTCCAAACTCCCCAGATTGTACTGTTTCCCATTTCACCGGGCGTAAATGTGGAAATCGAACTCGAATACCTGAAGCTGGATACTGCCGGTGCCATAAGCAATTTGCCGGAAGGGATTCAGTATATATGTCAACCGCCTGATTGTCAGTTCAATGTGGATGAGCCTGGCTGCGTGTTGTTGTACGGGACGCCTACCGCCAACAACGTTCCGGGAGAATATGACCTGGCATTTACCGGCGAACTCAAGACTAAGCTGATTGGCACCTTGAATGTCAATTTTCCCGATCCGAATCTTTATCCGGGCAATTACTTCCTCCGGGTTCTCGAAGCCGGGAATCCGGATTGCCAATCAGCCGCCGTGTCTGAGAATGACCGATTCCTGAGCGAGTTCAGGGTGTTTCCGAATCCGTCGGACGGTCCGCTGCGATTGTCTTTCATGTGTCCGAAAAATTTGTCGCTCCAATGGGAAATGACCGATTGGACGGGCAGAAAGATCCAAACCATTCAATTGGAAGCCAGGGCTGGCCGCAATGAGTTTCTGCTGGATGTGCATGCACTACCACCCGGCATGGGATCGTACCGACTGATCGGTCCGGAAGGCAATATCCTTCAGGCCGGCAAGCTGGTTCGTCATTCAGGGTAAAACAGCGCGGATGGATGGGCGTATGACCAGTCCGATACCGGGTACCATGCCACCCGGACCTGGTGATACAACAGGTTTCCAACTGGCGGACAAGTCATCACTGATATCGAAATCCTGCAGGTGGGCATCGACATAGGCTTCAGCAATCTGGATCAGATAGGTTAGTCCGAGGAAAATGTAGGCCTCCTCCATGTTTTTGTGCCAGATGTCGCGATTATTGCGAAGGACTGTAGCCGAAACGCCAGGAAAATCATGGGGTTCGCCGGCAAGTTCCTTTTGATAGGCATCCCTGAAACGCACGTACTCTTTCCGGTTGTCTTCGGCCAGGAAGAACAGGCCGCCCATTACACCATAGACGATCGGGACCTTCCAGTACCTACGATTGTAGAGCTGGCCTCCTCCGGGTATCAGGGAAAGCAAGGCGGCGCGTTGGGGTACAGGCCGGAATTGCACCTTTCCTTTTTCCAACGGGATGGAATCCCGTGAGGTGATCAAGCTGTCTGTTTGACCCAAAAGGGACCTGGCCGGGAGTACCATAACCAGGGCAAAAAGGAAAGGACGCAGGTCAGGGCTGAAGTACATCCAGTAACCGGTGAAGGTCCTCTTCATCACTGTAGGGAATGACGATCCGGCCTGTGCCGGAATTCTTGTGATCCAGGATGACTTTCGCACCGAGGTGGGAGCAGAGTTGTTGCTCGATATCGCGAAGAGCAGGTGGAAGTCGTTGGTGGGTAAGGTCCTTGTCCTTGCCACCTGTACGGCCGGTCTCCTGATCACGCAGATACTGCTCCAGTTGGCGAACCGACCAGTTTTTGGAAGTGGCTTCCCGGAAAGCATGCCTTTGCAAGAGGAGATCTCCCAAACCGGCCAAAGCACGGGCGTGACCCATGGTGAGCTTTCCTTGTCGGATGGCATCCTGGATATCCGGGGCCAGTTTGAGCAATCGGGTGTAGTTGGTGATGGTACTTCTGTCTTTGCCCACCCTTTGGGAAAGCGCCTCGTGCGTCAGGCTGCATTCCTCAATCAAACGCTGGTAAGAAATGGCCACTTCTATGGCATTCAGATCGGCCCGCTGGATGTTTTCCACCAGGGCCATTTCAAGCATTTCCTGATCGCCGGCCGTACGAATATAGGCGGGGATGGTCTTTCTTCCGGCGAGTCGGGAGGCACGAAATCTGCGCTCCCCGCTGATCAGTTGATAACGATCAGGGCCCATGGCCCGGACAGTGACCGGTTGGATGATGCCCAGTGCCCGGATGGAGGTCGCCAATTCTTCCAATTCGCTTTCGTTCCACTCCTGCCGGGGTTGAAAAGGGTTGGGTTCAATGTTCTCCAGCAGAATTTCGGCGACAGCGGCACTCAGGGTGCGCTGGGCTTCCGCCTTTGCTTCCGGGTTTGAGGATTGTTCGGCATGGGAAAGCAGGGCACGTATTCCCTTGCCGATTTCTTTCTTTCTGGTTTTTTTGTCAATCATACTTGCTCTTTGGCCCGCCGGGCGATCCAGGTCGGATTATTGGCCAGAAATTCTTTGGCCAGATTCAGGAAGTTTTGTGCCCCGGTACAAGCAGCATCATACAGGATGACAGGCTGGTGCATACTGGGGGCTTCACTGACCCTGCTGTTGCGATGAATGATGGTCTGAAAGACCCGGTCGGTGGCATGGCTCTGCACCTCCTCCACCACGATGTTGGCCAATCGCAAACGGCGATCATACATGGACAAAAGGATTCCCTCGATCTCCAGATCGGGATTCAGGCCTGCCTTGACCAATTGGATCGTGTTTTTCAGTTTGCTGAGCCCTTCAAAAGCAAATATCTCGCATTGTACGGGTATCAACACACTATCCGCCGATGCCAGGGCATTGATGGTGATCAGGCCCAGGCTGGGAAGGCAATCAATCAGAATGAAATCATAGTCGTCCTTTACGGATTGCAGCATGTCCCGCAGACGGTATTCGCGCTCGGGAAGTCCGGACAGTTCCAGCTCGGCGCCCACCAAATCGATATGAGCCGGCAGCAAATAAAGATTGGGGGTGTGGGTCTGACGGATGGCCTCTGAGGCCGGGGTTTCATTGATCAAACAGTCGTAGAGGTGAAGGTCATCTTCCTCCAATTCCACTCCAACGCCACTGGTGGCATTGGCCTGGGGATCTGCGTCCACCAGTAGTACCCGGTACTCCAGGATGGCCAGGCTGGCTGCAAGGTTGATGGCGGTGGTGGTTTTACCAACCCCCCCTTTTTGGTTGGCGATGGCGACAATCTTGCCCATTGACGGAGATTAAAGGGTCAGTGTTTCCCCGATGGCCGGGAGCAGGAGCGTTTTGTTTTCCCGGGCGAAGTGCGCCATGGCAGCTTGGCGGTCGATACGGATGGCGTCGAAGGTATCGTAGTGACACCCGATGACGTGGTCGCAGCCGACAAAATCAGCGGCGATACAGGCATCCGTGTAGCCCATCGTGAAATGGTCACCGATAGGCAGGACGGCGACATCTACCGGTGGGCATGTCATGGGGATGAGTTGCATGTCGAGAGTAAGTGCGGTGTCTCCAGCCAGGTAAATACATCCTTCCTCATTCCAGAGGACAAATCCACCTGGATTGCCACCATTGGTTCCGTCCGGGAATACACTGCTGTGGAGGGCCGTTACGCTTTTGAGATGCCCAAAGGGGAAGACGGCCTGCCCGCCAATGTTCATGCCCACACCCGGGCACCCTTTCCCTTCAAAATATGTCACGATTTCAAAGTTGCCGATGATGCGGGCACCCGTCCTTTTGGCTATGGTTTCCGCATCGTGCATGTGGTCACCATGGGCATGCGTTATCAGGATGAAATCCGCAGGTATCCCGTTGATATCTACGGACTTTGCCAAAGGATTGCCAGTGACAAACGGATCGATCAACAGATGTTGACCGGCCGTTTGAATACCCAGACAGCTGTGCCCGTAATAGGTGATTTCCATGAAGTTGGGGTAAGCGAGGGCAAAGATAGTCAATCAGGAGGGGATCAAGGGCTGAAATCAGGATCGTGGCCCTCTCTCTCCCTGTGGATGAACCATTTGTACCCGGCAGGCATTATAGGCAGCATCCATGTCCATGATCACCGTCGTTTCCGGTACCAATCGCATGAACAGCCATACGGCGGTACTGGCCCGTTATGTCTTTGAATGCATCAGCGACCAATTTACGGGAGATGTAGGTTGGGTGGATCTCGCCGAAGTACCGGAGCCCTTTCTCTCAGGAGGTGACTATCAGTCCGCCAATCAGTCATCCGCCATCCGGGAGATTCAGGAGTCTTTTATTCTACCCGCCGGAGCCTTTTATTTCATCGCTCCCGAATACAATGGCAGTATTCCAGGCGTATTGAAATACTTCATAGACGCCTGCTCGGCCCGGCAATACAAGGCATCATTCCGGGGTAAAAAATCAGCCATGGTGGGTCTTTCGACAGGAAGAGCCGGCAATCTGCGGGGATTGGATCATCTGACCGCTATCCTCCAGTATCTGGATGTCATTGTCTGGCCCAACAGGTTGCCGGTCAGCCGTGTGTCCGGGCTCGTTGCTGATGGCCGTCTTTCCGATCAGGAAACCAGAATGGCCATCCGGGATCACGTCAGCGAATTTGTCCAATTTTACCGCCATGGTGGAGCTTGACCGTCCAGCCGCAAGGGTCTTCTTCAGGGACCTGGGTTTGGTTCCCTTCGCCAAGGCATGGGATATCCAAACCGGATACCACCAACAATTGCTGGCACGCAAACAAGCCTTGCGACAGGGTACAGACGCAGCGCCATTGGCGGGGCACCATTTGCTTTTTTGCGAACACCCTCCGGTATTCACCATGGGCAAGTCGGGAAAACCCGAACACTTGAAACATCCTCAATCCGATCTTGAAGAACTTGGCTTTACTTACTTCAAAATCAATAGGGGAGGGGATATTACTTATCATGGTCCGGGTCAAATTGTAGGTTATCCCATCCTGGATCTGGAAGAATTTTACTGCGATGTCCACCGTTATGTCCGGGACCTGGAGGAAGTAACCATCCGGACCATGGCGGCATATGGTATTGAAGGCACGCGCATTCCCGGATATACCGGGGTTTGGCTGGCTCCCAACGGCGAAAGGACATGGCGGAAAATCTGTGCCATCGGCGTTCACCTGAGTCGTTGGATCAGCTTGCACGGGTTTGCCTTCAATGTCAATACCGACTTGTCTCACTTTGACTATATCATCCCGTGTGGCATCGGTGACGACGACAAATCAGTAACCAGTCTTTCCGTGGAGTATGGCCAAAGAATGGATATGGAAGATGTAAAGAAGAATATGGTGCAGGCGTTCCAGGACGTTTTCCAATGTGAGATCAAGACCAGTTCAACATGCTGAAAGACATCCAACACAAGAAAATGGTGGGCTTCGGTGTCGCCATGGTACCCCACGAGATGGATGACAAGGTGATACCTGTTTTTTGGGACTGTTATCTCATCAACATGAAGAACGAAACCATCCGAGATCTGTTGATCACTTCCAAGGGTTACGGATTCATTCGGGGAGAGGAGAGGCGGTCCAGCACTTTAAGGTATTTCTATCCGCGCCTGGAAGGTCAAATGGCCGTCAGGCTCGAGACGCTGGGGGAGGAATTGTTTCGACTGACCAATGAGTTCTGGGTCAGTTTCTCCTGTGGAGGATACATGTTCGACAAACGATTCCTCTTTGTAGAGGGCAGTCTTGATACGGCCCATTTGACACCTGTTCCTGTTGTGGGAAAACGTGGAGTTCTGATTCAATAAAATGCCAATCGTATGACACCAAAGAAAGTTTCCGAGTCGCGAACAACCATGACGCAGATGGTCATGCCCAACGATACCAATCCGTTGGGCAACCTTATGGGAGGCAATCTCCTGCGATGGATGGATATCGCGGCCAGTATATGTGCCGGCAAGCACAGCGCCAGTTATGTCGTTACGGCATCGGTGGATCACGTTTCTTTCAAAAGGCCCATCCACATGGGTGAGGTAGTCACTATGGTGGCTTCCATCACCAGAGCCTTCACCACCTCCATGGAAATATATGTCGAGGTGTTTGCGGCCGATATTAAGGGGGGGCACACGCGTCGGTGCAATCACGCGTACTACACCTTTGTGGCGCTGGATGACGATCGCAAAAAGCCCGTTCCGGTTCCGCCGGTGCTCCCTTTGACAGCCGATGAAGACAAACATTACGCGGAAGCGCAAACCAGAAGAGAATTGCGTCTGATGCTCAGTGGACGTATCAATGCCCAACAGGCCGAACAAATCCGGAAATACCTCACCGAAGCGGTCCAGGATGCCGGTGCCGGAAATGCCTGAACTTACTGTTGACCGGATTGTTGATTTCCCATGCAAGTTCAGGCACCTGCTCCCTCTGATGTGACCGGTATCCTCAACGACATGGTCACCGACAGGGGAAGAACAGTTGATGCAGCCTCGCATACCCAGGCGGTCCTGTTGGTGTTCCTCCGCCATTTTGGCTGCACCTTTTGCCGGGAAGCCCTTTCCGACCTTTCGCAAAAAAGGGAAGGTTATCAAAATGAAGGCATCCAACTCATCCTGGTTCATATGGGAAAGGAGGAGGAAGCATTGCGATATTTTCACCGCTACCAACTGGACGGTGTGGAACACGTCTCTGATCCAGAGTGCCGTTTTTATGCGGCCATGGGTCTTGCCAAAGGCAATTTTTCCCAACTTTTTGGATTGCAAGTGATGCTCCGGGGCGTGCAGGCAGGCCTTATCCACGGCCGGGCTATCGCCCGGCAGATAGGGGATGGATTTCAGATGCCGGGAGTTTTCCTCATCCAGAACGGTATTGTCCGCGACCAGTTTGTGCACAAGCAGGCTTCAGATCGACCCAATTACGATGCCCTTGTGTCGTGCTGTATCCTTCCATGACCATGCATGCCTGGCTTTTTACCCGTTTCGAGGAAGAAGATCCCTCCAAAACGAGCTTCGAAAAGTTGTTCGCCCTCTTCAGTGAATTACTTCTATACACCTCTGGAGATGTGACGGAAGCACTCAGCTGGATGAATGAAATTGACCGGACACACAAAATCACCACACCGGAATACGGTATGGCCGATTTCATCCAGGATCTGTTGGATAGAGGTTTTCTCAAGGTACAGGACCGAGCCGGAAGCCCTGCTGTTGTGCCTGCGGCTTTGATGGAACAAGCCTGGAGAAAACAGGCTCTGGATGAAATTTTCACGGATCTGAAGAAATCCCGTCCGGGCAAACACAGCACGCGGTATTACGGACAAGGCGATGAAAAAGAGGAAGTCACTCGTCCATATACTTATGGGGATCCTTTCGAACACATTGCCATCACCACATCTTTGCAAAACGCTCACTTGCGGTCAGTGTCCGGTGACATTCAGCTCACCCCCGGAGACCTGGAAGTGTATGATACTGCTTTGCAGGTGCAGACCAGTACGGCGCTCCTGATCGACATTTCCCACTCCATGATTCTTTATGGGGAAGACAGGATTACGCCCGCCAAGAAAGTGGCCATGGCCCTGGCCGAGTGGATGACCACAAGGTACCCCAAAGACACGCTGGATATCATTGTATTCGGAGACGATGCCTGGACCGTTGACATCAAGGACCTTCCCTATTTGCAAGTAGGTCCGTACCACACCAATACCGTGGCCGGTCTTGAATTGGGCATGGAAGTGTTGCGAAAGCGCAGGAACCCCAACAAGCAGATATTCATGATTACGGATGGAAAGCCGACCTGCATCCGGAAAGGGAAGCGTTATTACAAGAACAGCTACGGGTTGGACAGCCAGATCCTGCGCCGTACATTGGGTCTGGCCCAACAGGCCAGGAAACTCCAGATACCCATCACGACATTCATGATCGCCCGCGATCCCTGGCTGGTTCGTTTTGTGGATGAATTCACCCGGGTGAATGCCGGTAAGGCTTACTACGCCGGTCTTGAAGGCCTCGGTTCGTTTGTCTTCAGGGATTACAAGGAAAACCCCAATAGAAAGGGCAGGTAACACCTTTTATACGAGGATGGATATCACTGTGCGTTATAGCCTCATGCGTTGGACTTTTTTGTTTTTGGTATGGGGAGTCTTAAATCCTGCCTTTGGCCAGAGGAATGAATCTGCTCAAGAGTATTTTCTGGATTCGAT
>CAYYGN010000002.1:128351-246891 GCA_964471595.1 uncultured Saprospiraceae bacterium
AGGATCACCATCGCCCCCCTGTCGTGTTGACCAACCGCCGGGATGCGCATCCAAGACCTGAAAAATTGGAACTTGGTGCCGAGGCTTGGCAGGGACAGGTGTACTATCACATACATCCTTTCCGCCACAAAAGCCATAAATACTGGGTTCTATTCGGATATGCGAGCCTGAATGAAGCATTGTCCCGAAAGTCGGCAGAAATCCTCCATTTTGATGATGCCGGGAGCCCGGTTTTCGGAGCGCCTTTCTTTGTTTACAGGGACGAAAATGGGGCTGTTACGGACCGACTCAGCAGGGTTTTGCTGGATTTTCATGTTTCAGCCCAGGTCAAACTCAATTATGATTCCATCCACGGCATGATTCTTTTTGACCACCTTATTCCCTGGTCACAACCCGGAAGAAAGGAGTCTTTGACCTGGGTGCCTGATGGATCCTATTGCGGCTTCCAATGGAAGAAAGGGGAATGGAGGTATATTGACAAGGTCTTCCATCATGTCATGGATGAAGCTCCCGTCGAATTCCCGGTGTTGAAGGATCGACAGGACCGGGACATTTTCGGCAGACCGAGAGGGAAGCCTGGCAAAACCCCAAATGAACGACCGGATGGGGGACTACATCATTGATCAAAACCTCTCAGTACAAAAGACAGCCCGGTATTACCGGAGGCCGGTACTTACGACACCAGTAAAAGGCTATCTTTTCGGCTTGCATGGGTATGCACAAGCCGCTCTGCCTTTTTTGCGGGAATTGGTACCTGTTGCTCCTAACGATTGGGAGATCATTGCCCCGGAAGGATTGAGTCGTTTCTACCGGAAAGGCACTTCCGGAGATGTGGTAGCCTCATGGATGACCAAAGAGGACAGAATCCATGAAATCGAAGATCATTGCCGGTATCTGGAACAGTTGCATGCCATGGCTGTCCAACAGGCACCCGCAGTCCCACTGCGTGTTTTGGGTTTTTCCCAGGGAGTGGCTACGGCCTGGCGATGGCTTTGTACCAGCAACGTCAAGGTCGAACGCTTAATCCTTTGGGCCGGACGGATCCCGACAGACATCCGATGGTCAGACGTTGGGAGACGGCCTGCTCTACCGGTCCAGGTTGTGGCGGGCGACCAGGATGAATGGGTGAATGAAGGAATGCTGCAGGAAAATCTGGAATGGTTGGATCATCAAGGAATCCCGGCAGAGGCCGTTCGCTTCCGTGGAGGACATGCCCTGGACCCGCCAACATTGTCCCGTTTGTTGAAAACCTAGTGCATCCTGTCACCTCGGACCTCCAGCGAGCGAATCATTCCGGCTTCGAATACCAGGTAATCTTTCCATCTGTGGTCCACATATGCCGGATCGCCGTATAACCGGGCCAGGTCCAGAAACAACCGGTAGTGGCCCGCTTCGGCGATCATGAATTTCCAGTAAAAAGAACGCAGGGATTCTTCAGGGATCTGTTGGGACAAAAGGCGAAAACGCTCGCAGCTTCGCGCTTCAATCAGTGCGCAGGTAAGTAATTTTTCGACAAGCCTTTGCAGGGAGGTGCCTCCTTTCATCTGAAATCCCAGCAGGCGATTGACGTATTCATCTTTGCGTTGGCGGCCCAACCGCAACCCTCTTTTGTTGAGCTCTTGGAGGACCATGCGAAAGTGTCCCCATTCCTCGGTCACCACCGGGGCGAGTTGTTCCACCAATTCGATCCGGTCCGGATGGGATTGAATGAGTGAGATGCAGGCGGTGGCCGCTTTTTGCTCACAATAGGCATGATCGGTCAATATGTCTTCCAGGGACAGGGAGGCCAGGTCTGCCCATCGGGGATCGGATGGGAGATGCAAACCCAAAACAGTCTTGGAAGAGACAGGTTCCATGGGCGCAAATGTAGACGATGTCACGCATTGCCCCTATTTTTTGAGGTCGGTTGGTTCGAAATCCAACCGGAAGGGAGCGAATCGGTTATCTTAGCCGTTGTTCATCCAGGCAAGCTCCTGGCTCTTGACGTATGAAAGCAGAGGAGATAGAATTGGTGACAGATATCCAGATGACGCCCCGTCACCGATCTGCCATAGTTTCCTTGCTGCACCATAGTTTTCCGGATTACCCCGATCATCAGATATTTTACCCGCAGCCACCGCACTTCAGGTTATTGGTATGGCGTGAAGATTCGCTTGTCGGTCATCTTGCGGCCATTTTGCGTTCGGTCATGACGGGCGGTAAATCCATGACCATTTTGGGCATTGCCGATCTTTGTACGGATCCCGCATATACGGGTCAACGTATCGCCAGCCGTTTGTTGAACAGAATAGAAGAACTTGCCTTGCGGCAGGGCATACCATTTTTAATGGCCATGGCCGCCAGCCCCGAGTTTTATCTCCAGCACAAATTTATGACCATTGATGTGCGCTGTACCTGGCTGGCATTCTTGAACGGAAGAAGTCTGGGCCTCTTCCAGCGCACTCCCCCCTCCGGACTCGTGGTCAAGCCAGTGGGAGATATGGACTGGCCACCAGGAGATATCGATCTGCTTGGGCCCCTGTTTTGACATTTGCCTACCTTTGGCTGGACAATTACAGCCCTATGAACAAAACGCAGGCTTATATCAGGGAACACCGCCAGCGGTTCCTGGAAGAATTGCTGGAGTTGCTGCGAATCCCTTCCATCAGCGCAGATCCTCATTTCAAGGGAGATGTCCGGAAGGCGGCTGAAAAAGTGGCCGATCACCTGAAAAATGCCGGCGTCCAGGAGGTTGAAGTTTGCCCGACCAACGGGCATCCGATCGTTCTTGGCAGTCATGTTGTCGATCCCTCCCTTCCCACTGTTCTGGTTTATGGTCACTACGATGTACAACCGCCAGATCCGATGGAGCTATGGGAATCGCCTCCCTTTGAACCGGTCATCAAGAAGACTAAAAAGCACCCGGACGGTGCTATTTTTGCCAGAGGTTCGTGTGATGACAAGGGCCAATTGTTCATGCATGTCAAAGCTTTCGAAGCGTTGCACAAATCAGGGGAGCTGCCGTGCAATGTCAAATTCATGATTGAAGGTGAAGAGGAGGTAGGATCCGAACATCTGGGCAAATTTTGCAAAGCCAACAAAAAGCGGTTGGCCTGTGACATGATCCTGATCTCCGATACCTCCATTATCGACAACAAGGTACCTTCCATTACGACCGGACTTCGGGGACTGACATATCTGGAAGTTGAAGTGACGGGACCCAACAGGGATCTGCATTCCGGGGTGTATGGCGGTACCGTGGCCAATCCCGTCAATATCCTGGCCCAGATGATTGCTGCCCTTCATGACAAAAAAGGGAGGATTACCATTCCCGGATTCTATGATGATGTGGAGGTAGTCCGTAAATCCGAGCGCAAGGCCATGAATGATGCGCCTTTTGATGAAAAATCCTACATGAAAGACCTGGCTGTAGACCAGCTGTGGGGCGAAAAAGGATACACAACCCTCGAAAAGACCAGCATCCGGCCCGCTTTGGATGTCAACGGGATTTGGGGGGGATACATTGGCGAAGGTGCCAAGACAGTGCTTCCATCAAAGGCTTTTGCCAAGATCAGCATGCGCCTGGTGCCCAACCAGGACTCCCAAAAAGTATTCAAGATGTTCAAGAAACATTTTGAATCTCTCGCACCCAAGTCGGTCAAGGTGAAAGTGACACCCCACCATGGAGGGGCTCCGGCTGTGACGCCAACCGACTCCCTGGAATATCGCGCCGCAGAATGGGCCATGGAACAGACCTTCGGGAAAAAGCCCATTCCTCAAAGGAGTGGCGGGAGTATTCCTATAGTCGCCTTGTTTGAGGAAGTGCTCAAAGTGAAAACCGTCCTGATGGGTTTCGGACTCAACAGCGATGCGATCCACTCTCCCAATGAGCATTTCGGCCTGTTCAACTTTTACAAAGGCATCGAGACCATACCTTATTTCTTGCATCGGTATTCCCAACTCAAAGCCAAATGAAGGTGGAAAGAGGCTCTTACTTCGGCAGGTGTTTATTTCTGATCATTGGAATCCTGGGATTGCCGACGCTGCAGGCGCAGAAATTGGATTCCGTTTCATACAGCCTTGGGTTGCTGGTAGGCCGCAATCTGGTCAGCCAGGGGTTCGACCAACTGGATCCCGTCTCCCTGGCGGAAGGGATGAAGGCGGCCCTCCAACGGCAAAGTCCATTATGGGAGGAAGAGGAGGCCAACCGAATCATCCAGATGCATGTCGACAACAAGGAGAAAAACAAGTACGCCGACCAGGTAGCCGCTGAAGAAGCCTTCTTCCGCCAAAATGCCAAACAACCGGGTGTAATCAGCCTGGCAAGTGGCCTCCAGTACCAGGTGATCCAATCCGGGACCGGACCGTCTCCCAAACCTACAGATAAAGTGACCACCCATTACCACGGGACACTAATCTCCGGGGAGGTGTTCGACAGTTCGGTAGAAAGAGGGCAACCGGCCACTTTCGAAGTGAACGCCGTAATTGACGGATGGACGGAGGCGTTGCAACTCATGAAGGTGGGAGACAAATGGCGACTGTTCGTACCCAGCTCTCTGGCCTATGGCGCTCGTGGGGTTGGTCAGAAAATCGGACCTTTCACTCCTCTCGTTTTTGAAGTGGAACTGATCTCCATCCTCTGATCTTTACAGGCTTCACGGATACAGCGCACCAAGGAGGGAGGTTCACTCCATTTCCCATTCATCCAGGAAGGTCCAGGCGGGATTTCCAGCTCCCGGCCAACCGGTGGGAATGATCCCTTTGGCACGCACCTGCAAACGGACATAACGGCCATACCCCTCTCCGTTTATCCGGTAAGCCAACCGACCTCCCGTTAGCTCATCATTCAAGATTTCTGTGGCATCACACTGTCCCCATTTTTCAAAATGAATGCCATCAGTGCTTAACCAGACCTCCATGGATTCGGGACGGTGGATCCAGCTATGAGGCATATGGAAGGCGCCAACCTTCACGGCGTGAAAGGACAGCGGCCGCCCCAGGTCAAGATCAATGGCCACATCGGATCTCCAACCCAACCATTCCCGCCCCCCTGCCATGTCTCCGGCTTGAATGCCGTTGACGAGATAGAATATTCCTCCGGCCTGGTAGGGATCAACAGGAGGTAAGGAGGATGAAATGGCCTTTCCGGTCGCAAGGTTGTAGTGAATGATCTTCTGGGAAACAGGCAGTTGGTTGGCGGCAGGGTGGTTGGCGAGGAGAATGCGTGCGGTCACTTCCCCAGAGCCCGAGACTACCATCTGTTGGAAAGCAATCTGCCGGTTAGCGGTATCTCCTTCCGGGGTCCATATCATTTCGACCTGTTGATGGGTCTCTGGTGTGGTGGCACGTAGGAGCAAGGTGCCTTTAGAAGGTCCCTGGTCCGTATGAAGACTAACCTGCTGGTGGCTGCGACTCACGGTGTAACCCGAATGTTCCAGGCGCGTCAATTCTCCTTCCAGATGTTTGAGAAAGCGGTCTGCACGCCGGGTTGAAGCAGGGCTCCACAAGACTTCCGCCAATGCAATCATGCGAGGAAGAACCATGTATTCCACATGGGATTCATTAGTCATATATTCTGTCCAGACATTCCCCTGTGCACCCAGGATGAAACTTTCTTCCTCGGAGGTAAGTCCGGAAGGCACCGGTTCATAGTTGTATACCTTCAGCAAGGGGGTATGTCCGCCAATAGCCACAGGCTCAAAGGCCGGATCACCCTGGTAATGGTCGAAGTAACAATGGCTTCCGGGCGTCATGACCACCGCATGGCCACTTTTTGCCGCCTTGATGCCGCCTTCGGCTCCCCTCCAACTCATTACGGCTGCCTGGGGCGGTAAGTCGCCTTCCTCCAGAATTTCGTCCCAGCCGATGATCTTTCGCCCTCTTCGGGAGGCCATCTCATGGATCCTTCGCGTGAAATAGGCCTGGAGCTCACCTTCGTTTAGCAGTCCTTCCGTTGCCATCCGTTGTTGGCATCGCGGACACGAGTGCCATCGTATCCTGGGGCATTCATCACCACCTATATGGATGTAAGGGGATGGAAAGAGATCCATGACCTCATCAAGAACCTTTTCGAGAAAGAGGAAGGTCTCTTCCCGGGAGCAGAATACATCTTCGAAGACACCCCAACCCCGTTCTACGGAAAATGGTCCTCCGGAACAAGAATACTCCGGGTATGCTGCCAAGGCGGCGATGGCATGTCCGGGCATTTCGATTTCGGGGATAATGGTGATGCCTCTTTCAGAGGCATAAGCCACTATGTCCAAGACCTCATCCTGGGTATAAAACCCGCCGTAATGCAACGTGTCAAATGCCATGCGTGCGTATGGTCCTTTCTGGCTGCCGTTTCGCCAGGCCCCAATTTCCGTGAGTTTGGGAAAAGACTTGATTTCCAGACGCCAGCCCTGGTCATCCGTCAAGTGCCAGTGAAAAGTGTTGAACTTGTATCGGGCCAGCAAATCAAGGTAGCGCTTAATGAAAGTCACCGGAAAGAAATGGCGGCTGACATCCAGGTGCATGCCCCGGTATGAAAATCGTGGATGATCGGCAATGCGGAGCCGCGGATAGGTACCATCCGCCTGTCGCAATTGTGCAAGCGTGCGCAAACCGTGGAGAAAACCTGTGCTGCAGGAAGCCATAATGCTGATGTCCCGGGCTTCAATCAACAGTTGGTAGAATTCCTGTTGTTGGATGGATACCGTGTCCAGGAAAAGATGGATGGTCCCTAAAACTCCGGGAGTACCCGATGGCAAGGGGCTCGAATCGGGTCTAATATCTTCCGATAGCCTGGGCAGGAAACGAACGGATTCCGGTGACCACGCCCATCGGGTAGCGGTTGTCTGTCCGCCTTCCAACGAGCAACTGGCCGGGAATGGAAATAACGGCAGATCACAACCTTCAGGGATTTGGGCGTTGCCAGGGATCAGGTACACATGCCACAGTAGGATGACCACGGCAGTGATTGTCCGGCCATGGTTCACAGGATTCAGGCCAGTTAGTTTGTCGGGTTGAATGAGCGGGATTGTTCCGGTAATCTGTTGCACGGTATTTTGATTCATGCAGGATTTGGGGAGGTTGAAGCTGATGGATCGGCATCCTGCTCCTGGAGGATCCGTTTTACTTTCCACGCATAGAAGGCCAAAAAGCCGAAGCATAGGACCGGAATCCAATAGCTGGTGCGGATTCCTGTCAGGTCAGCCAGAAAACCCTGTACAGGAGGAAGTATGGCTCCTCCCAGGATCATCATGACCAAAAGGGCGGATCCTTGATTGGTATAGATGCCGAGGCCCGTGATGGACAAGGTAAATATGCAAGGCCACATGATGGAGCAAAACAGACCCCCCGAAATGAAGGCATACAAGGCGGCCTTCCCCTCCATCAGCATGCCGGCGGTCGTCACCAGCATACCGGCCAGAGCGAAGACCAGTAGGGTACGAGCCGGATGATCGCCTACGATGAAAAATCCGGCGGTGGCCAGAAGAATGTAAGGCCAATATCCGATCAGATCATCCATTGGGCTGCCCTTCACAAAGTGCACGGCCAGAATCACACCATAGGCCACCAATGGAACCAGGACGGTCAATAACCGACGCAGACCCGCTCCAGGATTGAAAACCCCGATGGCACCGGTCCAGCGTCCTATCATGAGGCTGCCCCAATACAAACTGATATAATGAACTGACTGGGTGTGATCCATCCCCAGGATGGCGGGATCAGCCATCAATGCGGGCATGTTGCTTTGAATACTGACCTCAACGCCAACATAGACAAATATGGCGGCCATTCCCCATACAAGTTGCGGAAATTTCAAAGCGCCAAGGTCCTTTTGCATTTGTCCGGCACGTGTGATTTTGGGCAAACCTGAGACGCCGAGCAAGATGGCAAGCAAAACCAGACATCCGGCCAATGCCAGATATGGAGAATGGACGACCTCCAATCCGGATGGTCCGTTATTGTCCAGGTCGCCAAACAATGCCCAACTCAACAACAGGGGACCGGTCATGGTGCCAAACGAGTTGACACCCTGTGCCATATTCATCCTTTGCGAAGCAGTGGCAGGATCACCAATGGCGATCATGTAGGGGTTGGCAACTATCTGTTGAAGGGTGAATCCAAGCCCAATGACGCCCAATGCCAGAAGGAGGAATCCAAACGATCCAGCCATGGCTGCAGGTATGAATAGCAAGGCACCCGTTGCGGAGATCAAAAATCCCCCCACGAGTCCTTTTTTGTATCCCAGGCGGTTGAGAAAGTCTCCACGCTGGACAGATGCCAGAAAATAAAACAAGGATCCAAAGAAATATGCGGCATAGAAGGCGAGGTCAACCAACTGGGATTGCCATTGGGCCAGAGCAAAATTTTCCTTGAAAAAGGGGATCAGGACCGTGTTGGAGGCCGCGACAAACCCCCAGAAGTAGAATACCGTCGTCAAAACAATCAACGCATAGTTGTTGGGACTTCTGTAGGGTTTTGCCGGCATGGATGGGACTTGAATGAGGAAAGATAAGCAGGTTGGCCAGGATGGAATGTAAAATAAATGTTTTTAAGGCACCGTTAAAGAAACAATTTGTTTTATATTTGTACGATGGAAAAGCAAGTTACAGCCCTGAAGGGAAGGGGGTCAAGGATCAACCCGGTTTCCCGTTTCGAGGCCATAAACAGAGGCGTGCGGCCTGTGGATCCCCATTCAGCCACAAAATACCTGCCCGTACATGCCAGGAGTTTGATCAACAAGGTGGATAGTCCCGATATAGGATTAGGATTTTCCCTCAATCCATACCAGGGATGTGAACACGGTTGCATCTACTGCTATGCGCGCAATACGCATCCATATTGGGGTTACAGTGCCGGGCTGGACTTTGAGAGAAATATTCTGGTCAAACTGGATGCACCCAGGTTATTCGAAGAACACATCCGCAAGCCCTCCTGGAAGGCTGCACCTGTCATGTTGTCCGGGAATACGGACTGCTACCAGCCTGCCGAGCAAAAGTACGAGCTCACCAGACGAATACTGCAATTGTGCTGGAAATACCGTCACCCGGTCAGTATCATCACCAAAAACGCCTTGATTCTCCGCGACCTGGACATCCTGAAAGACCTCGCCAGTCATAATCTGGTTCATGTGGCCATTTCCGTGACCACGTTGGATCGGGAAGTTCATCAGGTGTTGGAGCCCAGAACGGCGACCCCGGCCCGTAGATTGGAGACCATAAGAACACTCACAGAGGCAGGAGTCCCCGTCATGGTCATGATGGCACCCATCATTCCGGCCATCAACGATAGGGAAATTCTTTCAGTGGCCAAAGCCGTGGCACGGCATGGCGCCCAGTATTTTCAACACATGGTTGTCAGACTGAATGGGGATTTGCCGGAAATTTTTGAAGATTGGTTGGATACATGGTTTCCGGACAGGAAACAAAAAGTACTGGCTGGGATCAAATCGTTACATGCCGGACATTTAGGGAGCCATGTATTTCGGAAAAGAATGAAAGGAGAAGGCGATTTGGCCCATCTCTATGCGCAACAGGCCGCGCTGGCAAGGAGAAAGTTTGAAATGGATCGGCCACTGCCAATCCTGAATACCGAAATCCATGCGGGTTATAAAACCGGCCAGATGGACCTTTTTCAGGCCATGGGTTTGCTTGGATAGTCATAAACTGCTTTTTTTGAAACAAGAATGGCCATGATCATGTACCGCCTTCACCGGCTCGGACCTCCTCATCCCTCGTCAGAAGGGTCGTACGCTGATCTTCAGGTTCAAACTTTCAAAGCCGGCCCAATGGGTACAACCAGGTCTGGGTCATTTTCCCGCACATTGCCAATTCTTGATCCGATCGGCCATGCCAGCAACCATTCATCCGGGCAGGGCACAAGGAGGGAGGCAAGCTCTGTGGGCGTTACGTCATTGGACAACCACAGCCTTTCGGTCTCCGGTAAAAGAATAGCAGGCATCCGGTCATGGATTTGGGCCATGATATCATTAGGGGCAATGGTGATCAGGGTAAAGGAGTGGATCAATGCTCCTTGATGTGATTTCCATACCTCCCAAAGTCCCGCTACAGTGAAAATGTCTCCATCATTCACGCGGATGTGGTAAGGTTGTTTGGTGCCATCCGGCAGGCGCTTCCATTCATAATAACCGTCAAAGGGTACAAGGCATCGCCTTTTGCGAAAGGCTTCGCGAAAGGCGGGTTTGTCGGCAACGGTTTCGGCACGGGCATTTATGAGCTTCAAACCCGTTTTTTCATCCTTTGCCCAAAAAGGAATGAGCCCCCACCTGAAGAATTGCAGATGGTCAGGATCCTCATTGGTCAAAACGGGATGCCAATGAGTAGGGGCAACATTGAAATTGGGGAGTGGATTGTACCGGGCAATGTCCTCCTGATAAAAACTCGCGTTAAACCTTTGTTCCAGTTCCTTTTCCTGCTTGGTAAGGGAAGCACGACCACACATATAGGATTTGTTTTGGTCCTTAAAGGACACACTGACAAATGGTTAGGGGCGCAGATCACACGGAGCTGCCAAGGTAGGGAATGCCTTTTCACCCATGTTAGGTACCTGCAAGGCTCAGGTTGATGGGTACTTCAGGATGAAAGGAAGGAGAATCCAGGTCAATGGGTGGCCAATTCGCTGATGGCGTTGACCAGGAGATCCAGATCCTTCAAACTGGTGTAAACATGAGGTGTAATCCTTACCCCTTTTATATTCTCCCATTCAATGGCTACGGTGTGGATTCGGTATCGCGAGAAAAGAAACTCGGCCACCTGGGAAGGACTTTTCCCTTCCATTTGTAAAAGGGCTATGGCTCCCGACCACCCGGGATCCAAAGGAGACCCAATGGATACTCCGGGAATCTGCAGCGCTCTGGATGTCCAATAGTCCTTCAGATGCCACAATCTTTTTGCCTTGCGGGATGAGCCAATCATTTCTTCGAAATCGATGGCCTCACCAATCGCATGTTCGATGGGCAGGCTGCGAGTCCCCAGAGACTCGAATTTCCGGATGTCATCACTATCTGGTTGCGGTGCCGCCATGAGCGGCCAAATGCCGGAAATTTTGTCCTTTTTGATCCAGAGCATACCGCTGCCAAAAGGAGCACAGAGCCATTTGTGCAAGCTGGTGCCGTAGTAATCTGCTCCGAGATCAGGGATGCGGTACTCCAAATGAGCAAAGGAATGGGCCGCATCAATCAAGACTTCAATGCCCCGTTCATGAGCGGCATCGGCAATTCGTCGGGCAGGAATTACCTGTCCGTTCCAATTGATGACATGGGTGATTTGAACAAGCCTGGTTTTGGAAGTAAAGGCTTTCGCATAGGTATTGAAGAGATAGTCCTCATCCTGGGATGGCAGCTCGAGGTTGACCCATTTGAGGACGATCCCATCCCTTTTTTCCCGCTGTTTCCAGGCATTGATCATATTGGGATAATCCTGACGGGCGAGGACAACTTCATCCCCAGCCTTGAGGGGCAATCCGAAAATGACGGTCTCGAGTGCCTCCGAGCTGTTTCGATTGATGGCTATCTCATCGGGGTCACATCCGGCCAAACCGGCCAACCGGCGACGCAAGGGCTCGCGGCCTTGATCCAGAATTTGCCACATGTAATAGGTAGGTCCCTCGTTACACATCTCGTAAAACCGGATCATGGCCTTTTGGACAGGAATTGGTTGGGGACTGACACCTCCATTATTGAGGTTCAGGATCTGGGGTGAGGTGGTGTAGGCTTGTCTGACCTGAGACCAGAATGTTTCGTCCTGTGGTCCTCCCTCGTTCTTGCGGAGATAATCCCTGATCCCGTACGAGAGATCCAGCCACTCTTCATGGGCCATGAGTGGCCCCAGACTCAGGGCACCCAACGCAGTTGCGGACTGTCGTAGAAACTGGCGGCGATGGGTCATAGGCTTGGGTGTATATAGTGATCAAATGTAACCATCCACTCGAATATCCCGGCTCCGAAGGCTCAATAGACATCCGGCTGTATCTTGCGCCCGGCAATAGCGACCATTATGCGAACATTTCTCCCAATTATTCTGTGTGCGGTTATTCCATTGGTAGGCTTTTCACAACCTCCTTTCCAGAAGTTGTATCTCAATGGACCGGAAGGAGCTCAGGCATTGGGCGCTTCTCCCATGCCGGACGGCGGCATGGCCATGGTCGGCCTTGTCAATTTGCCCGGACAGAACCCACAGGTATATGTCAGTCGAATGGCTTGTGACGGCAGTGAGTTGTGGACACGGCTTCTCGGCAACTCCTCCTCCAACGACAATATCTTTCCTCATGTGATGGCGGACAATTCCGGCCGCATCTGGTTTACCTCCAACATAGGCGTTTGGAACAACTATGACGGGTTGGTAGGTTGTTTCAGCCCCGAAGGAGAACTCCTGAATGCCGTTCGCTTGGGAACAGGAGGCCGAAATGATCAATTGTATGGATTGGGATTGGGAGAAGACGGTTCCGTTTTTGTCTGTGGCGCGACCAATTCCTGGGGGTCAGACAAAACGAGCAGTCTGGTATTTCACGATGTGTTCGTAGCTCGCCTGGACAGCAATCTGAATATGTTGTGGGCCAGGACTTTCGGGACCAAGGACAGTATCGATACCGGGCACGCCCTCACCCTGGACAGGGAAGGAAATGTTTGGGTAACCGGGCGTATGATGGTCAACGGGACGTTCTTCGCCTTTTTACTACATATAGATACCCTAGGGAATACCCTTGACCTGAAAGGGTACGGTGAAAGCACAGCTCCTCACCGTACTTACGGCTATGGGTTGACGGCGACAGAGGATGGTCATATTTTGTTGACAGGAAGCACAACCATCAACAAGGAAAACCATCTAAGCCCCGCCGATGCCTTTTTGATCAAAACGGATGGAAACGGGAACCCGGTTTTCCGGCAGATATTCACTCCCGTCTTGGGGAACGATGAGTCTGAGAGTGGATCCTCTGTGGTTGAAATGCACGATGGCCGGTATGCTATCGGTGTACCGACCATGTCATTCACAACACACACCGTCGGGTTTGTACCCAATAAAAATGCTGTTTTTGTCACCGAATCGGACGGAACATTGTCCGAAGCGAGAATTTACAACCCGGGGGGGTCCCATTACACAAAGTTGTACCGGCACAATGAGGGATACCTATTGTCCAATTATTCCAACTTCTACAGCCAACCCAATCCGGGAGCAGGTCCGTTCCGGCCTTTGGTGATAGTCACGGACAGGCATTTGGCCAGTGGATGTCATGAAATAGACGTGACGGCGGAACTGGCATTGGTGCAGGAATCCTGGCAAACACTGGACATCCCTTTCAACCCGGACACTGCATATGCCATAACACCTTACCTGACCGCCACGCCCTACGCATTTTTGGGTGTGGAGACCTTGTGCGAAACTGCGGATAGTCTGGCAGCAATCCTGGACCTGCCTGCCGAGATATGTGAAGGGGAAGCACTCACACTGACCGCCGACACCTCCGGAAATGTGTTGTCTCTTTCCTGGAATATGGGGGATGGAAGTGTGATCCAGCAGGTACTGGATACCGTTTATGCCTATTCGACTCCAGGAACCTTCAATATTGCGCTTTCACTGGTTTCAGCCTGTAGCATGATACAGGTCGAGCATGAAATCATCGTACTCCCTGCTCCGCGCAAAGAGGTGCAATATGGTATTTGCGAAGGAGACTCTGTCCTTATTGGAACCAACTGGGTTGGAGTTGCAGGTACCTTCACGGAATATCTTTCCGGTCTGGGTTGCGACACGATCTTGACAGTGACGGTAGAAGTTCAGCCTTGGGGCAACTTGTCCATAGATACCCTTTCCTGCATAGGGGATACGATTGTGATCGGTGGTATGTCCGTCTCTGAAAACGGGACCTACATGGATACCATTCCTGATATCCAATGTCCCGCCATACGTACCTGGGAAGTGAGGTTCGAGCCTTGCGATTGCGGCATCGATTTTCCCAATTTGTTCACCCCCAACGGAGATCAGACCAACGATGCATTCGGAGCAGTCATTCTTTGTCCTATAACCGTGACCCGGTTTGAATTGAAAATCTATGATCGATGGGGCAAAGAAGTATTTGGGACTTCTGATCCCAATGTGAAGTGGGATGGCACGAATGGAGGGACGGACCAGCCGTCTGATGTCTATGGATGGGTCATGTCGGCCACTTATTTGGAAGCAGAGGAAATGAAATCGGTAAACAAACGCGGCGAAGTAACCCTGTTGCGCTAGGGTTGGTGAATAAGGACAGGGATGGTCCGGGTCCTCCTGTCCTGCGTACGTATCCGCAACACGTACATACCGGAGGTCAACCCTCTGAGGTCCAGGAATGACTGGCCTTTCTGATTGCTTGCCACACAACGGCCTGAACCGTCAAGAAGCTCAAGGAATTCGATGTCCGGCCCCACACATTGGAGGAATTCATGGGCGGGATTGGGGAAGCAATCACACTCCGGAAGGCTTGACGATGCTTCGATGTCATTGGGGGCTCCGCCTTCGAAAGCTCCCCGGCTGGGTGGGTCAAGGAAATCAAGACCGGAATGGTCCTTCCAGACAGGAGAGGGCAAAGCAAGTCCGGTACCTATGGCAGGTGATCCTGCCTGCAAGTTAAAATCATCCGCCAGAGGATTCTCGAAAAGAGGATCCTGTTGCAGGATGGAAGCCGTTTGTCCGGCAGGAAGGGTAGGGCCCATCCAGTTTGGACTGTCCTGATGGTACCAAAGATTGTGGGAAAACAGGAAGCTCCCCGCATTGGTGTTGGGACCCACATTGGCCGCAGTGCTCAGGGAGGAGTTGACAACGATGATGTTGTTCACGAATTCGCCAAAAGCAACCGCCTGATAAAATGACGTGTCCGGGGATTCCTGAAGTATCCGCAGCACCCAGTTTTCAGGTTGATAGATGGTATTGTTCCAAACCCTGACCCGTTGGCTGCCCACATAGGCAATCGCAGCCCAGGAACCGGCAATGACATTGCTGAAAACGTCGAGGTCTGCGGCTTCGTAATTGGCTCCGGGAGGTCTGAAAAACGCAGCTCCTGTGCTACCGCCGAGATTGAGGGTGCGCTGTCCTCCGTTGCGGAAGGTATTCCCGTGAATGGAGATATATCGGGTTCCACCTTTGGCCTGAATGCTGTTGCTGCCCAGGTTGTCGAACTGATTGTTCCGAATGACACCATAGTGACAACCAACCATGTCAATTCCACTGCCGCCGGTGGCACCGTTTTGAAAATGGCAATCCTCCACCAGAAAGGAATCCAGACCGCTGAGTTTGAGAAGGTCGTTATTGCCGGAAACGGCCATGTCTTCAAAAAGGCAGGAACGGATGTGTATATGAAGGGCTGGCGTGTCGAAAGTGCCACCGTCATCAATGTTGAGGCCGTTTCCCGTTTGTTCCCTGAACCGAAAATTCTCGATGACCAGCCAGGCTGGATCGCTTAGTTGCAGCGCATTGTTGCCTCCCAACACAGTGACGGGTTCTGCTCCTGCGCCACGCAAAGTGATCCATGCACCCGGCTGTCCCTGTAGCCCGCTGATGTACCCGCCACCCGAATGGGAACCGGGAGCAACAAGTATGGTATCACCGGGTCCGGCTTGCTGGGCCGCTTCCACGATGGTACTATAGGGTTTTCCCGGCCCAACCTCCAGGATCTGGGCTTGAGCAGGAAGCAATCCTGCCATAAAGAGGAACATGCATCCCGCAAAGGCATTGCCGGGAGTCATGCATCGAAGCAACCGTGGGTGTGAAGGCATATTCATCATGTCGAAAGGTACGTCTTAAGCCGGTTTGCGCGTGGGAATTCCCGTATATTTGCACCCCATGAAGCGAATCCGGAATTTTTGTGTCATCGCCCATATTGATCACGGGAAAAGCACGCTCTCGGATCGTCTTTTGCAGTCCACAAACACCATATCGGAAAGAGATCTTGTCGAACAGACCCTGGACAACATGGATCTGGAACGCGAACGCGGCATCACCATTAAGAGCCATGCGATCCAGATGCAATATACACATACCGACGGTTTGGTGTACACCCTCAATCTGATTGATACCCCCGGCCATGTGGATTTTTCCTATGAAGTCTCCAGATCCATAGCGGCTTGTGAAGGTGCTTTGCTCCTGGTGGATGCCACACAGGGCATTCAGGCCCAGACGATTTCCAATTTGTACCTGGCCCTCGAACATGACCTCGAGATCATCCCGGTGATCAATAAAGTGGACATGGACAATGCCATGATCGAGGATGTCACCGATCAGATCCTGGATCTCATCGGGTGTGACCCGGATGATATCATCCAGGCGAGTGGCAAAACAGGCCTTGGCGTCCAGGATATACTTTCTGCCATCGTCCAGCGGATACCGGCCCCCAAAGGAGATCCGGAGGCTCCCCTCCAGGCATTGATTTTTGATTCCGTGTTCAATTCCTTTCGGGGCATTGTCGCCAATATCCGTCTCATCAATGGTGTTCTTCGCCAAGGGGACAAAGTCAGGTTCATGCATACCGGCAAGGAGTATGATGCCAACGAGATAGGCATTTTGCGGATGGACCTCAGTCCTGTCAAGGTGCTGGAGGCAGGCAATGTGGGCTACATCATTACGGGTGTCAAGACTTCCCGGGAGGTCAAAGTGGGTGACACCATAACGCATGTGGCCAACGGCAGTTCCGAGGCACTGCAAGGATTTCAACACGTCAAACCCATGGTGTTTGCTGGTGTGTTTCCTATTGAAAATGAGGATTTTGAAGATCTCCGGGAATCCCTCGAAAAGCTTCAACTCAATGATGCCTCTCTGGTGTTCGAGCCGGAATCATCGACCGCTTTGGGCTTCGGCTTCCGTTGTGGTTTTCTGGGCATGCTGCACCTGGAAATCGTACAGGAAAGGCTCTCCCGGGAATTCAACCAGGAAGTCATTACCACGGTCCCCAACGTATCCTATTTCGCCACCAATACAAAGGGAGAGCGTTTTGTCGTCAATACACCCAGTGAATTGCCGGATCCTTCCCATCTCAAAATGGTGGAAGAACCCTGGATACACGCCCAGATCATTACCAAGCCCGAATTCATCGGCACCATCATGACCCTTTGCCTGGAAAAAAGGGGATTGCTCAAAAAACAGACCTATCTGACCCAACACCGGGTTGAACTTACGTTCGAATTGCCCCTGGCCGAGATCGTCTTTGATTTTTATGACCGTCTCAAGTCCATTTCGCGTGGCTATGCCTCATTCGATTACAGCCCGTTGGATTACAGGGCCGCAGATTTGGTCAAATTGGACATCAAACTCAATAGTGAGGACGTCGATGCCTTGTCCGCCCTGGTTCACAGAGACAAAGCCGAATATATTGGCCGCAAGATCTGCAAGAAACTCAAGGAGCTCCTCCCCAAGCAACAATTCGTCATTGCCATCCAAGCGGCCATCGGGGCCAAGATCATAGCCAGGGAAACCATCTCTGCCATGCGCAAAGATGTTACGGCCAAATGCTACGGGGGCGATATTACCCGTAAACGCAAATTGCTGGAAAAACAAAAGGAAGGGAAGAAGAAAATGCGGCAAATTGGTACCGTAGAAGTGCCTCAGAAAACGTTCCTCCAGGTCCTTAAATTGGATGAGTAACCCGCGGGGCGGCTGTTCAATCTTCCAAAATCCGGAAGGTAGTCCTTCTGTTGGTTTGATGTTGGGATTCCGTACACCGGTTACAAGGACAATCCACGGCTGGACGGGATTCGCCAAAACCTCTTGCCCGGAGCCTTCCGGACGGAATACCCAGGCCGATCAGATAGTCCACGGCGCTTTGTGCCCGCTTTTGGGACAGGTCCATGTTGTAGCTTTCAGATCCCCGACAATCCGTATGCGAACCCAACTCCACTTCAATGTCGGGATTGGCCTCCATCAGACTGGCCAAACGGCGGAGGGTTGGTTCCGCGTCAGGTCGGATTTCCCACCGGTCATAGTCGTAATAAATGTTTTCAAGGATGATCTCCAGTCCAACAAATTTCCGGTCCAGGACAATTTCCAGTTCGTACAACTGCCGCGAGACGGTTCCTGTGGTGGAAATGTCTCGCGCATCAAACGTCTGGAAGGAGGACAAGTATCCTTCGCGCTCTGCTTCGATCCGGTAAAATTCGCCGGGCTCAACCGCTACAATCAAAGGTCCTTGTATCGGACTGGTCATCACGGTATCCCACGGCAATATCCTGACCTTGGCGTCAGGTAACTGATTCCGGCCCAGTACCGGACTGTTGGGATCTTCCGGGTCCTGATAAAGCCTTGTTACGACATAAATATGCAACGCAATGACCGTATCGGTGGGTTGGATCGACGGTGTCTCGACAGGAGGCGGCATCTCCTTCTCTTTGATCATCCAAATGTCCTCCCCCCCTTTGCCACCACTTCTGGATGAGGTGAATATGCCGGTACGAAGGTGGTCTTGGGAAGCTCCGGGGAGCCAGATAAAGCCGAAATCATCCGCTCCGGAATTGAAGGGGGGACCGAGGTTTTCCGGTTGGGTCCAGGAACGGAGTCCCAACCGGAAAGTCCGGAAAATGTCCAATCCTCCCATACCCTTGTGATGATCGGAGGCAAAATAAAGGGTATCTCCTTGCCACCAGGGAAACATCTCGTTGCCCGGAGTATTGATGGCAGGCGGTAACATGACAGGGTCGCTCCAACCGGAGCTCGTACGCATGGCCATATACAAGTCGTAACCACCCAATCCCATGGGGTCATCACTGGAGAAGATCAGAAACTGGCCATCGGAGGAGGTTCGGGCATGACCGTAATTGAAATCACCGGTGCAGAAAGGAAGAACTTCCCCTGACGACCAGGTACCGTCTTTTAGGATCATCGTCCAAATCCGGCAATACCGGTCACTTCCACCGTCCCCGTCTCCGCATCGGGTAAAATAAATGGTGCTGTCAGAGGCCAGATGGATAACACCTTCATGGATGGGTGTAGACATGTCAATGGGCAGAAATGGGGCCGGTCCATTCTGGATCCCCGATTGATCAGGCCTGCCGGACACGATACGGGAAAAACCATGTCCGGTCCAGCCGTATCGGGTTTTGACATCCGGGCCGGGTCTGTCGGTTGAAAAATACAAATGCCCTTCTTTGGCGGGAAACGCGGCAAAATCTGCATACCGACTGTTGAATGGCAACGATTCCAACGCGTAAAGTCCCGGGCGGAAAGCATCCAATTGCTTTTGGGCCCATTCACAGGCCTCTATCTCTCTTCTGTATTCATAGGAGGATCCGATCTCCTCTCCAAGCTGGTCAAACGCAGCGATGGCTTCGGGATATCGCTCCAGCATTTTCAGGCTGAAAGCCTTGCCTTTCAAGGCCTGGACACCGGCCTGACCAGACCAGGCCTGCTCATAGTAGGGCAAAGCCTGCCCGGGTTGGTGCATGAATCGATAACATTCGGCAATTTTGAAGGCAATCCTCGCCTTTTCCACACGGCTTCTGGCCTTCTCCAGATCCTTGAGAAAAAAAGGGAGCGCATGGGCATATTGTTTCCGCTCAAAGCCGGTTTCACCATCCCGGATTTTCAGGGTATAGGTACAACCGGCCATCAACAATACGAGCAGCAGAAATCGGTATGGAATCATTCCGGACGATGAGAGGGCCAATATAGGGCAATTCCGGATGCCTCAGGACAGAAACAAAGAGGAGTTGCACGGGGGCAACTCCTCTTCTTCAGATCTTTAACCAAAACCGGCTAATGAATGGCAAATTCCATGCCAGTCCATAGAATTTTATTTCACCGGAGAGGCATGTTTGACAAATCCCTTCTTCTTCTCTTTCCCTTTGAACTCGCGCTCTTTGGTCAAATCAACCACCAGGGCGGAAGCAATGAAAACTGAGGAATAGGTGCCGAATAAGATGCCGAACAATAGCGCAAAAGCGAAGCCTTTGATACTGGCACCTCCAAAAATGAACAAAGTGACCACCACGAGAAGGGTCGTAGCCGAGGTGATGAGGGTCCGGCTCAAAGTATTGTTGATGGCGAGATTGAAGACTTCTTCCTTGGCTTTACCTGTATACGAATTCAGGAATTCACGAATACGGTCGAAAACAATGACCGTGTCGTTGACTGAATAACCAATCACGGTAAGGATGGCCGCCACAAATGCCTGGTCAACCTCCATGGAAAACGGCAGAATTCCATGCAGAAGCGTGAAGATGCTCAAGGTAGCCAATACGTCGTGCAGCAGAGCCAAAACGGCGCCAAGACTGAACTGCCATTTGTTGAACCGGATGAACAGATAAAGGAAGATCAGCAGGAGAGCAAACAAGGCGGAATACAGTGAACTGTCGCGAATGTCTTCCGCGATGGTAGCCCCAACCTTGTTGGAGGATATAAGGTGCGTACCGTCACCATCCGTGTTCTGAAACGTTTCAAAGTCAATCTGGCCTCCGGATACGGCATTGACCCCCTCAAAGAGCTTGGCAACTACCTTTTGTGCCGCATCTTCGCTGTCATCCTCCACACCATAACTGGTGGTGACGTTAAAGGTGTTTCTGGTGTCAACAGCCTTGACAACGGGAGCGCCGTCAAACACTTTGGTCAATTCCGTCCGGAGTTGGTCGATATTGACCTGTTGATCACTGGCAAATTGGATATTGTAGGAATATCCGCCCTTCATGTCCACACCCATCTCGAACCCGCGGACAAAGAAACTGATTGTACCTGCCAGAATCAGAATGGAAGAGAAAATATAACCGTATTTGCGCATGCCCACCCAGTCAACATTGACATTGGCAAGTACGTTTTTGGACCAACTGCTCGCAAAGGCTATGGTACGTCCTTTGGCCAGCCAGTAATCAATGATCAGACGCGTAAACAATACAGCGGTGAACAACGTGAAGAGGACACCGATGATCAGGACTACGGCAAATCCCTTGATGGGTCCCAACCCGAAGTAGGCCAGGACCAGGGCGGTGAGAATGGTGGTGACGTTGGCATCAATAATGGCACTGTAAGATTGCTGGTATCCATCCCGAATAGCCATGCCGATGGTCTTGCCGTTTCTGATTTCTTCACGGATACGCTCATAGATGATGACGTTGGCATCCACCGCCATCCCCATGGTAAGGACGATACCAGCAATACCCGGCAACGTGAGAACCGTACCATACGAGGCAAGTCCGCCAATAATGAAGAAAAGGTTGGCGAACAACGCGATGATGGACACGACACCACCGCCTGCATAGTAAAGGACCATGAAAAGGAGCAGCAAGGCAAAGGCAATGGTGACGGAAGTCAGGCTTCGGTCAATATTTTCCTGTCCCAACGAGGGGCCTACCAGTGACTCCTGGATGATTCTTGTTTTGGCCGGCAACTTGCCTACCTGGAGAATGTTGGCCAGGTCAGTGGCTTCCTGGAGACTGAAGTCTCCGGAGATCTGACTGCTCCCTCCGGTTATCGGTTGGCGCACACTGGGGGCTGATACCACTTCATCGTCCAGCAATATGGCCACCTCACGATTGTTGTCCTGGGCAGCCTTGGTCGTCATGTCCGCCCAGATCCGGGCACCCCTGGTGTCCATATTGAGGCTGACAACGACTTCGCCGGTTGTGGGATCGCTGCTTGTGCGGGCATCTGTCACCCGATCGCCTTCCAAAGGTGCCGCATCGGAACCCCGCTTTTTGCGAATGGCATAAAGACTGTAGGCATCCGTTGTCTCTCCGGTGGTGAAATCCTTGCCGGGTTTTTGTGACCAACGAAACTCCAGATCCCTGGGAAACAAGGCTTTGATGTCAGGTCTGTTCAGATACTCGGTGACGAGGTTCTTTTTGTTCTTGGAGGCCGTTCCCATAACGGCAGGAGGGGAACTGAGTCCTTCCGCAGACATGTTCAGCATCAACTGCGAAAGGAGTGGCCCCCCACCGGTAAGATCCTCTGCACCGGCTTCAACGAGTTGGAGCGTGGAATCCACGACTTGCCCCAGGGAATCATACACATAGGAGTAGGTCGTATCCATGCGCACCTCATCCAGGGTGGTATCCACCCCGGCAGACATGCGCTTTAGCTTGTTGTCAGCCTCCAGAAATGCAGTACTTACTCCTGCGTCAGTGATCCGGTAAACGTCATAAAACTCGAGTTTGGCCGTCGCCTGCAATAACTTGCGCGCCCGTTCGGGGTTGTCGAATCCCGGCAGTTCCACCAGGATCAAATCCCTGTTCTCGTCAAGAGAGACATTGGGTTGAACCACTCCGGTTTTGTCTATCCGGTCCTTGAGTCGCTTGAAAGTCAGTTTGACAGTTTCATTGGCCATTTGCCGGATCATCCGGATGACTTCTCCATCAGGTGTCTCAAAGTTGATCTGATCCCGGAATGTCTCGTTGAGAATGAAGATGTTAGCCAGCTTTTTACCATTGGCAACCTTTTGGAATTCCTCGCCAAACAAGGTGACATAGTCGGTTTGGGATCTCTTAAATCGCTCGGAGGCCTGATCCAGTGCCTTGATAAACTCAGGATCTTCGCTTTGATTGGCCAGACTGCGGATGAAGTCCCGCAGGTCAACCTGCAAAATGATACTCATTCCCCCCTTGAGGTCCAATCCCAAAGCAAGTTGCTTGCTCTTCAATTCCTCATAGGTGAAATCCTTGATCAAGGGTACCCGGAATATCTTTTCGCTGGACATGGAGTCCAAATATGCCGTGCGGGCTACCTTATAGTCCGTTTCCTTGTCTTTCTCCGAGCTGGAAGCAGACCTGTCCCTTGCATAGGCCTCTGCCTGGGATTCCACTTTCCGCGTAGGTATCATATAAAGAAACTGGATACCCACAATCAGGGTGAAGAGAACCAGGAAAAATTTGATGATTCCTTTACTTTGCATGTCAGATGTAGATTTGCCTAATATGTTTGCCTGAAGCTGCGCAAAGATAGAGCATTATCACGTTCCGTGCCGAACTTTCTTGTCCACCGGTTTAACGGAGGTTTATTCACAGAGTTGCCTTGGACAAGTCGTGGAATCATTCAGTTCCTTTCCATGGACAAATCATGCTTTCATCTCAAAATCCAACCCAATGGGCATCTTCTCCTTCCTTAAAAACGCCGGTCCAAAATTGTTTGGCGCTTCCAAAGGGACCGGTTCCACCCCGGCCACTCCCAGTGTGTCCAACGAGGAACGGCTTGCACAAGCCAACCAATTGCGCGCCCAGGCCCTGATGACCCTGGTCCAGTCCATGGGTATCCGTATCGAAGGTCTGGATATTGCCGTCAACGATGACCTTGCCGTCGTCTATGGACAAGCCTCCTCTCAGGCAGACCGCGAAAAAGCAGTCCTTGCCGTGGGCAACGTGGATGGTATTGCCACAGTAGATGACAGGATCAATGTGGTCGTTCCAGAACCCGAAGCCCGGTTCTACGAAGTGAAAAAGGGGGATACCTTGTCGAAGATTGCCAAAGAGATGTACGGAAATGCCAATAAATACCCGGTCATCTTTGAAGCCAACAAACCCATGCTCAAGGATCCCAACCTGATATATCCAGGTCAGGTCCTTCGGATTCCGAATATTTGATTCAACCCCCTGTCGGGCGCCAACCGGCCTGAAGATGGAGGTCGGGTAGGGCGATGTCGTCACCTCCTGCACTGGCCGGCCATAGAACTTCCTGGTCAGTGGTTTTGCACCAATACCACCGATTCCCGCGGTCGATGGTTGGGATTATCCATCATTAGTATGGTTACAGGGAATCCCTTTGGTATCTTGGTCCCGAAATCTTCTGGAATTCTTCATCGAATGGCAGGTCATTCCACCATCATTGAAAAGTGGACCAAACGAACCGGAAGTGCGGTGAGTTGGCTCACCATGGCGCTGGTGATTCTGATGACCACTGATGTATTGCTCCGATATCTTTTCCGGGTTTCACGCACCTGGATACTGGACCTGGAATGGCACTTCTTCGCACTGATATTTCTGTGGGGGGCATCAGCTACCTGGCTGGAAGACAAACATGTACGTGTTGACCTGTTCTACCACTCGTGGTCGGACAGAAGGAAAAAATGGGTGAATGTATTGGGTACATTGTTCTTTTTGCTTCCATGGTGTTTAATGCTGATTATCACTGGATTGCCATATGCATTTTCAAGTTGGGAAGTAGGGGAGGGGAGTCCTGATCCCAATGGTCTTCCTGCCAGATATCTCATCAAGACAGCCATGGTCGCAGGATTCGTACTTCTGGGGCTGTCGGGGATAGGGCGAATGGTCACCGATTTGCGCGATCTACGGTCAAAATCAGAAAGTTCTACCTGATGGAATATTGGGCACTATTGTTCTTCCTTCTGGTCTTTCTGCTGATCATGATCGGGTTTCCGGTGGCTTTCACGCTGGGTGGGCTATCGGTTCTCTTTGGTTTGATCTTCCTGGAGCCTTCCTTTTTTCATTTTATGCCTGGAAGGATCATGGGCGTATTGAATAATTACGTCCTGATCGCCGTGCCTCTTTTCATCTTCATGGGCATTTTGCTCGAACAAAGCGGCATAGCTGCCCGCTTGTTGAATACCATGGCAGCGGCCATCGGGAAACGCAGGGGTGGTTTGGCCATGTCGGTCGTCCTTGTAGGTACCTTGCTGGCGGCATCCACAGGTATTGTAGGGGCAACAGTGGTAACCATGGGCTTGATCAGTTTGCCGGTAATGCTGCGTTCCGGTTATAGTCCCCGGTTGGCCTCAGGAACGATAGCCGCCAGCGGTACGCTGGGTCAGATCATTCCGCCATCCATCGTACTCGTATTACTCGGAAGCGTGATGAATGTTCCTGTGGGAAAGCTCTTTGCAGGGGCATTGATCCCCGGCTTGTTGCTCGTGGTCATTTATCTCGGATGGTTGCTGCTGACGGCCAGAACACAAGAAGTATCTTCCTCCATGGCCGCATTGGGCCCATCCACGCCAACGTCCGATGGCCGCTTGTGGCAAACCCTGGTGTTTCCTCTTTTGTTGATGGGAGCGGTCCTCGGCTCCATCTTTGCCGGATTGGCGTCACCGACCGAAGCAGCAGCCATTGGAGCGGCAGGCGCCATGATCCTCACAGCCGGCCAACGCAAGTTGTCCCTGTTGCTATTGCGTAAAACTGCCATGGAAACCATGCATCTCACCGCAATGGTTTTCATGATTCTGCTCGGGGCAAGTACGTTCGCACTCGTTTTTCGGGGAATGGGGGGGGATGTATTCCTGCTGGACATCATCACCCAAAGCGGATTGGGTCAAGGTCAGTTTCTCCTGTTGGTAATGGTGTTGTTTTTCGTTGTCGGTTTTTTCATTGATTTCATTGAAATCATTTTCATTCTTGTACCTATTCTCATGCCTTTGATGGCCATGTACAAACTGGACATGACGTGGGTAGCCATACTCATTGCCTTGAACCTGCAAACATCCTTCCTCACGCCCCCCTTCGGATTCGCGCTGTTCTATCTCAAAGGCGTAGCCCCGCCTGAGGTCCGTACCAAAGACATCTACCTCGGCGTGATCCCTTTTATCATTCTGCAGCTCCTCGTGTTGACACTGGTGATCTTGTTCCCCGAATGGCTGATTAGCTATTGAAAGCCGGTTTATTCGGCAAAGGACAGACGATAATTTTCCCATTCGGAAATCCGAAACCAATCACGGACAAGATTGAAATGATCGAAGTAAGCGTCATGGATCTCTTTGCTGACCGGATCCCTGGCCACTAGATCAATGAGCACCTCACGGGTTTTGGATTGAAGAAACCGGAGGACTTCGTCAGGGAATCGACGGATTTGGACGCCCGGTTGGGAGGTGATCTGCTTTAAGTACCGGGCGTTTTGGGTATCAAATTCCGCCAAAACCCAATTGTGAAGCCGTAAGGCGGCCGTTCTTACTACTTCCTGAAGCCATCCGGGCAGGGCCTCGAATGCGTCTTTGTTGACCATGAGCTCGAGGGTGGAACCGGGTTCGTGCCAGCCAGGGAAGTAATAATAACGGGCAATATCCCCGAATCCCATGCGCATGTCGTGATAGGGTCCTATCCATTCGGTCGCGTCAATGACGCCCCGCTCCAGATTGGTGTATATCTCGCTTCCGGCAGAAAGGACGGCCGTCCCGCCGGCGCTTTCGAGGACTTTGCCTCCCAGGCCGGGAATTCTCATTTTCAGCCCGTTCAGATCCTGAATGGACCGGATTTCTTTTCTGAACCAACCTCCCATCTGGATGCCGGTATTACCACATGGGAAAGGAATGATCCGGTGGGGTGCGTACAGATGCTCCCAAAGGGCCAGTCCTCCTCCCGCCAACAACCAACTGTTCATTTGCTGGGCATTCATTCCGAACGGGACAGACCCGAAAAACTGTGCGGCGGGTATCTTTCCAGCCCAGTAGTAGGCAGCAGAGGATGCCATCTGGGCTGTTCCGTTGGAAACAGCATCAAATACCTCCATGGCCGGGATCAGCTCACCAGCCCCGTAAACACGAATATCCAATGTCCCTCCGGACATTTCCCGGATCCAACCGGACAGTAAAGAACAACCTTCGCCCAGGATCGGAAAGCCCGGCGGCCACGTTGTCACCAACTTCCACTTGATCGGTTCCTGCGGCCCGGGTGGGGTCATGCCGGTCCTGTCCTCCTGATCGGGTCGGCATCCCGGCAAGGAACACGCAGTGCCCAATGTTAACGCAGCAGTGGTTCGCAAAAATCGGGACCGGTCCATTATTCGGGCTAAGATGTTATTGAGTGGTTGAAATTAAGGACAAAATCGGACCCGGTGACCACCCACATGCCTGGAAAGATGTTTCTTTGGCAGCACAATTTCCAAACATCGTACATGGAACATCCCCGCTTTGATGAACCTGAAGCCTTGAATGACGTGGCCGCTTTTCATGAGGTCTTCAGAATGCCTATACTGGCCAAACCCGCCATTCCGCACCAGGACCGCTGCCAGTTGCGGATAAATCTGTTGCAGGAAGAACTGGATGAGCTGAAAGATGCCATTCGCGAAGGAGATATTGTCGAAGTCGCGGATGCGCTGGCTGATTTGCAGTACGTTCTTTCAGGTGCCGTGCTGGAATTCGGTCTGGGAGATCGCTTCAAGGCCTTGTTTGATGAAGTCCAACGCAGCAATATGAGCAAGGTATGCAAAACCCTCGCTGAAGCAGAAGCCACGCTGGATCATTATCGTCAACGCGACGGAACCATCGGCTACATTGAAGAATCCGAAGGTCGCTTCCTGGTATATCGTCAGGCGGATCACAAAGTGTTGAAATCCGTCAACTATCATCCGGCTGACTTCCGGCCAATCCTTGAATCATTCTGACCATTATGCCGGCGGTATGGAAGATTATGATTTTCCCATAATTTATATTATGTTAAGTAGTGGGATCTTCCATTCCGGACCTTTTCCGGATGACTACCCTTGTACCCGTCGCTCGCTGCCTATAAGAATGCTTATAGATTCGGACCGGTGATGACAAGGACACAAGGATGGTCATCTCCGGTTCCGCCTTAAGAGGGCTATGGTATGGGCCAAACATCAATGTGCCGGGCAAACAACATGGCCAAATGCCGGGCATCAGGCACCGCCCTGTGCGCCGTGCCTTCAAATTCAATGCCTTCCCGTCGAAGCGCTGCCTGCAACCCGAGGGATTTGCTGAGACGGAATTGCTGCCGGTACAAAGCTTTCAAATCGTAATAACATCCGTCCAGCCAATAGGTATCCTGCCTGTGGAGCCGGCAATCCGACCTGAAGAATTGCTCATCCTCCTTGCCCCACGACACCAAAACATACTCCTCTCCGCTGGATGCCAACCATTCGGTCCAATCTTCCAACACCTTGGGAAACAAGGCGGCATTCCGGATTTCATGGGGTTCAATCCCGGTCAATTGACGACAATACGGCGACAAATGCGGATGCAGGACAGGCCGGATCATCCTGTGAAAAGAATCGGTTACCCTTCTCGATGGGTTCATCCGATAGGCACCGATTTCAATAATCTCCTGCACGACACCTGGTGTACCCTCAGGCCAGCAAGTCGCTTCCAGGTCAAAGAGAATGAATTCCATCCACGTTAAACCTCCTGAACCACACGAAGTTTTTCCCACTTGACGGTATCCCGCAAAGGATAGCCATCCAACCTGTTGTGGTAAAAGTAGAGCAATTTGAAACTGCCGCTTTTCACAAATCCTTTCCTGTCCCGGTACAAGGGACGTTCTGCATGGTAACAACCCATTTGGGTCATTCCATCCTCGAACACGTCGGAAAAAGGTTCTTCAAATATGGCAGACAGCCTCAATTTGTCCTCTCTGGCCAGTTGCTTCAGCGCCCGGAGTAACGCCTCTCCGGCTTGCCGCAGGCTGTCTTCCGGGAAGGTGTAATCTTCTGGAGGTTGTTTGACTAGACCATACAAATCCATGTGTGGATGATCGTTGCGCAGGATTTCGAAAGCCAGGAAGGCAGCAAAATGGCTGCTGAGCACGACATAATCCCTTTGGTAGCCAACTACGATTCGCTCGGCCAACAGTTTGCTGTATTGTGATTCCCGTTGCGCATCCGCCGAAATGGATTCTCCCAGACGAAAGAAATCCCGCAACTCGATCTCCCGGTTGTGCTGATCATAACTTTTGCCTTCCGCGCATACAGGATTGCCCAACACATCCATTGGAGATGAAAATGAGAAGGTGATCTCGGAACCGTTCCTGATCAATCGCCAAAGGAACCGGAGTTGTTTGCGTAGACTGGCCATATCCTCCCGGGATGACATGATGTACCGCTCCTGCCCTTCCTCCTTCAGGTGTTGATCGATCAATGTGCCGGCTTCCAGGACGAAATGGGAAGAAACATTCAGGGGTACCACAAAGACCTTTTTGTCACTTCCCTTCTCAAAAAGCGCCCTCTGCGCTTCAACGGCCGTGCCGAGAAGTCCGATTTTCAGCTTGGATTCAATGCGACCGCTTCGGGATCGCGTACCTCCCGGAAAAAACAAACTGTTTACCCCTCGCTCAATGGTAAGCCGGCTGTAGTTTTTTAACGTTTCCAGATAGACCAGGTTTTTCTTCCTGCGATCTACCCGGTAGGCACCCAGCCGGTTCATGAAATAGGCTATGTACCCGGTATTGTACAGGTTGAGCCCGGCCCCATAGGAGAAACTGGGGAGTCCTAGGACCGTGTCGAGGGCATATCCGATCAGAATGGAGTCAAGGTTGGAGCTGTGGGTAGGTACTATGATGACCGTGCCTTTATCCATGAGTGACCGGATCGTATCAGTTGGTCCGGCGGTCTGGAGTTTTTCGAACAACCTGTCCTTCCGTCCCCAAATCCTCTGTTCGGACAAGGGATTCAATAACAAGGAGAAAAACAAGGTGAGAAATCGTCTTGCAAACAGAAATGTGGAAACCTGGAAAGTTCCCGTTATTTCCTGGGCATATCTTCGGATGACTTCCTGCAGCAGCTCATATTCTACATCCCTGCTTGCCTGGTCCTCCTCCCCTACTCCCAGCCGTTTTCTGACCTTGGTCCAAAAGGCCCGCTCATCGGGAGGATCAACCCTCCAAGGCATTTCTCTCAACCGGGTTCGTTCCAAAAACAGCGTCTTCTCCAATATCGCCCTTACAGGTCGTGTGCCATTGGCCGTCAATGAAATGAATACGGCCGTCCTCAATTGCCTGATGAAATAGTCTCTTTCCTGACTCAGTAGGTATACCGGCCATTTCCGGACATCCGGTTGCAGAGGATCCGAATATGATTTTGCACGTTTCATTCCTTGATATTCAAGAGAATACTTTCTCTCATGTAATTCAATACTTCATCTCTGCCATCCCCCGTTTCGGAGGATGTGACAAAGGATGTCGGCAAGGTTTCCCAGTTCCGTCCGATCACTTCCGCATAAAGCGCCAACTGGCTGTCTAAATGGGAAGGCTTGAGTTTGTCGGATTTGGTGTAAAGCAGGGCAACAGGAATTCCGTTCTCGCCCAGCCAATTCAACATAGTCATATCAGACTCTTGAGGAGTGACACGGAGGTCCAGCAAAAGGAAGACCAGGTACAAAGCTTCCCGTTCCAGCAAATACGCATCCACCATTTGCTTCATCCTGACCCTCTCTTTCTGACTGAGACGGGCATATCCATACCCCGGCAAATCGACAATAATGAACTCCCCCGGCAATGCGTAAAGGTTCATCATCCGGGTTTTGCCCGGTGTACTTGATGTATGCGCCAGGTTTTTCCTGCGAGTGAGCGTATTGATCCAGCTGGATTTTCCCACATTTGAACGTCCGATGAAAGCAAATTCCGGCAGCCCGGGCGCAGGCAATTGATCCAGATGCGGGTAACTGCCGAGAAACTGTACCTCCATGACCGTCGATCTTTTGAGAACGGGAAAGCCCGGGTACGGGACAGGCCGTAAAACGGTGTGGGCAAAGCTAACCCGATTCAGCCAATTGGCATCGGTGTTAAAATTGCCTTATTCTTCTTTGTTCTTTGAAGCCTTGGAGATGGATGGAGCGTTTCCTTATTGTAATTTTGCGCCATGAGAATCCTGTTCCTCTTCCTATTTCTGTTGGCTGGCCATTGGGGCTGGGCCCAATTGGGCATCAAAGGTGGGTTTTACAATGTCCAGGTCAACCCGGACCCCGTAACCGTCGAAGACCCCAACCAAAATCGCCAATTTGAACTGTCCCTCAAAGATGCCCGCTACGGCTTTCACATAGGTGCGTTCTACAAGATCCGGATGAATAAATTCTTCATCCAACCGGAATTGGTGCTCAACTCAAACTCCAGTACCTACACCCTCAAGGATGCCTTTGACATCGAAACCCAACTTGAGGAAAATTACCAATATCTGGACATCCCCGTTATGCTGGGTTTTGATCTGGGTGTTGTCAATTTCTTCGGAGGTCCCGTCGGCCATGTCTTTGTTGGCAGTACCTCCGAACTGAATGAATTGGAGGGATTTCGGCAAAAATGGAACGATCTGACCTGGGGATGGCAGGCAGGTATTGGTTTTGATATTTGGCGCCTTAATCTGGATCTCAGGTATGAAGGCAACTTCTACCGATATGGGGAGCACATGGAATTCTTCGGGTCAAAAGTCAATTTTGAGGATAGCCCGCATCGTATCATCACATCGGTGGCTTTCCTGTTCGGATCCTGATTTCCTCCCCTGAGTATTCTTGGAGCCGACCTATCCTCGCGACTTCAGGCCAACCTTCTGAGAGGCACAATTGCTCGAATTCCCCGGCATGTGTGGCTTCCACACAGACCAGCAGTCCTCCGCTGGTTTGCGGATCGCACATCAGGGCTTCCAGACGCGGATCCAACGTCGAACAATGGGACTGGTAACTCCGCCAGTTTCTTCCGGCAGCAGCCGGAACGCATTGCATGGAAATATAGTAATCCAACCGATCCCCGCCCAAAACCGGTAGCGTTTCCGGCCAGATCTCCGCAGACAGTCCACTGCCGTCACACACCTCCCATAAATGGCCCAACAGCCCGAATCCGGTAACATCCGTCATAGCATGCACATAGGCAAAGGCACCCAGACGGGCTCCCAGCCGATTAAGACGGATCATCGTATCACGGGCAAGAAAACAGTCCTCTGGCTTCAGGCGATCCAGTTTCTCCGCTGTAGTAAGGATTCCCGTTCCCAGGGGCTTGGTCAGATAAAGGAAGTCCCCGGCCCTGGCTGTATTGTTCCTTTTGAGATGGGAAAGGGGAACTCGACCCGTTACCGCCAGACCGAAGAAGGGCTCTACCGCGTCAATGCTGTGACCTCCGGCCAAAGGAATTTCTGCTTCCCGGCAAATATGTTGAGCGCCGCGCAACACTTCAGAGGCCATTTCCATGGACAGTTGCTGGACCGGCCATCCCAGGAGGGCTACAGCCAAAAGCGGTTGACCACCCATGGCATAAACATCGCTTAATGCATTTGCCGATGCGATGCGACCGAAATCATAAGGATCATCCACAATGGGCATGAAAAAATCGGTCGTGCTGATCATGGCGGTGCCATCACCCAGGTCGTACACCGCTGCATCATCGTTGGCTTCCCTGCCCACTAACAACGCGGGAGGCAAGTGTCCGGCCGGCAATCCGGCTAGCATCTGCTTCAACACGTCCGGGGCGATTTTGCATCCGCATCCGGCTCCGTGGCTGTATAAGGTCAATCGGTGGATATCCATGGCAAATTCATAGGGTCCGGTCCTCCATTTCCAGCAGTTTGGCCGCGAACCCTTCCGGATCCCGGCCGTCCCAGGGCATTGAGGTCACCGGTCCGGTGGCATGTGTTTTATGGTGATGAAGGTATAACCGGTCGTAATAATCCAGTGCCAACCGGGCAGCTTCTTCCAAATGGCCATCCGTCAGGAATGCCAATGCCTGTCGGGCATGCTGCGGTCCCATTTTGCGTTCGATCTTCCTGAATCCGTCAGCCAATACAGGCAATGGCAAGGATTGGTAATCACAGACAATGGCCTTCAAACGGGCAGAAAATGGAACTTCGAGGATGAGGCGCGATGCCTGGCGCATTCGATCCCATATCCCCGAAGGCAACTGTATCCGTCCGATAAAACGGCTTTCATCCTCCATCCAGATAATGCGGGAAGGGTTCATCGCCATCAGGCTATCAGCCAATTGGTTTTCAAAATCCGCCAGTGCAGGTTGATCGTTTTGGGGAATGGCGCCAAAAGCACTTCCTTTGTGATGTGCAAGCCCTTCGAGATCAATGACTTGCCCCCCGGCTTGTCGGATGGCATGCAAAAGTTTGGTCTTGCCACTTCCCGTCATACCTCCCAGAAGAACAAATCGGTATGCAGGTTGTGCCAATACATCCAGCCAATACTGCCGCACACACTTGTAGCCTCCTCGCAACAAGAAAACCCTGAAACCGGCATTCTCCATCAACCAGGCCATGCTGGCACTCCGCTTACCTCCCCGGGCACAATAGATCCCAATTTGCCGGTCCTTGTGCATATCCATGGCAGACTGAATAAATCCTGCCATCTTGGGACCCGCGATCTCCATACCGCGAATAAAGGCCGCATCCTGGGATACCTGCTTGTATAATGTGCCGACCTGGGCGCGTTCCATGTCGTCAAATAGAGGCAGGTTGTGAGCGCCTGGAATTCGGGCTTGCCGAAATTCTCCCGGTGACCGTACATCCAGGACGGGAATGCCGCATTTCCTCAAGGCCAGGAATTTGGCAGGATCCAGGATTTCAGGCATGCCTCAAAGGTACGAAAGCCCTAAGGCCCCAAACATTTTGGGGGTAACCCGCATTTTTACGCCATGGATCTACAACAGTCACCCGGAAGCATGCGTCGTTTCCCGTTGCACAGAATGCCTTTCCTGGGGCCCATTGAAAGGGAAATGCTCCACAGGACGACTCGCGTAGTCCCCTTTCTGACGCCGGAGCTCACCGCTGAAAACTTACTCATTCAGTCCAACCAGGTACAGGAGTCTTATTCATCAAGAGATATTCTGCTCCGCATTCTCCGCCAGCAATACGGAGATACCATGCTGACAACCAGGCAAAAACAAAATCTGGATTCCCTCGCCCTGGAGCGTGGATTTTGTGTCGTCACGGCTCACCAGCCCCTGCTTTTTGGAGGCAAAGGGTACTTCCTGTACAAGGCCTTGACGGCTATTCGACTGGCTGAATGGGCTTCGGCTGCCCTGCCCCACTCCGCAGTTGTTCCCGTTTTTGTCCTCGGAAGTGAAGACCACGATCTCGAAGAGGTGCGCCATTTTTCCATATTCAATGAAATGATCTCCTGGGATCCCGGGGAGAAGGGCCCTATCGGAAAAATGTCCTGTTCAGGGATCCAAGACCTGGTGAGCCAATTATCGGTCACGCTTCAGGGGCTGCCACACGCAGAGGAGATGATCGGGATCCTGTCAAAATCGCTTTCCCCCGGCATCACCTTTTCCGGCATGACCCGCGCCATTCTCCAGGAATTGCTCGGAGAGCAAGGACTCCTGGTGGTTGATCTCGACCATCCCGAAGCCAAAGCGGCTTTTGTACCGGTGATGGAGGATGAACTCATCCACCATCGCGTACGGAAATGTGTAGACCCTGTTCTGGAGGAGATGGATAAAGCAGGAATCCGACACCAGGCTACGGGGCGTGAAATCAACCTGTTTTATGTGGACCAGCGTGGCCGCAACCGGATCGAGGTGGCCGACAATGGTGGCTTCCACATCGTTGATACGGATCTGGATTTCTCTAAGGCCCAAATGCTGGAACTCCTTCACGATCATCCGGAGAGATTCAGCCCCAATGTTTTACTTCGGCCCGTTTATCAGCAAATGATGTTGCCCGGCCTGATTTTTACAGGAGGACCGGGGGAACTGGCTTATTGGATGGAACTCACGGGCATCTTCCGGCATTGGGCATTGCCCATGCCTTTCCTGTACCGCAGGGATTCTGTCCTGATGATCGACCATCACACCGCCCGGAGGTTGGACAAATTTGGCTGGCCGTTGGAAGAATGGTTTTCCTCACCGGACGAATTGGTAGCCCGTTATGTGCGGGAAGGCCATGCCTTCGAGCAAGGACTTGAAAAACAGAAGTCGGAAGTACAGCAAATGATGAAGGAGGTTCGGGAGGAATGTGCCCGCATTGATCCAACCCTTGTCCGAAGCCAGGAAGCGGCAGAAACCGCGATGTTGAAACAACTGGATGTCCTGGAGGCAAAAATGGTGCGCGGACTCAAGCATCTGCATGAACAGGAAATTCAGCAAATCAGGAATATTTACCAAAAGATCATGCCGGAAGGCAGCCTGCAGGAACGGCAGGAAACATTCCTTCCTTGGATGGCGCGGTATGGAAGGACATGGATCAATGATGTGTTGCAAGCGATGGAGCCGTTACAACCCTCGCTGGTTGTCAAAATTTTTCAGGAATAACCCCACACTGATGAAGGGCAGCCCGGAGATCAGGCCGCTGCGTTTCCAAACAACAAAAGCAGGTCGGAAAGCCTCTCTTTCAGGTCCTTGCGATGGACGACCACGTCGATGAAGCCGTGTTCAAGCAGGAATTCCGAAGTTTGGAATCCGGCGGGTAAATCCTGTTTGATGGTTTCACGAATCACCCGGGGACCGGCAAAACCGATCAGAGCACCGGGTTCCGCCAAATTGATGTCACCCAGCATGGCAAAGGAAGCTGTCACTCCCCCTGTAGTTGGGTCTGTCATCAGCGAGATGTAAGGAATGCGCGCATCGGCAAGTTGCTTCAGTTTGGCAGATGTCTTGGCCATCTGCATCAGAGAAAAGGCCGATTCCATCATGCGGGCCCCTCCCGACTTGGCAATGATCAACAATGGCGTTTGCTTCTCTATACAGCGGTCCACAGCCCGGGCAATCTTTTCACCCACAACAGAACCCATACTTCCACCAATAAACCGGAAATCCATTGCGGCAATGATCAATGGACGCCGGTTGACCTTGCCTTCAGCCACGGCAATGGATTCATGAAGCCCCGTTTTTTCCACCGCTTCCCGCAACCGTTCCGTGTAGGGTTTGATATCCACAAATTCCAGCGTGTCCACGGCAATCAGATTGGGCCACAACTCCTCATACCGGCCGTCAAACAACAGATCAAAGTAATCATGGGAGCCAATCCGGGTATGATAACCGCATTTAGGGCAAATGAAGAAGTTCTCCTTCAACTCCTTCATCGTGCTGGCCTCTTTGCAGGCATCGCATTTGTACCAAATGCCGTCCGGCGCTTCCTTCTTGTGCTTCGTTGCCGTGGTTATGCCCTCCTTGAGACGCTTGAACCAACCCATATTCGGAAGAATGATGTTGTTGAGGCACAAATGTAAAGATTCCCCGACGTAAAGAATCGGTTGGCATGGATCGTCCTTTGAAAAGGAAGAAACAAATGGCATGTTTTTGCAACGTTTAATTAAAGCAATAGTCTATCAAATACAATTTAGCTATTTGATATACAATAATATATTTAATAAACAAAGCGAGTGTCTCTCGATCCTCGCTGGATGAGCCAGTTTGTCGGAATGCCGGTTGGTCCTCCTATCTTTGGCCGGATGACCGATGCGGACCACAGCCGATTCATGCGCAGGGCCATGGACCTGGCCCGTCTGGGGGAAGGTCGTATTTCGCCCAACCCCATGGTTGGAGCTGTCCTCGTGGCCCAAGGGCGCATTATTGGAGAGGGTTATCATCACCGGTACGGGGAATCCCATGCAGAAGTGAGAGCTATCGGGTCCGTCAAAGAGGAAGATCGGCCTTTGCTGACTGACAGCACTTTATATGTGACCCTGGAGCCTTGTTGTGTTTACGGACGCACACCACCTTGTACCGATCTCATCCTGAAATGCGGGATTCCCCGGGTCGTTGTATCCGTCCAGGATCAAAGTCCGGGTATTCAGGGCCGGGGCATCCGTTTGCTGGAAAAGCAAGGGGTTCATGTCCAGACGGGCATTATGGCCCTTGAAGGGAGCTGGTTGGCCATGCCCCGAAATGTCTTTGTGTCCGAGAACAGGCCGTTTATATGGCTCAAATATGCCATGAGCAAAGATGGCATGATCGGGCAGGCAACCCACCAGGTCAATCTCAGTAACCCTGTATCCTGGCGGCTTGTACACCGATTGCGTCAAAAAGCCGATGCCATCATGGTAGGGACCGATACCGTATTGGTGGACAACCCCAGATTGACCAATCGTTTGTTTTGGGGAAGAGAACCGGTGAGGATCATTCCGGATCTCAATGCCCGGCTTCCCGTGGATGCCCGCATTTTTCATCTCCAGGGTGAGACATGGATATTTCGCAGCCAATCTGCTCATCATGAGGCAGACCTTCCTGCCAACGTCCGAGTATTGCGGATTGATGCCGACCGTCCTACCATACCTCAAATGCTGTCGGTCTTGGCTGGAGAAGGGATTACCGGACTTATGGTGGAGGGAGGAGGTCGTCTGCTTCGCGCTTTTCTTGCAGCCGGACTTTGGGATGAAGCCATCGTCAGTTCTTGTCCCTCCTTTCTCGGAGAAGGTATCCCCAATCCCGGATTGCTGACATTACCTGAAGATAGCTGGCAGATTGGCGAAGATCAACTATATTGGTTCCGCCATCCGCGTTATCATGTGGATATTCGTTAATCTTTTATTAAAAGCCCGTCCTTCAAAGGATTACTTTTCTCTTGAACAGTTTAAACCCTGTTACTTTGCAGGTATGATTCGCACAGGTTTGCACCTTTTTCTCTTCACTGCGCTGGTATTCACAGCCTCCACGACCATCTATGGTCAGGAAAAGGTGCATTGGCTTACCTTCCAGGACGCCGTCCAAAAAGCCCCTTCTGCCCGCAAAAAGATCATGGTGGATGTCTATACATCCTGGTGTGGCTGGTGCAAGGTCATGGACCAGAGGACTTTCTCTGATCCCGAGGTGGCTCAGTATATCAACACCCATTACCTACCGGTCAAGTTTAATGCCGAGACCGACATGGATATTTTGTTTCGAGGCAAGACATATACCCTTGTCCGTCAGGGAAAAAGAAGTTACCACGAACTGGCTTCCGAATTGATGCGGGGCCGTCTCAGTTTCCCGACCATCGTTTTCATGGACGAACAAATGAACCTGATCCAACCCATACCCGGATTTCAGGATGCCGAACAATACATGATGGTCCTTAAGTATTTCGGCGAAAACTACCATCAAAGGATGCCCTGGGATCGTTATGTCCAACAATACCAGGGGGACGGTTTACAGGTTCCCGCCTCCCAACCAGGACGGCGGTAGGATTTTTCCTCCTCTCCCGGCCAGATGGTTCTTCAGGCCTCTTTCCTGCTACCGGCCTTTCATCGCCTTGTCGTTGGTTTCCTTCGGGAGGATCCACCCAAGCCCAACACCCCAAATATCCCGCGCGTCAATTCCCGCGCAATGGTGTTTCCTATGCTCCGTGCAGTCGGATGCCGGACGAGTTCCTCTAAAAAACCGCGTTCCGGCCGCCCTGCTTTCTTTTCCTGTTCACGGATGACACTCCGGTGTTCATCGGATTCCGCCAGCTGCATCTTGCGATCCAGTATTTCACGGGCGCTTTCACGATCCGTACGCCGATTGTATCGGGATGCCAGGGGTGATTGCCCCATAATCGCTTCCAATTCAGCCTCCGAAAGAATGTCCATTCGGGATTGCGGAGCCCGCAACATGACATGGGCCAAAGGTGTCGGTATTCCTTTTTCATTGAGCGCAGAGACTAAAGCCTCACCAATCCCCATCCTCGTCATCAGATCATGCGTAGTGTAAAATGGCGAGTCCGGGTAGTTTTCGGAGGCCAGACGAATAGCCTTCCGATCCTTGGCCGTGAACGCCCTCAATGCATGCTGAATCTTCAATCCCAATTGGGCAAGTACGGTTTCAGGTATGTCGGAAGGATTCTGGGTACAGAAAATGAGCCCTACGCCTTTTGAACGGATAAGCTTGACAATGATCTCTATTTGGTCCAACAAAGCCTTGGAGGATTCCTTGAAAATCAAATGAGCCTCATCGATAAAAAAGACCAGGCGAGGTTGGTCCAGATCTCCTTGTTCGGGAAAGGATGAATAGATTTCTGCGAGCAACTGCAGCATGAACGTGCTGAACAGTTTGGGTCTGTCCTGAATGTCCCCCAGGCGAAGGATGGAAATGATGCCACGGCCTTCCTGATCAACCCGGCACAGATCTCCGACTTCAAAAGAAGGTTCGCCGAAAAAGAGGTCGGCTCCCTGTTGTTCCAGTTCTACAATTTTTCTGAGGATGGCCCCTGCCGTCGTTGATGCCACTGAACCGTATTCCGCCTCGAGGTCGGCTTTCCCTTCCTGCATGAGGAACTGGAGTACCCTTCGCACATCCCCCAGGTCCACCAAAGGCAGGTGGTGGTCATCGCAATATTTGAAGACCAGGGTCATGACTCCGGACTGGGTGTCATTCAAACCCAGAATCTTCGAGAAAAGGACGGGGCCAAATTCCGTTACGGTAGCGCGTAACCGGACCCCCTTTTCATGGGACAGGGACAAAAACTCTACCGGGAAGGAAGCTGGCTGAAACGGTATTCCGATTTCCTTGTGGCGTTCGGCTATCCGGATTCCGCCCTCCGAAAGAGCAGCAAGACCACTGAGATCGCCTTTGATATCCATCAACAAAACAGGGATACCCTTCGTGCTGAGTTGTTCGGCAATCACCTGCAGGGTTTTTGTCTTGCCGGTTCCTGTCGCACCGGCGATTAGTCCATGCCGGTTGAGCGTAGCCAGCGGAAGGCTAACGGAAAGATGTTCTACTACCCTGCCATCCAGCATGGCACCTCCCAATACCATGGATGCCCCTTTGTGCTGATACCCTTCCCGGATCGTGGTTGAAAAAGCTTCTTTGTTGTTCATGCTCACAGGATTCATTATTGTGAGACTCCCGGATGGAGAAGGTCGTGGAGGTGATGCATCCAATAAAACAAAAAGCCGAGCATGGCGACCATCGCAACGACCCAAATGATCATTCGCCAGAGACCTGCACCGCCCGATCGTTGGTAGTTCCTGCGAAATCTGGCCATAGTGGCAAAAGTAGGACTATTGTCATGATGGCCTACCTTTAGGTTTCAGCATTGCAGGCTGAACAAAACATGAATGCCTTCTTGTTCTTGATTTCCATCGGGATTTTGGCCGTTCCTCAGATGGTGAAGGCCCAAATGTCTGCCGGTAGTGTCCCGGATGCTGCCATGGTGGCATCTGGAGGCATCCAGGACCCTTTTGCACGGTATTACCAGCCGGCCGGAAATCCCGCTGCCTTATCGGGCTCCCCTTTGTCAGGGGTCGCCGTATTCACCCACCATCCGTTCGGTCTGAGTGCCCTCTCTACCACAATGATCAGTGGTTGGCACGGCATGGGGGGCGGTGGACTTGGCGGCGCCGTTGGCTATTCCGGCTTTGGAGGTATGCGACAAGTGGCTTTGTTTCTTGGATTTGGACACCGGCTGTGGAACCGGATTGACGCAGGAATCCAGCTGGAGGGACAAGAGGTCCGTTTTGAGGACTACGGTCGGGTCCGGATGCTTGGCCTTCAGGGTGGCCTCCGGTTTACCCTTCTGGAAGGAGTGGCGGTTGCCTCTGCTTTGCGATATCCGGTCATGAAGGGCACCCTGCCGGTTCAAACCCTACCCGCCTCCCTGAGTACCTCTCTGGCATGGAGGGTTTCGCCGGGTTTGCAGATAGCCGCCGAATGGTACCAGGAACGTTCGTGGAAGCCGGATGTACGGGCGGGCATTACCTATCTCCCTGTCCGATCCGTTGCGATCAGGTTGGGGTACCAGTCCCTTTCAGGTTCCTTTCTGGCAGGTGCAGGATATCTGTTTCTCGACAACTGGGAAGTGGATCTGGCAGGAGGGTACCACCCTTTCCTTGGTTTCTCCCCCACCGCCGGGCTCCGGTATCAGATTCTCCGTTGAGGACCATGAAGACCATTTGGATTACGGCAACGACCCCACAAGAACTGGGACCTTTGGAAATGCAACTGATCCAAACGTTTCCTGCCCATCAGGAGGGTGGATGGTGGCATCACCATTGGCACATCATCCCTGTAATGACGGGACCCGGTATGCCTATGGTATTATTGAATCTGGCCCAAATGGAAGCCCGATATCCCCCCGACCGGGTATTGTCCATAGGAATTGCAGGTGCCATGGTACCGCAAAGGCACATCGGGGAGGTGGTTGAAGTGGTACGGGATGTATATGCCGATTTGGGAGCGGAAGATAGCGATGGGAGGTTTCTGAATATGGGAGATTTGGGATTGTGGCATCCAGACGCCTTTCCTTTCCGGCAGGGATGGCTCGAAAACCCGATTCCCGCCTCCATTCCCGGGGTTGTTGGCGTTTCGGGCATATCCGTCAACACCATTCCCGGTACCCCCCTCAGTATTCAGCGGATGCAGGATCGCTATGATTTTGAAGTGGAGACCATGGAGAATGCGGCCTTCTTTCATTTTTGCCTGGCCAGGAAAATCCCGTTTGTTTCCTTCCGTGGTGTTTCCAATGCCATTGAACCTCGCAACCGTGAACGGTGGAATATTCCAGGTGCTGTGGATGCGGTCAGCCAGGTAGCTTTTGGCTGTCTGTCAGATTGGGTGGCAGGACGCGGAGATGAGGAATGACACAGGCCATAACCAGATGGTGATTACCTTTGCAACTTTTCCAGGCAACAGCTTGTTACCCCTAAAATTCTTTTGAAATGGCGTTTGAATTCACTGATGTCAACTTCCAGGAGAAAGCCCTGGATGGGGGTGTTTCCGTGGTTGATTTCTGGGCTGAATGGTGTGGCCCATGTCGTATGATTGCCCCGATCATCGAAGAGTTGGCTCATGATTATGATGGGAAAGTGACGGTGGGCAAACTCAACGTGGACCACAATCCCGAGGTATCCATGAAATACGGGATCCGGAGTATCCCTACGATCCTGATCTTCAAAGATGGCCAACAAGTGGAAAAGATTGTCGGTGTGACGACCAAACAAAATCTGTCGTCCAAGATTGAAGGCCACTTGAGCTGATACCCGGCAATAGGAAGTCAAAAAACCCGGGCCTCCCCCCGGGTTTTTTTGTCTCCAATGGCAGGCCTTCCAATCTTTCTTCTGAGGTTTCCGTTACAGTTGAATAACCCGGTTGGTCATGTCATTTCTCGAACGCCAGGATGCCCAGGAGCAACTCCATCTCGAATTGCTTGCCCGGCAAGTGGTGGAAGGCTTTATCATAGGTCTTCACAAAAGTCCGTTCCACGGCTTCTCCGTAGAATTTGCCGAACACCGCATCTACAATCCCGGCGAGAGTACCCGCAATATTGACTGGAGGGTTTTTGCAAGAACCGACCGTTTGTATACCAAACGTTTTGAGGAGGAGACCAATTTGCGATGCCAGTTGATTGTGGATACCTCTTCCTCCATGTTCTTCCCATTCCAGAAGCAACCCGACCTCATGAAGCCGGGCAACAAGTTCCTGTTTGCTGCCCTCGCAGCCAGCGCTCTGATGGTGTTGCTTCGGAAGCAAAGAGATGCCTTCGGACTAACGCTGTTTGACCAGGAGATCCGCATCCACTCCGCCATAAAGTCAAGTACGGCCCATTACAAGTTGCTCCTTGCCTACCTGGAACAAGCCTACCGGGAAAATGCCCTTTCCATGGGAACGCGCGCGGCAGACACCCTTCATCAACTGGCCGAAAAGATCCACCGCAGGTCCCTCATCATTTTGTTCAGTGACATGTTCGAGGAACGCGACCAGGAAGAGGACCTGTTCCAGGCGCTTCGACATCTCAAGCACAACAAGCATGAGGTCATCCTCTTTCACACCGTGGACAAGTCGCGGGAACTTGCCTTCGACTATCCCGACAGACCATACCAGTTTATCGACATGGAATCCGGTGAGTCCGTAAAAGTCCAGGCGGGACTTGTCCGGGAGGCTTATGTAAGGCAAATGGGCGAATATGTCCGTCACTTGCGCGAGAGGTGTCTGCAATACCACATCGATTTCATTGAAGCGGATATTGCCGGCGGGTATCGACAAATCCTTCTACCCTATCTGGTCAAACGAACCAGAATGTCTGCCTGAACCCGGTAAAAAGGAATCTTCTTGCTTGGGGTGAATCTCGGTCATACGCGTCCTGCGGACTCACCATCGTCTCCTTTCAGTTACGGATGCACCAACCCTCCAGAGGGCAGGTACCCTTGAATGCTTACCTTTGCGTGGCAAAATACTGACCCATGTCCAATGCTGTATATCGTGTCCCGGCTCCCGTGAATGAGCCGGTATTCTCTTATTCACCCGGATCTCCGGAAAGGGAGCAAGTGATGACCGCTTTGAATGCGTTGAGATCCATCGAAAAAGACATTCCGATGTACATAGGTGGATTGGAAATCCGCACCGGGGACCGCAAGCGCATCCACCCTCCTCACGAACGGGCCCACACCCTGGGGTACTATCACAAGGGTGATGCATCCCATGTCAGAGATGCCATTCAGGCTGCCATGACCGCCAAGCCCGCCTGGGAGCAAATGCCGTGGCAGGAACGCGCTGCCATATTTCTCAAAGCCGCCGACCTGCTTTCCGGTCCCTGGCGATCGAGAATGAATGCAGCCACCATGCTCTGTCAGTCCAAAAACATCTTCCAGTCAGAGATAGACGCAGTAGCAGAACTGGCTGATTTCTTTCGTTTTAACGCCCATTACCTCACTGAAATCTACGCCCAGCAACCCTATAGTCCCGCCACTACATGGAACCGGATGGAATATCGGGCATTGGAGGGATTCGTCTTTGCATTAACACCCTTCAATTTCACCTCGATAGCTGGTAATTTGCCATCGGCACCGGCATTGATGGGCAATACGGTTGTATGGAAACCCGCCGAAAGCCAGATCTATTCCGCGGCAGTTATTATGGAGATACTTCGGGAAGCCGGGTTGCCGGATGGCGTCATCAACCTGATTTACGTTTCGGGACCGGTGGCCGGAGACGTCATTTTCCGGCACCGGGATTTTGCCGGTCTTCATTTCACGGGCAGTACGGGAGTTTTCCAACATATGTGGGAGACCATCGGCGCCAATATCCGGCAATACAGGTCGTATCCCAGGATTGTGGGAGAAACGGGAGGCAAAGATTTCGTGATTGCCCATCACAGTGCGGACCCTGTAGCTGTGGCGGTGGCATTGGCCCGCGGGGCTTTCGAATTTCAGGGCCAAAAATGTTCTGCGGCTTCCAGGGCCTACATTTCCGCCCGCATCTGGCCGGAAGTGAAAGCCAGGCTACTGGAGGATGTAAAAAGCTTCCGAATGGGTTCTCCCGAGGACTTTTCCCATTTCATTAATGCGGTCATTGACGAAAAGGCGTTTGACAAAATCAAAGCTTACATTGACAATGCCCGGCAAGCCGACGGCGTCGAAATTTTGGCAGGAGGCGAAACCGACAAAACCACGGGTTTCTTCATTTCACCGACCATTCTTCAGGTACAGGATCCCGGTTATGTGACCATGTGCGAAGAAATTTTCGGGCCGGTACTCACGATCTTCGTCTATGACGATGAAGATTATGATAGTACCCTGGAAGTCCTGGATCAAACCTCACCCTATGCCCTGACCGGGGCGGTTTTTGCCAAAGACCGCAGTGTCATCCTCCATACCATGGAAAGGCTGCGCCATAGTGCAGGCAATTTTTACATCAATGACAAACCCACCGGCGCCGTCGTTGGACAGCAACCATTCGGTGGTGCCAGAGGGAGCGGTACCAATGACAAAGCAGGATCGGTGCTTAACCTTCTGCGTTGGGTCAGCCCAAGGGCGATCAAGGAAAATTTTGTTTCACCCAAAGACTATCGCTACCCGTTTCTGGGATAGCCAAGGCGCTATCCGGGCCTGACATAGTGTTGGATTAGGGTATCAGGAGATCCGACGTCTCCGCATCTCCCTGTCGATCAGTTCCAGTTCACGAGACATCTCTCCGGTGACTGCCGAATTTTCCTCGGCCCTGCGGATGAGATAAGGAATCACTTCCTCCACTTTCCCATAGGGTACGTATTTGGCGACATTATAACCGGCGGCGGCCAGATTGAACGTGAGGTTGTCACTCATACCGTACAACTGGGAGAAATTGAGATGGGGATGACGGCGGTCGGCTCCCTTCTCGTCAATCCATTTGGCCATCAGCAGGCAACTTTCGGCATTGTGCGAGGCATTACAGGAGCCAATCGTTTCATAATGGTCCACGAGAAATCGAAGAGCACTGTTGTAAGATCTGTCTGTGGCCGGCTTGTCGGTGTGAATCGGTGAGGCATACCCCATTTCATGGGCCCTGTCTCTTTCCTTGTCCATGTAGGCACCCCTGACGATCTTGGCACCCAGCATCCATCCCTCACTGGCAGCCAACTCCGCGTGCTTCTGGATGAGCGCCAGGCGATCCAGTCGGTACATTTGATAGGTGTTGTACACGACAACCCTTTCCTTATTGAATCGGCGCATCATGGACAGAACCATGTCGTCAATGGGCTGTTGGATCCAACTTTCCTCAGCGTCAAAGAATACGGCCACTTTTTTATCGAATGCCGCATAAGAGATGGCTTCAACCCGTTTCACAACAGCTTTGAAAGCGGCTTCTTCTTCGGAGGTCAGAGAATCTCCATGGTGAACCTTTTCCAGCAAGGCATGGCTGGCGAGACCAGTGATCTTGGTACTGACTACCGGAATATGAGGATTGGTGGAAGCAAACTCAATGGCCCGGAGATTTTCGCGCAATGTTCTGTTAAAATCTTCTTCGGTTTCACGCGCTTCAACCCCATAATCAAGGATTGTCAGTGTCTGGTACCGTGCCAATTTGTCAATGGTTGGCTGACACTGCAGCAAGGACTTCCCACCGACAAAATGTCTGAAAATGGTCTTCTCGGTCAGCCAGCGGGCCATTGGAATATTGTGACGCACGGCCCATAAGCCTAATGGCCCTGCAAAGTCAACCAACCAACTTTTGTTCATGAGCCTGAACAAACGGGCGGTTTGCCGGAGCTCCCGGTCCGAGAGGTATGAAAAGGCGATCGAGGTGTCCTGGAAATCTGGCAACCCCATGCCAGTGGAAGAGTCCAGGGTATCAGGGGAGGTCATAGGAGGATGCATGCCAGATATTCCAGGATAATTCGGCTTGAAGGTACAACATTTCAAGGCCATTCAAAGTGCGTGCACCCCGACGGTCGGCCTCTGCCAAAAAGGGCGTTTGAGCGGGCTGATAAATCATATCAATGACGAGTTGCCGACTGGATAACGCAGCATAAGGGATGCTGGGTATTTGACCTTCCAGGGGTTCCATACCCAGTGGGGTTGTCTGGACGACGAGGTCCGCTGACGCCAAATGTTCCTCTTCCAGATCTTGATAAGCCACAACACCTGATCGCCTGTTTCGGCTGACAAGAAGGGTAGATACGCCGCATCCATTCAAAGCGTGAACAACGGCTTTGGCGGCACCTCCGGTGCCAAGGACAACGGCTTTCATGCCAACTTGAATACCATGTTTTACGACCATCTGGCGAAACGCAGGTGCATCCGTGTTATGGCCGACAAGCCCCTCCCTGCTTACCAGGACGGTATTCACAGCTCCAACCTGTACAGCCTCATCTTCCAATGTGTGCACATAGGACATGACCGACTCTTTATGGGGATAGGTGACATTGAATCCGATAAGGGCGGGATGCGCGGACAACAACTCAGGCAACAAACGGATATCCTGAAGCGGGAATGCCTTGTAATCCCATCCTGAATAACCCTCTTGACGGAACTTCTGACGGAAATATTCCGGGGAAAAGGAATGGGAAAGCGGGTAACCGATCAGTCCGAGCAGACGCATCAGGCAGGACCGGTCTCTGCCGGTGGCGAAATTCGTCCCAAAGCCCAAACGAGCAAAAATCCGGCGAGGGTACAGACAAAGACAAGTAGGTATTGGGGATCACCGGGATAATCACCAGGGAGGATACTGACTTCCAGGAAAGGGATTTCCTTGCCGTGATTGTCCAAACGATAGGCCTCGACCCTCTTCCATGGCCATAAACGGTTGAGTGATCCCAGCATGAATCCCGTTAGTATGGCGATCGCGAGGTTGTGATACTGCCGAAATATCCACTGAAGGATGCGCGAAGCTCCGGCCAGGCCTATGAGACAACCGATAGCGAAACTGCCTACAACAATCACATTGTCCAGGGAGCCGGTTTTCAACAAGCCTTTTACATTTTCAATGACCAGGGTATACATGCCCATCAGGAGCAACAGAAAACTGCCCGAAATCCCTGGCAACAGCATAGCCGAAATGGCGATGATCCCCGATATCAGGATAAACCAAGGTGCCTCGTTGCCGGTAGCAGGACTAGCCACCGTAATTCCGTAAGCGATCAGCGTCGCTCCGGCAAATCCGATCCAACTGACCAGATTCCAACGGGAACCACTACGGGACACCCACCAGGCGGACGCCAGAATAAGCCCGAAAAAGAAGGACCACACCCCCTTGGGGTAATGAGCAATCAGCCAGGAAATACCGAAGACTCCGATAACTATGCCAATGGCCATCCCGGTCAACAGCGCAGAAAGAAAGGGCCCGTTTATCGCCTCCCAAACAGCCCCGAATCCCTGATCCTTCCACAAGCGGATCAATCGGGGATGAAAGGCCCTGATGGAGGATAACAGATCGCTGTAGATCCCGGTGATGAATGCGATGGTTCCGCCCGATACGCCGGGTACAACCTCTGCCATTCCCATGGCGAATCCTTTCAGCATACGGAGTATCCAGGATGGGTTCATGCGGCAAAGGTAATGATTGGCACCACCCGTCAAACTATTCATGTGGCCGTCCGTAGGGGCCCTCAGAAGCCGGGTCGGAGGATGGTTCTTCCTCCAATTGGATAGAGGGCAATTCCTCCCATAAGTCGGGTTGGCCGGCATCTATCCATGCCGTGTACCAGGCGCTGGCAATCCCGTGAATGGATGAACGCAGTCGTTCCTCTACCATGCCGTCCATACTTTGGGCATAGGCTCGGGCGTAATCCGGGCAATAGGTGAGCAGGTTTTGGGTATTCCGGTCTTCAAAACACAATACTTGATCCTCCGGAAACATCGCTCTTTGTTGGCGCTCCTTGTCCAGCACTTCGGCCACATGGGAATGACTTTCCCGGACCAATGTCCAGCTCCAGGCCCTGAAATCAGAGATATAATCTGCAGGTCCGGTGACCAGATCCCATTCTTCAAAGAACAATTCCGGGATCCGGCTTTCCCAGAATCCGTGAATACCGTGTTGCCCCGTCAACTGCCCATTGTAATTGCGGGTGGTATGGAGAGGGACATGCGCATCCCCGATATAATGGCCCAAATCCGCGCTCAGCCGGAGGATTCCGGGAATATCTTTGCGGATAAACGCTTGCACCAATCGTTTTTGATTGATTTCCAGCCAGTAAGGCAAAATGCCATGTAGGCTGAATGAATCCGCAAATATCATTCGTGCCCAGGATGCGGGCTTTTTACCCCCAAAGAGTGTGTCAGGCAGATCGGTCATCTCGACCATCCACTGTTCATCATAGGGGTCATTGGCATAGAGGGTGTCCCACAGCGTCAGAAATGGGCCAAGAGACCACCCTTCACCGGCGTCTTCATTACCGGGCAGAAACAACGAAGGCCCGGAGGATGTCAACGCAAGGGTGTCCCGTTGATGGGTAACAGCAAACAGGTGCAATCGATGACGGATCTCCTGTGGCAAATGGGGCGATAGCAACGGTTCGCCATCTTTTTCAAAATGGTCGAGGTCGATATAATGCCTTTTGTATTCCTGAGGAGAAGCATAGCGCCTTTTATCCGCATCCACGCCATGTTCCTCCACCCATCCAATGTGTTGGCGGTAAAACTGGTTGAGAGGTGCCGGAATGGCATAGACGGCATGCCGGTTGATCATCCGGTGACCGAAGAAACCCCAGTCTGGCGGACATCCGCAAACAAGGGAAAAGCCAGTCAGATAAAAAATCAATCCCATGGCAGGCTGATTACCGGAAGAATAGGTCGTAGCCGGCAAACAGGTCCTTAAGGGGTTCGTTTTGGACCTGCATGAAATCCCCCCAGGTGGTACTTACATAGTATCGCTCAACGGGGATGACCTGGCCACTGGCATCTGTAAGTACATTTCCCTGCCGGTCAGTGGGTACTTTGGGATGCAAGGCAATGGCATGACGTACACTGTCGGCCGTCATCCATTCAATGGCGCAGAACGGGAGTAATCGGGAGAGGGAATCCCTTTGGGGATGGTCATTGATATATCCCTCGATTTTGTACTTCCCAAGATCACTCAGATATGTCTCTATCTGATCAGGGTCCAATTGGCCAGTGTTCTTCGGGGTCAGATCGAAAAACGGAACAACCGTGTATCTGCCGCCTTCCCTCCTGATGGTGAACGATTGATCCCTCTGTCTGGGATATTCGACCGAAAACCAGAGGAGATCCTTACCTTTTAAAGGAAAAAGGGAAAGATCCCGCCAATCCTTTTCGTTCAAATGGTAGCGGACAGAAACAGAGCCATGGAAATATTTCATTCCGACCACAAAAGGCTGGTTTGATCCTTCCATCATGAAAAAAGTCCCGGTCCCGTCGGGCGTTACTCCTCCAACATAATAGGTTTTGAGCAGATTGCCCTTCAAATCCCAAACGTCCACCCGACGACCATGTGTGCCCAGGCTTTTGAGGATGTTGGGAACCATGGATTTGGGTGGGATAAACCTGACTTCCACCTGGCTCAGCGTGCGAAGCATTTCATTGACAATGATAGGCTCGGCGGGATGTTGTTCATTCACCAGCCAATATCCTTTTTGGCGCTCCAGCAACAACCTCCTTCCCTGGCGGTCCAGAATGGACACCTTGCCAATCATGGAGGTATCAGGTACCGCAAAAGCTCCTTCGTAATGTGACAATGTGGAGGCGGATCGCTGCTTGTCGTACATCCACCAGGCTCCTACACCCAAAAGGACCAGAAGGAGCAATAGTATCACGTTTCTTTTCATGGTTTGATGGATTTGACCGCATACCTTGATCTCCGCCAGACGTAAAACAACAATCCCGACACGGCCACAAGCAAAAGAGGGAGGGCCAGGTTGAGCAATTGCCATTTCACCTTCTCCTTCTCAATCCTGACGCGGTCGAGCAATCTGAGGCGCACCTCTCTGGATCTGGCTTCTATGATGCCCTTTTGATCCAGCAGATAAGCTATCATGTTCATCACGACATCCCGGTTGGCATATTGTTGCCTATCATAGGGATTGAAGCCCAAAGGACGTACATCTTCAGTTACCGGATTGTAAGGATTTCGGGCCAGATCGCCATCCGACACCACAATCATGGCCGTTGGTACACTTTGGTTCATAAACTTTTCGCCAAGTGCTGCCAGGGAATCGAGGAATGCCTGGGGAACACGGTTGTCGAAATGAGACGGGAAGGTGCCTTCCAAAAGAACCATCAGGGGCTGATGGGGTTTGTCAAATTGCTCAGGATCAGGGTCATACCGGAGGATCTCGAAGCTGAGCTGGACAGGAGGATATTGCAGTCTGGAATAATCGGAGGAGGTCAGGAGGATGGTCTTTTCGACCTGTGTTTTCGTTTTGACGGTATCAATGGAAGCCGGAAACTCGAAATGGATCCGGTTGATATTCTTGACAATCGGATGGTCGGATTGGGCAGCTACAGCGGGGTGATAATACCAGGGGAAGAGATCGAATTGAGGTTTTCCCCCGGTTACCCCGACTTGCATGGGGATCCCGCTGCATTGCATGTCCAAAACCATATTCTTTTGGATGCGAGCGCCATACTTGAACAGGAGATCATCGAGATTGAGATCGAATTCCAGCGGGACATACTCCGGCCGGCCCCGCATGCTGTCCAACCCTACCGCCAGTGGATCTATCATCCAGATCACCTTGCCGCCTTTCATCACAAACTGATCAATCTTGAACTTGTCAGGCTCGCTGAACGGGAGAATCGGCCGCGCGATAATCAGGAGGTCAACGGCCGGATTGATCCGGAAAACACTATCCAGGTGAAGGAAGGAAAAGCTGTAGTCGGGGCGGATCTCACGTCGCAGGTCAGCGGTTTGTTCCGGGGTTAGCTCTCCATGTCCTTTGAGGAAGACGATATTCGGCTTTTCAGCGTGGATCAAACGGTGGATCGCCTGGGCAAACTTATACTCCAATAACCCTATACTATTGTTCAAAATCTGCTCCGGCGGAATACCGGGCATTTCCGCCTCCAGCAAATTGACGGGAACGCTTTTGCCGGCGTAAGTGAACACGGCATAGGGATAGATGAGTTTTTCAACAGTTTCTCCACTTTCTTTGATCCGAAGGTTGGTAGGCAATATCCCCTGCTTGCCCAACTCAGCCCGAAGCGTGCTTATTTCTTCCGGGGAGCCGGCATTCGGGTCTTTGAAGGTATAGTCGATCATTCCCGCATGATACCGGAAATCATCCAGCATCTCACGGGTGGTTCTTTGCAATCGCTTGAATCCGGCAGGAAACGAGCCACCCAAAAGCACTTCCACATAGATCGGGGCCGGGATGTCTTCCAATAGCCTTTTGGTGGCGTCTGTCAAGGTGAACCTCTTCTCTTCGGTGAGATCTGCCGTCAACGGAAAAAAACCGGCTAACAGATTGATGGCCAACAGAATGGCCAGACTCAGCAAAAGAGTCAGGCGATGGTTCCAGGTCGTCAGGGCTTGGCGCTTCATACTCAGCCAATTTTCTTGTGAATGGTATGCGCCGTGGCCATCAGAAAGGCCACCATAACCGAAATGAAGTAGATGATGTCGCGGGAATCCAAAACGCCCCGGCTCATGGACGCATAATGGTAATCCACCCCCAATTGCTGGATGAGATCGTCCATGCGACCCACAAAAACGGGAAGCCTGCTGATGTAGTGAAAGCCCCAATAAACCAGAAAACAAAGCATTGCCCCCAAAAGGAAGCCGACGATCTGGTTGCGGGTGAGCGAGGAACAATACAGCCCGATGGACACAAACACGCCTGCAAGCAAAACAAGGCCTATATAGGATCCGATAGTCCCTCCGAGATCCAAGTTTCCTTTGGGGGCTCCCAATTCATGGACCGTATAGGCGTAAAGGACCGTGGGTAGCAAAGCCAATAGCACCAAGGTCCATGCGGCTAGAAATTTGGCCAGTAATATGGCCGAAGCCGTAACGGGCTTCGTGACCAGTAACTCATAGGTTCCTGTTTGCCATTCTTCGGCGAAGGCACGCATCGTGATCGCAGGGATGAGAAAAAGGAAAACCATTGGCGTCAACTCGAAAAAGGAATCAAGCGTTGCATACCCGTATTCCAGTATACTGGAGTCAGGGAACACCCACACCATCAGCCCCAACAGCAGGAGAAAGACGCCCAATGCCATGTATCCGATCAGGGATGAGAAAAAGGAACGGATTTCCTTGATAAAAATGATGATCATCTCAAGGTCGTTCGTTTAAGTCGTTTTGAGATTCCACAAGCCGGTTATAGGATCTAATGCCCCTGATGAGTTCCCCTTCACGGGCTTGTGGGTCGGCAGATTGTCCGGTCCAGTGTTCAAAGGATTGACGGTCCAGGATTTGCCATTCACCCGTCTGTGGTCGCCACATGGTCAGCACCTGGACAGTTCTTTCCCTTTCTATGGTTGATTCCAGAAAAGGATGCCCGTTTACCGGGTTGTATGCTTTTACGGGTATGCTTTCCCTGTAGGTCCGCTGCGCCCGGTACAAGCAGATGGGGCCGATTTCGATCATCCGGGAATAATAACCCGTATCTTCCTCTCTTCGCCCTGAATCGTTGAGATAACAATCCTGATCAAGACAAACAATGACCGGATAAATTCTCAGAGATTCCGGCCGTGCAAAGAATCGGGCGCGGGCGTGGTCATCCTCCCGGCTGACATACCAGTCGCCACTCAATTCCTCAAAGAGATAATCCGGTTTTCGGCCAAGAAACGACTCAACCTCCATATAAATGCCATCCGGTGGTCGTTGCGAGAAGAGAGACAAGGACAGGCAGGAAGACAAAACGGCCAGGATTGTTGCTTTTGCCATTATGAAGCGTTCCTGGTGAGTTGTTGAAAGACCTCCTCGACCCCTCTGGTTTCTTGCTTCATTTCAATGAGGGTAAGGGAATGGCGGACTGCCTGGCGGAAAATTTCAGGACGCAAATCACTGGAATCCCTGCCTACGATCCGGAACAGCCGTCCACCTTCAAGGCGTTCGCATCGCAACACCCCCGGAATGGAGGCAAATACGGAGGCATCTGCCGGTTCCAGGGTCCGGACCTGCACCAACGATGATCCGCTCAGCCGCGCCTGGAGTTCACTGACGGGGTCATCGGCCACAATTCTCCCCTGATGCAAAATGATGACCCGGTCACAAAGAGCAGTCACCTCCTGCATGATATGTGTGGACAGAATAATGGTCTTTGATTGACCCAATTGGCGGATCAAAGACCGGATCTCAGCAAGTTGGTTGGGATCCAGGCCCGATGTGGGTTCGTCCAGGATCAATACTTCGGGATCGTGCAAAAGCGCTTGGGCCAATCCTACGCGTTGCCGGAATCCTTTGGACAATTGGTTGATCTTTTTGTGTTGCTCCCTTTCCAACCCTACCAGGGCAAGTATTTCGCGGACCCTGGACTTTCGGTCGGAAATCGGATAAAAGCCGGCCGCCCAAAGCAGATATTCCTGGATGTACATGTCATGATACAGTGGATTATGCTCAGGCAGATAACCAAGATGTTGTTTGGCATCGACCGGGTGGGTGCGGATATCCAGACCCTGGATGACAGCAGTCCCCTGATCCGGCTCGAGATATCCGGTCACCATTTTCATGGTGGTCGTTTTACCGGCACCGTTGGGTCCCAGGAAACCCAGTATTTCACGGTCGGAGGCAGTAAAAGAGATGGCATCCACCGCCTGCTGGGTGCCATATCTTTTGGAAAGACTGTCGACAATTATGGACATCCGACTGCTGAATTTGGGACCGCGAAAATACGGTATGTCATCACACCTACGGCTGTGATGAGTGGCAAAGTACGCCTATTCCTCCTGATCACTTTCAGGAATACCCGCACTTTGACAGGTACTTAACAGTTCGGCGGTTAGGGTGAACCGTAACCTTGAACCTGTGGTTGAGGGGAATCCTTACCTTTCGGAACAAATATTTATGCATGTCGTCACGCCGGAAGTTTCTCCGCAATAGTTTCTTTTTTTCTGCCTTTTGGAGTTTTTTACCCGGATCGAAAGGGTCTCGTGGACATTCCCCTATGCCACCGGTTGTCAGCTATCCAATGGTTGTCAGTACCTGGGATTTCGGTATGGCCGCCAACCAGGTAGCCATGGACCGGTTGAAGGATGGCGCATCCGCCTTGGATGCGGTAGAAGCCGGTGTGCGTGTTTCGGAAGCAGACCCCCGGATTACTTCTGTTGGTAAAGGGGGGTTCCCTGATGCGGAAGGTGATGTCACTTTGGATGCCTGTATCATGGACCATCAAGCCCGTTGCGGTGCCGTTGCCGCCCTTGAAAATACCCTACACCCCGTTTCCGTAGCAAGAGCGGTCATGGAACGGACCCCCCATATCTTTTTGGTGGGCCAGAAGGCTGTGGACTTTGCGCGCCGTTTGGGTTTCCCCAAAGAGGATCTTTTGACCCATGAAGCCCGGGAGGCCTGGAAAGCATGGAAGAAAGGCAACCCACGTTGGCGAGATTTCAGTACCGACATCAGCAACCATGATACCATCGGCATGCTGGCCATGGATGGCAGGGGAAATCTTTCCGGAGCCTGCACGACCTCCGGATGGGCATTCAAGGTGCCCGGTCGTGTCGGCGATTCTCCGATCATCGGGGCGGGTTTGTTCGTCGACAATGAAGTGGGCGCCGCTACAGCCACAGGAACGGGAGAGGAAGTCATCCGGATCAGCGGGGCGTTCCTCATTGTAGAACTCATGCGCAACGGGTATTCTCCCCTGCAAGCATGCCAGGAAGCAGTCCGGCGAGTCCGGAAAAACAATCCGGACCGCAAAGATCTGTTTGTAGGTTTCCTGGCGTTGAACAAACAAGGTGAATGCGGGGCGTGGGCGACAAAATCCGGTTTCGAGTATGCCGTAACCTCCCTGACCGGACATCGGCTTGAATCTAGTGGATACTGGGACTGAGAGGGTTGTACGCTTCACAGGTACATCTTGATAAGGAAACGTTAATCCTGGCACACCTGTCCGGATTCCTGTAACTTTGTTCTCCTTTTTCAGTTAAACCTGGTGTAATTCCTTATACAAGCAATCCATTCGTCATGAAACAAGTGTTTTTCCTGCTTTTCCTCTCCCTCCAGTTCGCCTGTGCTGATGCACAATCCACCTCCGGCGGCACCAACGGTTACAAAGCTTCCAATGAAGGGTGGCTGGTGGATCTGGATAAAGCCTATGAACTGTCCAGAAAGACCGGCAAGCCCATCATGGCCAATTTCACTGGCAGCGACTGGTGTGGCTGGTGCAAGCGATTGACGGCGTCCGTTTTCTCCAAACAGGAGTTCAAAACATGGGCGGACAAGAACGTCATCCTTCTGGAAGTTGACTTCCCGCGCCGCTTCAAGGTGCCCGGCGATATCCAGGCGCAAAACAACAGCCTCCAGCAGGCATTTCAAGTTACCGGCTTCCCGACCGTATGGGTGTTCTATATGGACAAAGACAAAACCGGTAATTTTTCTGTGAATGCTTTGGGGAAAACCGGCTATACACCATCTGTGGAAGAGTTCACCTCCAACGTGGACCAAATGATTGCCCAAGGGAAGAAGAAGACAAAGTAAACCAATAACAGCCTCCCAAATCCTGAGAAAGCCCCGGACCATCTCCGGGGCTTTCTTGTTAAAAAAGTTACTTCAAATAGCTGTATTCCAATAGGATGTTGGAATACAGCCAAGGAAGAGGAAACGCAGTCCTAATTGTCAGCGTTTTGTTTCGGCCATAGCCACCAGGATGCTGTGCGATGCTGGGGATGGAAATTGCCGGGTATCAGGACCCATGCCTCCTCCGCCTTCCCTGCCAAAGGCAAGAGCACATCTGTCTGAATGCGGGTGGTACCGTCAGGTTGGGGTTCAATCCTGACGGGAAACGTGTCCTTCGACGCGGGATGGATAAGGAATGCGCTCCCGGATCCTATTTCTAGGGTATCATCAGACAGGGATTGCCATTGGTAAACCTTCCCGTGATCCTCAGCCAGCCCCATTTGAGGGCCCAGACCTTCTTCATTCTTCGAAACCCAAAGTCCTGAAATGTGCGCATGTACCTCATGGGCACGCAACAAACTGTCTATGCGTGAATGAACCAATTGAATGGGGATTGTCCCTCCGGCAGGCAAGGGAATCTTCCCAATGCTGGTTTTGGGTTCTCGGACATTGGAAATCTCATGCTGAAAGGCGGCGTATTCTTTCTCTTTGTCTTTGATCTGCTTCGCCAAATGTTGTCGTTGAAGGAGATCTGTTGTCAACCTGTACCTGCGGCGCAACTCTTCCAATTCATCCTTCTGAATCTCCATGGCCTTTCGCCTTTCGTTCGGGAGCAAGGAATCATTCTCCCTGTCCGTCGATGGCCTTTTCCCCGCACTTTGTACCCTGTGTCGCGGTTTCCGGCTTTTCTCGAATAGCCCCATTTCGTACAGGTCCTTCCACAGTGAATCAGGGATAGCCTCGAAAGATGGATAATCGAGCGTTTGTTCAAGAAGTAAAACGTGCTCCCGGAGCAGGTAATATCCGATGACCTCCCCCTTTTGGACCATGGTTCCGTCTTCCAGGGATGTATGAAAAGGCTCAGGCGCTCTCCAGGAAAGCGCGAGAGAAACAGGAGCAAGCGTTCCAAGGACTCCCGGCACTTCTTTAGTGGAAGTCCCCCCGTTCAAAAGAAGACCGGTGGTGATACAACAAATGCTCAAAACCGTCCATGTTTCCGGCCTACGGATGAAGCGTTCTATTACCGTTGGTTGACGGACATTCATGGATGGACGTTTGCGGGATCCGACACATGGACCTCAGGCAATGGACCGGGCTGGAGGACATGATCTGCTGAAGGAATCAGTTCTTTCCTTTCGGTACCTATCACCGTAGTGCGTCCCCTGCGAAGTTCGAGGATGTTTTCCAATAACACCAACGCTTTAAAGGGATCGGGTTCCCAATGGCCATCTTCAAGGACCAATATTTCGGGATCCTCCCGGAGTTGGGTCAGTAAAGCTTGTTTGGCTCGTGTGAATTCGGAATCAGGCAATTGGCTTGCCGAGGACAATAACAAAGCATCCATCCATATCCTCCAGTGTTCAGGCGATGTTCCGTTGGGCTGGTCTGCAGACCATTTCGGGAGAGTCGCAGGTTCCCGAATATCCATGATGCGCCTTTGAAGTCCGGCCCTGTTCTGCTTGGAAATGGGGACTTTCCCGTAGGACAACAGGCTTCCTGCATCTGCCACTCGTGCCGTCAACCGGTCAATCCAGGCCCTGCGATTTTCCTGGCTTCCCAAAAGCAATGTGGTCTTTCCGTGGGGAACATGCAGGATGGCCGGGTTGGGGACCCGACTTTCCAGGTAATAGTCCAAATCACCGGATTCGGGCAGTGATTCTGGATCCTCCATATGCCGGGGAGTGCGCGGAGGCAGCATAAATCGCAGTTGCCAAGTCCTGATCCATTCCCTGAACATGGAAAGGTATAATCCGATGGCCATTCCTCCGGCCCAAACAACAGCCAGATGGGCAAAGCCCAGGGGACGGATGAGATGGCTGATAAGAATCGCCAATGTCCAGAAAATCCACCAGATTGCCAACATGGTTTTGTTGCCTCGACCCAACCATGCCGTCAGGGATTCCTTACCATGGGGATAAGCCGCCCGGGTAAAGTAACGACCTCTGAACACGGAACCTTTACTTGTCCCGAACAAAAGGGTCATTGCCATCCCTGATACCGCCAATCCACCGGCAATAGGATGAATCCAGGACAAATAGATGGACAAGGCGAGCCCGGCGAACACTGGCCTTGGCCAATTGCTCAATCGTCGGACAAGAACTTCTGTAGTTGTTTCTGCCTGACCCAGGCCAGCCCAGCGATCTGCCCAGCCGGCCCTGGCAAGGTAGGCCATCCCCCATGCAAAGCCAAACATGCCAGTCATTAGAAGTCCTTTCATCAGGTCACCCCATTTCATGCCTTCCTCGTGCATCAACCAACCACTGGCGTGGAGGAAGAGCACCATGGCTACGGATTCAACCAGGGCCAGGATGTTTTCCCGTCCAAAGCCTATCGAAAGGAAGGACCGGGGTAGCGGATCTGTCTCAGGAATATGCGATGAGGCAGGGATGGCAGGGGGTAAAGTGGTTGGGGATGAAGCGGGAAGAGGTGAAAGGCACAGGACGCTCATGGGTTCGTCCAGCAGCCAGAACTTCCGGAACTCATCCCAACCCAGCTGAATGGTGCCTCTGGCAGGATCGGCAAATAAAAGGGTATGGTCGTTGGCGCGAAGGATAAGGATAAAATGGTTTTGGAGCACATGAGCAATGGCAGGAAGGGTCAACGCATGAAATTGCCCGGCGGAGTCCAAACGAAGGGAAACTGTTTTAAAACCCAACTGTCGGGCACCATTACTCAAATCCAACAAACTCAAGTCCCCGTAAGGAACACCACAAGCCTGCCTGACGGTCTCCGTATTCACATTTCGCCCTTGCATGGCCAACGCCATACGAAGTGCCATGACACCGCAGTCATCGGAGTCAAGCTGAGGAAAGAACCGGAAAGGGGCCAATGCAGGATATTCAATTGCCTGTCAGGATGCGGTTCCAAAACCATACCGCATTTGAAGGCGGGCTTTTCACATAAATCCCAGAATTCGGGCAAAGCGGATCATTTCCACCTGATTGCGAATGCGAAGTCGGCCCATCATAACAGCCATGAGTACATTCTCCTGACGGTTGACAATTCGGAGAAATGTTTCGTGGTCAGCGTGGAGGCCACAGGGTGCGTCTTCATGTAAGCCCTCCTCAATCCAGAGGCTGTTCTCCCTGATGACCAGGGTGTATTGACCGCCTGCATCACCCGTCAGATCGAAAGCAATCTTGGATGATTCCCCTGAGAGAGATTCAGCGGGAACCCGCTCCGAGAGGCTTTCCAGAAATCGTCGTGCATCCATAATTCTACATTTCAAAGGGCATCAATCCGATCAGGCGTTGTTTCTTTCACGTCGTTTGGCTTCTTCCCAAAGTTGGTCCAGTCGCTGGAGGCCCAGATGCTCAAGTTGATCACCGGCTTGTGCCTCAATGTATTCAAACCTGGTCTTGAACTTTAGGTTGACCTTTTCCAGAGCGGTTTCGGGATCGACACCAATGAAGCGGGCGTAATTGACCAGGGCAAAAAGAACATCTCCAAATTCTTCCTCGACGCGGTCAGGTCCCTGTTGTTCTGCCAAAGCACCCTGCAACTCACCCAATTCTTCTTCCACCTTCTTCCATACTTGTCCGGGTTCCTCCCATTCAAAGCCTACCTGGGCCGTTTTTTCCTGCATTCGGTAGGCCTTGATCAATGCCGGCAACCCTTTGGGTACGCCACTCAAAACCGATCGCCTGGCTTTTCCCGTTCGGCGTTTGATGTTTTCCCAGTTTTGCTTGACGGCATCTGCATCTGCCAATGACAGATCGCCATAGACGTGCGGGTGTCTTTCCACCAGTTTGTCACACAAGGCATTAATGAGGGATGCCATGTCAAAATATCCTTCCTCCTGGCCAATACGGGTATAGAAAACAATGTGCAGGAGAAGGTCACCCAATTCCTCCCGAATGGCAGGGGGATCCATGACCAGGATGGCATCAACCAGTTCATAGCATTCTTCGATAGTCAGGTTGCGCAGGGTAGCCATGGTCTGCTCCCGGTCCCAGGGACATTTTACCCGAAGTTCGTCCATGATCCGGCAAAGCCGGCCAAAAGCCTCCATGCCGGGCCTATAGGGGTCCTGATCAGTCATTTGTGCAGTCATTGACAACCAAAGATGCAAAGGAATGGTTTAACAAGAGAACCCCTACCTTTGTATTATGGAATTCCTGATCACACTGGCGATTGTCTTTTCGGTCTTCGGTGTTTCCTTTGTTCTCATCAATATCCGTCACATCCTGACCGGAAGGGAATTTCGGGGTAGTTGTGCCACCAACAATCCAATGATCAAGAACAGCCTTGGAGAATGTTCCGTTTGCGGGCGCAAACCGGGCGAAGCCTGTGGCAACGATTCCAGGGAAGCCTGACCCTACGGAAAGGCTCAGAATGTAGGGCAAAGCACTACCTCGTCCGAATACTCGTTGACGAATCCAAGACTGATTTCAAAGGCCCCCCGGCGGTTTCCCAGGTTGCTTATCTCGGATATACCCATATCGTAACTCATACCCAGAAGCATGTTGCTCCACTCGATACCAAAGAAAACCGATCCGGATTCCAGCCCTCCGATTTGTTGAACGTCTCCAACCAGGCGGGCCCAAAGTCCGGTATGAAGGGCAACCCCTGAATAATCGTTGGTAAGAAAGCGCAGGTTGGCTCCAGCCATCCATTCCCTGTGAGGTCCCTGCTGAAGAAAATGAAGCCGTGGAGATAAAAACAGGTTGCCGGGCATGGGCAAGATCATCGCCGAATGGATCTGGAATCTCCGGTATAGTCGACTGTCCCCCCCCTCGCTCCGGGGAAAAAAGGAAATGGAAGGTTCCGTTAAATGGTGAACGGCACCACCAATCTGGAACAAGGCATTTTTGCGGTAGATCCAACTGTAGTTGATCCCGGCGGCAATGTCCATAAAGGAAATGTTGTTCCCCGGAAAACGCTCAGCCGTGGGGAGGGTATACCCATCGCGCTGATTGAACATGTCCTGGAAGGTCAGGTTGTTAAAATTGATGTTGCGCTGGGAGACTCCGGCCTGTATGGCGCCACTTATATATTGTAGCCCTTTGAAATCCAACGCCTTGTGATATGCCGCGGATATATTGATCTCATTGGCGGTGAAGTCGAAGTTGCGCACCTCGTCTTTGTAGAAAACCAAACCAACCCCGAAGGCATCCTTGTATTGACTGACGACCGGAGACCGGAAACGAAAATCCAGGGCAGTACTGAGGGTGGTAAAAGGCCTTTCAATGGCGGCTCGCCATTGATCGCGGTATATCCCTGCCAATCGAAAATTGCCGGTGAATGCCCCCGTAAGAGCGGGATTCATGGTAAGTGGAGAAGCATAAAACTGGGAAAAGTGCCGGTCCTGGGCCCATAATGAACCGCCCAAGCCATTGCCCATACCTGCCATTAAAAGGACAGTCCATATCAAGGTCCATCTTGCCTTCATGCCACAAAGGTACAGCCCTTAGAACGCAAGCTGAAGATGCCTGGTATGAACACAAATGCTTTAACCAGTTATGTCCTCAACGAAGGAAGGTGCTGTATATCCTTTATCCTTCTGAAGTCCGTAGCATTCAAGTTCATCTTCCGGTATTTGGTCAGGAGTGTGTACCCATTGATTGGGAACATGTTGCAGGGCGGGAATCCACTGACGGACGTAAGCGCCTGCCGGATCAAACTTTCTGGCCTGTGACAGGAAGTTTACCGGGCGGTCATCGCGGTGGTCAGGACCTGCTCCGGCAATGGTCATCCAATTGCCCCAATTACTGCATGGATCGTAGTCAATAAGTTGACATTCAAAGTATTCAGCTCCCAAGCGCCAATCCAAACCCATTTCGTGCACCAGATAACCTGCCGCCCATTGGCGGCTCTTTTCCGTCAGAAATCCGGTGGTATTCAACTCTCTCATGGAAGCATCCACCAAAGGGAACCCTGTCCTGCCCGCTGCCCAGGTATTAAATCGTTCCTTATCCAGAGATACCGTTTGGTGGGCCTTTCCCCGAATACCTGTGTGCCGGAAAATGTGGTTTCCGAATTTCTTCCCGATGAGCCGGAAGTAATCCCTCCACAAGAGTTTCATAAACAGACCGTTGGTCTCTTCATTCCCAGCATGTTCCTCGGTGAATCTTCGCCACTCATGGTACAACCATTTGGGAGAAAGGCAGCCTTGTGACAACCAGGGACTGACCTCCGCAGAAGGAATGACTCCTGTAAATGCCTCCTTAGTATTCGTTCTGTCACCTTCGCTTTCACGCAACAAGTGGCGTACTCTTGCCAGGGCAAAGGATTCCCCCCCAGGAAAACGGGATGTTTGATGCCAGGCATTACCCGGACAGGTTGTACGCACCCAATGGACAGGGAGTGCCGATGAAGTCTCCGGCTGTATGGACATGGGGATGTGGTCAGGTGCCGCAAGTGGTTGCCGGACAGGTACAATTCTCTCTACCTCCTTTCTGAATTGGGTGTAGGAAGTGGGCATGTGCGTTATTGGGAAAGGAAGATCCTGGGTGTAATACAGCATTTTCCCTCTGCTGAATCGGAGCTCAACGCCAATCGTCCAAAGTCGTCGTTCCAGACGCTCTTGCACAAGGACTTCATCTCTAGTTCTCTCCCGGTTGCAACAAATCCAGCTCACCTGCCATTTCCTGGCCAACTCAAAAAGTAAGTCTTCCGGATGTCCTACGGCAATGTGAAGGTATCCTCCCAGGCGCTGGAGGTTGTCCTTGAGGTTGTTGACAGATTCAAGGATGAACCTGGCACGGTGACTTCCCATGCGAGGGATTCCATGAGCCGTACTGGCCTTGAAAGTGCGCTCATCAAATACATAAACGGGAAAAACTTCCTCCGCATGAGTAAGGGCGTCCTGCAGCGCTTCGTTATCATGAAGTCTGAGGTCCTGACGGAACCACATGATCGCCCTTGTCTTCACGCTCATAACAACATCCCTTGCCCGGATTGGTTTGAATGGCAACGAGCGATCGTAACTTCGCTCCCCAACACTTGCTTCATGGGTAGATATCTTGTCCTCATCCTCCCTTTGGTTTTGCTGCAATGCCATAACCCTCAGAGTGAATTGGACCAAAAGCACCTGGAAATCATGGCATTGCATGACGATGTCATGCCTATGATGGCTGATTTGAATCGTGCCCGCAGGACATTGGCTGATGGCCTGGGTCAAAGAGATTCCGTGGAAGCACATGAAGTGCGCCGTGCTATCAATATGATCAAAGCCGCCGAAGACGGAATGTGGGAATGGATGGCCGGTTACCAAAAACCGGATCAATGGGATGATTCCACTCGTCAATACATGGAGAATCAGAAAGTTGCGGTTGATAAAGTAAACAGGGACATGAAGAGTTCATGGGAAAATGCACAGAAATGGTTGAAATGATATTCCCGCGAAGGCGAGCTTTCGTGGTTTTGGGAGTCTGTTTATGGTTGGGCTGCCAACAACCTCCCCTTTGTCCCGGCAAACTCCCGGTGCTTGGGGAGAAAGAAATACAGGGTGAGGATACCCTTTACCACACGGTCCCCGACTTTCAATTCATCAATCAGGACAGTATGCCGGTCAACGCTGCCACCTTTTCAGGCAAAGCGTATGTGGTGGACTTCTTTTTCATTTCCTGTCCGACCATTTGTCCCAAAGTCATGCAGCAGATGCTGAGGGTTTATCAGCATTTTCTGGAGGAACCCGGGATCATGTTCTTGTCGCACACCATCGATGTGCGCCACGATACCATCCCTCGGCTGAAAGCTTATAGTGAAGGTCTCGGTGTCAGTAGCTCAAAATGGCACTTTGTTACGGGGGAAGAGTCGGATATCTATGGTATTGCCGATGATTACTTCTCTGTCGCCGTGAAAGACAATTCCGCTCCCGGAGGGTTTGACCACAGTGGTCGCTTGATCCTGGTGGACAGCCAACGGAGGGTCAGGTCCTTTTGTGATGGAACGGATCCGCAATCTGTGGATCAGTTCATCAGGGATATCGACTGTTTGTTGCATGAAGATCATTAGTATCCTGGCTGGCATTGGTATTTGCTCCTGTTCCTGGTTAGCCTGCGCTGAACCTTTCGCACAAGGAAAGGACCTGTACATGGTTTCTTGTGCCTCATGTCATATGGAGGACGGAAGTGGCTTGGGCAGCGTTATTCCTGACCTCAGGGAAAAGGATCTCTGGCAATTTGGTTCAGAGGATCTGCCATGCCTGATACGTTGGGGCAGCGTTGTTCGGGTAACAGACAGACGGCTCCAATACCCGACACCTATGCCCCCCCACCCTTCTCTCACAGAGGTGGAAATCGCCAACATATTAAACTTTCTTCAAGACAGATGGGGCGACCCATCCCGTTTTTACACACCGGAGGATATCCGGAAGCAGCTTGAACGCTGTTCTTTAGCCATGGACACGCGGTAACCAGCCTGCTACCTGTGAAATTCTCTATATCTTAGGCCCTTGCAAACACAGACCGATGACTGTAAGGCTGATCTTCCTTTTCCTCTGCTTTCAGACGGGTTTACTGGCTCAACCCTCCAATGATGATTGCGAGAGTGCCATCGACCTGGGGATAGCTCCCTATTGTGAAAATACCGTTTTTTCCAATGAGGGCGCTACTGCTTCTGTGATCGTGCCGAACAGCATACCCCCTTGTTGGGATGCCGGTACCGTGCAGCGGGATGTTTGGTTTGTATTTACAGCCAGTGACACAATCCTGGATTACAGCATCACCATAACCGGAGTGTCCGATATGGGCTCCAATCCACTGACCAATCCACAGGTGGCGGTTTACCGGGGTGAATGTACCCCCAATAATCTCTTCTTTTTCGGCTGTTTCAGCCCTGCCATCTCCGGGTCCAACAGTTTGAAATTCTCCCTTTCCGGTTTGACCCCTGGAGCCCAATACTGGCTCCGGATATCGGATTTCCCGGAAGCAGATCCCGACAATGCAGGCACTTTCAACCTGTGCATCGAGAAGAAGTCTCCTCTCACCAATATCATTGAAGGCTTTTCCAAGGATTGTGAGGGACAGCTGGTAGATAGCGGAGGCCCCGATGGCAATTATGGATCCAATGAATCATACACCTTCACGATTTGTCCCGAGATACCTTCCGCCTGTATCGAGTTGAGTTTCCTTTACTACCATATGGACTTCGAAGAAGAGGAAATCAACATATACGATGGACCTGATGACAACGGCCCACTGCTAGGCACCATCACGTCCACATTTGTCCTTTCGGATACCCTGATGGACGAATGGGGAGGTGTGTGTAAAACTTACAGGGCAACAAGCGGTTGCATGACCATTACCTTCACGTCTGGCGCTTTCAACGAGTACGAGGGCTTCCTGGCCGAATGGAAGTGTTCACCGGTCCCTTGCCAAACCCTTTCCCAGCCCGTTCTGCAGAGTTCCTTTACCGAAGGGGATGTGCTCCAAAATCTGTCCAGCACCCAGACTATCGTCACCTTTGACAAGATCACCTGCGCGCAAGGCGCCAGCGGACTATTTTTTAACGGTGACCAAACGGATCTTGGCCTTAATAAAGGCATTCTGCTCACAACGGGAAGCGCTGTAATAGCCCAGGGACCCAACAATGTTGGATCGGCCGGTTTTTCCAATGGCACCCCGGGGGATTCAGACCTGGATATTCTTTCCTTTCTGAGCGGGACGGCATTGGAATCATTTGATGCCTGTATCCTTGAACTGGATGTTTATGCCAACACCAATGAAATCACCTTCGAATACGTCTTCGGCTCTGAAGAATACCATGAATACGCAGGGACAAATTTCAATGACATCTTTGCGTTTCTGATTTCCGGTCCCGGCATCACCGGCATTCCTCAAATAGGCAATCAAGCCAATATGGCTGTATTGCCCGATGGTTCTCCGGTCGAAATCAACAATGTCAATTATCAGAACAATTGGGAGTACTACCGGGACAACTCCGGAGGTACCAGCCTTCAGTACGACGGCCTCACTTCAGATTACTTGTCCAAGAAGAAAAGCCTGACGGCCAGGTATGCGGTAGAACCCTGCCAGACCTACCACCTCAAACTTGCCATTGCCGACCGTGGGGATTCATCCTTTGATTCCGGCGTTTTCATTTCCGAAATCAAGGGTGGAGCTCCTTCCATTACTGTCGATTTCAAAAACGGCATAGATTATTTGGTCGAAGATTGCACCAACAGCCCCGATGAAGTGTTTTTCACCTTGAACAGTCCCCTCGATCAACCACTCAGTTATAATGTCACATTGGGGGGATCTGCCACGCCAGGCGTTGATTACCAATTGGATATTCCCCCGCTGATCACTTTTCAGCCCGGTGAAACCAGCTTGAGTTTCCCCATTGTACCCTTGACGGACGGAATCCCCGAAGGGGAGGAAACGATTACCATCACCCTTTCCAATGATTTTGGATGCGGCAATGTCATTTTTGCCGTATACACCATATTGATCCGGGATGATTTAAACATCACGGTCAACGGAGGCCAGGATACGGTATTTTACTGTCCGGGTACGAGTGTGACGCTCGAGGCAGAAGGTGCCAATAGTTACTTCTGGGAGCCCTCTGGCATTTTCAGTGCACCGGGATCAGCCAACACCGTTGCCACGCCACCCATGGATATGTACGTCGTTGTTACCGGGCAATTAGGGGTATGCACGGCTGTTGATTCTGTCTATCTATTCCAGGTCAACCCTCAAATCGGAATTGCCAACCCCAATCCTACTACCATGTGTCAGGGGCGGCCCGTTACTCTGATGGCCAACAACAACCTGGCGGGACAAGGATCCATTTCCTGGCAGCCCACATTCGGATTGAGCAATCCCAATGCAGCCGTTACACAGGCCAATCCCACCTTTTCAACCACCTATATCGTCACGGCCTCACTGACCGGTTGCGCTGTATCGGATACCATCACCTTGCAAGTGCTGCCATTTGACTTTCCCACCGTCATCCCTGATGTCTCTGTATGTGAAGGCAGCAGTATACCGCTGGCCAATGACTTGTTCACCTTTAGCACCACCTATCAATGGAGCCCCGGGATATGGCTCAGTGACAGCACCATTTCGGGCCCTATTGCCACCCCACAATCGACAATCACGTATAAATTACTGGCAGAAAGTGAAGGTGGCGTATGCAGAGACTCCGCAGAAGTGACCCTTACCGTGATCCCCGCTTCCCTTTCCATCGCACCTCAGGACACGGCTTTTTTATGCTACGGAGATACGATTGGCCTCAACGTCTCTTTCACCCAGGGAGGCACATTGGCATGGCTGCCTGCGGATTCCACCAAACTTATACCATTTGCCAACAGTGCACAGGTATTTGGTCCTCAGTCATTTTGGGCATTTGCCGAAATGACGGTTGGTCCCTGTAAGCGTGTGGATTCGGTATTTGTCAGGGTCGATTCCTTGCCGGAGCTTTCCATAACAAAGTTTGCCGATCGACCCTTTTATTGTGAAGGAGAGATTATTACTTTCCTGTCTCCCAGTTATCTGAATACGGACTTTCCGGACATCCGTCACCTTTGGACACCCAACAACAATGCATTCCTTTCTCCTGACAGCAATCTCAATCTCATCCTGACAGCCTTGGAGACGGCCACTTATACACGGCAAACCCGAAACAACGCTTGCGTCAGTGATGATACGGTCATGATCCAGGTGATTCCCATTGGCATCAATCTGTCGGTTGAACAACTGACACTGTGTGAAGGGGATACGGCCCAGGTATTCATTCTTGACGACAACATTGAAGACATCGAGTGGACGCCCACCAACGGATTGAGTTGTTCGACGTGCACAGATCCCATAATCACTGCCAACCAGACCCAAGTCTATCAAGTCAAAGGGAGTGAACAGGGGTGTGCCAAACAAGGGGCCGTATTGGTGAATGTACCGGTTCCTGGATTGGATCTTCCGGAATTCCTTCTTCTGTGTGAAGGCTTTCCTGGTAATCTCAACCCGAATGCAAGTCCGCAGACTTCATACTTCTGGACATCGACCGATCCTTCTTTTGGCACTTCCAATGAAGCAAATCCAGCAGTCCCGGGATTGGTGGATGCCGTTTATTTTGTGACAGCCACGTTGAATGGATGCACCCGAACAGGAGAACTGCCTGTCACCATTGTCCGGCCCCCCGATCTGACCCTCATAGCCACCGACAGCATGATTTGCGCTGGTGAATCCGTCATCCTTACGGCAGAAGGTACGCCAGTCGGAGGAAGTTACCTATGGTCACCAGGAGGAGCAACTTCTCCGGAGATCAGTGTAGCGCCACCGGTCAGTACCATGTATGAAGTAGTATACACGACTGTGGCCAATTGTTTTTCCGAATCAACCAGCATTACTATTTCCGTCGAGCAGCCATTGGACATCACCATTTCTGTCGAACCAGAACAAGACACTTTCATTTTGGGCGTACCGGTGACTTTTACGGCCATCACATCTCCACCGGCGGCGCCAGGTTCGACCTATCGTTGGTTCATCAATGGCGAGGAGGTTTCAGGTGCTTCACAAAGTACCTTGGAAACCATTGCCCAGGAGCCTCCATTTGAGGTCCGTGTAGAAATAACCTCCCCTGCCGGTTGCGTGAGTGAGCAGGAAGATGCCTGGATCGTCAAGATCCCATCCTTCCAGATTCCCAACCTGTTCACGCCCAATGGGGACAATACGAATGATCATTTCAAGGTCCTTCTTGATCCCGGTTTGACCCTGACAGAGTTCAGGGTGTATTCCCGATGGGGACAACTGGTTTTTGACGATCCGTCGGAGCCTGATGGATGGGATGGAAGGTGGAAAGGGGAAGATCAGCCCAGCGATGTTTACGGCTTTGTGGTCACTGTCCGATATGGAGATGGCCGTACGGTCACGGAGCGAGGAGAAGTCACCCTGCTGCGCTGAACCTTGCCATAGCACAATTCAGACCTACCATCCGGGTTTGTGTCCGTGTGCCTTCAACTGTGGTTTTTCTCTACATAGCGGCTCACGGGAATATGCAGGACATCTGGCAGGAACGGTGTTGCATCTCCCCCCCCTTTGATGATTTCACGCACTATGGTGCTGGAAATGTGTGAAAATGCTGGCTGGGAAATCAGGAACAAAGTCTCAATACCATCTCCAACGATATGATTAATTTGGGAAATGGTTTTTTCATAGTCAAAATCAGAAGCGTTTCTAAGGCCACGCAAAAGAAAATGCGCCCCTACCTGCCGGCAATAGTGGGCGGTCAGGTTCTCGAAAATACTTACCTCGATGCCTGCCAAACCCTGAAGAGAAGCCCGGATCCATGATTCACGCTGATGGAGGTCAAACAGGTATTTCTTCTGCGTGTTTTGACCAATGGCGACGATTATTTTATCAAAAAGGGGTAATGCCCTTTCTACCAAATCCACGTGGCCTTTGGTAATTGGGTCAAAGGACCCTGGGAAAACGGCAATTTTCATGGTCCGGCTTTTGGATTATCGGAGAGGAGGAGTATCCTCTTCCTCTTTGGTTTGACTGGAGATGACAAGCATAAATCCGGCCAGGATCATTAGGACCCGGATCACAAATGCCAGGCCTTTACCAAGACCATCCATCCAGGTCATGAATTGAAATTGGACTCCCAGCATGCTGAGCACAAGGCTGAGAAAGCCCAGAAACAGCAACAGAAATCCCAGCAGAGTCCAATATTCCCGCCGATGGGCGAACATCTTTCGCATAGACAAATGTACACACTCTCCCTGTTCGTCCCCGTTGGCACAATGAATCCTTAATCTCTGGTCCCGGCTTATCTTTGGACACCATGCAGCAAGAGGGACCAAAAAGAGTGGAATGGGTAGAGTGTCCGAGAGATGCCATGCAGGGTCTGCATGGATTCATACCGACTAAAGTCAAAATCCGCTATCTCCAGGCCCTACTTGAAGTCGGTTTTGATGTGCTGGATTTTGGCAGTTTCGTATCTCCCAAAGCTATCCCGCAAATGGCAGACACTGCGGAGGTATTGGCTGGCCTTGACCTGAGCCAAACTTCTACGTCTTTGCTGTCCATTGTCGCCAACCAGCGAGGTGCCAAGGAGGCCGCTGGCTACCCGCAAATTCGCTATTTGGGCTATCCGTTCAGTATATCAGAAACGTTCCAGTTGCGTAATACCAATGCCACCATTGCCGAGTCCCTGGAAAGAGTAACAGAGATCCAGCAATTGGCCGTCACCTCCGGTAAAGAGGTTGTTTTGTATCTCTCCATGGGCTTCGGCAATCCATATGGGGATCCATGGAATGCAGAGATCGTGATAAACTGGGTTGAAAAGTTAAGCCAATTGGGGATCAGGATTTTTGCCCTGAGTGATACGATAGGTGTCAGTTCGCCTGACAATATTCACTATTTGTTTAGTGCCTTGGTTCCTGCAATGCCTGATCTGACTTTCGGGGCCCATTTGCACACCACCCCTCAGGCGTGGGAAGAAAAAGTCCAAGCAGGATTGGAGAGCGGATGTCGTCGCTTTGATGGTGCTCTCATGGGATTTGGGGGGTGCCCCATGGCCAAAGAAGAACTCACCGGCAACATGCCCACGGAAAAGGCCCTCCACTACTTATGGCGTAACGGATATACTACTCGTGTCAAAGAAAGCAAATTGACGCAAGCATTGGCTATGGTCGAAGAGGTGTTTGGTTATGGCCGGTGAACCGATTTGCCAGGGATATGGGTGCCGATATGATTTTGGTACGCCACTCCATGATGCCAGTGTGCACTTGCGGGAAAAGGTCTTGCGGATTCCGTTAGGGCTTGCGTTCACGGTTGAGGATTTCGCGTCGGAATGGACCCATTGGCATTTAGGATGGCTGAATCGCCACGGTGAACTGGTTGCCTGCATGGTCTTGGTGCCCTTGGGGCAAGAATCCGTCAAAATGAGGCAAGTGGCCGTCATGCCTGTCCTTCAGGGACAGGGGTACGGCCGCTGTCTGGTTGCATTCGGAGAATCTTTGGCGCGAAATGCCGGGATGCGGACCATGCGACTCAACGCCCGTCAGGAAGCAGTACCCTTCTACCTCCGTTTGGGATACACCGTTTGTTCAGAACAATTTGTGGAAGTAGGTATCCCCCATTTCCAAATGGTCAAAGAGCTGGGATAAAAAGTCCGCTGGACGTTTCCCGTCAACCTTCAAATTTGTTGGCATTGGTAAAAAGGCGATTCCAACGAATGCCATTTGCAGGACTTCCACCTTTGGCGGACAACCATATGAACAAGGGTTTGCCGACGATATGGTCTTCCGGGACAAATCCCCAGACGCGGGAGTCCTCGGAATAATGGCGGTTGTCACCCATCATCCAGTAGTAGTCCATTTTGAAGGTATAGGATTGAGCGGGTTGGTCATTGATCCACACCTGGCCTTCCCTGACCTCGAGCTTGTTTTTCTCATATACACCGATGATCCTTTGGTAAAAAGCAATGTTTCCGGGATGAACGGATACGGTAGCGCCCTTCTTCGGAATATAGACCGGGCCGTAATTGTCCAACGTCCAAAACTTCATGATCTGTGGATCATGAGGGAACAAGTAACGGCTTGTTGAGTCAGCCGGTTGCTGAAGGATGTCCACCCTTATGTCCGGCCCCATGGCCTTGATCCGTTCCACCATGCGGTCATCCAGGTTGAAGGTGCCTGATCCCTGATCCATATCCCCCAGATTGACGCCGATTTCTTCCAGTTTTTGAAGGTTTACAGGCGTCCCGCTACTTGAAATTCGATACCTATACTGGATAAATTGCGGATTTTGGATAGGCTTTCCATTTATATGTACCTGACGATCAATGACTTGAAGCGTATCGCCCGGAATGCCTACACATCTCTTGATGTAATGGTCCTTCTTGTCCATGGGCCGTGTTGTCAGCATGGCCGGATTGAAATTGGGCGGCAGTTTGTTCGTCCGTGCCCAATCCATATAACTCCATGTTCGGCCAGGCGTAATGATAACGCTGTCGCCTTCAGGGTAATTGAACACGACCGGATCGTTTCGCTTGACCTTTTCCCAGCCGGGTAGGCGGAAATAAGGAAGAGAGGGTTTCTCCAGGTATGATTCCCGGTCCAGAACAGGTATTCGGTTGTGAAGCAGCGGGATCATGGCGATTGTTTGCGGCGTCCGGATGCCATAGTTGGCTTTGCTCACGAAGAGGAAGTCACCCGTAAGCAAGGATCCTTCCATGGAGCTGGTTGGGATGACATAGGCTTCAATCAGAAACATCCGAATGAAGGCTGCCGCGAAGACAGCAAAAATGATGGCTTCCACCCATTCCCGCAACGGGCCTTTGCGGTAGGGATTCCGGGATTCGAGTTTTTTGATCTGATAGGTATCATTTTTGGCCTTGGCCTCTTCCAATTGAGCGTGGAATTCACGCTCCCTGACCAAAATGGGACCTTGATAAGTGGTCTTCTTACCCAGATAAAGGAAGTACAACGGACAAAACACTACGGATAAAAAGGCATCCAGAAATCCCATTTTCCCAAAGGATCTTGCCGTATCAACACACAACCCGGCATAGATAAAGATGTTGACGATTGGAAAGAGCAACCAAAGGGCGTATCTGGGTTTGTGTCCTACCATTCCTGCCCAAGTGCCGAAATTGGTACCCGGGATCCAGGCACTTGTTGACGGACGGCCTGTCAAAGGAAGCAGTACCGACATGGCGTAGCACCAGATTACGTAGCCGGCGAGCAGAAACAGTAATAATGTCATTATGTCTGTTTATTCCGGTAAAGATAGAGCAATACCCCATGAACGAAGGGCGAGGGTCGGGTCGCGTACGGTGAGGAGTAATGATCGATCAATGACGACTGTGGATCGATCAATCGGCCTCACCTTCCACCCAAAGGACCTCCGGTTTCCTGATGCCCCGGAAAAAAACTTTTATTCGTTTGCGCATTTTCCCTTTGCCACGAGGTGTAAACGCAATGTGGACAATGCCGGTGTCACCCGGCATAACGGGGATGTCCGTCCAGATAGGGGCCGTACAACCGCAATCGGTTCTTACATTATCGATGATCAATGGCCCGGCACCCGTGTTCACATACCTGAACTTGTGAATATATTCATTTTGGCGGACCACTAATCCAAAGTCATGGGTAATGTTTCCCACCCATCTCGGCTGACCCTTAAGGGGTCCATGGATACCAGGAAGCAGGAATATCCAGAGACATAAAGCGGCTCGAAACATGTCAGTATCCTTCGGATGTGGTTCTTGAGAACCCGATCCGGGTTTTACGGTCATTCAGCATTCCTTCCAAATAGAGGGTGTCGGGCCCAATACGTGAAAGGGAAAGTCTGCGCTGTTCTTTGTCTTTGGGTCTTATTTTGAGATAGGGCTCCGAATAAGCCCATTTGCCGGTTTCCTGTAAATTTCCATACCAGGCAAGATGGTAGCGTTGATCTGGATAAAGGGTAAGATTGATGGGGTTTACCACCACTTTCCAAAGCGAATCGGCTACCGTTAATTCAAATGCGGACCATTCACCCTCCAGGTTTGGTTGTTGATAGGAACTGGAGCACCCGCTCACATGCGACAAACCCCAAATGCCCAAAAGAATCACGCGTAAAGGTCGTTTCACTGCAAGGGATGGTGAAGTAGGAAAATCATGGCCCCTCCCAAAAAACCGGCAGCTGCCAACCAGGATATCTTGCGAAGATACCAAATGAAATTGATCCTTTCAAGCCCCATGGCAGCAACACCAGCCGCTGATCCTATAACCAGCATACTCCCCCCGGTTCCGGCAGAATACGCGATAAAGTGCCACAAAGGGTCATCCAGAGGATGGGTAAACATACCCATGGCAGCCGCCACAAGAGGGACGTTGTCAATGATAGCGGAAAAGACGCCCAAGATAAGAATGACCAATTCTGTTTGAGGAATACTGCCATTCAGCTTCTCAGCGGCCAGGTTCAGCAACCCAACCTGGTGACCGGATTCACTCCATACCGCTACGGATTCCAGAGCAGTGACAGCTGAAAGAATGCCAAGAAAAAAGATGATACTGCTCATTTCTATCCGGCTGAGGGCGTGATGAATGCTCAATTGGTTCTTAGACACATCTTCATCTTCAAATCGTCGCTGGATGAATTCAGAAACCAACCAAACAATGGCCAGGCTAAACATGATGCCCATGTAAGGGGGTAGATGGGTGATGGCTTTGAATACGGGTACAAAAAGCAATCCTCCCAACCCCGCGAACAAAATGAGTTTGCTTGTTGGCAACCTGGATCCCTTAACCGATGAGGATAGGGTGTGGGGAGTGCTGATTTTCCCTTTGAAGGCAGGAAGGAAGGAACCGATCAGACCAGGGATCACGACACATACGATAGAAGGGACGATGAGATCCTGGATTAAACCTAATGAAGATACCTTCTTGCCAATCCAAAGCATGGTTGTCGTCACATCTCCAATGGGTGACCAGGCTCCTCCTGCGTTGGTGCCTATAATCGCCAAGGAGACAAACCAAAGCCTCTCTTCTCTGAGTGGTACCAGTTTGCGAAGCAGCGAAACCAAAACGATCATGGATGCCAGATTGTCCAAGGTCGCGGACATGAAAAAGGCCAGCCCCAGCATGATCCACAACATCCGGCGCTTGCTGGTTGTCTTGATTTGGTCCGTAATGACCGAGAATCCCTTGTGCAGATCGACAAACTCCACGATAGTCATGGCTCCCAGCAGGAATAGCAGGATTTCGGCAATTTTTCCAATATGATGAAGGAGAACAGATTCCAGCTGGCCAACTTCATGCGTATGGGTGACGACATCGAGGTCTCCCAGGGAAATAATGGCCCAGGATAATGCCCCCATCAGGAGCGCCGGGACAGACTTGTCCAGTCGCAAGGGATGTTCGAATACGATCAAGGCATACCCGATAATAAAACTACAGATCAAGGCCAGGATCATGGCGGTCTTTTGAAAAACGGCGCAAGTTACGGCCTTTCGGGTCAGTCTGAAGCATCTGACGAGGATGTGTATGGGGGACTGACCTGAGAAAAGGGCTTATTTTTGCAGGAATTGGCTTCTATGGTTCAGATCGGTACCGTAACATTGGACGAGTTTCCACTTCTCCTTGCACCCATGGAGGATGTGAGCGATCCTCCATTCAGGTCTTTGTGCAAGGAACAGGGATGTGACCTGATGTATACAGAATTCATTTCCGTTGAAGGACTGATCAGGGATGCCTCCAAATCGGTACAAAAGCTTGACATTTATGATGAAGAACGGCCGATAGGGATTCAAATATTTGGTGCGGAACTCACTTCCATGCAAAAAGCCGCAGAAATTGTGGAAGCGGCGAAGCCCGAAATACTGGATATCAACTTCGGATGTCCGGTCCAAAAGGTGGTTTGCCGCATGGCTGGAGCAGGCATACTTAGGGATATTCCCAAGATGGTGGAGCTGACAGATCGCATTGTTAAATCCACCCGATTACCTGTCACCGTGAAGACCCGGTTGGGATGGGATGAGGATTCCATTCACATCGTGGAGGTGGCAGAGAGATTGCAGGATGTCGGCATCCAGGCCATTTCCATCCACGGGCGGACCCGGGCACAGATGTACAAAGGAGAAGCGGACTGGAGCCATATTGCACGGGTGAAAAACAATCCAAGGATGCACATCCCTGTGTTTGGCAACGGGGATATTGATTCCCCCGAAAAAGCGTTAGAATACCGGCAGAGATACGGTGTGGACGGGATCATGATCGGACGGGCTAGTATCGGATACCCCTGGATATTTCGCGAGATCAAGCACTACATGCGCACCGGGGAAATCCTGCCTCCCCCTGAAGTGCCAGACCGTCTGGCTGCTGCCAGACGCCATCTGTCCAGATCACTGGATTGGAAAGGCCCCAAACTTGGCGTCCTGGAGATGCGTCGTCATTACTCCAACTACTTCAAAGGGCTGGAGGGTGTGAAAGCATTCCGGTCGCAATTGGTCACCGAGGATGATCCATACGTGTTGTTCGGCATTCTCGATGAAATGGAGGCCATATATACGGCCGAAGGCACTTTTGCAAACGTTTAATGCCCTTATCCATTGCTTTTCCAACTCGATCTGAAAGAACGCTCCTTCCTGTCCGGTATCGGAAATGCCGCTGCCGGGTTGGGCATGGATGCCTATCTGGTGGGTGGGTATGTCCGGGACAAGATTCTCGGTCGCCCCACCCAGGATATGGATATTGTTTGCCTGGGTGATGGCATTCTCCTGGCTGAAAGCATAGCCGCAACCCTAAGACCACGTCCACATGTATCCGTATTCCGCCGTTTTGGGACCGCTATGTTCCATTACCAGGGAAGGGACATTGAGTTTGTCGGGGCAAGGAAGGAGTCCTACCAGGAAAATTCAAGAAAACCGGAGGTAGACAAAGGCACCCTGGAGGATGATCAGTTCCGGAGGGATTTCACCATCAATGCCTTGGCTATTTCTCTGAATGAAAGCAACTTCGGTGAACTTATTGATCCATTTGAAGGCATCCGCCACCTGAGTGAAAAGCGTATAAAGACACCCTTGGAACCTGGGAAAACCTTTTCGGATGACCCCTTGCGCATGTTGCGTGCCATACGTTTCGCTACGCAACTGGGTTTTACCATTGATCCGGAGACGTTTGAAGCCATTCATCGCTACAGGGACCGGATTCGCATTGTCAGCCAGGAGCGAATCACTACTGAACTCAACAAAATTCTTCTGTCACGAACACCTTCTACCGGTTTTCGTCTGATTTTCGAGACGGACTTGCTGGCGTTGATTCTGCCAGAACTTCAAGACTTGCATGGTGTCGTGTATCAGGATGGGAAAGGTCACAAGGACAATTTGTTTCATACGCTTGAAGTGGTTGACAACCTGTCCAAAAAGTCCGACGACCTTTGGGTGCGCTGGGCAGCATTGCTTCATGATATTGCAAAGCCTCAAACAAAGAGATTTGAAAAAGGGGTCGGTTGGACCTTTCATGGCCATGATGCCATCGGAGCTGCCATGGTGCCCAAGATATTCAGGCGGATGAGACTGCCCTTGGATCACAAAATGAAGCTTGTCCAGAAACTGGTGCGTCTGCATCTTCGCCCTATCAGCCTCACTAAAGAGGAAATCACCGATTCAGCTGTCCGCAGACTTCTGTTTGAAGCCGGTGAAGGCCTGGAGGATCTTCTCCACCTCTGTGAAGCAGATATCACGTCCAAAAACCCTCAAAAAGTTACCCGTTACCTTGAGAATTACCGAATTCTGCGTGAAAAACTGGTCGAAGTCGAAGAAAAGGACCGTATCCGTAACTGGCAACCTCCGGTAAGTGGCGAATTGATCATGGAGACATTTGGTATCGGTCCCTCACCAGTGGTAGGTGAAATCAAAAACAGAATCAGGGAAGCCGTATTGGAAGGTGAAATCCCCAACCAGTTCGAAGATGCATGCCGCTTGATGTTGGAGGAAGGCAAAAGGAGGCAGCTCACCATTTGCAAGTTCCCACTTCAATCATGAAGGAACTGAGAAAATGGGCAGGGAGGATATGGGCCCTGTATGGGCTGATCATCTTCTTTCTGCTCGTGGCCTTGTTTTTCCCTTTCTATCTGGTTTTGTTGAGTCTGCCGCTGGGACGGTATGTCCGACCGGTACTATTTTTCAATCAGGTCATATTCCCCAGGATCTTCTTCACCCTGGTAGGGATCTTCCTGCACGTGGAAGGGAGACATAGGATAAGGGGCATTCATCCCTGTCTGATCATCAGCAATCATCGAAGTGCCATTGATTTTATAGCCAATCCTGTCGCTTACCCCGGACGAATCCTGTTTTTGGCGAAACGGGAATTGACGCGCGTGCCATTGTTAGGATTCCTGGTGAAAAGGCTATGTGTCCTGGTTGACCGAAAGGATCCTGCCTCATCAGCGAGGAGCATGACGCAAATGAAAATGGCTTTTGGACAGGGATTCTCCGTTCTGATCTACCCTGAGGGTACACGAAACCGCACAGGCCAACCCTTGGGAACTTTCTACAGTGGGGCTTTCCGGTTGGCAAAGGAGACAGGACTTCCCTTGGCTGTTTTGACATTGAGAAATGTACATCACCGGAGTGCCGCCGCCAATGCTTTGGATCTGTGGCCGGGTCTCTTGCGGATGAAATGGAGTGGTGTTCTTGATCCTTCCGATTTCAATAGTTACCAGGAGCTATCGGATAAAGCCAGGGAGATGATGTATCACGACATAATCCGCTGACCGACAAGCTACTATCTCCCCCCTTCTTCCAGCCTCACCTTATCGCGATCCATTTCTGCAATCACGTGCTCAAAGGTCTTTCGAAACGCTTGTTCGCTCCGTTCCAGTTCGCCACTGGCCGATGCAATGGAATCCTGGATCTCTTTCAAACGTTGGTCAATAGCCACTTTTTCTTCTTCCAGTCTCCGGATCTCCTCCTCAATGTGCCTCAAGCGACCCTCCAATTGCCGACTCTCTTGTAGTCTGGACTCCACTTTTCGGTGTAGGGCGTTGGCCAGTGCTTTGTCAAACTCCTCTCTCTCTTTGAGCAAGATACTCCGGTAAAGTGAAACGGAATCCAGGATTTGCCTTTTGTCCACACCCAACGCTGAGGCCGAAACCAGGGCAGATTGAAGGGCCATGGCCGGATCCATTCCCAATCGTCCCAGTTCAACAAGCGCCAGCCGGGCCTCCAGGTAATCAAACCCTGGCTGATTGTGCCTTACCAAGGCCTTACAGATGTATGCCAGACTTTTGTCATCCGTCAGTTCTAAATGATGGAATGCGGATTTCAATTTGTCTTCCATGGCATCTGGTTTGAAAAGGTAAAAGTACAAGGATTGAAAGGATGTGGAAATCTGGGGCTGTAGGGAGTCCGGATCGGCATTTTATTGCAGGTGTCTAAAAAAACCACTTTCTTTGCAGCCCGAAACCAATATGGCAGGTTTCTTGTATATCTGCCGGAAGTTCGTTGGCCTAAAAGGAGGTCATTTCGGGCCGTTTTTCGGAGATCGGGGTGTAGCGCAGTCCGGTAGCGCGCTACGTTCGGGACGTAGAGGCCGGAGGTTCGAATCCTCTCACCCCGACCATGGAATACGCAGATGAGCGATTCCTGCCTCAAGCCACCCTAGCTCAGTTGGTAGAGCAACGCATTCGTAATGCGTAGGTCGGCGGTTCGAGTCCGCTGGGTGGCTCACTTGAGAAGGTCTGCTTCGGCAGACCTTTTATGTTTATATCCGGCTCCTGCCCCATCTATTCCGCGTCCATGCTCGTTGCGTCTTACCGTCCTTCCCACCATACGGGTACCTCTTGACGACCAGTGCCATAAAGTGCCTGGATGAAATGAATCAGAAGAGAATACAGCCCCTCATGGCGTAGCTTGACGGGAAGTTCAGGATCAGAAGGAATCCAACCTGTTGTAAAGGAAAGATGCTGCAAAATCTTTTCTGCACTTGGATCTTTACAGATGAAATGTACCGGCACCGCGTGATCGTCATTCACCATACCAGAGATCTGCCACTCCATACCTGGCGGCTGATGATCACCAATGATAATGAACAGGTCATTACTGCCACCTTTCCGGGTTACAAATTGCTCCACCATGCCCAATTGGTAGATCATGGCATCCTGATACCGATCCATATCGCCCGATGATAGACTCCAATAATCCCCTGTTGAAGTGACTGTTATGGTGTCCAGGGCCTTATAGTCCGGGAGTAAAGGCGGTGGAGGATACCATGGCAAGTGGCCTGCCAAAGTGATGAAAAACAGGAAATGAGGGCCTGGCTTATCCTGGATGAATTTCTCATGCACGAATTCCAGGGCGTATTGGTCCGGGATCCCGCCAAACGGTTGAAAAGCCAGGCCTTTATATGGGATGTCGGGAAACAGGGTCCATGTAGTGAATTCATGAAATTCCCTGATCTTTTCATAAGGGATATGCCTGTCGGTTTCCGCATTTGTTTGCATGGTGTTGATTCGGTGGGTGGCATATCCTTTGGCATTCAAAAGACGGACAAGGTGAGGAAATCTGAATCCGACACCGAGCAATTCGTTGTAGGCAGGTTGGTTGTCAACCAATACTCCTGTTATCGCCGAAGTAAAGGAAAGCCAGGATCTTCCACCCTTAATGGGGGCCAATGACCAGGTTGAATAGGTATTCCATCCACACTGTCGCAAGCGGGTATCCATGTCGGTGAAGCGGATGGACATGGTGTCCCGGATAAATGGAGAAAGATGAGTCACAGCCCCGTAGGATTCCAGAAAAAGCAGATAAATGTTGGGGGGATCGGTCCACTCCAATGTGTGATAAGCCGCGTAGGGAAGGCTTCGATAAGCCAATTGGTTCAGAGGATGGATCTCGCTGCTGCGGAGTGAGTGAGCTATCCGGGGAACCAACCACTGTACATTCAGCCTGAAATCATAGGGATCTGCCTTATGATACCGCCAACCGCTGGCCCCCAGGTAAAGGATCAACAAAACGAGAAAAGTTGTCCAAGGTGCGCGTAATGACGGCTTCAATGCTATGTGGTTCAAACGGATCAGGATACGGGTACACAGCCATACAACCAGGAGAAGAGTCATCAAACTTGCTGTAATCACACCCAGAAAGGACAAGTCCATGCCTGCCAGGAAGACCGGAACCACTTCCCTCACCAAAGCCCATTCATTGGCCCATTGTGGCCGACAGCCGTACAGATGCTGCATGAGCCCGACCCAAATCTGGAATACAAGCATGGTGAGCCACAGTACACCCATGACCCATGAACCCACACGTTCAAACATGCCTCGAGGACGAATCAGGAAATACAAGCAAAGCAACAAAGTCCACTCCCCTATCCACCGGAATGGATGATAATCGTGGTTGAGAAAAATCACACTGAGCCACCCCTCCACCTCCACATTCCGGATTCCTCCAAATGGGTGAAACGGGGCAATATGCCTGAAGGCATACCACACAGGAAAGCAAAGCATGAAGTTGGTGATTATCAGGAAAAGCAGCTTTCTGATCATCGATAGGTGGCCATGAGATACGAATGTAAGGGCCCGTCCGGATTCTCGATTATCCGCTACTTTTATCCGGATGTTATCTCGTTTCTCCAATAAGTCTTCTCATGCCGGAAAGACATTGCAAATCGCTGTTTTTCTGATTTTTGCAGGTCGTGGATTGCAGATATTGTGGAGCAATACTGGCAGTTCTGAATTGCTGGGATTTGAATCCATCATGCGTCCAATCATTGGCCCATTCTGCACCTGGGAATCATATACCACACGGATATATCCGGTAGTAGCGGAGACTGTCAATGGTATTCTCGGCTTCATCTGGTTGAGTTGTTCGGTGGCCATATGGGGTGGGAAGCGATGGCGAAAATGGATTTGGATGGGCTCATTCCTTTTGGTTGCCGATCAAATGGCCCTGTTGCCGGGCGATTACTACGGCTACATGACCCTGTTCAACAAGTGTTTGTTGATTTTTACGCCATTCCTTTGGCTAATAGGTCCCGGATACGCGTGGACCCGGGCTGGACGTTGGGCCATAGCCCTGGTGTTCATCAGTCACGGCATTCAGGCCATGGATATTGTTCCTCGTCCCGGTTTGTATGAAGATATGTGGCATTGGTGGTGGCCTTGGGGACCGGATGCTGATACGGGATTACCTCTGGTAGGATTCCTTGATATTTTGGCCGCCGTAGCACTCTTGACCTTATCCTTACCAGGTTCAGTGGTTTGGATTTGGCTGACGGGCTGGGGATGTCTGACCGCCCTGGCACGTCTCCATCCTGCATTTATGGCTGGCACCGATTGGGAAACCGTTGGCTTGGCCATTGCGGATGTGATTTCTCGCTTACCTCATACCCTTGTACCCGCCGCCATTTGGATGCAACTTACAAACCGAGGATTACAGCCATTTCCAACAAGTCGGTCTCCAGTGGTTTGACGTTATGGATGGCCTCTTCAAACGGCGTAAATTTCACTTCTTGGTTGACAATTCCCACCGCCTGATTGTGAATACCTCTCAACAGACCCTCTACGGCAGCATGTCCAAGCCGTGAAGCCAGTATCCGGTCTGCGGCCGTGGGCGACCCTCCTCTTTGCAAGTGTCCAATGATGGTCACTTTGGATTCGTAATAATCAAACTCGTTCTTGACGGCATCTGCAATAGCCTGAGCACCACCAAGTGGGTGTCCCTCCGCAACAATGACCAGACTGAACATTTTTTTTCGCTTTGCCCCGTTTTTGAGCACCTTCACCAGTTCCTGTACGGTGTGTTCTTTTTCAGGGAGTAGGATGGATCCCGCTCCGGAGCCTATACCCGTGTAAAGGGCTATGAAGCCGGAGTGCCTGCCCATAACCTCAATGAAAAACAGCCGGTTATGACTATCTGCTGTGTCCCTGATGCGGTCAACTGCTTCTATCGCGGTGTTGACAGCAGTGTCAAAGCCTATGGTGTAATCGGTGCCATACAGGTCGTTATCAATAGTACCTGGTAGCCCTATAAAGGGAAAGCCATATTCTTTGTAAAAGGTGAGAGCCCCGGTGTATGTGCCATTGCCTCCAATCGCAACACAGGCATCGATATCCTGGGCAACCAGTTGTTCATAAGCTTGCCTTCTACCTTCAGGTGTCTTGAAAGCCTCACTTCTCGCCGTCTTCAGAATAGTGCCTCCCCGGTGAATGATATTGGCCACATCTCTGGTTTCCAGCCTTTCTATATATCCGTTGACCATGCCTTCATATCCCTGGGAAATCCCGTAAATGTGCAAGTCGTGGAAAGTGGCCGTCCTTACTACCGCGCGGATAGCCGCATTCATTCCTGGCGCATCTCCTCCGGATGTGAATACCGCAATTCTTTTTATCGGGGAAGCCATCAAGGTTTATTTAACGCGTGAGTAAATGATAGGTAACAAGTTCGCGGACAGGCTGTTGGATCCACCTTCCCTTTTGGTACCCTTTCGTGGAAAGGACTTCCTCCAGGATTTCCCTGAAGTGCCAGGCAATGGATCCTACAAAATGGACAGGCAAGTGTTTAGCTCCTTGGTATTTTGCCACATGTCTTTCCAAAAAGGAGACAAAGCAACTTGCTACCAACTCTCTGGTATAGGGTTCATGAAGGTGGCGGAGGGCAAATCTGGATAGTGAAGCCAGATAGACATTGGGCTTGGGACCATAAATCTGATCCATCACTTCGGTTTTATCCTCGGCCACCTCTTTCAGGAAAGCCGTTGCCAATGATTCAGGCATCTCCCGGTAATAATAGGCCCTCAATAATTCTTTGCCGATATGAGACCCACTTCCTTCATCCCCCACCAGGTAGCCCAGACTGGTAATATTGTCGATGATTTGACGGCCGTCATATTGACAGGAATTGCTGCCGGTGCCCAGAATACAGGCAATACCAGGTTCCATGAGACACGTGGCTCTGGCGGCTGCCAGCAGATCGTGTTCCACGTACATTGTAGCTTGGGTGAATATCCGGGACAATCCCTCTGACATGTTCTCGCAACGTTTGGCATCCGAACAACCGGCTCCATAGAAATACACCTTTTCTACCAATCCGATAGTCGGCAATCGGTGCCCCAAATCCTCCCGCAACATCTCTTCGATTAGCCCGGGGCTATGCAAAAACGGATTTATGCCACGTGTCTGGAGGTGGATTTCACCTCCCTGACCGGGGATGAACACCCAATCCGCCTTGGTTGATCCACTATCAACGATGGCAATCATCCTGAAGATTTCTTCAAAAGTAGGAGATTCGGCATACAGCTTAGGGTCTGCGCAGTGCAGATCTCTCCAACGCCCCGGATTACCTACATTTGAGGCCAAATCAGATGCGCATGAATAAGAAAATGGCCGTTATAGGGGCTGGCACCATGGGCAATGGGATTGCTCATGTTTTCGCCCAAAAAGGATATCAGGTCCACTTGGTGGATATTTCCCAAGACGCATTGGAAACAGGAATCCTGACCATCGGGAAAAATTTGGACCGGATGCTGAAAAAAGGCCTCATCGACCAGGAGACGGTTACCGGAACCCTGGAGCGCATCAGCCGTCATACCCAAATCGAGGACGGCGTTCGAGATTGCATGCTTGTTGTAGAAGCCGCAACGGAGAACCCGGAGATCAAAGCCCGTTTGTTTCGTGACATGGATCGTTACACGAATCCAGATACGATCCTGGCAACGAATACTTCATCCATATCCATCACTCGGATAGCAGCTGAAACCAGGAAGCCAGACAAAGTCATCGGCATGCATTTCATGAATCCTGTTCCTGTCATGAAACTTGTCGAGGTAATACGCGGATATGCCACTTCGGATGAAACTTGTGACCACATAATGGCCATCTCCCGGGCTTTGGACAAACAGCCGGTTGAAGTCAATGACTACCCGGGTTTTGTGGCCAATCGGATATTGATGCCCATGATTAATGAGGCGATTGCAACCTTGCACGAAGGGGTGGCAGGCGTGGAGGAAATTGACCAGGTCATGAAATTGGGCATGGCGCATCCAATGGGGCCATTGCATTTGGCAGATTTCATTGGTCTTGATGTCTGTTTGGCCATCTTGAGGGTAATGCATGAAGGATTCGGCCGGTCAAAATATGCCCCCAACCCTTTATTGGTCAATATGGTCACTGCCGGAAAACTGGGTGTCAAGACAGGGGAAGGCTTCTATGTTTATGATCCTGTCACACGTGACAAAACAGTCTCCCGGCACTTCCTCTGAATCCCGAGCGTCCATTGGATCGCGCGATTTGTCCTTGGGCACAGGCATTGACACAGAAAGGCATGTTTGAATCAAGGAGCGGCGAAATTAGATCCAACCGCAGGTTCGGGAATATGCTTCGTCCCTCCTGTCAGATTTGGTTTCGACTGCGATAGGGACCTAGAGCTATTCACCCCCCAAGAATATTGATTGTCATGCCAATGAAGGACTTTTACCGTTGGCATTCATGGTGGTTTTGACTTTCCAGCTGTTGGATACTCGCCTAAACCATGGATGTCAGGGGGGGATGGAACTAGTGCCATTCTGAAACCACCATGTTGGGCTGTTTCATCATGAGGTGTACCGGGACATTTCCTCAACCGCAGCCTCCCAATCGGACTCCGCTTGCTGCAATTGAAGACGCAAATTCTGATAATCGGCAGTAATCTTACCTGCTTCAGGACTTGAATAAAAAGATGCCTCTCCCATAAGGGCCTCAAGTTGGCTCAACCGTTGCTCCAGGGACTCTACCTCTTTTTCAGCTTTTTGTACTCGTTTTTGAACCTGTTTTCGGGCATCTTGCCATTCAGGACTGCCAGGTTGCAGGTTGGGGTTTGTTTTATCCGTTGTGATCTCTGTCTTGCGCCCAAGCTCCCTTTCATCTGTAACCGATTGTTCCTCAAGGAACTGGTCTATGTCACCTAAGAAAAGTTTTACCTGGCCTTCTTTGAAATAGTAGATCTTGTCGCAAAGACCACTGAGAAAATCACGGTCATGGGAAACGACGACCAACGTTCCTGAATACTGTAGAACGGCTTGTTTGAGTACATCCTTGGCAGCCATGTCCAGATGGTTGGTCGGTTCATCAAGAACAAGGAGATTAATGGGATTCAGCAACAGCTGCGCCAATGCCAAACGGGCCCTCTCTCCACCCGACAAGACAGAGACCTTCTTGTCCACATCTTCACCGGAGAACAAGAATGCCCCAAGGATTCCTCTAACCTGACTGCGAACCTCCGGCCCTGCAGCATCCTCCAATGTCGCCAGTACGGTTTTTCCACCCTCGAGGCGTTCGGACTGATCCTGTGCATAATAGCCGATATGAACCTGATAGGAAGGGTCAATGGTTCCTCTGTCAGGAGCCAAATGACCGGTAAGAATACGGGCAAGAGTGGTCTTGCCCTGACCGTTTTGGCCCACAAAGGCTACGCGGTCACCTCTTGTGATCTGAAAATCCAGATTTTCCAGAACAACCTTGTCCCCGTAGGATTTGGAAAGTCGGTGACCACCAAAAACTTTTTCTCCCGATCTGGGGGGAGGAGGGAAGCGGATGTTCATTCTCCTGTCATCACTCAGAAATTCCTCTACCAACTCCATCTTGGCCAACTGCTTCTCCATGGATTTGGCCATGCTGGCTTTGCTCGCCTTCGCTCTGAAACGATCAATGGTGGATTGCATCTGATTGATACGACGCTGCTGGGCTTCTGCCGCTTCCTGCCTTTTTTGTATCCTAAGTACCCTTTCTTCCACATACCGGGCATAACCCATTTGGTAATCATCGATTCGCCCGAGGACCAGCTCCATGACCCGGGTTGTACAAGCTTCAAGAAACCGGCGATCATGCGAAACAATGAGTAATGCCATTTCGGATCTGGACAAATAGTCTTCCAACCACAGGATGGCTTCGATATCCAGATGATTGGTTGGTTCATCCAGCATCATCAAATCGGGATGCTCCAGCAACAATTTCGCCAGCCAGGCCCTCACCTGCCACCCACCGGAAAAGGTGCGCAGTGGCCGGCTGAATTGGTCCGACTTGAATCCCAGCCCTTTCAATACTTTTTCTGCTTCCCCTTCGGCCTGGTCCCAGCCCATAACGTGAAGGAGGTGATGGGCATCAGCCAACCTCACCAAAGCATCTTCCAGTGCCTTACCTTCCAGGGTATTGGCCTCCAGAGCTTTTTCAATATCCCTGATCTCAGCATCCAGCCGTCGCGGTTCTTCGAAAGCCCTCATGGCGATCTCCCAGACCGTTTCTTCCGTCACAGGCTGGATGTCTTGGCTGAGATATCCTATGCGCCATCCGGGAGGCATTTCCAGACGACCTCCGTCAGGGCGGTATTCACCTGAAATCATTCGAAAGAGGGTGGTTTTTCCGGCACCGTTACGACCTATCAATGCTGCTTTCTCTCCTGCCTGGAGCGTAAACGAGAGGCCTTCGAAAACAGTACGCTCACCAAAATGCAGATACAGGTCAGAAACGTGAAGCATGCCAATGGGGTAAAACGCCACAAAGATGCGCAATCCGAAGTTCAATGCCCATCGTACCGAAGGTCACTTCCCTTTGGCAAGGGTGAAGCCAAATGTTGACCCTTTCCCTTGGGCACTCCTCACCGTGATTCCCTGCTTGTGGGCTTCAATGATATGTTTGACAATGGAAAGCCCTAATCCCGAACCACCAAGTTCCCGGGATCGGCTGACATCAACACGATAGAATCGGTCGAAAACATGCTTCAGGTGTTGCTCTTCAATACCTATTCCGTCATCTGTAATTTCTATCAGTACCCGGTCATCCATGTCATAAAAGCTGACTTTGACGGTTCCCCCCACCCTGCCATACTTGATGGCATTGCCGATAAGATTGTTGAATACCTGGCGGATTCGCTCGCGGTCGGCAACCACCAGAAAATCAGCATCGGCACCCGTTTTGAATCCCAGGCGGATTTGACGATCTCCAGCCAGTCTCTCATGATCATCAAAGACCTCTTTGACAAGGGTCTTCAAGTCAAAGTGTTCCATCTCCAGAACCATTTGCTCGGATTCAAGCTGGGAAATGGTTTCCAGGTCACTGACAATGGTTTCCAACCGTTCCACATTTTTTGCCGCGCGATCCAGGTACTTCATGTTGATGGTGGGATCATGCAGCCCCCCTTCCAGCAGTGTGTGCAAATATCCCTGTATATTGAAGATGGGCGTCTTCAACTCGTGACTGATGTTCCCAAGGAATTTTCGCCGATAGGCCTCCAACGCTCTCAGGGTCTCCAACTCCTTTTGCTGCTTCTCGGCCCAAATCTTGACCTCTTCTTCAACCGAGGCAAGGATATCCCTGTCTGAAAAGGAACTCTTTCGGAGATCCGGCTCGGTTTTGACTTCGTGTATGTATTTGTATATCAACTTTATACGTCGATATATAAAAAATTGTACATTCCTTTGGGTCAACAAATAGACACCGCTGAAGGCCAAAATGGGGGCTATGACCCACATCCAAAGTGGCACGAAAACAGGGCTGTAAATCCCGAGCAATCCGAGCACGATGAACACCGCCAAGGCACTGCCTCCGCCACTCAACATGGCGACCTGATGGATGGAAAAATTCTTGTTGACCATTAAAAATCGAAACGGTAACCGATCCCTTTGACGGTTTTGATATAGTCTTGGCCAATCTTTTCCCGGATCTTGCGAATGTGGACATCAATGGTCCGGTTGCCGACAATCACATCCGGCCCCCACACCTGTCGGTAAATCTCCTCCCTTTTGAACACCTTACCGGGTTTGGAAGCCAAGAAATATAGCAACTCAAACTCTTTGCGGGGAAGGTCGAGTTTCCTGCCCTTGAGGTACACCTGGTAAGAGGCGTGATCAATGACCAGATCCTCCCCCAATCGTAGCAATCCCGTGGTGGCTTCATGATCTTCCCGTCTGCGCAAAAGGGCCTTGATGCGTGAGATCAGTACTTTGGGTCGAATAGGTTTGGTGATGAAATCATCCCCTCCCATATCCAAAGCCGCTACCTGGGTATATTCCTCATCTCTGGCGGTCAAAAAGGCAATGATGGTCTTTTGAAACTCCGGTTTGGCGCGAAGTTGACGACACACCTCAACCCCGTCAAACTGGGGCATCATGATATCGAGAAGGATGAGATCCGGCTGAAAAGATTGCGCTTTTTCAATGGCACCGGCCCCGTCAGCCGCCGTGTCCACATCAAATCCTTCCTTGGTCAGGTTATAAGTGATGAACTCAGTGATATCGGGCTCGTCATCAACGACTAATACTTTATGGGACATAGTCTGAATTTGGGGGTAAGCGTTAAGGCTCTCGCCGGTGCGCAAAAACCACACAAAATTACAAGTCGCACTATAGCCCACTGGGCGCAGAGATTAAGTTTAGGTTAATTAGCCACTTCCGGGTCTGCCTGCTTTTCCAAAGACTGGATGACTTTGTCGTAGATTTTCTCCAATCGTTCAGGGTGATCCATGAGGTATTCCAGGTCGTCATTCAATCGTTGTACATCCATATGGTGAATGGCGGCCACCTGTCGATGCAAATCCTCATAAAGGGAATCCTTGTCCGGGGGAGGTGCATTTTGGATGGCAGAGCGGGCAACATGTAAGTCGGCCAGGACCTCAACCAATTGGGACTCCGAGTAATGTAGACCAGCTGCATCCTGGCAGGAAGTCCATAGCAACGAAGTAGCGCCAAGACAGATTAATCCAAACAATCTTTGGGAAAATACCATTTCATCACTTTTGCATGACCCGGGACAAAATCGGTCCAATAGGATGTATCGCTATCAATCCGAACAATGCCACATGTCGGTATATTGTCAAACCTGAATCCTTCGGTAAACCGGTTGGCGTAAACGGTAAAACCAGGGTTGTGACCGAATAATGCTACAGAGGACCATTCTTCATTAAGACGGCTGATAACTTCCTGAAGGGTGTCCGGTAATGCATCATAGATATCCTTTTCTATAAGGATGTCCCAATGATCAATGGCCATTTCCTTGGCGAATAACACGGCCGTATCATGGGCCCTCTGAGCCGGGCTACTGATGAGTTTGTCGGGTCTGATTCCCTGAGCAACAAGGATTCGGGCCATCCGCGGGGCATCCCGTTTGCCTCTGGCGGCAAGGGGGCGCTGATGATCTTCCAAATGAGGGTAATCCCAACTCGATTTGGCATGTCGGACAAGAAACAAGGATTTCATGTGCGGATGAATGAACCGCTGTTCGGGTCAATGAAGAGGATGGAGGTAGAGGGGAAGTACTTCACCCACCACAAAGATACTCCCGCATACCAATAACAGATCGCTGGGTTCGGCATGGCGAAGGGCTTCTTTAAATGCTTGTACAACAGACGAATACGCATGTCCATTGCGCCCTTTCTGTCCAAACAATACTTTCAGTGTCCCCGCATCCATCCCGCGAGGGACATCTGCTTTGGCAAAATAATACCTGGCATCAAGCGGAAACAAAGGCAGAACTCTGTCAAGATCCTTGTCCTGGACAAATCCGACCACAATATGAACGCCGGGAAAGGACCTCCGGGCCACTTCCTCAAACAACAAGGCCAATCCGTCCAAATTGTGTGCGCTGTCGCACAACACCACCGGATTTTTGGAAAGGACCTGCCATCTCCCCATGAAACCTGTGAGGTCCCTTACTCTTTTGACTTCTTCGGCAGTGAAATCAGCCGGCAAAAGCCCCAACGCCCCCAAGATACGTCGGGACTCAAGGAAGGTAGCCAGATTACGGACCTGGAAAGGCCCAGTCAGGTCGGTTTGGACAGCTAATGAACTCCCATCCTCCTTCCTGAATCTCGCTTTCAACATAGACCAATCGTCGCTAACCTCTTCCAGTTGGTAATGATCACTGGCAAATGTTAGGGAGGCACCCTGGGTTTGGGCCATTTGGACAAAGACCTGATCGGTTTCTGGAGATCTTTCTCCGACCACAACAGGTATACCTGGCTTAATGATCCCTGCTTTTTCCCGGGCAATCAGTTCGAGGGAATCTCCCAGCAAATCCATGTGATCCCACCCGATTTGGGTAATGATGGAAAGTACAGGGGATATTACATTGGTGGAATCCAGCCGACCACCCAATCCTGTTTCCACAATGGCAATATCCACTTTCTGTTCAGCGAAATAGGAAAACGCCATAGCCACCGTAAGCTCGAAAAAGGAGGGTGAGATGGTTTCAATCAATTCCTTGTGTCGCCGAACAAAGGAGGTTACCCAGGCAGACGGGATCAATTCCTTGCCCACCTTTATTCGCTCACGGAAATCGGTGTAGTGAGGAGACGTATATATGCCTGGATTCATCCCATTGGCCAGGAAGGATGCCGCCAACAGATGGGCAACGCTTCCTTTGCCGTTTGTTCCGGCAATATGGATGGATGCAAAGTCATGATGGGGATTGCCCAATTGCTCCAGGAGGGCGCGTGTATTGGTCAGGTCTTTCTTGAAGGCAACGGGCCCGACACGTTGAAACATGGGTAATCGGGCAAACAAATACGTCAGTGTCTCCTTGTAATCCTGCTGTGCCTTGTCTGCCGAAAGAGAATGGATGGGCATGCAATCGACCGGACTACTGGAGTTTAAAGTCGTAGGTGATGGTCCCGCATTGTTCGTCGAGGTCAGACTCTGTGAAGAGGTAACTCCTCGCGTTTCGCCGGGCTAATTCAATCAGTTCGGCATCGCTGGTAGTGGATCCCCTCATGGTATACTCGGCTTTGATGACTCTCCCCGTCTTGTCTACACAAACATGGATGACGACTTTTCCGGTCTTTTGGGAGCGGTCACTAATGGTTGGGGCTTTCTTCAACCCACGATTGCTTAATCCGGCACCTACTACCCCACTCCCCTTAGAGATTCCTTCAAGCCTGGATGCATCAGGATCCCCTTTAGGGTCACCTTGATTTCCGGGTTTTCCTGTATCTCCTTTCCCTTTACCCCCAAAGAAGTCGCCGTATTGCTTCTTGGTCTTCTCGTACTCGGCTTGTTTGCGGGACTCCTCTTCAGCGGCCTTGCGGGCTGCCTCCTCGGCTGATTTCTTACGGGCGGCCTCTTCTAGGGCAGTTTTGGTTTTGATGGTTGCGTCAGATTCTTTCGATGACTGGGGCTGCCGGATTTTGGTATCGGAATCATCCGCGGTGATCACTTTGGCGGTCTGTTGACGAGTGGCCGGTTTGGGAGAAGTGGCCGATTCTTCTGCAGTAGGCTGAACATCAGGGATTTCGTTTTGTACATCAGGACGATCTTGTCCTTCTCCCGTCTCAGGCTCTCCAAAACTGATCACAACGCCTTCCTGGCCGGGGGGAGGATCCGGGTATTTGAGGAAAGGTAATATAGCCAACAGTATGATGACGGCATGGATCACGATGCTGACGATCATGCCGCGGCGCTTGTTCTGCTGTTCCTCCGGGCTTATTTCGAGGATCTTCATGTCAGACATAGGCAAGTCCTTGTATGTGCTATAACCTGGTTCCATCGACCGGGGGTCTTCCCGGCGTGAACATTAACGAATCGTTTGATCAATCGCCGCTCGCCAGTATGGCATTCGCATCATATTGCAATGCGAGGTCCATGACTATAACCACTTGTTCTACAGGGGCTTTCTTGTCCGGAGACAAAAGAATGGAAAAGCCTTTCCCCTTCCTTCGCTGTAAGGAGGCCAATTCTCGCTCCAATCCCTGGGGATCCACCTTACGGCCTCCAATGAAGAACTGTCCATTCTGATCGACGGCAATGTCCGGCAAATCATCCTTGGACGTAGACAGAGATTTGGATTTTCCGGGCAACTTCAGATTCAAGGCATTGGGAGCTACCAGGTTGGATGTCAACATGAAAAAGATCAGTAAAAGAAATATGATATCCGTCAATGAGGACATGCTAAACTCGGTGATGGTCTTGCTTTTCCGCTTGAGGGACATATCGTGATGCTTTTCAGCGCTTGGGTTGGGTAGCGAGGATGGCTTTCAGCTTGAGGTCACTGGCAATACTAAGCACTTTCATAACCTGGCTGAAAGGCACTCCCTTTTCGGCGATGATGGTAATGGTGGTCTTATCAGGGTTATCAATCCTGGCAGCAATCTCGCGAACAGCCACTTTGATACCGCTGACAGAGGTCTCCTGGCCATTCACGTAAAACAATCCGTCCTTGTCAATGGATACACTGAGGGAAGAAGGCGCAACGGTTTTGGTATTCGACTCCGGCAAATCCAGCTTCTTGACATTGACAAACGTAGCTGTCAGCATGAAAAACACCAGCAATAGGAAGATAATGTCCGTCAGAGAGGACATGTTGAACTCTGCCTGTGCCTTGTTGCGCTTTTTGAGGCCCATGTCAGGATGGTTCCTGGAGAAGATCCATAAATTCCATCGTCGTTCGTTCCATTTTGAAAACGACCTTTTCCACGTTGGCTACCAATAGGTTGTATCCGATTAATGCAAAAAGTCCTACTACAAGACCAAACGCTGTAGTGATCAGTGCCTGATAAATACCCCCAGCCAATACTTCGGGGGTAACATTCTGTTCAGCCGCCATTTTGTAAAAGGCCAGAATCATCCCGGTAACCGTACCCAGGAAGCCCAACATGGGAGCAGCACCGGCGATACTGGCCAGCGTGGACAGATTCTTTTCCAGTTTGAAAATCTCAAGATTGCCCACATTCTCAATGGCGGCATCGATGTCGCGAAGGGGCTTTCCAATGCGCATGAGTCCTTTCTCAACCATCCTGCTGATTGGGGAGTCCGTACTGGCACAAAGGGTCTGAGCCGCTTTGATGTTGCCTGACGAAACACTCATCCTGATATTGTTCATGAAGTTTTCATCCACTTTCCCGGCCCGGGAAATACTCAAGTATCGCTCAATGAAGATCGAGGCTGCAATGAACGACATGAGGACCTGAAGGGCCACGATCGCTACGCCGATAGGGCCACCGGAGAACAGGATGTCGGCAAAGCTCTGGGATTTGATCTCTGGCTGCTCGATTTCGGCTTGCAGCAGGAACAAAATGGGGTGCATCATCTGGGGGAACATTGAAATGGTTGAACGCAATTCGGACTGCCAAATTATGAACAGATTGCATATTCCCGTATCTCATGTCTTCGAAAGACAACCCGATGGCACCGTTCTTTTGGGTTTTGTACATTAGCGGAGCGAAAATTCGCTGATCTTATGAGAAGGATACGAAAGGTGGCCGTCCTTGGCGCCGGGGTGATGGGATCCTCGATAGCCTGTCATCTGGCCAATGCAGGTCTGGAGGTATTGCTTTTGGACCTGCCAACTTCCGATGGGCCGGACAGAAATGCCGCTGTTAATCAGATGTTGGCCAAAACAGTCCAAAGCCGGCCTTCTCCCCTTTACCTGACCAGGTATACCCGTAGAATACGTACGGGAAATTTTGAAGATGATATGGCGGGCATCCGGGATTGTGATTGGGTCCTGGAAGCTGTCGTCGAACTTTTGGATGTCAAGAACAACCTGTTTGATCTTGTTGAAAAGCATCGTTCATCAGGTACATTGGTAACGACCAACACCTCAGGCATACCCATCAGCAAATTGGCTGAAGGCCGATCTGATGATTTTCGCCGGCACTTTTGTGGCACGCATTTCTTCAATCCCCCGCGATACCTTCGTCTTCTTGAAATCATACCCCACACGGATACCGATCAGGAAGTTACCCGGTTTTGGATGGAATGGGGGGAGATGATTCTGGGTAAGAAGACCGTACTGGCGGGTGATACACCGGCGTTCATCGCCAATCGGATTGGTGTATTTGCCATGGCCTCCATCTATCAATTGGCTGAAGAATCCGGTCTCTCTATTGATATGGTGGACAAATTGACGGGACCTGCCATAGGACGGCCGAAAACCGGAACGTTCCGTTTGGGTGATCTGGTCGGTCACGACACGGCGGCCATGGTCATCAAAGGCATCAGTAACCATTGTCCGGATGATGAACAGGTGGCCCAATTCCGGATTCCACGTTACCTCCAGTTTCTTCTGGACAACAATTTTTTGGGAAACAAGTCAGGACAGGGTTTCTATAAAAAATCGGCAACCAAGGATGACAAGGGGCGGACAATTTATGAAGTACTTGATTTACATTCTCTTACATATAGTATTCCTGAAAAAACGACATTGCCTAGTCTTGAAACGGCCCGTCAAATTGATCATCTTCCCAAACGGATACAACACTTTTTCAGTCAGGAGGACGCTGGTGCTTTGCTCATTCGCAAATCACTCCTGCAACTCTTTTCCTATGCCGCCAACCGGATTCCCGAGATTACCGGTCATCCCTACGCGATAGATGATGCCCTCAAATCCGGTTTTGGATGGGAAGCTGGCCCATTCGAGACCTGGGACATGCTTGGTGTAAAGGCTGGTGCTGAACTTGTTCGAAAGGAAGGAGCCCCATTGCCACAATGGATTGACAACATGATCCAGGCTGGAAAAGACGCCTTCTATGAAGTCAGGGATGGGGCGCTTTGGGGATATGACCCCTCTATCGGAGGATATGCCCGGATTCCCGGTCAGGAACACCATTTGCATCTCGGAAACCTGCGGCACCGAACACCGGTGTTCAAAAATGATGAAATTGTCCTGCATGATATAGGAGATGGCGTGCTTTGTCTTGAATTCACATCCAAAATGAACGCCATTGGTGAAGGTATCCTGAGCGGACTGAATGCGTCTGTACGGATTGCGGAAGAAGGTCAGTGGAAGGGTCTTGTCATTGGCAATCACGCGACCAACTTTACTGTTGGAGCCAATTTGATGATGATAGCCATGATGGCGTACCAGCAGGAATGGGATGAACTCAACCATGCGGTTCATTTGTTCCAGCAGACGACCATGCTTTGCCGCTATTCGGCCATACCGGTTGTAGCCGCTACCCAGGGTTATGTTTTTGGTGGGGGATGTGAACTCATCATGCACTGTGATGGTACGGTTGCTGCCGCAGAGAGTTATATCGGACTTGTTGAAGCTGGTGTCGGACTGATTCCCGGAGGCGGCGGTACCAAAGAGTTTGCTGTAAGGATCTCAGACGCCCGACGGGAGGGAGATGTTGAGGTCAATGTGCTGATGGACCGATTCAAATCGATTGCCTTGGCATCCGTAAGTACCAGCGCGTGGGAAGCTTACGGACTAGGGTATCTTCTTCCTGAAAAGGACATCGTTTCCATAAATGCTGACCATCACCTGCGCAGAGCCAAAGACCGTGTCCTCAGCCTGGCGCCATACTATGTCGCCCCCATGTTGCGGCAGGACATCCGTGTCACCGGCCGGGCGGGACTGGCTACCTTGTACACGGCTGCCAACGAGCTTTTCAAAGGAAATTGGGCCTCTGAACATGATATCAAAGTGGCCAAAAAGACGGCCTGGGTCTTATGCGGTGGTGATCTGACAGGACCCCAGGAAGTCAGTGAAACATATTTGCTTGATCTGGAAAGAGAAGCCTTCCTGAGCCTTTGTGGGGAGCAAAAGACACTGGAAAGGATCCAGCACATGCTTCAGACAGGCAAGCCGCTTCGGAATTGATTCGCCCGAGGATTTGTTTCACAAGCTAATGAACACAGAGTGATGGATGCATACATCGTAAAGGCATACAGGACAGCGGTTGGCAAGGCCGGCAGGGGCATGTTCAGGAATATGCGATCGGACGATTTGGCTGCTGCCGTTATCCGGCATCTTGTAAATCAGACGCCAGGGCTTGATCCCACCATGGTGGATGATGTGATCGTCGGCTGTGCCAATCCGGAAGGTGAGCAAGGACTTCAGACAGGAAGGCAAATTGCCCTTCAGGCATTAGGCAAGGAAGTACCCGGGATAACTGTCAACAGGTATTGTGCTTCAGGGTTGGAAACCATAGCCATTGCCACCGCGAAAATCAGGGCGGGTATGGGAAACTGCTTCATAGCGGGAGGAGCAGAAAGCATGAGCATGATTCCCATGACCGGCTACAAATTGGCCCCCAATTACCAGGTAGCTCGTGACACACCGGATTACGTGGTCAGTATGGGAATTACTGCTGAAGCTGTTGCAAGGAAATATGGTATTACCAGAGAGGCTTGCGATGCTTTTTCCCTTGCCTCTCATCAAAAGGCATGGGCAGCAATCCAATCCGGCAAATTTCAGGAAGAAATCGTACCTGTTGAAGTACCAGAAGTGTGGGTTGACAACAACCAAAGGAAGGAAAAGAAAGTATTGGCTGAAACGGATGAAGGAGTCCGGCAGGATACGACCCTGGAGGCTTTAAGCAAGCTCCGACCCGTTTTTGCGCAGGGAGGTGTGGTTACAGCCGGCAACAGTTCCCAGACTTCAGACGGGGCTGCTTTTGTGCTGGTCATGAGTGAGAACATGGTCAAAGAGCTTCAGCTCAAACCTATAGCCCGGCTTGCTGCATGTGCCGTTGGGGGTGTCGATCCTTTGTATATGGGAATCGGTCCTTGCGTGGCCATTCCCAAGGCACTCCAACAGGCGGGATTAACCCTTTCGGACATCGACTTGATCGAGTTGAACGAGGCATTTGCATCTCAGGCATTGGCAGTCATTCAGGAAGCAGGACTGGATCCGGATAAAACCAATGTCAATGGAGGTGCCATTGCACTGGGTCACCCGCTTGGATGTACAGGAGCCAAATTGAGCACGCAACTCTTCCAGGAACTCCAACGCCGTAAAGGCAAATGGGGTATGGTCACGGCCTGTGTAGGAGGTGGTCAGGGGATTGCAGGAATTTTTGAACTACTCCCCTGATTCTGAAAGAAGAGACCTCTTTGGTTCTTATTTCCTCGTTGTCCGGAGCGGCTGGTACTCTGTCGGAAAGTTGATCCTCCTGTCTGGATGGGAATGTTCCTCAAGTCGCCTGGGCAAGCATGTCATGGAGTAACCGTTTCGCCTACCATGCAATACCGAGAGGCATGGGACACCAAAGAAAAAGGGCCCGCAGACAGTCCGTCTATTGCCGCGAGCCCTTATGATGGAATGAGATTCCCAAGTAGGATCAGCGCATGACTTCCAGCTTGTGGGTAGATACGCCCGTTGCTGATTTCACCCGCAAAAGATAAAGTCCATTGACCATCGAACTGGTAGGCAGTTCATACCTGAAAGTAGAAAGTCCTGAGACCTGGTGGACCAAGCTCCCGCTGAGATGGTACAACTCAATAGACTCAATCAATGCACTGTTCTTGTGGTAAATGGTGGCAACGTCCATAGCGGGATTGGGGAAGATCCCGATTCGCTGCTCTTCTGTAACGTCATCCATTTGGTCTTCTTCGAACACCAATGGCACTTCCTGATCAGGTAAGTAGAAGACTTCCCCACGTTGATTCATGACAGTAATGTTGCGTACTGTCAGCGTGGCTGGAAGGGGTGAAGATGCGCGCAAACGCGGAGGACGTGCTCCCTCAATGTCATCCACGATCACAAAGCCAACTGGGCCATAGCCCACACCACCCATACCATCCGTTTTGGTGTATCCGGAATGTATGATGGTGTTATTCAACCTTTTGAACATGGAAAGTGTGGGTATTTGGCGGGCAAACCAACTATCGTTGTAGTAAGTCACCCTGACGCTTTTACCATCCACATCCACGACATCTGCAAAATCGATTTCAAAAGTAAAACCATAAGCGTCATACGCCGGTTTGTTTTCAAGACCATAGAGGATGTCCAGGATGATGGAGGTATCGGGGCCATACAAGGAGGGATCACGCAGGAGGAATCGAAGATCGATGTCCGTTGTGAGTTGATGGGCCGCAGTTGTCGTTACCGTATGGGTATTCTGGTAGGATTGGCTGATGGCAAGTGTATCAAGGGCTGAAATCAAGCCATCGCCATCTGTATCAAGGAATTTGAGGTCGAGTTGGGCGGCTGTCCAGGGATCTTCCCATGCGTCAGAGAATTGCGGGGTCCAATCAGAGGTAGGATCCATTCTGTCAGGACCGTTGACTCCGAGTGCATATCCGATAGCCAAAAGGTCTCTGACATTGACGATTCCATCGTTATTGGCATCCCCCGGCCAGACACAGGCTTCCACACACTGCAGATCTCCTGGATCAGGATTGGGGAGAACATGGATCAGGAATTTCACGGATTTGCAACTTCCGTTGATACAGTATTCGACTTCAAACTCATCATAATCATCAGAAAAACCTGCTTCAGGGGTATACACGACCAGGTTGTAACCGGTCACATTCTGGGATTCCACGTTGATAGTTTGCAATCCGTCAAAAATCTCGGCGGAGCCGTGCAGGGGTTCTTCCTTCATCTGGAAGTTCCATGGTTCGGCCGGTGGGCTATAACGGATGACCAATGGTTTGCCGGCTTTGGTCTGGAGGGAATACGTAGGTAACCTCGGATTGAAATTGTTGACGACTATTTCGACATTGGCCTGCTCGACGATTATCCCGTAGGCAGGGGACCCGAGAGAATAAGTAAACCTTGCAATTCCACTATAGTTGGCAGAAGGGGTGTAGGTAAACTGACCATTGCCTTGGTACACAAGAGAGCCGGCAGATACCTGAATCTGATTGGGATAAATAACTGTGAAAGCTCCTATGTCGTTGGTCAGGACATTGAAGGTGACAGGCGTATTGACGTGAGTGTACACCACATCATTGATGGCGTGTCGTTTGTCGGCCAATGTATTGAAAACACTGAGGACAAAGGTGCGGGTCAGGGTTTCACCCCCGACTTCTTTGGATAACTGGAAAACATCAGAACCGATGAAGTTGGTGTTCGGCTCGTAGAGGATCACATCGTGGGTCAAATCGGACAAAGAGCCGTTGGAAGGGTCAACATCCACATCATCATAGCCATCCATGTAAAGCATGATCTCTTTGGGGGAATTCTTGGGCAGTTGAATGTGAACGGTATCGTTCAGGGAGGGGGAAGAGTCAGGCTTTACATAAATATTGATGACGCCGGTAGCGCAGATGCCGTCCTGATTGCAACAGTTGTATCCAATCTGGGCATTGCCGGTAAATCCGGTTTCCGGGGTAAAGGTGATTTGGTTTGCGGCAACGGAGGCCGTGCCAAAGCGAACAATGACCAGATCCGTGATATCCAGAGAACCGGAGCTCGTTTCGTCGTTGTCCAAAGCATCAACGGTCACCGGCGTATTGTGGTCAGTGACGACATAGTCGGTATTGGCAGTGACAATGGATGGGGCGACCAAAAAGCTGAACCCAAAGTACTCCTGGGATCCATTCAGTTTGGGGTAATACTCCACAAGGATGGTATCCCGCCCTTCAAAACTGTTGACAGGACTGTAAACCAACTTCTTCTGACCTCCACCGAGATCAAGGATGTCAAAATAATCGGCGTTTTCCGGCTGGCGGACGATGGTAGTCAGATTGAAGGTGGTGTAGACATACTCGAAAGTATCGGTCTGTAACACCTTGACCGGCGGGAAGGGCCTGACCGACTGTGCCCATCCTGCCAGAGGCAGAATCAGCAAGGCCAGGAGGCCGGTTCTGAAAATGGATACATTCATGGCGACGGACTTAAAAACGGTTTGGGATTGCTTTACAAGGTACAACGTTCTTTGATTCCACAGGGTGATTCAAGAACGAAATACACCCTGTGTGAAAACAAAAATAACGATACCTAGAAATGCATTCCATTGTAAATCATAAACTTAGTCAAATCGAACAGAGGCATTTGTGCAAAAATGTTGTAGTTTGGACGCTACAAAACCTCCTGCTTCGTTCTAACGTAAGTGTAGTTTACCAGGTTTCATCCCAAATGCGATGCAAAATACGAAGGTTTTTTCAATACTTCAGTATTTCAGCAAGTACGAACTCAACAGTCTTCGAAAGTTCGTCCAGTCTCCTTATTTCAACGTGAATGAGGATTTGATGCGGCTTTACGACCTCTACCTGGCTCTTTTAGAGAAGCCGGATCCCTTTCTGGATCGGGAAGAGGCCTGGAAAACCATCGTAGGGGATGGAAGGGCTTATGACGACGTCCGTTACAGGAAGTACAACAGTGATTTGTTGAAACTGGTCGAGGCCTACCTGGCCCAAAAGGTTTACGAAGAAAACCCCATTCGTGAGGCGAACCATTTGATTGAAGCCGTCAGCAGACGCAAGATGATCAAATTATATAATACGGTAATGAGCTCCGCTCGCAGACTTTCTGATCGACAACTATACAAATCTGCCCAATATTATTACTATCAGTACCAGATTGAAAAGAATTACTACGAAATACTAATCCATGGCCAAAAACGGTTGGACAAGACCAATGTGGAATACATCGTCGAAAACCTCGACCGCTTTTACCTGGCCGAAAAACTGAGATACTATTGTTCTGTACTGACCACCAAGTACATACACAGCCACGAGTACAAGCTTTTGTTCCTGGAGGAAATCGTTTCGCACGTAGAGCTCTATGATTACACCAATGTCCCTGCGATCAGTATCTTCTACCAGATCTATCTGACAATCACCAGGACGGAAGACCGGTCCTATTTCGATAACCTCATCCAACTAATTCACAATCATATTGGACTGTTTCCCAAGGATGAAGCATTAGAAATCTATACCTATGCTTTAAATTATTGCATTCGAAATATCAATCAGGGCAAAAAGGAGTGGCTTCAGGAATATGTGGATCTCTACGAGCAGATGCTCAAGAATGATATCATTGAGTTTGGTGATGAGGAGTACGGGCCCTGGCACTTTAAAAATATTGTTACGGCAGCTTCCAGGCTTGACCGGTTTGCATGGGTCGAACGCTTTATCAACAAGTACTACCAACAACTGCCACCGGCTTACCGAGACAATGCTCTTTCCTTCAATCTCGCCCAACTCAACTTTCACAAGAAGAATTACGGAGAGGTAATCAGCCTATTGCATCGCGTTGAATATGAAGATTTTACATACAATCTCAATTCCAAGGTATATCTGATGCTCTCCTATTACGAGCTCGACGAAATAGAACCTCTGTTGTCGTTGATGGACAGCTTCAGGATCTACCTGCAACGGAATACCAAGATCCCAGCCAATCGCAAACGCAACTATGGCAATCTCATCAAGTTCCTCAAGAAGCTTACGCGTATTTATCCGGGCGACAAAGCCGCTCTGGAACGATTGTCCAAAGAGATGGACGAGCACGAGGGGGCGATAGTCAATGCGCCCTGGCTGCGTGAAAAGATCGCAGAGCTCATGTGATCAGTTGGCCCCTTCAACCATTTCCATCACGGTATGGTGCTCATAAGAACGAAAATCAACCGGTGCCACCGCCGATACCCCCTGTTCACGCATGTAAACCCCATACAGAACATCCACGGCCGCCATGGTCAGTTTGTTGTGGGTAACGATTATGAACTGGGAGTTTTCGGAGAACTTTTGGATGATCCGGTTGAACTTCTCAATATTGGTGTCATCCAAGGGGGCATCAACCTCATCAAAGATGCAGAAAGGCGCTGGTTTTAACAAATATAGCGCAAAAAGTAGGGCTGTAGCCGTAAGCGTCTTCTCTCCTCCCGACAATTGGTTGATGGATTGCGGGCGTTTTCCTTTGGGTTTGGCGATGATCTGGATATTGGATTCAAGAGGACGGTCAGGTTCCTCCAGGATAAGGTCCGCCGTATCGTCACCCGTAAACAGGCTGCGGAATACCTGGATGAAGTAGTCGCGAACCTGGTTGAAGGCTTCCATGAACTGACGCGTTGCCGTTTCTTCGATTTCCCCTATGGTCTGCATCAGGTCCGTTTTGGCCTGAAGAATATCTTGACGCTGTTGATCGATGGCATCATAACGTTCTTTCATCTCCTGGAATGCTTCGACCGCCATGGGGTTGACTTCCCCATAATTGTCCAATCGCGATCTGATCCTCGTCACCTGGTTCTCCAGCTCTACCGGATCAGTCTCCGGGTTGGGTTCTTTGTTGATCACTTCCTGAATGCTGGCTTTGAATTCCACCTTCAGCCTTTCTCCAATGGAGGTCAGCTCCAGCCTGATATTGTTATAGTTATCCTTGAGTTCATTGACCAGCATTTGAGCATCCTGACGCTGACGATTCAGTTGACGAACTTCGTTTTCCAATTCGTTGATCTGTCCTCTGGCGCCAAAGTAGGCCTGTTCAGCCTCAGTCAATGAGGCCTCCTTCTCCTTCCTTTCTTCATACCTTATCTGCAGGGCTTTCAACAGTTCCTCCTTTTCTGCCTGCAACGCGATGTATTCGACTTCCTGCTGGGTTTCCGAGACCCGGTCTTGCTCCGTGGATGCCCGTGCTTCTTCCGACTGGACCTCTCTGAACTGGATCTCCTGTTCGAATCCTTTGACCTTGTTCTGAAGCTGGATGAAGCGTATGTGCTTTTCGTTGTACAAAGATGAACGCAGGTTGAGTGCTTCCGCTGCTTCTTTGAAAGAATGATCGGTGGCCTCCATTCTCCTTCGGAAATCCGTCTCCTCTTGCTTCCTGGCCGCCCATTCATCCGACAGGGACTGATTGCGTTCTTCCAGTCCAAGGATGATGTTTTTGGCTTGTGCGTTGCGCGATTCCAATTCGTGCTGGTATTGTTGCGCGTTTTCCAGACGTGTGCGCAAACTGACAAGCCTTTGGACCACCTGGTGCAGGTTGGCCTTCTCTTCTCTAATTTTACCGGGCTGGTTGTCTTTTCGCAGTTGTTGGAGTTCTTCCTTCAACGCCTGAACGCCCACTATTCGACGGGCTTCCTCCCCTTCCAATTTCCGGATCTGTTTGTCCAGCGACTCCAGGTTCTTTTTCCGTCCCAGCTTTTTCCCCTCAAACAGCCCTATTGACCCCCCGGACAGGGAAAATGTCCTCCTCGCCCAACTGCCATTGGCCCCAAGAACGACAGCAGCAGGATCCGGATGAGCCGTGAGAGAGGCATCCTCTGCATCCTGGAGATAAACGTTCCAAAAAAGGAAATCCCGGAGTGCCGCATGGGCGTGATCACATTCAACGAGGTCTACGAGCCGGTGGAATCCAGGTGTGACGGGGGTCTCAAACTTGTGTTCCTTCAGAATGTCCAGCAGAAAAAAATTGGCCTTCCCCTTCTGGCTTTGGCGTAGCATTTGGATGGCTTCTGCCGCGCAACGGATGTCCGGAACAACGTAGAAATTGAGGGTTTGATCCAGGAAATTTTCAATGGCAACCCGGAACTTCTCCGGCGATGTGATGATATCCGATACCAGCGGGTGGGTTTTCCCGAAATCCCCTTGTTGGTTGAGGAACTTAATGGATTCCGGAAAGCCTTCCAGATTCTCCACCATGCTTTTGGTCAGCTTGAATTCGTTGCGAAGGGCATCAAGCTGCCTGTTGACCTGCGCCAGATCCTGGCTTTCCTTCTGGAACGCCTCTTCCTTCAACTGGATTTGAGCCAGCCGCTGGTCTTCGGCCTGCTCCAGAAACTGGACCGATCGGGAAAGCCGCTCTTCCTCCTGGCTCAGTTCCTTGACCGATGCGTCAAGGTTTGCCGATTCTACGGCTCGCTGCGCGAGTACATCCTCATTGCGTTTGATCTCAAGATTCAGATTTTCGATCTGGTTGAGATGAATGGCCTTTTGCTTTTCCAGCTCGTAAAGATTCCTTTCAAGGGCCTGTAATTCATTAAGATACAAATCCAAATCTTCCTTTATGGATCCGTGTTCCTGCCGGGTGACCTGCAAGTCCTGGGAGGCCTCCCTCATGGCAATTTCCCCTTCCTTTTGCTCGGATTCTGCCGTGGCTAATGCCTCTCTGTAGTAAAGCAAATCCTTTGCGAGCTGCTCTAACCTGTTTTGGTTGAAGAGCATCCTTTCACGCAGCTTGGCACGGCTTTGCTCGATGAAGGATGCTTTTTGCTGGAGAATTTCGACCTGATTTTCCATCTGGCGGATCTCGTTGACCGTCTCGTTCAGCCTGCGCTGACGGTCAGAGAGCGTTTTCTCCTTGTCCAGATTACCCAACTTTTCCTGTTCGGCACGCGCTTCCGCCTTGTGAATGAGAACCTCAAGGTCCCTTAAACGATCATCCTCCCTTTGCAACTGGGATTCGATTTCTTTGTAGCGGGTTTTCAGATCATGGGTCTGAAATACAGCCAGTTCAAGGCTCAACGCCCGGTAATCGGCCTTAAGATCCAGATATTTTTGTGCCTTTCTGGCTTGCTTCTCCAGACTTTTCAAGTTGTGTTCAATCTCGTACAGAAGGTCGTCCACACGGTTGAGGTCGGCTTCTGTCGTAGACAGCTTGCGCATGGTTTCGGCCTTCCTGCTCTTGTATTTCGAGATACCGGCCGCCTGCTCCAACATCCGTCGCCTGGATTGTTCGTGGTCATTGAGAATGTCATCGACCATCGACAAAGCAATAATGGCGTATGAGTTGGACCCGATCCCCGTATCCAGAAACAGGGAATTGATGTCCTTGAGCCGGCACAAGACGTTGTTGATTCTATACTCACTTTCCCCTGTTCTGTAAAGGGTGCGTGAAATTGTAACCGTTTGATACTCTGTAGGAAGCAAGTTGCGCGTATTCTCGAATGTCAGCGCCACCTGCGCGATTCCAGCCGCTTTGCGCTTCCGGGTCCCGTTGAAAATGACGCTCGACATTTTTTCCAAGCGGAGTTCCCGGGTTTTCTGTTCGCCCAAAACCCACCGAATAGCATCCACAATGTTGGATTTGCCACTACCATTCGGCCCAATGATACCGGTTACGGACTCATTGAAGTGAATGACCGTATCATTGGCAAAGCTCTTGAATCCTTTAATCTCTAACTTTTGGAGCCTCATAGCCAGCAAAGGTAAAGAAGGCAAACCATCCGGAACGCCTTTATGGATCTCTCAACAGATGCCACTCCCCTTTTGCTCCCATTTCATGTCGTTCAAGATAGGAATCCCTTAAGTTTTGATGGAATTGTGACGCCGTATTGCCAAGATACATACCGTTTTGTGTTCTTTGTCGGTACGCCTCAAATAAGCAAACCGCACAAGCCACCGATATATTCAGGCTCATGGCCATCCCGGCCATCGGGATGTGAAAAGCCTCCTGGCTCAGGGCGAGTACTTCCTTGGATAAGCCGTCTCTTTCATTGCCGAACAGCAATGCACCTGGTTGGGTGAGGGGCATATCCCACAGAGAAACCGAGGTGCTACCCGGAAGCGCCGCCCAAATGGGTCCGTACCGTGAACGCACCGTGGCCATGCAGGCTTCTGGATCCCGGAAATAATGCACATCCACCCACTTACGTGCTCCACCGGAGGTACGTTTGCCGATTTTCAACCGATCCTGGCCGAGATGCGGCTCGGTATACAAGACATATATCTCTGAAATACCAACGGCATCACAGGATCTCAGGACCGCTCCGATATTGTGCGGGTCGTGGACATTTTCCAAAATGACGGTCAAGTCGGACTGTCTCCGGAATGCCACTTCCGAAATTCGGTCTTTGCGGGCTTTTCTCATGGTTTTTCTTCGAAAAATTGGGTCTGGACATTGGTGAAAGCCCGTATTCCCTCTTTGCCTAGTTCTCGTCCATGACCCGATGCCTTAATTCCTCCGAATGGAAACCGAGGATCTGACCGGACAATGGTATTGATGGCTAATGTTCCGGCCTGAATGACCCGGGACCACCTTTCAGCCAAATGCCTGTCACGGGTCCATAAGGATGCACCCAGACCATATGGCGAATGGTTGGCCAACCGTACCATTTCATCTTCGGAACGGAAGGTGGTCACCACGGCGACCGGTCCGAAAACCTCCTCATCCCAAGCAGGCATTCCGGGTGAGACGCCATGAAGAATGGACGGAGGGAATCCGGTTTCCTGTGGAAATGAGGCACGGTCCATCTCAACATACAAATCAGCACCTTGGGACAGCGATGCTTGCACCTGCCGGCCCACTGAAGCCGCCAGGTCCGGACGAGCCATGCAAGAAAAGAATACGCCTGTCTGCCGAGGGTCTCCTGCCGGTAGGACGGCCAGCTGCGTTTTGAATCCAGCGAGAAACGCCTCATGAACGGATTCATGGATGATGAATCGCTTGGCGGCCAAGCATGTCTGGCCGTTATTGGTCATCCGGGACAATACGGCGGTCTGAAGGGCCTTATCCAGATCGGCATCAGCCGCTACAATAAAAGGGTCCGAGCCTCCCAATTCCAGAACTGCCGGTATCAAATAACGGCCAGCCAACGCAGCCAATGACCGGCCTGCCTGATCACTGCCCGTTAATGAGACGCCATTGATAAGTCCAGTGGAAAGGAAAGGGTCCAGTTGATCAACATCCAGGAAGAGGGGCTGTGTAAGGTCGCTTTCTCCTGTGGCGAGAGCCATCAATCTGATCAATGACTTTGTGCACCCCGGAAGTTGGGGCGCTGGTTTGATCAACACAGCATTTCCGGCATACAGCGTCGGGATCGCGAACCGGAGGATTTGCCAATATGGATAGTTCCAGGGCATAATGCCCAAAACGACTCCCACGGGCCGATAATGCACGGTTACATCCATGGTTTCCTCCTCGGTACGGGATGGTAACAACCAGGAGGGCCCCTGGTCGGCAATCACCCGGCAAAGCCAGGCGCATTTGTCCACTTCGGCAAGACCCTGGTCGAGGGGCTTCCCCATTTCGGAGGCGGCCATCAGCGCCAGTTCTTCCCTGTGTTGTCCCAGGATTTTGTCCAATTTGCGGAGGACTCGCCCTCGCTCCGTCAACGTGCTCGTTTGCCATTTCTCCTGGGATTTTGAGCAGCGTCTGAGCTGGTCTTCCGCCTCTTGCAGAGAAATGGGAGGGAATTCTTCCCGTAGAACTCCCGTGTAGGGATTCCGGCTATAGAACATGGCGCAGGTTATTAACGGGACGGTACAAATGTACCATCCTGAAAACGCAGTAACCTAAGCTGCTTGTTTTCATAGTGCGGTTGGGCTCCGTCCTTTGAAACGGCTTCAAAAAGCAGCCAACCTTTGTCTTGTGATGGCAGAGAGGACTGGAAAGGCATGAATCGCTGAAATAGTGCCCCCTCTTCGGTCAATGCTTTCACCAGGTACTGGCCGCATCGATACCCCCACATCACATCGGAATTAAGCGGTTGGCCCAGGAGCTCTTTCATCTTTTGATTGAGCTGCCGGACAGAAGGCTCCTTGGGATCATAATAATCCGCACAGGTAATGTGTACCTGCAGGGCTTCATAGTGGGCGGCCTCGATCTTTTCAAATGTCGTCCATTGGGGCAACCCGAAAACGGTCACCGATTTCTCGAGCTTTTCGGCCACCAGTTTCCGCAAAACATTGTGCACAAATCCTTCGTCCCAGGAAGGCAGAACAACGAAATTATGGACCATCCCCGGTAAAAGGCTGTCAATGAGGACTTCCGAAAAGCTGGGATCTGCAATCTTCAATTTCTTGTACTGAAAGCGCGATCTTTCCCTGACAGGAAGTGCGTCCACCTTTTCTTTCCAGAACTCATACCTGGAGGATTCTGTCTCTCCTTCTCCATAGACAAACACAATCGGTTGTTCATCCGATGCCCGGGCGCGTACGGTCTCAAAAATGAGCTGGAGATGAGTTTCCAACGCCGGATTGGCCTGCAGGTAATGGTCATTACCCGCACCGGATTTGGAGGAGGCGCTATAAGGAGAGAACAGAAGTATCGGTTTGTCCTTCACATATTCTGCCAAAATGGAAGCGTGATTGCTCCGGTAAGGCCCAATCACCACATCCATCTTTTCAAGAACCCCGGACTGGATTAGGGTGTTGATTTTTTGGTCGCTGGCGTGGGAATCGAAGACCCTGATGTGGAATCCGGGACCCACCGTTGGCGCCTCATCGAAGGCTATGCGGAATCCCATATAAAAATCCAGGGCCCATTGGGCAACCCTGTTGTTCGTCGGGTTTGCCCCCTCCGTTGCCTGAAACGGCAAAATCACGGCCAGTTGGTACCGGTCTTTCAGTATCCGTTCAGGTTTGGAAATTTCATTATCAAAGCGGATTGAGTCAGAGCGAGATGGCTTTTCGGGTCTGATGTCCTGGATGGTGTCCACTATGGTCCATTTGACCGTGTCCCAACGGGGAGGCTCCAGAGTATCCTTTGGCAAAGGCCCAGGCCTTTGAGGTTTTTCGGGCACAGGTTTCCGTGGTCCGGATGCAGGTGTTGTTCGTTTTGCCGTTGAACAAGCCTGCACCAAAAAGGCAAGGCTCAGGACCAAAAAGACCGGGAATAACCAGGGCTTGTATTTAGCGGTGGATGTCATCATTCCCATTCAATCGTGGCAGGCGGCTTGGTACTGATGTCATAAACGACCCGATTGATGCCTTTCACTTCATTGATGATGCGGCTGGAAACCCTGGCCAGGAAATCATAGGGGAGACGACTCCACTCCGCCGTCATGCCGTCCAATGAATTGACAGCCCGGAGTGCAACTACATATTCATAGGTTCTTTCGTCTCCCATAACGCCAACGGATTGGACGGGAAGCAAAACAACGCCAGCCTGCCAGACATCATGGTACAAACCGGATGACCGCAATTCATCGATATAGATGGCATCCGCATCTTGCAAAAGGGCCACTTTGTCGGGGGTGATCTCACCCAGAATGCGGATGGCCAATCCCGGTCCGGGGAACGGATGTCGCTGAAGTATGCTTTCGGGAATCCCCAAATGCAGGCCCACCTTACGGACCTCATCCTTGAAAAGCATCCGAAGGGGTTCAATGATTCGCAATTTCAAGGTATCTGGCAACCCTCCGACGTTATGATGGGATTTGATGGTGGCAGAAGGGCCTTGAACGGGGCTGGATTCAATGACATCCGGGTAAATGGTCCCTTGACCCAACCATTTTACACCAGGCAGAGACGTGGCCTCCTCCTGAAACACATGAATGAATTCCCGTCCGATTATTTTTCTCTTTGCTTCCGGATCTTTATGATTGGCCAATGCACTCCAAAAGCGGTGTTTCGCATCTATTCCCTTAATATTCAGACCCATGTGCTGGTAATCTTCCAACACTTGATGGTATTCGTTTTTCCGTAGCAGGCCATTGTCCACAAAGAAGCAATGCAACCGGCTGCCAATGGCTTCGTGTAAAAGCATGGCGCCAACCGTGGAGTCAACGCCTCCCGACAAAGCCATGAGTACTTCGTCGTCACCGATCTCACTCCGGATCCGGGCAACGGTTTCCTCAATGAAGGAATCCGGCGTCCATTCACCATGACACTGACAGATCCTGTAAAGGAAATTGCGAAGGAATACCTTCCCCTCCAGACTGTGTGTCACTTCGGGATGGAACTGGATCCCATATATGGGTGCCTGTCCGTTGGTATGTGAACGATAAGCGGCATGGGCGATCGTGTCCGTTCCTGCCAGGTTGACAAATCCCTCAGGCAAAGCCAATATGGTATCTGCATGGGACATCCACACCTGGCTTTGGGCGGAAACATCTTCCATGAAGGGATCTTCGGGCTTTTCGACTACCAGGGTAGCCTTCCCGTATTCTCTTTTGGCACTCCGGGCTACGGTCCCTCCTCCTTCATCGGCGATCAGTTGGGCTCCGTAACAGATGCCCAAGACAGGGACCTTGCCCAGGAATGCCCCCATTTCCACCCGCAGCGCATGTTCGTCACGAACAGAAAAAGGGCTTCCGGAAAGGATAATGCCTTTCAAAGCGGAATCTGGAACGACGGGATGGTGATAAGGAAGGATTTCGCAATACACCTGTAGTTCACGAACCCGCCTGGCAATAAGTTGGGTGTATTGGCTGCCAAAATCCAGGATAAGCACCTTTTCTTTCATGGGGCAAAAGTACGAAAGGGCATCCACCTGCCTGAATCAAAGGTCGGACCCAGGTAGCTTCGACCTTACCTGTGCCTATGGGGTGTCTCTTCAGCGTACAACAAGCAAGAATTCGACCCTGCGGTTGGCTTTCCTGCCCTCAGTTGTTTGGTTGTCAACAACCGGACGCGTGTCCCCGAATCCGGCTGCCGACAGTCGATGGGCTGCGATGCCTTTGGAAACGATATCATCGAGGCAGGCATTAATCCGACGGTTGGAAAGATCAATATTGGAGGAGCTGTTGGCTTTTGCATCCGTATGCCCGTGTATGTCACTATGGTATGCGGGGTAGTCCCGAAGTACTTCCACAAGCCCATCCAATATGGCATGTGAGGTCTGTGTAAGCTCGGCACCTCCGGAGACAAACTTTACATCCCGGATTGCCGTGGCAAAAATGGCCTTTTCTTCCTCTTTGAGCTCGGGACATCCCAAGTTGGCTTTCATACCGGCCTGATCCGGATTTTTGTCTTCATTGCCGGGAATGTCATCTCCATCGCGATCAAGACAGCCTAGATGGCGGGATGGTCCAGGTTGGTCCGGACATTCGTCCTCACCCTCCACGATCCCGTCTCCGTCCTTATCCGGGCAACCCATCAATTACTTCGGTCCCGCTTCACCGGGACATTCATCGTCCTTGTCCGTCAGACCATCACCGTCCCCATCAGGGCATCCGTTCATTGATCCGGATCCTGCATGAAAAGGGCAATCAGGTATTCCGACCCCGTAAGTGCTTGCAGTTGGGCTCCTTTCGGTAACATCAAGCCTGCAAGAAAATGCATGTTTTCCGGATTCAGGTCTCCCGGGGTGTATCGGTATGCCAACTGGGAAGTCAGGATTATATCCGGCACCAAAATGGATTTGAGCTTCCAAATCTTTCCATTCGGATAAGGCGGCGCCTGTTCCTGCCGTCAAGTATATAGGGATTGTCCAACCGCTTCCATGGTACCACCCCATCCAGATTCATCCAAGTTGTGCCCGTCACACCAGGCGGGGTTGAATTGGAAAGGTCTGCGGTGGCCAAACGGAGTGGAAGGTCGAGGTGCCAGCTATTGGACAACCTGCGCGTGTATCCAGTCTCGGCACTGGTGGTGAGCAGATCGTAATCTGCAAAGTCGCCATTGAGCCAGTTATTCTTTGGATAATGGTGGTCTACCCATACATGTTTCAAAGATACGGCACCCCTGGCCGTAGATGTTTGCCCCTAGATTTGAAGAGGGAGCAACAGGATCGCGCTGAAGATCAGCAACCGTATTGTCTTGGTGGTTGATTAGGAAGTTGGGAATAGCTGTGATTCGCTATTCAACCAGGCCTCTACCGGCTTTCTTGATCTTGCCGGCCTCCTGGAGGTCCTTCATCAAACGGTCCAGGACTCCATTGATGAATTCCTTGGAATTCTCGGTACTGTAAAGCTTGGCAATTTCAACAAATTCATTCAATGTGACCTTGGTCGGGATGGAAGGGAAGTAGATGAATTCGCAAACCGCCATTTTCAACAATATCATGTCCAACACGGCTACGCGAGATACATCCCAATTGCGAAGAAGAGGTCCGATGTTCCTGGTCAGTTCTTCATTGTGTTTCCAGACATTCATGAGCATACCCTGGCCAAACTCCTCCACCAGGATTTGGTCGGGTAAGTATTCCTCATAAAAGGGCCCTTCCAGCGGTAGCCCTTTGAGAATTTTCTTCAAGGTACCCAACACTAGGGATTTGTCATCCGACCAGGCAGGACTGAAATCGTCCAAAAGCTCTTCAAAAAGGGGGTGTGCTATGCAGAATTTCAATAATTTTAGGAGAATTTCCAAATGATCTTCTCCTTTTTTCCAATATGCAATATAATCTTCTGTTTTACTGAACTCTCCATAGACCTTGCGCAGGATATCCTCATCCTTGATCTCGTCGGCCTTCATACGGGCAGTTTCGGTCTTGAGAAACTTGTTCTTGACCAGGGATTGCGTCAGCGGATTGTGGTACAAAGAGGCTTTGTACAGTTTATCCTCTTCGTTGGCCAATAATTTGGACGCCCGTACTTCTTCTTCTTTGAGGGAGAAGGTGGTTGTAGCAACAAGGTGATTGAGTGTGAACAGCAAGAGACGGTAGCTTCTCTGGCAGGATTGCAGATAAAGCTGGTAAAGTTCCTCGGCCGAAGTCTCCTGACCCTGGGTGGCGGCATATAATGCCTGCAGAACCTTAATCCGGATATTGCGCCTGCTGAGCATGGGATTTCCTAATGTCTCGCAAAGAAAAGAAAATATTCCTCCAATCCCTTATCTCTAACGGTCTAAATGACAACAGGCTAAGACGTTCATGGCAAATGAGCCGACTTAATCTCCTGATAGGCAGGAAGCTGACGGTGATGCCACTTGGCCAGAATTTTCCCGTCCTTCATCAGCACCACGCCGGGATTAGAGCGAATGATGGTTTTGAGGAGAATGTCATCCGCCTGGAGCATTTCATGATCCCATGTCAGTTCATCTTTGAGATCCTTCAGTTTCTCAGGTTCGGCATACTTGGTGATCAACCGGACTTTGGCACCATCCCCACTGGCTTCTTCCACCAAAGGAATGATTTTCTTCCTGAAGACATCCAGCCATGCAGGTGTCCATTGATAATCCTTTTCAACATGTGTATCCCTGTTGATTTGTTCGATACGGCGGACAATTTGGATCGAATCTGCCGTCTGCAAAGTATCCGCCGCCCAAATGGTGTCCTGTACGGTTAAGGTGGATTCCGTGTACCCATAATCTTTGAGGCTGTAGGAGATCACCAGGAATTGGACGCCCTCATCGTCCAGAATGTCGGTAGTGTAATCGTTGCCCTCTGAATCACTGACTTCGAAATCGTTGATTTTGGTAATCGGGATGGCAGGCTCACCTTTGATGGGCTCCAGGTATTCCCATTCCTCTTTCGGATAATCCTTGAATACTTTCATGTACTCATCCTGAGACATCCGGACCTCGCTACCGTCAGACTTGTTTTTCATCACCATGGTCATCGGAACATTAGCCAAGGCGTCTGCTTCGGCCGCTTTTTGCCCACGAAGATCAACACCGGCACGGAATGGCCGGAAATCGATTATCGGTTCATTCCACCATACGTTGCGGAAACAGAACAACAGCGAAACCACCACCATCGTCCAGGTCAAGGCTTTGGGCCAGGGCGGGTTGAAAATACGCTGGAAGGACCGATGATAGAAAAGGAAAAGGATGGCAGGCAGCAGGAGGAAAACATCCTTGAGGAAGGAAACCTTAGGTTCCAGCTTGATGAAATCCCCAAAACAGCCACAATCTGTAACCCGCATATTGCTTTTTTCAAAGGCGTCCCACTCACCGAAGGCAAAGAAATTGACCCCTGACGGTACGTAGCCGGTGAGGTAGGTAAAGCCGGTCAGTACCGTGAAAAACAGAATGACGAGGAAAAATGCCCAGGCGGTGAACTTCCTCCAGACACCGAGGAGCAACATGGCCCCAAGAGCGAGTTCAAGGACGATCATGAAGATGGAGAACCAAACCGACTGGGAGGAAAGCGCAGGAAACAATGGGCTTAGAAACGAAAACCAGGTTCCACTGAAGGTGGTCTCAAATTCGGCGAAATACTGCTCCATCTTGAAGGCAGTTCCAAGGGGATCAACGGCCTTGACGAATCCGGACACCAGGAAAAGTGAACCGCAAAAGAATTGCAGAAATTTGATCGGCCAATGGCGCATGTTGCGCTGCAGCGTGGTAGTGGTCAATGTCAATACCAAAGCAATGGTCACAATCAGGAGTACCAGGTAGGTCAGGCTCATAAGGGTAGCTGTTAGTTGCAGGGCCATCCGGACCAAGGAATCCGGTCACAATGGTGCGCAAACGACAAATTTACGTCTGCCCGGGCGGTATGACCATGTGGAGGCCGAATTTGACGAATTCTTAACAAAGTCTGGGTCGAGAGGGAAGTCCATTTCCTAGGAAAAGCCGGAAGGAATGTTAACTTTGTCTTGCAGCCAAACGCGGCATGTCATGCGAGCAGGATACCTGATTTTGTTGATTTTAGGTCCTTTATTGGTCAGAGCACAAACGGAAACCGGTGACTGGTTGATGGGAGGACAGTTGTCCTTCAACACAACGGATGCCCTTCATGAATTCACTTTCTCTCCTCAACTGGGTTGTTTTATCGTCAGAAACCTGGCCGTTGGCGGGTCGTTGAGCACATCCATTCGCAAGATTGGCGAACTCCGGACAGTGTCGTGGGATGTAGGACCCACCGTTCGTTATTATTTCGGAAGCAGGAACTACCGACCCATCCTTACAGCCAGGGCGGGATTTCTGTCCGAAAAACAAAGCGGTCTGAAAGCAGAAAAAGGATGGACATATGGCGTAGGTGCGGGTTTGGCCGCATTTCTCAATGAGCACGTAGCTTTGGAGTTCATCGCCGAATACAATGGCAACAAGCTCCGGGACCGCAAGGCCTCCGACGGATTCCATTTCAGGGCAGGTTTTCAGGTTTATATGGACCGATACCGGATGCGCTGGTTAACAGGGGGCAGGTAATCCATTGGGATCACTGGTACTGGCGATTGTGGCAAATGCCCTGCTGGGGCTCGTATTCCGGCTTTGGGGCCGGTCGGGCATTCATGTCTTGCCCGGGATCCTTCACAACTATTTGGTCTGTGTTGTCCTTGGGATCGTTTCGAGTGGACATTGGCCCTTCTCCACCGAAACCGTATCGCAGCCTTGGTTTCCTTACTCTGCCTTGCTGAGCCTGTGTTTCATAGGTGGATTCTACCTTTTCGGATTGGCCGTCGACTTATGGGGTGTGGCCATCATGTCGGCAGTCCAGAAGATGTCGCTTTTGGTCAGCGTCACCTTCATTGTCCTCTATTTCCATGAGCGACCGGACAGCATCCAATGGATGGCCATGGGGCTGGGTATCACTTCCCTCCCCTTCTTGGTGTCCTATGAAGAAAGAGAAAACAAGCGAATTCGGGGAAAGTGGACAAAAGGGCTGTTCATTGCTGGTGGATCGTTGATCATAGCAGGCTTCATTGAGGCGGGGCTTATGGTTCTGGAGAAGGAAGTGCTTCTCACCAGCGGTGATCCCCATTTTCTGACCCAGCTGTTTGCCTTTGCCTTCCTGTGGGGTTCTATCCCCATGTTAGCCCTTCGGAGGCAGCGACGTTCATTTTGGACCTTACGTCATTTTCAGGCCGGTGCCGTCCTGGGCTTGATCAATTTTGGATCCATTTTCTTCCTGATGAAATCACTGGGCAGTTCCCATTCTTTGAGCCTGGTGCTCCCTGTCATCAATGTAGGCACGTTGCTTGCTGCGGTAGGTTTGGGCCGGTTTGTCCTGAATGAACCGCTTACCAGGCGCCATAAGGCAGGAATTATCATGGCCGTTGTCTCGATTCTTGTTCTCAGTCTCAATCAGTGGGATGGAAGATGATAAGTATTTGACCCTGGAAGGCCCTGGTCAATGTGAATGGAGGATCTCCGGCAGCAGGTTTTGTGGTTATGCGTGGCCGGTGACCGGGATGGAAGACATTGGCCAATACCTTAGCCTGACCAGAGATCTCCATCCCAAAGCCACCCACCATTGTTATGCGTACCGGTATGGCAGGCAAGGCGTCCATTACAGAGCCAATGATGACGGTGAACCTTCATCCTCGGCAGGCAGACCCATTTTGGGTCAGATTGATCGGGCCGGACTAAACGGCGTTCTTGTTATTGTCGTCCGTTATTTCGGTGGCATCAAACTCGGGGTGCCCGGTCTCATTCACGCCTATCGGGATTGTGCCCATGATGCCCTTGCAGCCGGTGGCCGTGTAGAAGCCTACCACACCCTGATCGTCCGGATTGGTGCCACCTATGCTTCTATACCAGACATTTTGGCTATCGGCAAAGAATTGGGGTGGCAAATTCTCGGGCAGACCTATTCGGAACACGGTCAACAGCTTTTGGTCAGAATCAGGGTCAGCCAATGGCCCGGCCTGGAAAGGAATGTTCATCTTCGTGCCGGAGGGATTTTCCCCTCCCGGTTTGAAGAGGGCGAAAGAAACCCTGATATTCTTCTGGAAATTTCCGAGACGAATGATGAAGGTGGGTATCACCGGTAATATGGGGAGCGGGAAATCCTTGATCAGCCAGATATTTCTATGGCTTGGCATCCCTGTTCTGGATGCTGATTCCCTGGCCAAGGACCTGATGAATACACGGGTGGACATCCAAAGACGCATCATGCGGGCATTTGGGCCCGAAGCATTCAAAAACGGAGTACTCCAACGCGCATTTGTGGCTGAAAAGGCCTTTCATGATGCCGCATTGCTGAAGAAGCTCAACCGAATAGTACATCCAGTCGTCCGGAAAGCAGCCGTGGAATGGTTTGATCAGCAGGACCCGGCCTTGCCCTATGCCCTTGAAGAGGCCGCCTTGTTGGTCGAATCGGGAGGTTACCAGGTTCTGGACTATTTGATTCTCGTCACCGCACCGGAGGAACTCCGAATACGCAGGGTCATGCAACGGGATGGTCATTCCTATGCCCATGTGAAGGCCAGGATGGATCATCAGTGGCCTGAAGAAAGAAAACGGGAAGTTGCCGACTTCATCATCATTAATGACGGGAAGCGTCTCTTGCTTCCGCAGGTCGTGGAAATTCACGAAAAATTGTCACAAAAGGAGGTAAATCTGAAGCGGGATTAGCTACCTTTGCTTGAAGCCCGCGGCCATCCCACCAAGCCGGCAAGACTCACCATCTGCCTTTTTTTTTAAGGTAAACAAACGCACGATGAGAACCCCGATGTCTGTGACATGGGCTATGGCCCTATTAGGGTATTTCAGCCCAATTGTATTGAAAGCAGCCCCCTTTTCAGCCATTGACGGACACCCCGCTGTGGCTTTGACCTGTGACAATGCCACCAACGGCGGATTGATTGAAGGCGACGAAACAGGTTGCCCCAATCCAGTTTTTGACCCATCCCCCATTGTTAATGTTCTCCTACCCAGTGGAGGTTCCGGCAACCTGGAATACATGTGGATTTTTACGTCAGATGATCCCGGTCTGCCAGTTTCCATGTGGACACCCATTCCCGGTAGCGATGCGCCGGATTACGATCCAGGTCCAATTACCGAGACGACATGGTATCGCCGGTGCGCCCGTCGGGAAGGCTGTACGGACTTCGTGGCGGAATCCAATATCGTGGTCAAGGAGGTAAACTGCTGTGTCAATTTCACGGATGGTGGAGAGATCGGGATAACCCAAATCCACTGCGGACCCTTTGACCCAGATACCCTGATCAGTGTGGAAGACCCTTCCGGAGGCAACGGAAATCCCGTGTACTTCTGGTATCAATCAACCGTTTCCGGCGTTTTCGATCCACAGACCTGGACGCGAATTCAAGGAGCCAATGGGTTGGCGTATGATCCTGACTCAATCTCTCAGACCACCTGGCTGATCCGATTTGCCCAACGAGAACTATGTCCGGACAGTCTGGCCTCCAACATCATCCAACTGACTGTACTGCCACCTCCTGCCATTTCCGGAGAGGTCCAACATCCCTCCTGTCCAGGTGTCAATGACGGTTCTGTTTTGATCTCCGTAACCGGCGGCACTCCGCCTTATCAATATTTGTGGAACAACGGAGCACAAACTCCTTTCATTGACCAACTTGGCCCAGGGACCTACTCGGTGAGCGTTACTGACAGCCTGGATTGTTCCAGTATTTCGGAATTCATCCTGCAGGCTGCCGATTCCATGGTCATCGAAGGTCAATTAACCCCTCCTGGATGTCCCGATGGCCAGGACGGCATGATTTTGTTGTCCATTTCAGGGGGGACTCCGGATTACTCCATGCTGTGGAGTACAGGTGACACAACAGCAATGCTTACAGGACTGGCAGCGGGTACTTATTCTGTTTCAGTGACCGATGCCCATGGTTGTGCGCAAACCAGGTCATTTGTTTTGGCCGATCCGCCGGATATGCAGCTTTCGGGTTCCCTGCAGAATCCTTCCTGTCCTGGTGAAGAGGACGGATTCATCCAAGTGATCGTATCAGGAGGCACTCCCGGTTACACTTACCTTTGGAACACGGGTGATACCACAGCCAATGTGGATAGTCTTCCTGCCGGCACTTATTCTGTGACTGTAACTGATAGCCAGGGATGTCAGGCCGGTGCCACATTTACCCTTGAAAATCCTGATTCCATCCTGATAACCGGCTTGGTAGATCATCCCGACTGTACAGGTGGACAAGACGGAAGCATTCAATTGACTGTTTCCGGAGGCAACAGTCCATATACTTTCCTGTGGAACAACGCTCCTCCAGTCCCAAACCCTTCTCAATTGTCTGCCGGGTTATATACGGTTCTGGTGACTGATGCCAACGGGTGTACGGCCCACATGAGTTTTGAACTCCAGGATCCCGAAGTCATAGAAATTGATGCTGCTATTGAACTTCCAGACTGTATAGGAGGCGAAACCGGTAGTATTCTTTTGAGTGTCAGTGGCGGCACACCAGGGTATTCCTATTTATGGAACACGGGAGACACCGGTCCATTCCTGGACAATCTTCCTGCCGGAACCTATTCGGTCACTGTCATCGATGCCAACGGTTGTACAGAAACTGCTTCCTATACCTTGACAGAGCCAGGCGGCATTATGGTGATGGGTGTGGTTACTCCGGTTACTTGTTACGGTCTCAATAATGGCAGTATTCAGACCACAACGACAGGAGGAACGCCACCTTACAACTATATATGGAGCAATGGATCCACTTCACCCAATCAGGTCAATTTACCTGGAGGAACCTATCATTTGAGTGTCTCCGATGATTCGGGATGTGATTTCATGATCACTTTTGTCGTCACAGAGCCAGGGGAACTGACCCTTGTGTTTGATGCTGAGGATCCGGCATGCGAAGGTAACAAAGATGGCTCCGCCACCGTCCTGGCCTCAGGGGGTACGGCACCCTATCAATATCTCTGGAATACCG
>CAYYGN010000003.1:0-2421 GCA_964471595.1 uncultured Saprospiraceae bacterium
GGTCGCCAGCATGCGTTCCTCCCCGTCCAGCAAAACAGGTTGGGCAATCCCCGGCACCAGCATGGCCTCCGACAGATCGGGACGGGCATAGTCGAGGAAATTGTTGGAATAGGCATTGGAAAGTCCGCCGAACAACCGGACGGAAGGGAGCAGCCCTGAGCGGGCAATGGATTCTCCGAGGGCGGCGCTTTTCTCCCTCATTTCGGCGGCGCGTATCACGGGTTGGTGGACGAGGGCGTACCGGTAAATTTCAGCCGGGTCCATGGAGGCAGGATCGGCCAGCCGGTCCGCGTCAAAGGGAGGCCGGTCTATCCGGATGTCGGCGCCCGGCTCCAGGAGAAGCACCTGCTTGAGACCGAGGTAGGCGAGGTCGCGTTCATTTTCGCGGAGCAAGAGCTGGTATTCGCTTTGGGCGAGCTGGGAGGCCATGGCCAGCCGCTCGGCTTCGGGCCTGAGACCGGCCTTGACGAGGCGCTCCGTTTGTTCCAGTTGGATACTGGCCTGCTCCCGTTGCCCTTTTGCCGTTGTGACCAGTTCCTCGGCCATCAATATGCCTATGTAATCCGTCGCTATCTGCAAGGCCGTCATGTTGCGGGTATCCTCGACGGTCTCATCGGCTGCGAGGGCTTCGTATTTCGCCTGCCGGCGGCTGTTGCGGACGCGCAACCCGTCAAAGACCAGCAGCGAGGCATTGACCTGGCCGTTGCCGAAAGTGGTGGTGGCTTCGATAAAACTGTTGGAGGTGGGGTCAATGGTCCGTCCGAACTGGTAACCTCCGCTGAGGTTGGCATTCAGGGTGGGAAGCATGGCATAGGTCCACCGTTTTTGTTCCAGCCGGGCTGATCCGGCCTGCAGACCGGCCCGGCGGACGGAGAGATCGTGCTCCAATCCGGTGCGGATACATCGTTCCAGGGTCCAGACCTCCTGGGCCGGCGCTACCATGACCTGGAGGAAGAAGGGAAGGATCGTCAGCCAGCGCATACCGTTTGTTTACAGGGCAATGTTACCGCGTTCTGCGCAGACCACACGGATTATTCTATGAACCCGGACTTTCTTCGGATGAACGCGGCTGCCGCGACGGCAAAGGGGAATCCGCTATCGCTGGAAGGATTTGAACTGGTAGGCGCCCACAACGCGGTCATATCGCTCGCCTATGGGACGGTAATACACGAGGATCAGATAATCGTTTTCCGTTTCGTACCAGTCGCCTTCCGTGTCGCTCCAGTCCCACCGGTCCTTTCCCTCCGGCACCAGGACATAGGCGTAGTTGTAGAATCCCTGTTTCAGGGACAGGGTCAGGCCGTAGCTATGGGTGGCTTCGCTGTACTCCATCCGGTTAGCCGGCGTGCAGCGAAAGTCGTTAAAGGCGCCAATCACATACAGGTGCGCCCCTTCGTACGGAGCTGCCGCCACATAGGTGAAATGCACGGTGGTGTAATCGGCCGACAACGACTGGTGCTGGGGCATGTCGAAATTCTGCACGACAAAGCGGCCGTTGATGTCCGGTGTGAACAGATAGGACGTGAAAGCCCGGGAGCGGTCGGGTACGAGGTCCACTTCGGTCTGATAGGCATCCTGCCGCAGGTCGGCCACGCGTTCGGTGCGCGTCAGCAAGGTGCGGGTGTCAAAAAAACGCCATTCTTTTCCGGCGGGGAACAGGACCTGGTCCTGGTAGTCGAAATCCAGGATGCTGCCCCGGATGAAAAAGGGGGTGATGCCGCGGATGGCCCCCGGCCAAAATCCGTTTTGCAGGACGGTCGCATGGATTTCCTGGCGGGGATTGCGGACGAGGAGTTCCTTCAGGTCCACCTTGAAGTCGATCTCCTGATGGGTTTGTGCCTTGGATACGAGGGCCGCCGGCTGAGGATTGGGCTGGATGATCACTTCGGTTTCCACCACCACAAATCGGCGGGTGATCACCGGTATGTCGCCGTCTTCGTAAATGCGAAGGACGTAGTTGCCGCTTTTTTTGATCCGCACCTGTTCGTTGGGGATTCGCAGGGTGTAGTGGGTAAAACTGACTCGCGGAGAGATCGAATAGGCAAATTCCTCAATGCGGTTGTCGTTGAAGCCATCCAGCCATTCGAATTCCTGAAGCTGGCCGGGTGACCAATCGGCATTGACCTGTTCGATCTTGTACCAATAATTGACGGATGCACCCGTGAGATCGTCAAAAGTAAGGGTGAGCGTGCCCGGGTGGTTGAGGGCCAGGACGGGTTCGGTGAGTTCCAGGCCTGTCTGGTGAAAACGGACGGACCGGATGTAATCGACGTGGACGGCAGGGAGGTTGTCAGCGCTCTGGGCGGCAGCCGGCGATAAGGGACAAGCCGACATCCCGATCTGGATCAGGAGGAAAAAAATAGGAAGAAAGCGTTGAGGCATGTTGGTCGGCACGGTCAGGAAGGGTAACGAGCAATGCGG
>CAYYGN010000003.1:2521-34836 GCA_964471595.1 uncultured Saprospiraceae bacterium
GGACTGGGCGGACAGGATGCCCGCCATCATCCAGCTGGCAAGCAGGACAGTAATCCGGAGGCGGTACATGTGGATCATGCCCAAAAGTAGGGGGTTGGTGGGGGAATGGGGATCAATGGAGGTTTTCGCGGATCAGGCGGATGAGTTGCCGGATGTCGGCATCGTTCAAGGCGCCGGCTTTTTCAAAGAGTACCCGACCCTCCCGGTCGAGCGTGAGGACATGGTAGTTGTCGTCGGCCAATTTCCAATGCCGGACGAGGACCTTCCTGCGATCCATGACATAGCGGGTGTCGGGAAACTCTTTCTGCTTGCTTTTGAGGACCATCCTGATCACGCTGTCGGGTTTCCAGGTGGCGGCCGTATTGATCACGGCGACGGAGGCAAAGTGGTCGCGGGAAAAATTCTCCCTTTTCAACGCTTGTTCCACATGCGCGTTGACGTCTTTTTCGTCCGGGTCCACATACATCAGTGTGGTCACTTTGCCGGACATGGAAGCGGAGTGCCAGGCACCACCGGTCACGGCACCACCCTCCGGTCCGGCAATCTCGACAGCGGGCAGGGGCCGACCTTTCACGGGTTGGGCCGATAGAGGAAAAGCAAAGGTCAGCGTCAGTAGGGCGAGGGTCGGCAGGGTGCGGATCATGGTGCGGGTGACAGGCGGATTGTTGTCTAAACCGTTGTTGCGGTCGGGATGTTGCATGACCGGAAGGGTATGGCCGCGAGGTCCTATCTTGTGCGATGGAATTCCTGATGGCCCGGGCAAAATCTTCATCATGAACAGAGATCTTTTCAATCTTCAACGCAAAGTCGAAAATTACAAACAAGTCCTTGCCAACACTACTGCCTACAGGCAGGTGTGGCACGACAGCCTCAAGCAGGAGATCACGGAGCAACTCCTGAGGATCAGCGAGACGGCCGGGCTGTCGGGGGAGGTGGAAGAGCGGGAGGAATTGCGCAATCTGGGGGCAATCGTGTATTCCCTCGGCGACGAGAAAAGCGGCATGGCCCGGGAAGTGGCCGGTAATATCCACCGCGACCTCATCAAGCACAACGGCTCGCTGATCTACCAGCAATTGTTCAACGGCAAGATCCTGGTCCTGATCAATTACCCCTACATTGAGAGCTACGGCCAGCCCGCCCCGCCCAAAACCATCGGCATCTACCGACCCGAAGAACTCAAGCCTCCCTTTTTCCTCCGCCACCTGGAGACCTTCGTGCAGGAGATCACATTCTGGGAGGATTACGACGACGACGACAATGGAAACGCTCAGGCCAGCCAGCGGATCGGATTCAAAATGAATTTCGAGGCACCGCCGGAATCCTGACCGACTTTCTCTTTGGAATAGCCCATCCTGTGTCTTCCATCGCCTTAGTGCTGAAAGATGAGCGCACGGGCATGTGCCTAATTAACCCGGATCGGGGAGGAAGACCCAAGCGTTTTCCGAAAAAGGCTTGTGGAGCGGGTTTCGTCTGCTCCTGGATCCAGACAAGCCAGCTTCCTCCGGACCGGAGGGTAAAACGTGCATTGCCAATTCACGTTTTGGGATTAAAGCAAGCAACCGGTTACGATTAATCCTTCAACTCAGCAGTGATGCCGGTGATGAGGGGTCTCCTGCCCGGATGAAACACGATATCCGTGAGCAGGCAAAGGGAGTTTGGATGTATTGGGCCTACTCCGGGCAATGAACCGGAACGGGATCACAGATCCAGGTGGTGCCAGATGAGTCCCAGTTCGACGCGCAGGCCTCCGGGCTTTTGCGCCCAGTCCGGGGTTTGACCGGAGGGGATGAGGGCAGCATACCGGATCAGTCCGGCCACCGCTATTCGCTCGATAATCCGGTATTGGTATCCGACTCCTAGAAGGGCAACCGGCCCTTCGCCGTCCACGCTCCATCCGCCTCCGGCCTGGGCGAAGGCGGGCCAACCCCGCAACGGGTAGTAGCGGGCGAAGGCCATGAAGGTCTGCCCGAAGGCCCAGGCGCGGTCGCAGTTGTCGCCCTCGGGATCATCAGGTGGGGTGATCAGGACGCCGAGGTCGTCGTAATACGCCCTGTTGCACAGGAGGCTCCCATACACACCGGCGCCCACGTCAAGGGCGCGGGTGACCGCAAAGGCATAACTGATCTCGCCCCATCCGGCGTGGCCCAGGCGGTCGAACCCTCCTTGCACCCATCCGCTGCCGATGGTGGCCGTCAGGCTGGAACGTCGCAGGAACCGGCTTTCGTAGGCGCCGGGATAGTCGGGATTGCGCGGTCGCTGGAGAGGCCACTGTGCGAAAGCCGGCAGGGCCAGGTATGAGCAGAGCAGGACCAGGAGGAGGCGAAGCATGCGGGGGCTTTTTGCAAAGAAAAGGACTACCTTTATTTCCGAACCATCATTTGTGGACCCACGAGTTTCTCCGGCAATCCTGATTCCGAGGGTAGTGATCAATGGGCTGGCCCTGGCAGGGGTCATCCTTGTCAACTATCTGGCCAATGCGCTGCCCGTCAATGGGCTGACAACGGGCGAAGTGGCCGGAAGGCATCCGCATCTGTTCGTTCCGGCTGCGTATGCCTTTTCGATCTGGGGATTGATCTACTTGCTGCTGGCCGGATTTGTCGGTTACCAGATATGGTCGCTGGCCACGGGTGATCCGCGGGGGCATCGGGTGGTCCGGCTGACGGGCGGACTGTTTGTCATCTCCTGCCTCGCCAACATGGGATGGATCCTGGCCTGGCACCATGAGGCTTTCTGGCTTTCGGTGGCGCTGATGTTTACGCTATTGACCTCGCTGGTGGCGCTGTACCTCCGGTTGGAGGTGTCCACAAGGATGGTACGTCCCCGCGAGCGGATCTGCGTGGAATGGCCGGTCAGTGTGTACCTGGGATGGATTTGTGTGGCTTCCATCGCCAATGTGGCTACTGCGCTCGCGGCCTCAGGCTGGGAGGGAGGCGCCTTGGGGGCAGCATTCTGGGGACCCCTGATGGTCCTTGCCGGCTGTGCCATCGCGGTGATTTTTCTCCGGTGGAGGCGCGATACGGCTTTGGCGGCCGTAGTGGTATGGGCGCTTGTGGCGCTGATGGTACGGCACTGGGGCCTGGGAGGTGACGCATCGCGGGCCATGGTGGCAGCAACGGCCAGGGGAATGGTTGTGGTGGCCTTTTCGGCGTGGCGTTCGCTTTCTTCCCGGTAACGGAAAAGGCGCCAGGATAAACCTTCTTCCTTTTACCGTTTGCTGAAACTGGCCCAATGGATCCGGCCGCCGTCATTGACCCGGATGAAGTAATGGCCGGGCAAAAGGAGGCTGATGTCCATTTGGTCAGTTCCGGGTTGCAGAATCTGAGTCTGCACTTCCTGGCCAAGTGATTGGTAAATGGAAGCGCTTATGTTTGAGGAGGTGAAAGAGTGTGTCAGCCGGATGTGGTCTGCGGCAGGGTTTGGCCAGATAGCCAACATCTGATTGTTGTCCTGGTCAGACTGATTATTGTAGGAGACAGGTCCACAATTGACACCGGAAGGGGAGTCTCCGGATATCGTCCAGCCATGATCCTGGATCAACTGTTCCCGGGCATCCTGTGCATTCAACCCGAATACCAAACCTGCCGCACCCAAATGGGTGGAGGCGGGGAGATCCGGCTGGGAACTCCATCCGGTCAAAGTGGCGGAATACGCATCGCAATCCATTCCACAACTATCAAGCATTCCTTCCAGGATTACCCATGGATTCAGTTTCCAGTCACTTAGGTCATGATTGAAAGAGCTGGCGTTGCGGAACATTTCCTTCATATCGTATAAGCCTTGGGTATTCCAGAACTTCAAATCCTGATTGAAGGAACTGGCGTTTTGGAACATGTTTCTCGTGATATTGAGGCGTTGGGTGTTGATGAATTTTATGGATGGGTGATTGAAATTGACGGCGTTGTAAAACATATAGCGCATTGATTTCACATTTTCGGTTGACCAGTTTCCGAAACTTTCATTGAATTGAGTGGCTCCCCAAAACATGCCGTCCATGTTTTTGACGGAATAATACAACCAGTCACCAAGAGGTTGATTGAAAGAGGTAGCGTTTAAAAACATGTGGTGCATATCCGTGACATTGGAAGTCTTCCATTTACCGATAGGTTGATTGAAGGAAATGGCAAATACGAACATTAGGCTCATATTCGTGACTTTGCCGGTATTCCAGTCGTTGATGGGTTGATTGAAAGAAGTTGCGCTGTAGAACATGCCTTCCATACTGACTACATTGGACGTATTCCAATCATTCAAAGGTTGATTGAATGTGGATGTATTCGCAAACATAAAAGTCATGTCAGTTACCTGTCCGACATCCCAATCACCAATTGGCTGGTTGAACGAAACGGCATTGTTGAACATGTCATTCATTCTCGTTACGGATTGGGTATTCCATTTTCCAATGGGCTGATTGAACGAGACGGCCGAATGGAAGAGCCCTTGCATATCCGTGACGTTCGCCACATTCCAATCGTTGATGTTTTCAGGCCCGGTTAGTGAAGTGCAGTGAGCGAACATCCTTGCCATTGATGTCACCTCTGACAGGTTGGGCTTGTCCAATGCAGTGCATTGGAGGTTTGTGCATCCGTAAAAGGCATTTTCCATGGAAGTCCATAAAATATCCCCCCACTGTTCAACGGAAAGCAGTTTATTCCGGTCTGATGCCTGGTTGGTTCGTATGCGGGAGAATGTCCCGGAACCCGGTAGTATGCTGATCCGGTATTTGCCCGGCTTGGGGAAGCTGATCAAAGTGGTGTTGGTGCCCACCGTATGTCCCCGGTTGTCCAAATGATCCACTTCTTCCCAATAAATACTGTAGTCATTACCTATTCCGGGGAATTGAATCCGAAGGCTGTCTGACGAACCCGGATGGCTGGTCTTCCAGACACTTGTAAATGGTCTGTGGCTGCAATGCTCTCCGGATAAGGCATCCCCGTTGATGGTCCACCCCTTGTTTTGGATCAGGTATTCACGCGTGTTTTCCAGGTTGATCCCAAAGGATATGCCAGCCGCTCCCAGTTGGATGCTATCCGGTAATCCAGGTTGAAGGCTCCATCCTTCCAGGGTGGACGAATATCTTCCGCAATCCATGCCGCAACTATCCAGCATGGCCGTCATGTTCACCTTGGGATGCAGCGGCCATTGGCCTATCACTTGATTGAATGCATAGGCATTTTCGAACATCCCGGACATGTCGAGGACATTGCCTGTATACCAGATCGCGATATCCTGGTTGAAGGAAGCCGCATGGAAGAACATGTACGCCATGTCCTTGACATTTTCGGTGTTCCAGTACCGCAGATCCTTATTGAAATTAGAGGCGTGTTGAAACATTCCACCCATTGAAGCCACGTTTTCCGTGTTCCAATCGCCTATGTACTGGTTGAAAGCATGCGCATGCTGAAACATGGATCTCATTGAAGTCACCTGACCCGTATTCCAATGACCGATATCCTGATTGAAGCCATTGGCATTCCTGAACATTTCACTCATGTCAATGGCAAGACCGGTATCCCAGTCACCAATGGGTTGATTGAAGGAGGAGGCGCCGGCAAACATCCGCGCGAAGTCGGTTACCTGGGAGGTATTCCATGGACCAATTGCCTGATTGAAGGACGATGCATGAGAAAACATGGCCGCCATGGTGATTGCCTTTCCGGTATTCCAGTCACCAATGGGTTGATGGAAGGAAGAGGCGCCGGCAAACATTTGTTCAAACGATGTCACATTGGATGTATTCCAATGACGGATGTTTTGGTTGAACCAGGAAGCATTCATGAACATGGATTTCATGGAGGTGACATTACCGGTCATCCAGTCCCCGATCGGTTGGTTGAAATCGGATGCGCCCGAGAACATGGCCTCCATGGACGTCACGTTTTCTGTATGCCATGAGCCAATGGGTTGATTGAATCGGTTCGCTCCCCAAAACAAATGATTCATGGATGTCACGGTGCTGACATCCCAGGCGCCAATGTTGGAGGGGCCGTTGAGAATGCTGCAGTGAGCGAACATCCCATCCATCGCACTCACTGCCGATAAGTCCGGTAGGTCCATTGCCGTGCACTGGAGATTCATGCATCCTTCAAAAGCCTTTTCCATGGTGCTCCAGGGGATATCACCCCACTGATCTACCGAAAGCAACTTCAAACAATCTCCGGAAAAGGCAAACCGGATTCGATGAAATGTGCCTGATCCCGGCGTGATGGCAACCTTGTAGGTACCGGAATAGGGAAATGTGAGTGTCGTCATTCCATTTCCGATGGCAGTTCCATTGTTTGAAGGGTTGCCTGATTCTTCCCAGGAAATGAAATAATTGTCACCTGTTCCCGGAATGGTGATCTGGTTTTGTGCGGATGATCCGGGATTGTCGGTCTTCCAGGTAGTCAGGAAGGGATTTTGAGCCCCGGCCATCATTATCCCGGAAACGAAAAAGCACAGAAAAACAGGAATTTGCATTTAATCAGGATTTCATCTGATAAAAGTAACCCTAATTATTAATTATTCCAAAAGTGTTCCCGGAAATTTATAGCTGGGGCAGAAAATAATGGGTCCGCCTGCCTGACCCCTCCACCTGGAGAGCCCCCATTTCTTTCAGCTCGCTCAGATCTCTCGTGGCCGTTGCTTTGGACGATCGTGTGAGGGCCATGTATATTCGGGCCGTCAGACCACCTGCAAACCCGTCAGGTCCGGCCTCGAACAAGCGGAGGATGGCCTTGTGCTGACGCGTATTGAATTTCCTTCCAAACCGTTTGATGTATCTGTTTTTGGCGACGACCCATCGGGTTCTTTCCTCAGCCACATCTATGGCCGACAATATGCAGGTGCCGAAAAACCTCAGCCAATCGGTAATGATGTTGGTGCGTTGAGCGCTTTCCAAATGCCAATAATAGGCTTTGCGATCTCTTCCTATCACACGCGACAGGCTGAAGGGCAAAGGCGCTCCCAGATCCTGGGCAAGGGCCTTTGCAGCCACGGCGCGGCCAATTCGACCGTTCCCTTCTTCAAAAGGATGGATGCTTTCCAACCAGAGATGTGCAATGCCAGACCGGATGACCGGGTGTAAGGTGCTGCCCGCCGAGGGATCCGTTTCCCGGAACCAGGCTATAAATGCCTTCATCATGTCAGGAACAGCCGCTGAAGGGGGAGCCTCGAAATGCAATTTTTCTTTGCCCAGAGCACCGCTGAGGATTTGCATGGGTTCCGGATGACGGCGCCATTGACCGATGCTTTGGAGGTCCGAACGGTAATCCAGAAGGGCATTGTGCCATTTCCACAGATCCTCTTTGGTCAATGACTGGGTCACGTCAGACCTCGAAAGGACCAGCATGCGGCTGATGCCCAATACCCTGAGATCATGGACCGGCCCCTGAGGTCCCGTCAAGCCGAGCTGCCTCGTCAGGGAGGACCTGACTTCTTCGCGCCCTAACATTTCGCCCTCGATACCGGAAGTACTGAGGGCTTCGCTGACCCATTCCTCCATCCTGAAGGTCTCACCATCCTCTTCGTCAATGGCCGAAAGGATCCCTTTCAGATGGAACAACTTTTCCCTGTAAGGCCCGGTTACGGGAAGGAGTTCCTCCTGATTCCAGACGAATGCACCCCAACCGGGTTGCTGCCAATTCCAGGGTTTAAGTCGCATGGGGGTTCATTTACGGCTCAAATATTCGTTAAATATGAGCCGTATTTGATATTTTTTCGGCTCATGAACGCAACTGGCCCACCTGATCAGGTTATTTCGGTTCCGTCGGATCGTCCGTAACAGCCGTATATTCGCCTTTTCCAAACGAAAGGATTCGCCATGCGTCATTGGTTGCTCATCGGATTTTTGGCCCTTGCGGCGCTCACCCAGGCTCAGGAAAAGGACAAAGCCAAGGAATGGAATGTCTCGGACCCTGTGGGGGAATGGGGGTGGAAGGAATCCCGCTTTACGGTCTCCGAGGGCACCTGGATGAACCTCGACGTCAGTCCGGACGGCAAAACCATTGTTTTTGACCTGCTCGGCGACATTTACACCCTGCCGGTCGAAGGCGGCAAAGCCACCCTCCTGCGCGGAGGCATCCCCTGGGAGGTCCAGCCTCGCTTCAGCCCCGACGGAGACCGTATCCTCTTTACCTCCGATGCCGGGGGAGGCGACAATATCTGGGTCATGAACGCCGACGGCAGCCAGGCCACACAAGTGACCAGGGAGGATTTCCGGCTGCTCAACAATGCGGAGTGGATGCCGGATGGTCAATACCTGGTCGCCCGCAAGCATTTCACCTCGACCCGCTCCCTCGGGGCGGGCGAGATGTGGCTCTACCACATCAGCGGAGGGACGGGTGTCCCGCTGACCGAGCGCAAGAACGACCAGCAGGATGTCAACGAACCCTCCGTCTCTCCCGACGGGCGCTATGTGTATTACAGTGAGGACATGTATCCCGGCGGGTTTTTCCAGTACAACAAGGACCCCAACAGCCAGATCTACGTGATCCAGCGGTACGACCGGCAGGAGGGCAAAACCGAAACCGTGGCCGGCGGGGCGGGAGGCGCCTGTCGTCCCCAAATATCGCGGGACGGCACACGCCTGGCCTACGTGCGCCGTGTGCGCACCCGTACGGTCCTCTTCGTGCAGGATCTCGCTACCGGGGTGGAGCGACCCTTGGTGGACATCCTGAGCAAGGATCAGCAGGAGGCCTGGGCCGTGTTCGGAGTGTACACGGGATTTGACTGGACACCCGACGATCGCCACATCATTGTCTGGGGTCAGGGAAAATTGTGGAAAGTGGATGTGGCCAACGGGGGAGCGACCAACATTCCGTTTACCGTCGAGGCGAAGCACCGTGTGGCGGAGACCCTGCATTTTCGCAACAATGCCTTTGAGGAGGAGACCCGCATCCGGGTCATCCGTCATGCCACCACCAGTCCCGACGGAAAAACGCTGGTCTTCAACGCCACCGGTTATCTGTGGGTCATGGACCTGCCGGCCGGAAAGCCCAGGCGCCTGACCAAGGCCGGAGAGCTGGAATTCGAACCGGCATGGTCGCCCGACGGCAGCCGTCTCGCCTACGTCACATGGGATGATGAAGCGATGGGCGCCATCCGGGTTTTCGATCTCAACACAGGTATCAGCCGGGCCGTCACGCGGGACAAAGGCATTTACCGCACCCCGGCCTGGTCGCCCGACGGGACCCGCATCGTATACCGCAAGGACGACGGCAACATGCACCAGGGCTTTACCCACTGCAAGGAGCCGGGTCTGTACCTGATTCCCGCCGGTGGCGGAGAGACCCGTTTCCTGACGCCCCAGGGCGAATATCCCGTATTCAGCGCCGACGGGAAGAGAGTGTTTTACCAGACGGGCGGCTTCCTTTTCGGCAGCCTCACCAAGAGTTTCCAAAGTGTGGACCTCGCCGGACAGGATCTCAAAAAGCATGCGGAAGCCAAATACGCCCAGCGGTTTTGCATCAGTCCGGACAATCGCTGGATCGCCTGGAGCGAATTGTACAAGGTGTATGTCGCTCCGCTTCCTCTCACCGGCAAAACCATCGGTCTCAGTGCCGACACCAAAGCGGTTCCCGTGGCCCAGGTAGCGCGGGATGAAGGCATCAATCTGCATTGGAGCGCCGATAGCAAGCGCCTCCACTGGACGATGGGCAACACGTATTTTACCGACAGCCTGGCGCGGCGGTTCCTGTTTCTGGAGGGCGCAGGCGACAGCATCCCGCCGCTCGACACGGCGGGGCTGCTCATTGACTTGCGGCTCCCCTCCGATGTGCCCAATTCAGTCATTGCCTTTACCAATGCGCGGATCATCACGATGGAAGGCGATGCGGTGATCGGGCAAGGGACGGTGTTGGTCGAGGGCAACCGGATTCTGGCGGCAGGACCGACGGAAGAAGTGGAAGTGCCCCGCAGCGCTAAAATCGTCAACTGCCTCGGAAAAACCATCATGCCCGGACTGGTGGATGTCCATGGCCATCTGGGCAATTTCCGCTACGGGCTATCGCCCCGGCAGCAGTGGGAATATTTCGCCAATCTGGCCTATGGCGTGACGACGGCCCACGACCCGTCGAGCAACTCGGAAATGATTTTCGCGCAGTCGGAAATGATCAAGACCGGAGAGATGGTGGGGCCGCGCCTTTTTTCCACGGGTACGATTCTGTATGGCGCCGACAGCGATTTCAAGGCTGTGATCAACAACCTGGACGATGCGCGCTCGGCCATACGCCGGACGAAGGCTTACGGGGCTTTTTCGGTCAAGAGTTACAACCAGCCCCGGCGCAATCAGCGCCAGCAGGTCATCCAGGCGGCCCGGGAGATGGGCGTCATGGTGGTGCCCGAGGGGGGCTCGTTTTTTTACCACAACATGACCCAGGTGGTGGACGGGCACACCGGTGTGGAGCACAATATTCCGGTAGCGCCCCTGCATGAGGATGTACAGCGTTTGTGGGGCAGCACGACATGTCACAACACACCGACGCTGATCGTGAATTATGGGGGCTTGAACGGGGAGAATTATTGGTATCAGCACACCGACGTGTGGGAAAAGGAGCGGCTGTTGCGGTTCACGCCCCGGCCGGTGGTGGACAGCCGGGCGCGTCACCGGACCATGGCGCCGGAGGAGGAATACGAAAACGGCCATATGCTGGTATCCCGGTCGCTGAAGAAGCTGAGCGATGCCGGTGTGCGGATCAATTTGGGCGCACACGGCCAGTTGCAGGGACTGGGGGCGCACTGGGAGTTGTGGATGCTGGGCCAGGGAGGTATGAGCAACCTGGAAGCCTTGAGGGCGGCCACGCTCAACGGGGCGAGATATTTGGGCATGGACCACCAGATCGGTTCCCTGAAAGCCGGCAAGCTGGCGGATCTGATCGTGGTGGACGGCAATCCGCTGGAAAACTTGCAGGACACGGAAAAAGTGACGTACACGATGGTCAACGGCCGGTTGTACGACGCGGAAACGATGAACGAGATCATCAGCCGGGACCGAAAGCGCAAGCCGTTTTACTTCGAGCTTCCTGGCGGGGCCAACAGCTATCCGTACATGAGCGAAACTCATGGATTTACGGCGCCGCAGTGTAGCTGCGGGCGGTAAGCGCACTGATGGGGTTCGTGCAGGGCAGTGGGTCAGTTGCGGTAGAAAGCCATCCGGACTTGGGGAGTGTGAAAAGCGTACCATCCGGGCGGTAGGGGGGATATGTCCAACGGAGTACTATTGGAGATCCCACTCATGACGGATCTGCCAAGAGCATCACAAATGTTCCAGTCCAGGCCATCAGGAAGATTGTGGTGCAAAACACCATTGGAGGGGTTGGGCCAAAGTCGGAAAGACCAGCCCGTGTGAGGATTGTTCGTTTGGCTGGGCCCGTCAAGAGTATATTGGTACAGTTGTCCGATTTCTTGTGGAGACAAAACGCGGTTATAGTAGAATATATCCAATAATCCACCGCGTAAATTGAGCGTATTGGCACCTGGTCGGCCTCCGATATGAAGCAGGCTGTCCGGATGCTCATAGAGAATAAAGGGGGTGTCCTCTTCAACAAATGAGTTGAAAAATTGGCCATCAAGGTATAAAGTCATTGTGTTCATGTCATTCTCGAATCTGGAGGTAAGAACATAATGATGCCAATCGGACAAGAACGGAACAGACTCAACAAACAAATTGTGGGTAATCCAATCCAAACCCAGCCCAAAGCGAAACCCTCCTTGAACCCTTCGATTTCCTACGCTGGGTCTGAAAAAGCGCAGAAAGGTCGTCTCCCCGATTTCAAAGATGTTCCCGTACAAGTTGGGCATGGAATCCACCCTTGCCCAACCACTGATGGTGAAGTCCTGGAGGTTGAAGATGGCATGATAAGCCGACTTGTTGTAGTACAGATAGGATTGATTGCCAGTGAAATAGGCATGCGTGGCCGCAGGGTCATGAACAGCTCCCGGTACAAATGTTACATTTTTGTTGATCAGATGATGCCCGTTGCCCGATGCATCATTGGCATTATCCCTCAATGGATAATGAACGATCAGTCCATTCGTAGGAAATTGTGCCACGGTACAGAAAGCCGTCAACATCGCCAAAGCAGTTAATAAAGTATTGATTTTCATATTAATACAATTTATAAAATGTTTGCATTTATTGGTGCCATTTGTCTTGGATGGTGTGCCTCCTTGGGGTTGGCCGGAACACATGCTTCAGCGAAAATACACAATTTTTGATGCATGAAGCACTTGAAAACAAAGAAAAGGCTGGGCATTCTCCTCCAGGCCTTGCTCCAAGAGTGATTAGATCACGGATTGGATCTGTAAATGGAGGATGGATGCGGCTGTATGGTACACAGCTCAATGTGTTTGTATTTCCTGAGAATTTATAAGGGCAGGATCAGACGGACAGATTGGCATACCGGTTGATGGCCCGGTTCATGAGGGTTTGATGTCTTTCACTTCCTGTCAGAATGTCCAGGTAGGGAATCTCCGGCCATTCCCGGGTCATAATCTTTGTGTTGAAGGTTCTGACAGTATTCCAGTCGGCATTGGATTTCAATACATGGCCGGCATTATCGAAAATGTGGACTTGCGAATATCCCGCATTTTCCAGTTCCACATATAACTCCTCATATCCGCTAATATTGGCAGGGGTTACGGTGTTTTCAAAATAAATCATTGGTTGCATGCGTCCTATTTGCTGACGGCCGCTGACCAGTACATCGTGATCGAATCCGTCGGTATCCGACTTGATCAAATCCACATGGTCCATGCGTTGCATCAAGTCATCCAGACGCATGGTATTTGGTTGGTGTAGGGAATTATTTTTCTCATTGATAAATGCAGTTCCGCGCTCCACTTTAAGATTTACGCCTCCTTGCTCACTAGTAATGATGCTATCAATAATGGTAGCCAGGTCTGTAAATCCGTTGTTTTCAATGTTCTTTTTCAAATAGACAAGGAATTCGGCTGCTGGCTCTACGCACCAGGTACGTATGCCTCGGCGCAGGAACGGAATGGCAGAGTCACCGATATTGGCACCTATATCCAGAACAATTGAATCTTTGGCCAATTCTTCTGCCAAAACAGGTAAAAAACGATCATACTGCGGGTGCAGACATTGGTACCAGTCAAGAAGATGTCCGGCGGGCAGGGTTGCCGGAATGCCGTCTATCAGATAGCGACGATCCTTCATACGCCTGAAGCGATATTTCCATTTGAGAATAACCCGTTTCAGTGCGTTCATGGATCAGATTTTATTCGTAATACTTTGATAAACTTCCATCGTTTTCCAGGCACATTCATCCCATCGGTACTGAGGGTAGCGCAACATGCCCGATTGAACCAGTTGACGGCGCAATGAATCTTCAAAGGCCACTCTTTCCAACACCTCCTTTAATTCATCTTTATTATCCGTGCTGAAATAGACCGCCGCATCGCCTGCTACCTCCGGAAATGAACTGCTGTTGCTGCATATCACCGGACATCCCATGCTCATGCTTTCTAGAAGAGGAAAGCCGAATCCTTCATACAAGGAAGGGAAAACGAAAAACCGGGCATGACGATAAAATTCAGCTAACAAAGTGTCACTGCCTTCTACATGGACGACAAGATCTCCGAGCTTGTATTTACTAATTGTATCTTTTTCAGATTGACTCCATTCTCCTCCTCCAAATGCTACCAAAATAATGTCTTTTTTCAACTTTTCTGATCGGGCATATGCTTCCAGAAGACTGGAAAAATTTTTATATCCACCCCTGGTTCCAACAAATAGCATGTAGGGGAAGTCGAACATAGGATGATGGATTTGTTTCTCAGAAGCGGAGAACGGTTTGAAACCATGATGGATTACTGATGCTTTGGATGCCGCCTCTGGATAATAATGCAACAAGTCAATATGTGTGGATTCTGAAATACAGATGATGGCATTTGCTCTTTGTATGGCTCTTCTTTTCAGTTCTCGGGAAGGGTCGTGTTTTTTGAAAAAGTCGGGAAAGCGTTCGTGTGTCATGTCATGGATCGTAATGACAACAGGTGTTTGGCGACGGGCCTGCCGCCAAGGTGCAAAATAGGTTTCATGCAAAACATCCGGACGCCATCCAAGTTCCAGTAATGTACCTAATACGCCGTTAATCAAAATGAATGGGCCTTTGATCCTGTAAAAATTTGGCCCGGCATAGATGCCTTTAGTGAAAATAGGTGCCTTTTCATGCAGGTAGGCATTGCCATGGACGGGTGCCAGGGCAGCTACTGTATTCCCCAATTTGTGCAATTCAAGAATAAGTTGAACGGCATAGCGCGAAATGCCGCCGTATCGTTGCCGGGTAAAAATGCTATGATCAAATGCGATCCTCATGGATGCCAGGATTCGGAATAAAGCTCATCCAAATCGGCCAAAGTTGTGGTTTGCCCTTCCGGTACCCTCAAAAAAGGAGAATGTGCGATGGGCTGAATCCTGTGCACACCACTCAGATATTGCAATTGTCCTCCGGCATCTCTGGCTTCTCTGAACCGGGATGGGTAAGTGACTACACGTTCTATCTTCGGCGCTATGAATCCGGCTTTGTCGGAGCGTACAAAAAATCCACTGGTACCATGCAGATTGGTACCCAGGAAAGTATACCCTTTTTGTTTGGCCAGGTGCAAGAGTGCGGGCAGGGATGCGCCGTAGTAAAGTCTGCTGGAATGAGCCTTGTGCCGCATGAATTGAGGGTCATAGGGCACCGTAATGGCGTGGATATTTCCCAAGACCGCATTATACTCGCAGATGACGATAACGGGAGAAATGCATTGGATGGCATTCCATACCCAATAATCATTACCGTCAATATCTATGCTAAGAATTCCGGTATCTCCGGAAAATCCGGCGGATGAGATCAGTTCGTTGATATTCTCGGCATCTATAAAAGCGGAAACGGCCTCCAGATCGTATTTCCAAAACAGAGCTTGTCGCCGCAAATGCGCTATGTTTTTCCTGGAGCCGTCCATGACCAAGCCTTTCCAATTCCGCAACTGAAGCAACATGCGGGTGTTAGACTCCTGATAATTTTCAACGCCGAATTCCACAAAAGTTCGGGGAATGTCCGGAATTTGGTGAACCAGCCAATCAATTATCCCATCTTCTCCCCATTGCGAAAAAGCCCTCCATTCCACCTCCGAGAGCTCGCCAATACGATTCATGGCCCTGGTCTGCCGGGCGCTAATCACCCCGGTGGCCAATAACAGGTCTTCAGATCGCATACGTTTCTCCAGGACTTTGATAACCGGTCGCAGGAGCCACTCCAATAGCTGTCTCACATCCTATAAATTTCCTGTTTGCGACCTGGCGGATGGTGGGTTACCGCCTCCCTGATATACGCATTGGTCACGCCTTCAAAGGTAGCGTATTCAGAGATACAGCCAACGGCCTGTGCCTTGGTACACATGTCTTACGCAGAGAGGATACCATTCCCCTCCCCCTTCCAGCGGCTGATTTTGCCGATTCGTCGCCGGATATGCCCGTTCGTCGGGCAGGATTTGCCGGTGCCCGGCGCCTGCCCCCACCTTTGCCTCATCATCCTTCACACTTGATTCACCACCAGAAAGTATCCTGATCATGAAAACACTTTTGCTTACCCTCCTCGCCGGTCTCTGCTTCCTGTCCGATGCCCCGGCACAGACCACCCGGTCTACACTGACCTCATCGCTGCACAGCCGCCTGAGCCCCTCCGTCCGCATGGAACTCCCCCACGCCGGGCAGACTGCCGCCACCTCCGTATCTCCTGCCCGAAACACCCTGCGTCTGGATTCCACCCGGACCTGGTTCAACTACGACCCCTCCGGAATGCAGGATTCAGTGCCGCTCACCCGCTCCGTCTTTACCTATCCCCAGGACGGCATCCGCGTCCAGTGGGAATCGTACTACGACGGCACCGATTGGCAACCGCTCCAGTACACCACCTTCATCTCCGACCCCCTGGGGCGCCTCGTGGATGTGTTTGCCATGGCCTGGGATCCCGACAAGGGGGATTACGTCCCCGAATCCCGCCTCGAATCCTGGCCCCACGGGACCACCGCTGACCTCCTGGACTCGTTCATCGTTTCCGAGTGGGACGTCGCCAACGGCTATTGGACACGCCTCGTGGAACACCACTTCCAATACGACAGCCAGGATGTCCTCACCGGCGAATGGTCCACCTTTGACCTCTTTGGCGAAGTCATCCGCTTCCGCGATGCCCACACCTATGACGGCGGAGGCCACCGCATCCTCACCGAACATTTTGCGGATTTCGACGGCGTCGAAGTCTTCACCGGCCAGACAGAGCGGGTTTACCAGGACAACCAGCCTGTCCTGGAAACCGGAATGATCTTTACCGGATCGGGTTTTGCGCCGGAGTCCCGCACGGAATGGGCCTACTCGGAAGCCGGACAAGAGGAATTCCGCACCGATTATGTGTGGGACCCGGCCAAAGACATGTGGAAACCCGTAAGCGAAGTCAGGCAATCCTGGGATGCCCAGGGCCGGCTGGCCGACCGCGAAACCTGGGAGGACATGGACGGCACTGCCGTGCACGAGCGACTGACCTGGTCCTGGGTCCAGGATGATCAACCTGCCCTCGAGACGCGCTACCACCGCGACATGGCCGCTCACCCCTGGCAACTCGATACGCGCACCTATTACCATTACGAAGGTATCAGCGCCGTGCCCGACCAGCCCGTCACCGTACTGCCCCTGCAGGTATGGCCCAATCCGACTACCCACAACATCGCATTGTTCCTCGAAGGAACTGCCGACATCCGCGTCCTCAACCAGGCCGGACAAACAGTCCTCGGCCTTTCGGGATCGGGGCAGGTTGTCCTCGATCTGGCCACGCTGCCGGCTGGCATGTACCAGGTGCAGGCCATCCTCGACAATCGACTGTTTGCCAGCCAAATTGTCAAACTTTGAGTCCATTACCCCGGCCGGGGCGGGCCTCCCGCCTGCTCCGGCCTTTTTGCTTCTTTTCATTCTCTTTCACCATAAAATCGATGGACATGCGCGCTTTACCGCCACTCACCCCATGGATCGGTCTGCTCGGAGGTCTTTTGTTGCTGACGGCTTCCACCTGCCGCAAAGACCTGGATTTTCTGCCCGGGCACTGCTACACCACCGGGTCGTTCCTCCGGGCGGGCAATACCCGTGTTGACTGCGGACGCCAGGCCGCCGTGGAGGGAGATACCCTCTGCCTGACCGGCATCCTCGAACCCATGAGTGGCAGGCCCGCCCCCGGCCCCGTTAGGTTCACGCTGATCGACGGCGATGAAAGCATGCAGGTGGTGGGTACAACGGCGGATTCTGCCGCTCTCGCCATCCGCATCCAGTCCGGCCGTTACCGCGATGTGCGGGTGACGGGAGTGATAGTGGGGTTTGACCGTCCGACACAGTGGTCCTGTCGCCGCGGATACGAGCTCCACATCGGAAGCCCCGAAGCCATCGAATGGGACTGATCGCCGTACCTTTCACCGCCCCGCCCCATGTTTTTCCGGTTCCTTGCACGCCCCGCACTTTGCCTTCCGGCTTTCCTCCTTGCCGGTCTGTGGCCCTTCGTTGCACCGGCCCAGGTCAACACGGACAGCCTTTGGCAAGTGTGGACCGACCCCGTTCAGGCAGACACCCACCGGCTGAACGCCCTTCAGGCCCTGGCATGGAGTTTCCTCTACAGCCGTCCGGATTCAACCGCCACCCTCGCCACCCGGCAGCTCGAATTTTCCCAGAACCACGGATGGAAAAAATGGCAGGCCAAAGCCTGGAATACCCTCGGAGCCATCCGGCAATTGCGCGGGGATTACGCCGGCGCCGTCAATGATTACATGCGCAGCCTGGCCCTTTTCCGGGAACTCGACAACCGGATGGGACAGTCGTCCATTTTCAACAACCTGGGCCTGATCCACCGGAATCAGGGCGACCTCACCGGCGCCCTTGATTATTATCTCGAAAGCCTCCACATCGTGGAAAGCGTGCGCGATACGGACGGGATCGCCACTTCCTACAACAATATCGGTACGGTATATTCCGACCAGGGCAATTACCTCCGGGCGCTGGAATATTTCAATAAAGCCCTCGACATCCAGGAGCGTAAAAACGACCGCACCGCCATGTCCATCGCCTACAACAACATAGGCTCCATTTACAACCAGCAGGGCGAATATCTGCTGGCCTCGGATTATTACGCACGCAGTCTGGCAATCCGCCACGAGACCAATGACCGGCTGGGCATGGCCATCGTGTATGGCAATATGGGACTCAATGCCAAGGACTCGGGCAAGTTTGCGGATGCCCGCACGTATTACCGCAAGGCGATGGCCATCCAGGAAGAGCTCGCCGAAAAACCGGGTCTGGCCAGCTCCAGTTATTTTCTGGGAGATTTGGCCATTGAAGAAGGGCACTTCGCAGAGGCCATTCCCTGGTGCCGCAAATCCCTCGAGACCAGCCGCGAAATCGGCGCCTTGCGCCTGGAGCGCAATGCCTGCCATTGCCTGTACCGCGCTTACAAAAGCCACCACAATCCGGGAGAGGCCCTGACATGGTACGAGCAATACAAGCGGCTGGACGACAGCATGCAGGTGGATGAGACTGCCCGGCGACTCGAACAAATGGAGTTCAATTGGGCCATCGCTACCGACAGTCTGGCCCGGGAAGAAGACCGGCTCCGCATGGCCCTGGCTTACCAGGAAGAAGTGCGCGGCAAATCCAGGCTCGCCAATATCCTGATCATTTCTATCCTGATCATCCTCGTGCTGGCGCTGGCCTTCCGGCGCAAAATGGTGCATTTCCGCCGCCACTCACAATTCTTCCGGGATCGCGCCGAGCTCCTCGAAAAACAACATCTCCTCAACGAAATCGCCCTGCTCCGCACCCAGGTCAATCCGCACTTCCTGTTCAACAGCCTCAGCATCCTCTCCTCCCTCGTGCGGGTGGACCCCGATTTGTCCGAGAAATTCATCGACCAGCTCTCCCGTTCCTACCGGTACATCCTGGAGCAGAAAGAACAGGAACTGGTGCTGTTGCGCACCGAAATGGACTTCATCCAGTCCTATATTTTCCTGCTCAAAATCCGTTTTGAAAGAAAATTTGACGTGCGCTTCGATATCAGGGAGGCGGACCTCGACCGGTATCGTATCCCTCCGCTCACCCTCCAGTTGCTCATCGAAAATGCCATGAAGCACAACCGGATGTCGGTCAGGGAGCCGCTGATCGTTGACATCCGGCTGACCGGGGACGCGGTTCTCGAAGTACGCAACCCCCTGCAACCGCGGCATACCGCCGCCCATTCCACCGGTATCGGACTGCAAAACATCATAACCCGTTATGCCCTGCTGACGGAAAAGCCGGTATGGGCCGGAGAACGGGAAGATTTTTTTGTCGTGGAAATACCTCTGATCGAAGCCTGAACCCCGCCAAACCAAGCGTTATGAAAGCGATCATCATCGAAGACGAAAACCTGACGGCCCGCAGACTGGAAAGCCTCCTGCGCACCATTGAACCGTCCATGGAAGTGATGGCGATCCTGCCGTCCGTGGCCGAATCGGTGCAGTGGCTGCGGCAGCATGATGCCCCTGACCTCGTGTTCATGGATATCCACCTCGAGGATGACCTCTGCTTCAAAATATTCGAATTGGCACCCCTGACCTCGCCGGTTATTTTTACCACCGCCTATGACGAATACATGATCAAAGCCTTCAAGGTGAATTCGGTGGATTATCTGCTCAAGCCCGTCAATCCCGATGAGCTCAAGGCGGCCATCGAAAAATTCAAAACTTTGAAAGCCCATTTCGGACGTCCCGAACTCGACACGTTGCTCCAATACATCGGCCAACGCAATCCGGATTACAAAACGCGGTTCCTCGTCACCATAGGCACCCGGATCCGGAGCCTCGAAACCGACCAGATCGCCTATTTCTACAGTCAGGACAAACTGACGTTTCTCGTCACCCACGACGGTCAGCATCTGCCGATTGATTTCAGCCTGGACAAATTGGCAACCCTGCTGGACCCCCGGCAGTTTTTCCGGGTGAGTCGCCAATACATGGTGGCCTTTCCCGCCATCCAGGCGGTACACACCTATTACAAAGGCAAGTACCGCCTCGAATTACAACCTAAATCCAAAGCCGAGGTATTCGTCAGCGGAGACCGGATGGCGGATTTCAAAGAATGGCTGGGACGCTGATTTTTTCAGGCTGGCCACCGCCGGCGCAAGGCCGGATAAGCCAACACCGCAGCCAAAATCAATACAACACCCACGTAAAATCCCGGGGCCAGCTCCCTGTGTTCGCCCAGCAGCAAAACCGCCAAAAGGATCCCGTACACCGGTTCGAGATTGATCGTCAGGTTGGAGGCAAAGGCCGACACGTGCCGCAGGGCACGCAAGGCGAGCACATAGGCCAGCGTCGTGCAAACGAGACTCAACACGAGAAGCCATAACCAGTCGGACGGCGCAGGTATCCATGCCACCGGTGTTCCACCCAGGGCTGCGATCCCCAGCACGAGCGTCAGAAATCCCCAGGCGCTGCCCAATTCGATGAAGGTAATCTCCAGCTCGGAAGCCCGGCTGATCATTCTTTTGTTGAGGATGGAAAACAAAGCCGCCAGGAAGGCGGAGGCCAGCCCTACACCAACCCCGTACCATTGGCCCCCTTTGATATGCGGTACGATGAGCATCATACCGGGCACCATCAACAACCCCAGCGCCACTTCAATACCGAGTAGCCTTCTCCTGGTAATCATGGGTTCGAGGAATGCGGTAAACAGCGCTGTCGTTGCCATGCACACGAGAGCGATGCTGGCATTCGCCAGTTTGATGGCACCGTAAAAGGCCACCCAGTGCAAACCCACCACGACGCCGATACCGGCGTATTGTCCCAAGAGGAGGCGCGGGAGTCGCCGCCACACGGGGGTCCCGCGCAGCAGGACGAGCAGCGAGAGGGAAGTGATACCTACCCGCCACCATACCAGAGCGAGTGCCGGCAATGTGATCCAGGCCCCCAAAATGGCAGTGAATCCGAAGCAAAGCACCGCAAAGTGCAACTCAAGCCATGCACGGCGCACGGGGTCCATGCCGCAAAGAACGCCATCCCTTCGCACATCCCGTTCATTACCCCCCGGCTGCGAAATCGTATTTTTGATGCCCTTCCGCTCCGAATGGCCATGACCGACCTCCCCTCCCTTGATACGCCCTCTCCCTGGCACGCACGCACCGCTGAGCAAGTAGCGGATTATTGGCAAGTCGGCAGCGAAGGCCTGGACGACACCGAGGCGGACCGCCGTCTTGGGCATTACGGGCCCAATACCAACCCCGCCGCCCGCAAGATCTCCTGGTTGGTTCTTTTCGTCCGCCAGTTTCGCAGCCTGCTTATCCTGATCCTGTTTGTCGCGGCGGCCATCGCCTGGAGCGCCGGCAAAATGGTGGATGTTTATGTCATCCTGGCCGTGGTGCTGATCAATGCGCTTATCGGCTTTTTTCAGGAGTTGCGGGCGGAGAATGCCGTGGAGGCGCTCCGGCGCATGATGGTCCTCAAAGCCAGGGTGCGGAGGAATGGCGAAGTGCGTGAGGTAGCCGCCGCCGAACTGGTGCCGGGGGACGTGATCCTGATCGGAGAAGGAGACCGTGTCCCGGCCGATGCGCGGATACTGACCGCCAAAAATCTGCGGATGGTCGAAGCGTCCCTGACCGGAGAATCGGTACCGGTCGCCAAGAACGAAGCCGCGCTTGATACCGGAACGCCGCTGGCCGAACGGCGCAACATGCTCTGGAAAGGTACCCACAGCGTGGGCGGACAGGCGACGGCCGTGGTGTGCGCAACGGGCACCCGGACGGAGTTCGGCCGTATCGCGCGGACCCTCGAAAGCATACCCGACCAGAGGTCGAATTTTCAGAAAAAATCCGACCATCTCGCCCGGCAAATGGCCATACTCTCCATCGCTTCTGCGGTGGCGCTCTTCGTGACCGGATATTTTTTCCGGGGCATGGAGATCAACGAAATCATGCTGGCATCCATCGCGGCCCTGGTGTCCGTCATCCCCGAAGGCCTTCCGGCGGTGTTGTCCATCGTCCTCGCCATCGGGTCCCATCGCATGGCTCGCCGCAATGCCATCATCCGTGAATTTACCTCAGTCGAAACGCTGGGCTCGGTCACCACCATCATTACGGACAAAACCGGTACGCTCACCCAAAACATGTTGACGGTGAAAAAAGTGGCGTTGCCCGACGGACGCGAGTGGGAGGTGTCCGGAGAGGGGTGGTCGCCCGTGGGCAGTTTTTTCCGGGGAGGAGAGGTGGTCGAACCCGGAGACGATCCCGCCCTCGTCCGCCTTTTGCAGGTGGCCGGCAACAGCAACGACGCCTCCATCCGGCATGATATGGACACGGGCGCCTACAACCTGGTCGGGGATCCCACCGAAGGCGCTTTGCTGGTGCTGGCCCGGAAAGGCGGAATTTTGGTTGCCCGGCAGATGGAAGGCCATCGCCTGGACGACCTCCCCTTCAGCTCCCACACCAAATTCAGAGCCAGCTTGTTCCAACCTCCGAAGGGAGACAGGGAGATCCTGGTATCCGGCGCCCCGGAAAAAATACTGGCCCTTTCCGCCCACATGGACTCCGGCCGCGAAAAGGTCGAACTTTCATCCGAAGACCGGAAACGAATGGAGTCCCTGATCAACGAATGGTCGGGTCGCGCCATGAGGGTCATCGGGCTGGCCTGGAAACGGGCTGCAGCAGACCATGAAGAGTTGGAGGAGTCGGATGTCCGCCATCTGGTATTTGCCGGAATCATAGGGATGATCGACCCGCCCCGCCCCGAAGTCCGGGAGGCCGTCATGAAATGCCGCGATGCCGGCATTCGCGTCATCATGGCGACAGGCGACCACCTGCACACGGCCATGGCCATTGCCCGGGAAACCGGCATCGTCGGTGAATTGTCGCCCGATGTCGCCCCGGCGCTGACAGAAGCCCAGCTCGGCATTCTCGACGACAGGGAATTCGGGGAAGCCGTGCAGAGCACCCATGTCTTCGCCCGGCTGACGCCGGCGATGAAATTGAGGATCTGCGAGACCCTGCAGGATCAGGGTGAATTGGTAGCCATGACCGGTGACGGTGTCAATGACGCACCTGCCCTCAAAAAGGCGGATGTCGGTGTGGCCATGGGCATCATGGGTACCGATGTGGCCCGTGAGGCATCGCGGGTAGTGCTCGCTGATGACAACTTCTCCACGATTGTCAATGCCGTCGAGGAAGGCAGGATTGTATTTGCCAATGCCCGCCAGACCAGTTATTTCCTCCTCTCTACCAATTTCTCGGAAATCACCATCCTGATTTCCCTTGTGGCGATGGGTTATCCGATCGCCCTGACTGCCACCCAAATCCTGTGGCTCAATCTCGTTACGGATGGCCTGGGTGACAAAGCGCTCGCTGCCGAACGCGGACATGGCCGGGTGCTCCTCGAAAAGCCCCTCACGAAGAAAGACCAGATCCTTAACAAAGAGGTGATGCCATTCCTGCTCGGCCTGACCATCCTGATGACCGGCCTGGCCCTGGGTGTTTATTTTCATTTTTTGCCCGCCGGTATCGATAAAGCGCGTACCGCCGTATTCTCGACCATGGCATTTTCTCAATTGTGGAACCTGTTGAACATGCGATCCATGAAGCAATCGGTGTTTGCCATCGGACTCTTCTCCAATCCCTGGGTGGTCTTGGCGTTTGTCATTTCCGCCCTCATTCAGGTGTTGATCATCGAGGTACCCGTCTTCGTTGCTCTCTTTGGTTTCGTTCCTCTCAGCGGTCTTGAGTTCATGGCCATGTTCGCCCTCAGTTCGACCGTGTTGTGGGCCGGGGAGGCCTGGAAGCTGTTCGGACGATGGATCAGGCGGGAGGGCCGTTCCTGACCGGAATGAAGGCACAGGCCGGGGGCAGGTGATTGCCGTACTTTTGCGGGCACCTCCTCAATTTTTTCTTGTTGCAACCAATTCCTCCAAGATGCGTACACCCACCCAGGCCAAAAAGTTGGCTCTATTCGCCTCCGGTACCGGATCCAATGTCAGGAATCTTCATACCTGGTTCAGGGACCGCCCGGATGTGCAAATCGCTCTGCTGGTGTGTAACCGCCCGGATGCCCCGGTTGTGACCTTTGCCCGCGAAGCCGGCATACCGGTCCGAATCGTGACCCGGGAGGAATGGTCCCGCCCGGAAGGGTTGGTGGAAGAACTGCAGCAAGCCGGCCTGACGGGTATCGTTTTGGCCGGGTTTCTCTGGCTCATCCCCGAAGCCCTGATCCAGGCATTCCCCAACCGGATCCTCAACCTGCACCCTGCGCTACTGCCCAAATACGGCGGCAAGGGAATGTACGGCATGAGGGTCCATGAGGCAGTTCTGGAAGCCGGAGAAAAGGAAAGCGGCATCACCGTCCATTATGTCAACGGACGGTACGATGAAGGCGCGATCCTTTTTCAGGCCCGCTGCCCGGTCCTGTCCGGAGATACCCCGGAATCGTTGGCCGACAGAATCCACCAGCTCGAGCACCAGTGGTTGCCTGTTGTCATCGATAAACTCCTGCTCCTTACATGAACGCTCGACGCATCCCTTTCCTCTGTCTGATCACCCTGGCCCTGGCCGGTGGACCCCTCTACGGGCAGAGCTGGAACAAACTCAAAAAAGAAGGCGATGAATTCGCCAAGAACGGCCTCTATTTCGAAGCCGCCGAATCCTATTACAAAGCCTGGAAAAGCAAGCCCGAAAAACTCATTCTGGCCTGGCAATCCGGCAATTGGTTCGGGCTGGTCAAAGAATACGGGCGCGCCGCCGAAAGCCTCGAACCGGTCGCCCATTGGAACGAGCCGGAAAAAAAGGCCGGTCTGCTGTACGCCCGTGCCCTGAAACAAAACGGCCGCTACGAGGAGGCCATCGAGGCGTACGAATCCTTCCTGGCCGTCTACCAGGGCCCCGACCGCGCCGTTGTGGAATCCCTGACCCTCACCGAAATCGAAGGATGCCGTATGGGACAGTCCCGACCGGGATCCCCATCGCCTTATTCGGTATCCTGGCCGGGCAAATCCATCAATACGGAAGGATTGGAATTCGCTCCCGCCCTTTTCGGGACCGACGTTGTGTATTTTTCTTCCACCCGGTCGGGTATGGCACGACTTTACCGGAGCCAGTACCAGAATGAAAAATGGGGCAAGGCCGATGCGCCTTCTACCCTGCCCGCCGACCCGGCCAATCACGTGGCCAACGGCTCCTTCAGCCGGGACGGTCAGCGGTTTTACTACACGGTTTGCTCGCAGCCTTCCGATGCCCGCAAGCAAAGAGCCCGCTGTGACATCTACATGATGACCCGCAGGGGTTCGGGGTGGACTGCCGGGGAGAAACTGCCGGCTTATATCAACCTGGCCGATGCCACCACCACCCACCCGGCCACGGCCACCATCGAGGGTCTCGAATACCTGTTTTTCACCTCCGACCGAACGGGCGGACAGGGAGGTATGGACATCTGGTACGTCACCCGGCAAGCCGGCAGCGTCACCATGGATTTTTCATTTCCCCAAAATGCCGGCGCTCTCGTCAATACCCCGGCCGACGAGTGGACACCCTTTTACGATGAAAAGGAAAAGGTGCTGTATTTCTCCTCCAACGGGCATGTTTCTTTCGGAGGATTCGACATCTTCCGCGTGAACGGCAAACCCGGTTCCTGGAGCCGTGCCGAAAACCTGGGCCGCCCCGTCAATTCGGAGGCCGATGATGCCTATTTTGCCCTGAGTGCAACCGGAGAAATCGGGTTCCTCTCCTCCAACCGCCCCGTCAAGGGACAGAAAAACCACACCCGCGACGAAGACCTCTTTTTCGTGTCCACCCAGCCGGTCGAAATGCTGGTCAAAGGCAAAGTCTTCGACCGCATGAGCCAGGATCTCATCCCGGGCTCCCGGGTGTTTGCCTATCATGTCAACAACGGAGAGAAAGTGGTCTTTACCACACAATATGCCGAGGACGGCAACTTCACGCTGCGCATCCCGCAAGGCAGGGAAATTTGGGTGACCGCCGAAAAATCGGAGTACGAACCTTCCGTCCTTCGCGTGGACCCCGGCAAAGAACAGGGTCCGCAGCTCACCCACAATTTCTACCTGATTCCGGAGACCATGCCCGACGAAGAGCCTGTCGTGGCTGCCCCCGTCGCGCAGGTGCCCAAACCGGTGGAAAAGGCGCCGGAAATCCCGGCGATGGAACCGTCGGCCGCCAAAACAGCCGATCCGGATCCGGTGCTGGCCGTAGAAGAAGCCCCCCGGAACGTCCCGCCGGCTCCTACCCCGCAACCCAACCCGGCCACACCGGACAAGGAACACCAACCGGAAAAACAACCGGCAAAAGAAATCGCCCAAAAAACGGAAGACAAGGGTGGAATGTCCTTGCGGGACCGCCTGGCCCGGGAAGGCCTGACCCCCTACCGCAACCGGGTCCGTTTACCGGAAAATACCGGAGAGGCATCCGTCATGGCTTACCGGGACACGCCCCCGTCCGGACAGGCCTCCAGGCCTGCCCCTGAAAAAACCGTCCCGGCCGCCAAGCCGGTGGTGACGCCTCCCCCCACCAAGACGGAACCTGCCAACGTCATCGCCGCTGCCCGGCCACCCGCCCAGGATTTCAGGGACATCCATCCCTCATCGGTCGGCACATCAGCGCCTTTGGCAGAGGACGACCTTTTCTCGGGCAAGGGGCTGGATCGCCGCTATAACGGCAAGCGGGTGGACAAAAGGAAATACCTCACCGAGGCCGAGTCCCACGAAGGCATTTATTACAGGATCCAGCTCGAAGCCACGGATCGGCCGGTAACGGACGGGGAGCGATATGAAATCGTGGCCGACCTCGGCCAACTGGAGACCGAGTCCCTGCCCAACCTCGGTTTGTACCGTGTCCTCACCGGTATCTACCGGGATTTGCCGGAAGCACTGAACGCACAGCGCGCTGCCCGGAAAGCGGGCTTTTCAAAGGCGTTCGTTGTCCGTTACGAAGACGGCATCCGCCTGCGCCGCTGGAAATAAAACAGACACACCGTCCATGGCGTCCGGTGAGCCGCTACTATACCCAATGGCAGACGACGGGGCACACCCCGTCGTCTGCTTCATTTGGGCAGGGCCCCTGCTGATCGTCGAACTTCAGTGAAACCCTACCTTTATCCCATGAAAACGGCACTCATCACCGGGGTCACCGGGCAGGACGGAGCCTACCTGGCCGAATTCCTGCTGCGCAAAGGGTATGTCGTCCACGGGATCAAGCGCCGCTCTTCCCTGTTCAACACTCAGCGGGTGGATCATCTCTACGAGGACCCGCACATTGACGACCGCCATTTCATCCTGCATTACGGCGACCTGACGGACAGCACCAACCTCATCCGAATCATGCAGGAGGTACGCCCTGACGAAGTGTACAACCTGGGCGCCCAGTCGCATGTCCAGGTCAGCTTTGAGACACCGGAATACACCGCCAATGCCGATGCGCTGGGCGCCTTGCGCCTCCTGGAAGCCATCCGGCTGCTCGGCCTGGACAGGACCACCCGCTATTATCAGGCTTCCACCTCCGAACTCTACGGCATGGTCCGGGAAGTGCCCCAGACCGAAAAGACGCCTTTCCATCCGCGTTCCCCCTATGCGGTAGCCAAGCTCTATGCCTATTGGATCACGGTCAATTACCGGGAGGCCTACGGCTTTTATGCCTGCAACGGCATCCTGTTCAACCACGAGTCTCCGGTAAGGGGAGAGACCTTCGTGACCCGCAAGATTACCCGTGCGGCGGCCCGGATAGCCCTGGGGCTTCAGGACAAACTCTGGCTGGGCAATCTGGACGCCCGTCGCGACTGGGGCCATGCGCGGGATTATGTGGAGGGCATGTATCTCATGCTCCAGCAGGACCAGCCGGTCGATTATGTATTGGCGACCGGTCGCACCACATCCGTCCGTGATTTCGCCCAAATGGCCTTTGCCGAAGCCGGTATCCGGTTGGCCTTCCGGGGCGAGGGCGTGGATGAGGTCGGTATTGTCGAATCGCTGGATCCCTCCCGACTGCCCGAAGGGGCCGGAGCCGGGCTTCAGCCCGGTGCCGTTGTCTGTGCGGTGGATCCCCGGTACTTCCGACCGGCGGAGGTTGACCTACTCATCGGCGATGCCTCCCTTGCCCGCCAACAACTCGGATGGACGCCGGTGTCAACCGTTCAGGATTTGGTGCAGGAAATGATGGCGGCCGATCTACGGGTGGTCCGCCAGGAAGCCTTGCTGCGCAGCCACGGTTATCTGGCCGATGCCGGCCCGTCCGAATGACCTCCGGTCATTCCTCCTTGAAATAGACCTGCAGACGGTCGGACTGCAACCGGTTGCGCAACCATCGCCGCAGGCGTTCCCGATCGATGGTTTCTGCTGATTCGGGGTCCAGGGTCAATATGACGATATCTCTTGGCCGCACGGCACCATCACTCCCGTGGAATTCATGGGCAGAGACATAGGTACAGGCCTGTATGCCGGAATAAAGCGAACGGAGTTCGTTGAGGATCTGCCCGCCTTCGGCTTTTTGCTTTTGCAGGCTGTCAATGAGCCGGTTCTGATAGTCCACCTGCATCTGGAGGAGAGTGATCTCCTCCTTCAAATCATCCACCAGCAATTCACTCCGGGAGACTTCGTCAAAGGACAGCCCTTGCTGGAAAGTGATCTCCACATCCTTGAGCCCAAAGTCCGTCGCCTTGTCCCTGATCAATCGCTGCTGCTCGCCATTAAGAGTCGGCCCGCCATACACCAACCGGATCCGGCGCTCTTCTGCATCAATTTCGTTCCTGAGCAGAAAATTGCCCTCGATGATGCTGATGTTTTTGACGTATTGATTGGCATTTTCGTTGAAGCGCTCCTTCTGCACCAGCACATAGCCAAAATAAATACTCGGGATCAGGACGATGGCGATGACAACGGAAATCCACTGATTGATCCTTTTCTTGACCTGAGGGTCAAGGGAGCCGCGGATGGGCAGCCGCAAGACCTGGGTGATGATCAGGGAGGCGATGGCGATAAAAACCGTATTGATCGTGAACAGGTAAAAGGCGCCCAAAAAGAAGGTCAATTGCCCGGTGGCCAGACCATATCCCGAGGTGCAAAGGGGAGGCATCAGGGCGGTGGCTATGGCCACTCCCGGAATGACGTTGCCTTTCTGTTTGCTGGTAATGGCGACGATGCCGGCGAGTCCGCCGAACAAAGCGATGAGTACGTCGTAAATAGTCGGACTGGTGCGGGCCAGCAATTCCGAGTGCGCCGTTGAAATGGGTGTAATGGCGAAATAAGCCGTTGAGGCTACGAGGCCGGCGATAATGGCGAAGCCCAGATTTTTGATCGCCTGCCGGAAAAGCGGCATGTTATAGGTGGCGATGCTGTACCCGATACCGTTAATGGGCCCCATGAGTGGCGAGATCAACATCGCTCCGATGATGACTGCCGTGGAATTCATGTTGAGGCCTACCGAAGCGACAATAATGGCGAAAGAAAGGATCCACAGATTGGTCCCCTTGAAAATAATGTCTTTTTCGATGGTGGCGTGGATCCGCTCGAGATCATCGAGTTCACTCTCCAGGTTGAGGTAGTTCAGCAATCGCCGGATCCAGAGCAGGTTGTTCATCACAGGAGCGGTATGCACATTATCAGGCCCGAATATAAGCGGAGACTCGGGTATATGTCCGCTTTGCTTTCGGCGGGTAGGTCCGGGACCCGGGATCATTGACCCCCGCAGGCGAAAGATACGGCTTTCGGAAGTGCCGGAATGCGGCCTTTGCGTCTTGGAAGTAAACCGGATAAACTATAACTTTACCCCAAATGAGGAATAGGAAAATGAAAGATTGCGCAGTCATCTTGGCATTTTGCATGATAATATTTTGTAATGGGTGGGGATACGCCCTCGGTTTGCATGGCGGCCCCTGCGACTCCCTGGATGTGCAGGGTGCCATAGCCAGCCCTGTTTGTGAAGGGGTCGATTTGACATTTACGGCCTCGGGGGCCAGCTACTATCTCTGGGAAGGGCCCAACGGATTCACCAGCATGCAACCCATGACCGTCATTCCCCAGGCAGGTCCCCAACATGCCGGTACCTACCGGCTGGTGGGTTTTGATGTTTTCGGGTGTTCCGATACGATTGTGTTGGATGCCGTCGTACACAGCCGGCCGCGTTTGCCGTTCGGAGGGCTCGAGGCTTGTGCCGAAGGCCCGTTTTCCCTGCAGGCCACCGGTGGGACGCCGCCTCTGGAATACGCGATCCAGGAAGAGCCTTTTCAGGAGGGAGGTGCATTTGCCGGACTTTCGCCGGGTGATTATACGGTCCGGGTACGCGATGTTAATGGTTGCGCCGACAGTGCGCTGTTGACCGTTTTCCCTTTGCCGGACATCGTCCAGTTGATTGTTGTCGAAGGAGGGTGCAGCCAGCCTGATGGCAGCCTGACGGTGATCGCCACAGGCAATGCACCCTTCCAGTATGATCTCAACGGCTCGCCACCCGGCGCCGTTCAGCAATTTGACGGTCTGAGTCCGGGTACCTATACCGTGCGGGTAACGGATGCCTTCGGTTGCAGCCGGTCTGCCACGGTCGAACTCAATACCGCTACGGGGCCCCTCATCACCGAAGTCTTCGCGGACGCGGCCCAATGCGGGCTGCCGGATGGACGCATTCGGGTCAGCGTACAGGGCAATGCACCGCTGGCTTTTTCGCTGGACAACAATCCTCCCCAGGCTTCAAGTACCTTCGGCGCCCTTGCACCGGGGACCTATACCATTACCGTCCAGGATCCCTCGGGATGTACAGCTTCGACAGATGTCGTCGTCGAGCGGACGGGTTGTGAAGTATTTTTCCCCAACGCCTTTACACCGAATGGCGACGGGGTGAATGACAAGTTCCGGATATTTCCGCCGGTGGGCATTACGGCGTGGATCCTGCAATACCGGATTTATGACCGCTGGGGCACCTTGCTGCACGAAGCCAGCGACTTCCCCTCTACCGAATCCGGCCCCTGGTGGGATGGATTCCACAAAGACAAGAAGCTGGAACCCGGTGTATTTCTATACACCGTTGATTACCGGATTGACAACGGGCAGGTCCAGTCCAAGGCCGGGGAGTTCAGCCTGATGCGCTGACTTGCCTCCGTGTCCTTACCTTGCACACCATGTCATCCGTGCATCGTTCGGGCTTTGTCAATATCCTCGGTCATCCCAATGTGGGAAAATCCACGCTCATGAATGCGCTGGTCGGGGAGCGTATGAGCATCGTCTCCGCCAAACCCCAGACGACCCGTCACCGGATTCTCGGCATATTGAGTGGTGACGACTTCCAGCTTGTGTTCTCCGATACGCCGGGTTTTGTCCTTCGCCCGGCCTACCGGATGCACGAAAAAATGAACGCATTTGTGGCCGGCGCCTTTGAAGATGCCGATTTGGTCCTGCTCGTCACGGAAGCCGGCGACGCCTATGCCGAAGACGACCTCCTGTTGCAACATGTGCAGGAAAGCGAGGCACCCCGGTTTCTGGTGGTGAACAAATCGGACCGGACCGATCCCTCTGTCCTTGAAAAGACCGTAAAGGAATGGGAAAATCGCCTGTCTTTTGACCGGGTCTTTGTCCTGTCGGCCTTGCAGCAGACCGGGACGGACGATTTGGCTGCGGCGATTCGGGAAGCAATGCCGGAAGGTCCAGCCTGGTATCCCAAAGACCAGTTGACCGATCGGCCCGAACGGTTTTTTGTGGCAGAGCTGATCCGGGAGCAGATATTCCATCTGTACGAACAGGAGATCCCCTACTCGGTGGAGGTGGTGGTGGAATACTTCCAGGAGCCGGCGGAAGGCGAAAAGGACCTGATCCGGATAGGTGCCGAGATTTATGTCATGCGCAATACCCAGAAGGCCATTCTTTTGGGCAAGGGGGGGCAGGCCATCAAAAAGCTGGGGATACAGGCCAGGGCCGCGATCGAGGAATTCCTGGGCCAGCAGATTTATCTGGAGCTCCATGTGAAGATTCGTCCCAAATGGCGCGATGATGACCGCAGTCTCCGCTCCTTCGGCTACGTAGGATGACCCTCGCCCAAGTTTTTCAACCCGGATTACCTCTATTACGGAAAGTTGTCGTATATTTGCCCTCCCAAGGGGTAAAACCCGGGATCTACATCGCGGAGTGGAGCAGTTGGTAGCTCGTCGGGCTCATAACCCGAAGGTCGCAGGTTCAAGTCCTGCCTCCGCCACCAGGAGAAGGGAACCGAGAGGTTCCCTTTTTTTTCACGGGAGATATCAAGTCGTGTTGAGGCCTGGGGCCGCAAAAGGGAACCGAGAGGTTCCCTTTTTTTTCACGGGAG
>CAYYGN010000003.1:34936-170486 GCA_964471595.1 uncultured Saprospiraceae bacterium
GTTGAGGCCTGGGGGCCGAAATCCTGACCTCCGGAGGAGCGTCAGGACCTCCGCCACCAAGAAAAGGGAACCGGGAGGTTCCCTTTTTTTATTGAGCCTGTCGGCGTGGACCAGGTCTTGGGAATCGAGGAGCTCCCGGGCCTTGGAAGAAAAGGACAACCAACCCCGGCGGGGTTGAACATCTCACAACAACAAGGTCATAGGTGACGGCCATATTTTTACGCCTGCTCTCCTCATGGCGAAACGCACATCTTTTGAATCGGAAAATGCTGATCAAGGAGGTATTCTGTATCTTGTTGGGACAGGATTTTACGCTTAGTGGAATGCCAATTATTCCAGCCGACCAAAGGCAACGGCCTCATCCGCCTTATTTGGGAGCAGAAATCAGACATCGCCTCCTCTTGGAAGATATTGCCTTCCGGCAAGGTGGAACTCATATTCCGATTGGGTAAGCCGTTCCGGATGGACCATGAACGAAGCCATCTGAAAAGATCATCACCCACCTCCGCTTTTTGTTTTTTCTCGGGATTGCACACCCGGCCTCTCTATTTCGAATATGAAAGTTTCCATTTCATAGGGGTCCAGTTGGAACCCGTGGCCATCAAAGCCCTTTCGGGTATACCGGCCAGTGATTTGAAGGATAATGCGGCCGAAGGTATCGATTTGTTTTCCGGCATGGCGGAATTGGAAGATGTCTTGTGCACCCCGGTTCCTTTCGCGCAAAAAGCGGTATTCCTGGAAGAGTGGATCACGCGCAGGATCCGGGAATCCCAAGCCTTGAACCTGGCCGTCAAACTGGCATCCACCATAGACCTGCTGACCCAATGCAAACGACTGGGGCACCAGGTTGACCTTGAACGCCACCTGGGTTATTCCAGAGCACAGACATTCCGGATTTTCAATGACTGGTTTGGTGATTCGTCCAACAAGATTCTGCGTTTGGGTCAGTTTGTCCATACATTGAACAACCTGCATTTCGGTCCGGAAAAGTTGACCGATATCGCCCTCCAAAACGGTTATTTTGATCAGTCACATTTTATCCGGGGTTTCAAAGAATTTGCCGAGATGACCCCCCTGGAATACCGGATGGCACGCACGAACCTCCCAGGTCAACTCAGTTATTGACCGACCCCGATAGCGAGCAAGATGAAACATTTGTACAATTTTCATCTTTCCCGTTCCTGCATTTTTGCTGAGAAATACACATGAGTTTATGGTGACTGAAAACATATTTCTCAGGAAAAATCTATTGGCAGTAGCTGGATATTGTGCCTTGGCAGGTGCCATTTGCATGTTGGCTGGCGCCGCCTTTTGGGGCGCCACGGGTACCGATCTTTGGGTCGCCCTGGCGCGGAATGACATGGCAACCTGGTTGAGCCAACTGGAATCCGCCCGAGCCCTTTTGGTCGTGAATACCTCATTTTGGGTGGCAGGTGTCATCCTCATGGCCGCGGCAGGAAAAATGATGTCGGTGCTGACCTCACGAAGAAAAGGAATGGCAGCCTTAGGACTTACCTGTATGCAGACAGGAGCAGGCGTGGCCATCGTGGCTTTTTTGTTGATGTTGGCTCCTGCCTTTCATCTCGCACCGGATACCGCTGCCGAGACAGTAAGACTGGCGGGATTGATCGGGTGGGCGGGAGCCCGGCTGGATGACCTGGCCACGCTTTTGATCATTGGAGCGGGGCCTTTATTGCTTTCCCTGGCCGGTGACAAAGACTGGGTGCCCGGTTGGCTGCGTATCTGGGGATACCTTGCGGGTGGAGCCGGACTGGTGTCCATCCTCACCCTTTTCAACCCCGGTCAACCGGAGCCCGGTTTCGTGATCGTACCCGTAGGAATCGGCTGGATGATCGCAGCCGGCATCGTGCTGATTCGCTCCGCTCAGCGGGGATGAAGACTGCCGGAGATCAACCGGGTGCGGGTTTGGCGATCCGGTTCACACCGGTGATCTTTATCCCCCTCTCCTCTTACCTGTCACCTTTGTCTTTTGTTTGACCTTGGTATTGCCTCTGGGCCCCTTGACCTTGGTGGTTGTCGTGGTCTTTTTTACGGTGCCTTTTCTGGTTTTTACCACGGTAGTGGTCTTGGATTTGACAACCGTTGAATGGGTGCGACGGGGGACATACACCTTGTGCGCCCTCACGACCCGGTGGTTCGTCACAACATGATAGCGGTGCGCACGGAATGGGGTCACCCGCACATGCCATGCCGACCAACGCAAGGGACGCCAGGGTCTCCACCACGTCGGATAGGCCCGCCATCTCCATGGGGATACCCATACGGTATAGCCGGGCGCGTACATGTAACGCACGGCCGGCCAGGTCCATACATTGACCACTACCCGTGAAGGCTCCGTTTGGCGTGGAGCGTCAGGTTCTACCGTGTATTGCTCATAAGGTTCCACGATGACGGACTCGCCATAAACATCCTCGTCACCGATGATCTGAAGGACTACTTCGTCCTCCCCCTGCCGCTCCATTTCGATGACGGCAATATCCTGGGATTCCTTTGCGCTGACATCCACCTGCAGGACGAGTACCTGCATGTCGCCTTCCATATGGCCGACCACACGGATGTAATCCACTTCGCCATCTTCATTGAGATCCAGATTGTTGACATGGCCGTCTTCCTGGTTCAGCCGTTTTTCAAAATCCTCCGGGCTTGAAGATGTTTTGAAAAGCTCAAGCGCACCTTCCAGCGAAAAATGATCACCCGGCAAACCGGTAGAATCCGGTTCGACAGTATCCCGGGCCGTAACAACGGTGGACATCCCAGGCAGGAACAGGAACCAAAGAGGAATAAAAAGCGAAAGGAGGGTTTTCATGACACATTCTTTAAGGGTAAAGGTGCGGAAAAAGGTTTAACAGTTGCCTGCCATCCTCCGCGAATTTGGGTAGGTTTGCCGAAAAGGCATTGACGGAAATGACCGGAAACAAACCAGCATCTCTGCGGGGTCTCTCCGATGCGGAAGTGATACGCAGTCGGGAGGTAGACGGTGCCAACCGTTTGCCCCGATCCGGCCATCTTTTGTTGACCAACATCCTTTCGGCAGTCCGCGAACCTATGTTCGTTTTGCTGGTGGTAGCGGCCGTTCTTTACATGCTGCTGGATGCCTGGACAGAGGCCTTTACCATGTTGGGGGCCCTCGCTTTCGTGGCCGGCATGGACGTCTTTCAAAACTTCAGGAGCCAAAGGGCCATCAAAGCCCTCGGAAGGATTACCGCCCGGCGCGCACGCGTGCTTCGCAACGATATGGAGACGGAAATCGACCTGGAGGATCTCGTCACCGGAGACATCGTCTTTTGTGGCGAAGGAGAAGTCATTCCGGCGGACGGACGTGTCTTGACATCCGGTGACCTGTCGGTGAATGAAGCCGTCCTCAGCGGCGAATCCTGGCCGGTGGACAAAACGACAAACGACGCCGTCTTTCAGGGGACCATGGTCATTCGCGGTTATGGGTATATCACATTGACCGCCGTAGGCGCCAAAACGGTCTTGTCCGGCATCGGCCGCCTGATGGCCGGCGCCGGGAGGGAGCGAACACCCATGCAGATCCGCGTGGGGCGGTTTGTCCGCACGATGGTCCTCGCAGGGAGCGTGGCTTTCTTTTTCGTGTGGATTTGGCATGCCTGGGTCACGGGCAGCATCTGGCAGGGACTTCTGCAAGGTCTGACCATGGCCATGTCCCTGTTACCGGAGGAAATCCCCGTGGCCCTTTCCACGTTCATGGCGCTCGGGGCCTACCGGTTGTTGCGGTTCGGCATCATTGCACGTACTCCGGCCACGGTCGAGACATTGGGCTCCGCGACGGTCATTTGCCTGGACAAGACCGGGACCCTGACCCGGAATCTCATGCAACTCGGGGTGATCTGGGATGGCCGGACAAACGAGGAAGTGGACATGCAGACTGCTCCGGACGCCAGGGATGTCCTGGAATATGCCATGTGGGCCAGCGAAGAGGCGCCCTTTGATCCCATGGAATTATCCATTCACGCGAATTACCAAAGGGTTTTCGAAATGGATCAACGTCCTGTCTTCCGCATGGCTGTAGAATTCCCCCTTTCCGGAACGCCTCCGACCATGACCCACGTTTTCCGGCATGCTTCCGGCGAGCTGCGCATCGGTTGCAAAGGCGCTTTGGAAGGCGTGCTCGATCTCTGCCGGCTCGCAGGAGAGGAGCGCCAAACCATTCTGGAACGCAGCAAGGGGTATGCCCGACAGGGATGGCGCGTACTCGGCGTGGCCAAAGGGACATCGATCGTATCGGGAGTGCCCCGCCGGAAGGAGGACATTGAATTTGTTTTTCTGGGACTGGTCACTTTCCACGATCCACCGGTGGAAGGCATGGACCGCGTCATTCATTCCTTTTATCGTTCAGGGGTGGATGTGTGTATGATTACCGGCGATTCGGCCGAGACGGCCATGGCCGTCGCCCGGTCCACCGGTATCCGGTCCCCGGACTGTCGTACCGGCCCCGAAATCGAAGGGGCAACACCGGCCCTTTTTGATGCCATGGTCAGCCGCACACGCGTCTTCGCCCGTATTTCGCCAGCGCTCAAGCTCCGGCTTATCGAGGCCTTCAAAGAACGGGGCGAAATCGTGGCCATGACCGGCGACGGAGTCAATGACGCCCCGGCACTGCGAGCCGCTCACATCGGCATTGCCATGGGCCGGAGAGGCACGGATGTAGCTCGTGCCGCCTCTGCCCTCGTGCTTTCGGATGATGACCTGGCCCGCATGACCGATGCCATCGCCATCGGCCGTCGCATCCGCGTCAACCTCACCAAAGCCATCCGGTATATCGTCTCCATCCACATCCCCATTATCCTCCTGGTCCTGATGCCCATCTTTATGTCCTGGCTGCCGGACATGCTGTTTACGCCGGTCCATGTAATATTCCTGGAACTGATCATGGGTCCTACCTGCTCCATCATTTATGAGAATGAACCCGTACCGGAAGAAGAGATCCGCCATCCGGCCCTGGCCGGTGACAAGGACCTGTTGCGGGGCAGCGAACTGGGCTGGAGTATGCTGCAAGGTGGGATGATGGCCATCGGCTGCCTGCTGGCAGGGGCCTGGACCATGGCCGAAGGAGGAAGCGATGCGGCCATGCGCACAGCGGTATTCGTCACCCTGATCCTTTCGAATGTTTTCCTCACGCTGGCCAACCGGTCGTTCACCATGCCCATCCACCGCACCCTTTCCCGCCGGAATCCGCTCATCCCTTTGATTGTTTTCATGTCATTAGCGCTTTTGTTAGCCCTATTAATGATTCCCGGTTTGCGCGGGCTGTTTCAACTGGAGATGTTGCCACCCGTTCATTGGGCTGGACTGACCGTACTGGCGGCCATTTTTACCTTGTGGCTGGAGCCATTCAAATCGGATGCCCGGAATCCTCTCCCCGGCCTGGGGCGTTGATCTTGGGAGGGACACCCTACCGTCCCGGGAACGGGAGCTAGCTGTGTGGTCAAGCCATGGTCCCTTACCGCCGCATGTGGCATTGCCCGAAAGTCCCTATTGTGTAAATTGTGCCTCTTTAACGGGATGTGGTATTTCGCTGATGGGATCGTTCCCGCGGCGTGAAGCGCCTTTTCGTCCCGTTTTGATGTCCGCCCATGCAGAAAATAGATATCCACACCCACATCATGCCGGGCGAAATGCCCCGCTGGAGCGAGAAGTTCGGATACCCCGGATTCATCCATCTCGACCATCACAAGCCCTGCGGCGCCAGGATGATGCAGGGCGACAAATTCTTCAGGGAAATCGAAGACAACTGCTGGGATCCGTCGCCGCGCTTGCGCGATTGTGATCATCACCATGTGGATATCCAGGTCCTCTCCACCATACCCGTGCTGTTTCATTATTGGGCCAAGCCGGTCCACGCCTGGGAGACATCGCGCTTCCTCAACGACCATATCGCCGGCGTGGTGGCCGCACACCCCGATCGGTTTGTCGGCCTGGGCACGGCCCCCTTGCAGGATCCCGAGCTGGCCTGCCGGGAAACGGAGCGATGCATGAAAGAACTCGGAATGGCGGGCATGGAGATCGGCTCCCATGTGAATGAATGGAACCTCAACGATCCGGCGCTGTATCCCTTTTATGAAACCTGCGAGCGGCTGGGTGCAGCCCTCTTCGTCCACCCCTGGGACATGATGGGCAAGGAAAAAATGGGGCGTTACTGGCTCCCCTGGCTGGTGGGCATGCCTGCTGAAACCAGCCTCGCCATTTGCTCGATGATTTTCGGCGGGATATTCGACCGGTTTCCCAGGCTGCGGGTCGCCTTTGCCCACGGTGGAGGCTCCTTCCCGGCGACGCTGGGGCGGATCAGTCACGGTTTTGATGTGCGGCCCGACCTGGTAGCCGTGGACAACCCCGTTCCACCCCGGGCTTATGTAGGTCGTTTCTGGCTCGATGCCCTGGTGCACGACCCGGCCATGCTGCGCTACCTGGTCGATCTGTTCGGTAAGGAGAAAGTGGCCATGGGGTCTGATTACCCTTTCCCGCTGGGCGAACTCAGTCCCGGCGCCCTCATCGAGGGGATGCCGGATTTTGACGAAGACAAGAAGGCCTGGCTCCTGTCCAAAAGCGCCCTGGCCTGGCTGGGGAGGGGGTAAATAAATAAGAATACTCCTAAAATGGCGCAATCGCGGTTAGCATTCGTCAGAAAACAGCGAGGTGGGAGTGTCCCGGGACGCCAGAGCCCGGTTGGTATGACGCACTTGCTCCGACTCCCCGAAATTGTTATTTTTGAGTTGTGAATTCTGAGTCGTGGATGCCGCCATTCATCCCTGGCTTGGCATAGGCACTCCTGAGGCTCCGGTTCATATTCTTTTTTTCTAAGGGCTTCCAATCCCGGAAGGGTGCGGCATTTCAACCTGTTTTGAAGATTTGTCATGATTAGATGGTCGGTATGGATATTCATCCTCATGCTGTCCTCCATGTTGCTGTGGCAGGGGTGCCTGAATGATTTGTCTTTTGATCTTTTTCCTGAAAAACCATTGAATCAGTGCAAATCGTCATGTTTCATCTTTCAAGGCACCGTATATGATCCCAATAATTCAGTGCCTCTATCGGCTTCCATTGATTTGTACTATAATTCCGGTGGATTTCTTTCATTTTCGAAGTATTTGGGGGATATTAAATCAAATTCAAAAGGAGAGTATGCGGTAAATTTTGATGGAACAGATTACACAAGTGATTGGGGATATTTTGTTTTGGTTACCAAGCTTGATGGTTATCTTGACGGTTATCTCACCTCGGGTAATGACGGGCAAGTGGTCATCAGTAATCTGGATTCCACGCATTATGATATACCGGTAATGGCAGATATTCCATTGCGTCCAAAGGCTACCTTGCAATTCGAGTTTGATATCAAATACCCGACGCTGTTGCAATCCCTGTCTTATTCGTATAAATATGCTGGTACCCGGTATATCCATTCTCCCCGGAAAGACAGTTGGAGCCTGGATACGCTATACACCCATCCGGTGGCGGGAGACCAGTACGTGCATACCTGGATAGAATACAAACAAAACAACCAGATTCACGAGATCCGGGACTCCGTTTACCTGAAAAAAGGGGAGGTCAAAACAATTACTTCAAAGATCAATTGATGACCCGAGGCCTTGGCTAATGACGGAAGATAATGGGGAGGTCAGAGCCGTGTATGGTATCAATATTCCCTTTCCTGAAGAATGTCCTTGAGGAAATGCACCACTTCTTCTTCCTCCCGAAAACCCACTTTCCGGTGAAACAAGCGGGAGGATTGATCCGATATCCAGGTGTCCGACCCCATCTGCACACACCCGTTCTCCCGGCACCATTGTTCCCCCATGACAAGGAACGCAGTCGCGATGCCCACCCGCCGGTATTCGTCCTCCACAAAGATGCCTTCCAGATAACCGGTCGGTGATTGCACGGCCCCTTCCACATAATCCGTCCGCAGGGAGAAAATGGCAAATCCCACTGGTATCATGGAGGGATTCAGGGCCATGAAGACCCTGTATTTGGCTTGGGCAACGGTTTGTTGCAGCAGCCTTTGCAATTCTTCCGCGGGGATGTCTTTCCAGAGCTTTTGGCTCATTCGGATAAGCGCATCAAAATCCGTCTCCCTGTAAACGACATAGCTGATGGTTGGCGTCATCTATCTGGCCTTTGTGCGAATTTCCAATGTTTGATCCTTCCCGAATCGCCGGTGATTTTCCTGGACAAGAAGATACGTCCTTCCTCTCCGGTAATGGAATTGCGATTCGGTGCTGTGTAGCGGATTTTTAACCCGCGTGTTTATCGCCAGGCTGTCCACCACGCCTGACCGGAAATGAATCTCCATTTGCCTCACCGGCAAATCATCCTCAAGCGCTTCATAGTGACAAAAAATCAGGGTCCCCTCCCTGAAAACAGAGTCAACCTCATAGGCTCCCCGCCAGGCGGCCCGGTTGATATCCCATTGCAGCAGGCTCTCCAACTCGGCTTCCCAGGCATAACCGTCCTTATCCAGGATTTCCTCATGTCCGTTGAGGATGACGGTTTTGGTCACAGGGTTGCCTGATGAGAGGCGGCTCTTTTCTTCAGCCACCCATCCGGCCAGATCGAAGTAAGCAGACGCCATCTCCGCTTCGGGGGCAGAGCAAGCCACAAACAAAAGTCCTGACAGGAAGTACAGCTTCCGGATCATTCTGCGGCATTTTCGATGAGAATATCCCCATGCATGACGTCAGGGATGGCCAAACCGGCCATCGTCAGCAGTGTCGGGGCGATATCGGCCAGCTTGCCGTCCCTGATGGAGACCGGACGGCGTTCGGTATCCACCCAAATAACCGGAACGGGATTCATGGTATGGGCGGTGTGGGGTGTCCCGTCGGGCATGATCATGCAATCGGCATTGCCGTGATCGGCGATGATCAACAAGCCATAACCAAGGGCAGAAGCAGCTGGCAGGATCTGGCCCAGACAGGCATCTACTGATTCTGCCGCTCGCATGGCCGCCTCCATCACTCCTGTATGGCCCACCATATCGGTATTGGCAAAATTGAGGCAGAAAAAATCCGGCGGCTCCTCATCAAAGGCATCCAGCAAAGCACGGGTCACCTCCGGGGCGCTCATTTCCGGTTTCAGGTCGTAAGTGGCTACCTGGGGCGAAGGGATCACACGCCGGGTTTCACCAGGGAAAGGCGCCTCGCGCCCCCCGGAGAAGAAATAGGTCACATGCGGATATTTTTCGGTTTCCGCCAGTCGGAGCTGGGTCTTGCCGTTTTTGCTCAGCACTTCCCCGAGGGTGTCCTGCAGGTCGTCTTTTTCAAATATGGCTTCCACGCCGCGAAAGGTCTCGTCATAGCGGGTCATGGTAAAAAAATGAAGCGGCAACGGGTGCATGCCCCACTCGGGCAAGGATTCCTGGGTGAGAGCCCTCGTGAGCTGCCTGGGTCGATCCGTGCGGAAATTGGCGAAAAGGACCACATCGTTCTCCCGGATGAGGCCAACGGGATTCCCGTCGTCGGTGATTAGGGCAGGTTCGATAAATTCATCCGTGATCCCCCGGTCGTAATGGGCCCGCAAGGCTTCAGCCCCGGTCTGGAAAGGTGTGCCATCTCCGCGAATCAGCAGATCATAAGCGCGGCGAATACGTCCCCACCGCTGATCGCGGTCCATGGCATAATACCGGCCGATAATCGTAGCCAGACGAATGCGGTCCTGCCCGGCCAAATGCTGTTCCAGCCGCTGGATGAATCCTGCCCCCGTTTCCGGACCGGTATCCCTCCCGTCTGTGAAAGCATGTATCCGGACGCTCGGCAGCCCGGCCCGGGATGCCATGTCGCAAAGCGCGAGGAGGTGGTCGATATGGGCATGGACACCTCCATCGGACACCAGGCCCAATATATGCAGGGTGCGGCCTCCCTCGCGGGCGAGGGCAAAGGCCCGCTGTAGGACAGGATGCCTTTCCAGTTCGCCTTCGGCGATGGCCTTGTTGATGCGGGCCAGTTCCTGCCACACGATCCTTCCGGCGCCGATGTTGAGATGCCCTACTTCCGAATTGCCCATTTGCCCTGCAGGCAGGCCTACCGCTTCACCGAACGTCGTCAGGGTGGCATGCGGACATACGCGCATCAACCGGTCAAATACCGGGGTGTCGGCCCGGGCAATGGCATCTGCCGCAGGATCCGGACCCAGACCCCAGCCGTCGAGGATGATGAGTCCGGTACGTCGGAAAACGGGCATGGGGCAAAGATACGGCAGGCAGTCGGGTAGGGAGGGAGGAACTTTATACCGGAATCCGGTTGTTGATGATATACGGGTTATGTAAATATCCCCTTATGTTTACATCCAAGTCCCTTCACATGAACATTCAGGCCCTTTTATTCTTCCTTTCAGTGGTGGCGCCATGGGGGCTCGCTGCGCAGTCCTCCGCCATCCAGGAGGTCGGCCAGGCGCTGCGCCGCGGCCAGGCAGCGGCTGTCGCCACCCATTTCGACCAGTCGGTCGTCATCGAACTGATGGGTGTGGAAAAAATGGCCCCCAAAGCCGAAGCCCAACGCTTGCTGGAGGAATTCTTCAGAGCTCACCCGCCGACGGCTTTTCGCCAGTCGCACGCAGGTGACAGTCAGGGCAAAGATTCCCATTACGTGATCGGCGATCTCAGTGATGCGGGAGGCAAATACAGGGTATATCTCTATTTCCGGACTACCGGAGGGCGCTACCTGCTCCAGGAGCTTCGCATTGATCGTTGAAAAAACGCGGCCATCACCTTCACGGCGCATCTGAATAGGAAGCCTTGACCATCCTTTCGGCGGCCTGTCGCAGCACTTCCTCTGTTTTCGCAAAACACACCCGAACAATGCGCATGCCGGGAGGCGCCTCCCGGTAAAAGGGACTGATCGGGATCAGGGCCACACCGCATTGACCGGCAAACCGCAGGCAAAAAGTGCGATCGTCTTCTTCACTCAGGGCGCTGTAGTCCAGCAGGGCAAAATAAGTACCCTCGCAGGGCAGGGCGCGGAAAGCGGATCCGGCCAGTGCGCCGAGAAAAAGGTCTCTTTTTGCCTGGTAGAAGGCACCCAGCCCTTCCCATACCCCCTGGTCCTCCATATACCTGGCCAGCCCCACCTGCGAAGGGGTGTGCACACTGAAGATGTTGAATTGGTGCCCTTTTCGAAATTCAACTGTCAGCGCCGCCGGCGCGACGATATAGCCGGTTTTCCACCCGGTGGCATGGAAGGTTTTGCCAAAGGAAAACGTCACCATGGACCTGGCAAAAAGGTCGGGATCGGCCAGTACCGAAAGATGAGGGCGGTCATCAAAGATCAGGTGTTCATACACCTCATCGCTCAGGAGGAGGAGCCGGTTTTGGAGGACGATTTCCCGGAGTTGAGACATGTCTTCCCGGGTAAAAACAGATCCGCCCGGATTGTGGGGATTGTTGGTGATCAACAACCGGGTGCGCGGGGTCACAGCCTCCCGGACCCGGTCCCAGTCCACCCGGAAATCCGGCAGGGTCAAGGGCACAGAAACAGGCACGCCACCGGCGAGTCGCACAGAAGGGAGGTAAGAGTCATAGGCGGGTTCCAGAATGATGACCTCTTCTCCCGGATGAACCACAGCCTGGATCGCGGCAAAGATGGCCTGGGTAGCACCTGCGGTAATCGTGATCTCGGAGGCAGGGTCAGGGGTACGGCCGTAGCTCCGTCCTATCTTGTCGGCGACGGCTTCCCTGAGCGGCAGCCATCCGGGCATCGGGGCGTATTGGTTGTATCCGTCCTCCATGGCCCGTGCGATCAGTTGGCGAAGGCGGGGGTCGGGATCGAAATTGGGAAAACCCTGGGCCAGATTGATGGCCTTGTGTTCCAGGGCAGCAGCCGTCATGACGGAAAAGATGCTGGGGCCGGATTCAGGGAGTTTGGAATTCATGGCGCGAAGCGAAGGTAAGCCCTATCCATGACCAAGGCCAGCCGACGGTCCTTTTCGGTTACCTTGCCGCCGGCATCATGCGTACTCAACTTGACGGATACCCGGTTATACACGTTCGTCCATTCGGGATGATGATCCATTTTTTCGGCGGAAAGGGCCACCTCGGTCATGAAAGCAAAAGCCTCGCGGAAAGTGGCGAACGCAAACGTGCGGACAAGTCCGTCGGGATGTTCGGTCCAGGACATGATGCTTGATTTGACGTCAAAATACCCGTTTACACGTAAAAGGCTCCCCACTTTCCCGCGAAGACCAGGCACGTAAGGGCTGAAAGCCCGCTCCAATCAAAGGGTATCCCATTCCCCGGTGTCGAGATGTCGCAGGGCGTCCGCCACCAGTTCGATCGCCGCCTGCACATCCCTGCGGTGTACCATCTCGATGACCTGATGGATATGCCGGGTGGGAATACTCAGCGCCCCGGCAATGGACCCGTTTTTCCCGTAGCGCTGCACGGCGGCTGTATCCGTTCCACCGGCAGGCAATATTTCCGGCTGCCAGGGAATCTGTCTGGCCTCGGCCCGGGCACGGAGGAAGGCCACCATACGGGGATCACATACCGTCATGCCGTCCATGATTTTGACTGCAACGCCCTTGCCCAGCTTAGTGACCTGCTCATGGGGCTGCGCACCTGGCAGATCGTATGCGATGGTGGTATCGAGGACGATGCCGAAATCGGGATTGATCCGGTGCGCGGCGGAGATGGCCCCGCGCAGACCGATTTCTTCCTGGACCGTAAAAACGGCATACGTGTCGAAAGGAAGCGCTTTGCCCTTGAGTTCGCGCAAGGCTTCCAGAAGGATGAAAACCGAAATGCGGTTGTCAAGTGACTTGCTGTTCAGGCAGTCGCCCATTTCGATGAGATGCCGCTCGCGGGTGACGGGGTCGCCGATCCGTACCAGCGCCTTGACCCGCTCCTTGTCGAGACCGGTGTCAATGAAAAAGTCCTCGATCTGCACGCCTTTGTTGCGCTCCTCCGGTTTCATCAGGTGTACGGGCTTGCTGCCCATGACCCCTATAATGTCCTCCTTCCCGTGGACGATCACACGTTGGGCCGTGAGGGTCTTTGGATCGAAACCCCCGAGCGGAATGAACCGCAAAAAACCGTCGTCGTCAATATGGGTGACAATGAAGCTGATCTCGTCCATGTGGGCGGTGAGCATGACTTTCCGGTCCGAAGCCCCTTGGCGGAATGCGATGAGATTGCCCATGGGGTCCACGTCCCATCGGTCGGCAAGTCCTTCAAGGCGGCTGGTCAGAAACGATCTTATCCGGTGTTCAAAACCAGGCGCACCCGGTATTTCACAAATCCGGCGCAGGAGTTCGATGTCCATTTTGGTTGATTGTCAGGTTTCCAGGGTGGGCAAAGGTAATTCATGACCGGCTACCTGCCGGAATAGAGCAAAGCATCATATCTTGCGGGCTTTAGGGGTGCCTGGCCATCTGGCCTCGCTGAGATCATACCCGTTGAACCTGCCCGGGTAATGCCGGGAAGGGAACAAGGTGCAACCTCCCGGCCCATGCCGGGCATCCCGCAGAAACCTTCAAAGCCCTCCGGATGAAATGCGCCTTCCCCCTCCTCCTTGTCGCCATCGGTTTTCTGTTATCCTCTGTGGCCTTGCCGGCACAAACCGGTGGTCTTGCGGGTATCGTCCTGGATGAACATGGCCTTCCCCTCGCCGGTGCCGCCGTGCAAATACCCGGCGGACCTGGAAGAGTGACCGATGACCGGGGCCGGTTTTTGCTGCAACCGCTACCTCCTCAGAGATGGACCCTGGAGGTCCGGTTCCTGGGTTATGACCTGTGGCGCCGTGAAATGGGACCGGAGTTACCCGATATACTGGAAATACACCTGGTCCCCCAGGCCTATGCCCTGCAGACCCTGGAATTGACGGGCACCTGGTCGGGGCCCTCCGCACCTTTTCCATCGGAACAGATCCGGCGGGAAGACCTGGACCGCCTCCATCAGGGGCAGGACATTCCATGGCTGCTGCGGTTTACACCAGGCGTGGTGGCCACTTCCGATGCCGGAACGGGCATCGGATATACAGGCTTGCGTATCCGGGGCAGTGACCCAACGAGGATCAATGTGACTCTCAATGGCGTACCCGTCAATGACAGCGAATCCCAGGCTGTTTTTTGGGTGAACATGCCCGATTTGGTGGCCAGCACGGACCATATCGAGATTGTCCGGGGCGTAGGCGGCTCGACCAATGGCGCAGGCGCCTTTGGCGCTACCGTGGGATTGCAGTCGCTGACCTACCGGGACCAGGCATACGGGGAGATCGGGGGCGGGATGGGGAGTTTTGGCACCCGACGGATCCGGGCCGCATTCGGCACGGGTGAGATCGGCAACGGATGGGCGCTGGACGGGCGATGGTCCCGGATCGCCTCCCAAGGGTATATCGATCGCGCCACAGCCGACCTGGAATCCCTGTACGGCTCTCTGACGTGGAAAGGTGGTCGGTCCCTCTTTCGGCTGCTGGCATTCACCGGAAACGAAAGAACCTACCAGGCGTGGTGGGGCACACCGCAGAGCCGGCTGGAGAATGATGAGGAAGGCATGCTGGCCCATGCCGCCCGCAATGGATTCACCCCTGCCCAAACCACCAACCTCCTGACGTCCGGGAGGAGCTACAATTACTACACGTATGAGAACGAGGTGGACCAATACACCCAGACACATGTCCAGATCCACGGGGCCCATGCCTTGAGCCGGCAGTGGCGCGCCAATGCGACCTTGCACTATACGCGCGGTGCGGGATATTTCGAGCAATTCAGGGAACAGGACGACATCCGGAGCTATGGACTGGAGCCGGTGGTGGTGGGTATGGATACCCTCACCCACTCGGATATCGTCCGCCGCCGTTGGCTGGACAATCATTTCGGAGGAGCGATCGCCAATTTGCGCTACGAATCGGAGATCATGGATATTCATTTCGGCGGTGCATGGAATCGATATTGGGGCGATCATTTCGGGCGGGTCATCTGGGCCTCTGCCATTCCGGGTTTGACGCCTGGATTCCGTTACTATGACGGTGATGCGGTCAAAACAGACGGCAACGTATTCGGTAAAGTCGTTTGGAGGCCGGTTGCCCCCTGGGAATTCTTTGGCGATATCCAGTACCGCCACATCCGCTATCGCACATCCGGTACAGAAAGCGAACTTCAGCCCTACGATGTGGATGTGGCCCTGGATTTTTTCAATCCCAAGGCAGGGATCAACTGGCACCTTTCGGGGTCAACCTCGATATTCGGTTCGGTCGCGGTCGGTCACCGGGAGCCCTTGCGTCGCGATTATGTGGATGCCCCGGAAGGCAAAATGCCGCTACCGGAGCGTCTGGTGGATTACGAGGCGGGACTCCGTTGGAAAGGGCAAGGCTGGCAAAGTGCCGTCACAGCCTATTACATGCATTACCGAGATCAATTGATCCCAACCGGCGCTCTCAATGATGTAGGGGCATCTCTTCTGGTCAATGTCCCGGATTCCTGGAGGACAGGACTCGAGTGGGTGGCCGGAGCAGGTTTGCCGGGCGGATGGCAATTCGATTTTTCGCTGGCGATGTCCACCAGCCGGATCAGGGAGTTCGAAGAGACATTGTATGATTATACTGACGGGTTTGACATCATTCGTGTCTCGCATCGCAACGTGGAAATCGCCTTTTCACCCAAAGTGGTGTACAATCACCAATTGCGCTGGAACCCCTGGCGGGGTTGGTCCCTGGCCTGGATGTCCCAGTATGTGGCCAGCCAGTTTCTCGACAATACGGCGGATCCATCCAGACAATTGCCGGCCTGGTGGGTGCAGGATCTCGCCCTGGGGTGGGAGGGTCATGTGCCGGGTCTGGGCATGGCTTCGGTTCGCCTTCAGGTCAACAATCTGCTTCATCACCAATACAGCAGCAACGGCTACACGTATTCCTACCGCTACGAATCCCTGGTCACCGAGAATTTCTTCTACCCGCAGGCGGGAAGACACTGGATGGCAGGGTTTTCGGTGCGGTTTTGATGATTTTGATCATTATGGCCTGAAATTGGAAGCAATTTCCGGCTGTAGCGTGCAATGCTGCACTTTTAGCGCTATTTTTGCATGGGCGAAAGCCTGCCCCCGGACCAATCCCGAAGACCGCCGACGGCTGTATTTCAAATGACATGCATATGAACAGGATTGGTACCCTCCTGGTAATGATGGTTTTATTTGCCGCCTTCACCTCCAAGGCGCAGACCTACCGCACCTATACCGGGTGGGGCAACAACCTCTCCCATCCCCATTGGGGAATGAACGGGGACACAGTGGTGGAACGCAATTCTCCGGCCTACGGCGATGGTTACAGTTCCCCCGCCGGTCAAAACAGGCAAAATCCCCGCCGCATCTCCAATTTTCTGGCTGCAGCGCCTCAATCTATCCCCAATACCCGCAATCTCAGCGATTTTACCTGGGTGTTCGGTCAGTTGCTCGACCACGAGTTTGCCCTTGTCCTGGACGATGCCCAGCAGCCATTTCCAATATTCGTCAACTTCCCGGATCCCCATTTCAATCCGGGCGGTGTCCTTCCGGCCGTGACGATCTCCATGCACCGCTCGCTGACCGTCCCCGGGACGGGTACCGAACCGGGCAATCCCCGCCGGTTTGCCAACAACATCAGCGCCTACTTTGACGGTTCCTCCATCTACGGGAGTGATTCCACCTGGGCTTCCTGGCTCAGGACCTTCGAAGACGGAAAAATGAAGACATCCTCCGGCGATCTGCTGCCTTTCAATACCATCACCGGTGAATTTGAAGGCGACCTGGATCCGGCGGCCCCGAAAATGGACAATCAAAATCCGTTCAACAAAAAATTATTTGTTGCGGGCGACATCCGGGTCAACGAGAACATTTTCCTGACCGCCATGCATACGCTGTTCGTCCGGGAGCACAATTATCAGGCAGGGCTGATCAGGAGAAGCCACCCGGAATGGAACGATGAACAGATATACCAACACGCCCGAAAAATCGTCAGCGGCATCCTGACAGCCATCGCGTATGAGGAATGGCTGCCCACGCTTGGCGTGTCCGTTCCGCCCTACCAGGGATATGATCCCACGGTTCATCCCGGTATGTTCAATGTATTCTCTGCAGCCGGATTCCGGTTGGGGCACACCATGTTGAGCACCAATTTGCCCCGGCGCGACAACCTCAACCAACCGGTTGCCCAGGGTGACTTCATTCTGCGGGAAGCTTTCTTCAATCCCGTTCAGATCCTCAACTCAGGGGGCGTTGAGCCCATGCTCAAAGGCATGGCGCATCAGTTGCAGCAGGAAGCGGACCACAAAGTGATTGACGATGTGCGCAATTTCCTCTTCGGACCTCCAGGCGCCGGAGGCAGAGACCTGATCGCCATCAATATCCAGCGCGGTCGCGAAAGAGGGTTGCCCGATTTCAACACCATCCGAGAGGAATTCGGCCTGCCGAAATATGCATCCTTCCTGGAAATGCTGGGAGACGAAAACCAGGCCATGCTCTTTCAGACGGCCTTTGGCCAAGTGGACAACATCGATGCCTGGATTGGCCTGATGGCAGAAGCCAAAGAACCCGGCCACGTATTCGGCCCCACGCTCAATGCCCTATTGGCCGAGCAATTCGCCCATTTCAGGGACGGTGACCGCTTCTATTATGAAAATGATCCCGATCTGTCCGACGACGAGAAGGCCCGGATCAAGGCCACGCGTTTGTACGATGTGCTCATGCGCAATACCGGCATTTCCATCCTCCAGAAAAATGTGTTTCTCATGGAGGAGCACAGCGCGATGTGCGCAGCCATCGACCTGGCGGCGAATCTCACCGGTGAGACCCTGGCCTGGCCGGATGACGAAGCACTGGAGCAAGTCCATATCGCCATGCACATCGATTACAAGGATCCGCTGGAAACAGAAACGGATGCCAACGGGACCTTCCGGATTGAAGACCTACAGACCTGCCGCAAATACCATGCGCACCCGGATTTGGAAGATTCCTGGACCAACGGCATCAGCATTGCCGATATCGTCTTGTTGCGCAAACACCTCGTCGGAACTGCGCCTTTCCAGGCGCCACATGCCCATTTTGCCGCCGATGTGGATGAATCCGGTTCGGTGAGCATTGCGGACATGTACGACATACGCCGGCTCCTTTTAGGCAAAGTGGATGCCTTTGAAGGGGCGGGTCCCTGGCTCTTTTTTGACGATGCCTACGATTTCCAGCAGCCGGATGCACCGCTGGACGAAAGGGAGGAAGCAGCTACGATCAAGGTACCGGTACTGGAGTCCGATCACCATTTCCGGATAAGGGGCGTCAAGAAAGGAGACCTCAACGGGACTGCCAAATTGGGCCTCATTACCTCCGAGGTCAGGTCCTCCGATCCACTGGAATTTCAGTTTGGCGATCAGATGATTCACCCCGGACAGGCCTTCAACCTGCCTTTTGCTTCCACCAATATCGAGGACTTTGCCGGTTTCCAGATGACCTTGCAATATCCGGTGGACAAGGTGCGGTTTGAAGGTGCGAGCTCCGGAGCCGTGGAGTTGACGGACGGCATTTCCTTCACCCACCTGCCTGAAAAAGGACTGGTCGTTTTGGTCGTCGAATGGCAGGATCCGCTGGTCAACAACACTCCGCTGTTCCACCTTTCCTTCACGGCCCTTCACCGCTTGCATACCCGCGATGTGGTGCGCATTACCTCCCAGTTTCTGGACAAGGAAGCGGTGACGGCCTCTCTGGATGTCGCCGACATATCCCTGCGCTTTCGCAATGATGTCCACGACGAAGAGGTCCTGGCGCCATTCCAGGTGTTTGGCAATCAGCCTAATCCGTTCCGGGATGGCACCATCATTTCCTTTGACCTGCCGGAAAGCGGAGATGTCAGCGTGGTGGTGTATGATCTGAATGGCCGTGCCTTGCTCAACAAGTCCAGGTATTTCCACCGGGGATTCAACCAGTTGTCGGTCGGCAAGGATGAACTCCAGGGGGCGACCGGTATCCTGATCTATCAGTTGCATTGCGCTTCAGGGACCTTTTCGGACCGGATGCTGCTGCAGGACTGATCATACGTCTTTCCGACCCGCCTGATTTTTGGCGGCGCCAAGGTCATTTCCGGAACCGGGATTGGGGAATCTCCTATCTTATGGGTCCAAACGGTGGACCATGACCTTCCCGCTTCTTTTCTCCCCGCTGGATCTCGGGGTTTTTGTGCTGCCCAATCGCATCGTTATGGGCAGCATGCATACGGGTTTGGAAGAAGCCCGGGACGGATTCAGCCGGCTGGCGGTATTTTACGCCGAACGGGCAAGAGGAGGGGCCGGACTCATTGTAACGGGGGGTGTTGCCCCCAACCGAAGGGGGTGGCTGACGCCCTTTTCAGCCAAATTGACCTCCGAATCGGAAATGGAGAAGCACCGCCGCATTACGAGGGCGGTAAGGCTGGAAGGTGGTCGGATCCTGCTTCAGATCCTCCATGCCGGGCGATACGGATATCATCCTTTTGCCGTGAGTCCTTCTGCCCTCAAATCGCCCATCAGTCCATTCCGGCCTGCGGCCCTTTCGGCGAGCGGCATCCGCCATACGATCAGGGATTTTGCGGATTGCGCCGCCCTGGCCCGGGAAGCAGGCTATGACGGCGTGGAGATCATGGGCTCCGAAGGCTATCTGATCAATCAATTCACAGCCCCGTTCACCAACCGGCGGACGGATGAATGGGGAGGGACGGTGGAGAACAGGGCACGGTTTCCCGTCGAGATTGTACGGGCAGTGCGCGAGCGGGTGGGAGATGACTTTCTGATCATGTACCGGTTGTCCATGCTGGACCTGGTGCCGGAAGGCAGCGCCTGGGAGGAGGTCGTCCATCAGGCCCGGGCGGTCCGTGAAGCGGGTGTCAATGTGATCAACAGCGGGATCGGATGGCATGAAGCCCGGGTGCCCACGATCGCCTCGATGGTACCTCGCGGCGCCTATTCGTGGGTGACGGCCCGAATGAAAGCAGAGACAAGCCTTCCACTGGTGGCCGCCAATCGCATCAATACGCCGGAAAAGGCCGAAGAGATCCTTGCCGACGGTGAGGCCGATCTGATCTCCATGGCAAGACCTTTGCTCGCGGATCCCGATTTGCCCGTAAAGGCCCGCACCGGCCGCAGCCTTCTCATCAATACCTGTATTGCCTGCAACCAGGCATGCCTCGACCACATTTTCGAGCACAAGGTGGCGAGTTGCCTCGTCAATCCGGCCGCCTGCCGCGAAAAGGAGTTTGAAGCCACACCTGCGGCGCATCCCCGAAAAATCCTGGTCGCCGGCAGCGGGCCTGCCGGTATGGCCGCCGCACTGACGGCCGCCCGTCGTGGGCATCAGGTCACCCTCTGCGAGCGGGGTGACAGGCTGGGTGGCCAGTTCCGTCTCGCCATGCAGGTCCCCGGCAAGGAGGAGTACGCAGAAACCATCCGCTATTTTGATCACGCTCTCCGGGACGCCGGCGTGGACATCCGCACAGGGGTGGGCGCCGACAAAACCCTGCTTGCCTCTGCGCACTGGGACGTTGTCGTGGTGGCCACCGGCGTGACCCCGCGCCGTCCGGATATCCCGGGTCTGGACCACCCCATGGTCATGCGGTACGACGAATTGCTGGCGGGCACGCGCCAGGCCGGACGCTCGGTAGCCGTGATAGGCGCCGGAGGCATCGGCGTAGATGTGGCTACTTACCTGACGGCCAAACCCGGGGACCGGCAAACCTATCTGGCCACCTGGGGCGTGGATCCCCATCTGACATCACCGGGTGGTCTCCGGGAGCCTGCACCCCACCAACCGGAGCGACAGGTTTGGCTGCTGTACCGGTCCCGCGGAAAATTCGGTGCCCGGCTGGGCAAAACAACCGGTTGGATACATCGGCTGCACTTGCGCCGTCAACAGGTGGAGACCATCGGACGCGTGCATTATGTCCGGATCGATGACCAGGGGCTCCATGCGGAAGTGGAAGGCAAACCGCGTCTGTTTCCCGCGGAGAGCATAGTCGTTTGTGCCGGTCAGGAATCCAATGCGGGATTGGCGGCAGTTGCGCAGTCCCTTGGACTGGAATGCCACGTCATCGGCGGGGCCAAACGCGCGGGAGAACTGGACGCCCAAAGAGCCTTTGAAGAGGGGACCAGGCTCGGTCTTCAGCTTTGAGGAGAGGCCGATGCCGCCTCGAGAATGGATCGGAGATCAGGTGGAATCAACACGACCTGCTTTCGGGTGTAATCAAAGGCCACCATACCGGTCTTTGCCTCAGCCAAAAGCACCTTGCGGTCGGGCATCCACAACCGGTAAACGAAATCCCAAGACCGGGTGCTTACATCCCAGCAACCGACCGATATCTCCACCCGGTCGCCCATGAATCCTTCTGCCTTGAAAAGGATGGCAGCATCCACCATCGCCATCCCCACCCCGCAGGCATCCAGCTCACTGATGCCCCTCTCGGCCAGGAATCTTGCGCGGGCCTCATGCACGTAGGACAACAAACGGTCATTGCCGAGATGTCCGCCGTAATTCAGGTCCGTGACCCGGATGACGAGAGAGGTAGTGAAAGGTAACCGGTCGGGAATTTCGAGGCGAATGCGGGCCATGGACAGTCAATGAGCACCGAAAGGTAAAACACCCATACTTTTCAGGTCTCCCGCGGAAAGGCCGTATCTTTAGCCGCCCACTTTTCCTGCACATGATCCGTACCTCCGAACTCGTTCAATTACACCCCAGCGATATCGTCGAGAAGCTGGAGGAAATGGACGAGCAGGCACGGCTGCTGGCCTTTCTCCGCCTCGGCAAGGAGCTCAAGGCCGAGGTGTTCAGTTACATGGGGCCGGGCATGCAACAATCCATGGTACAGGAACTGGGATCCACACAGGTCGCCGAGTTGCTGGAGAACATGGCCCCGGATGACCGGACGGAGATCCTGGAGAATTTTCCGGACACCTTCATCAAGGAAACCGTCAACCTGCTTTCGGCCAAAGAAAAGGATATCGCCCTGACGCTCCTCGGGTATCCCGAACAGTGTGTGGCCCGTCTGATGACACCCTATTACGTACAGGCCAAAAAAGACTGGACCGTACGGCGCACGCTGGAGCATATCAAGCGGTATGGACGCAAGGCGGAGACCCTCAATTTTGTCTATGTGGTCGATGAACGCCAACGTCTCGTCAGCGACCTCCGCATCGGCAAATTGCTGCTGGGCAATGACGATCAGACCCTGGAATCCATGATGGATCAGGGAGCCATCGCTTTGCGCACCACCATGAGCCGGGAGGATGCCATCGATTACTTTGACAAATACGACCGGGCGGCATTGCCGGTCATCACCGAAGACGAAGTCCTGGTCGGGATCGTCACGGTGGACGATATCCTCGACGAGATTGAAAAAAGGGACACGGAAGACTTTCTCAAATTCGGTGGGGTAGAGACGATGGAACTCTCCTATACCGAAACCTCGATTTGGGAGCTGTTCAAAAAACGCGCACCCTGGCTGGTCATCCTTCTGTTGGGAGAGATGTTTACCGCCACGGTCATGAGCCACTACGAGCATGCCATTGCCCAGGCCGTCGTGTTGGCGCTTTTTGTCCCTCTCATCATATCCAGCGGCGGGAATACGGGATCCCAGGCGGCCACCCTGATCGTCCGAGCCATGGCGCTCAAGGAACTGGACACCAGAGACTGGTGGTATGTGATCCGCAAGGAGTTCATCACAGGAATCCTGCTTGGCCTCATCCTGGGGACGATCGGATTCCTGCGCATTTACATCTGGCAGGGTCTGTCCCTGTTCGACTTCGGGCAGTATTATCTGCATGTCGGTGCTGCTGTCGGTTTTTCCCTTCTGGGTGTGGTGATTTGGGGCACACTGATGGGTTCCGTGGTGCCGCTCATTCTCAAGCGGTTTCGCCTTGATCCGGCCACTTCCTCTGCTCCTTTTGTAGCGACATTGGTGGATATCACGGGACTGATCCTTTATTTCAGCATCGCCATGATGTTCCTCTCCGGCCGCATGCTTTGATCCTGCCCGCGTTTTTCGCCGGGATCACGTTTATTTCCTCAAATCACGCTTTATGCCTTGTGCTGACCATGCCCCGATGCCACGGAAAATACAGAATCCAGAATCCAAGGCCCCGGGGTTGGCTGCCCGGGTGGTTGCGATCCTGATTTTCGTGACCCTGTGGGGAGGATGGACCGGGGTCAACGCCCAGGAGCCGGATCCGCCTTTGTTCAGCCGGGTTTATCTCCAGGGCGGCGGCTTTCTCTACGGCGAAATCCTCGCCTGGGATATGGGTAAAGAATTGTTGCTGCGCGACCGCAAAGGCGTGGAATACCGCATTCCCGCAGAGACCCTTCGCCGTGTGGTGCACGACAGGAATTACCGCACGGGTCAGCCATCGTTCATCCGGTCGGCCGGATGGTATGGCGGAGGCAGCTTTGGCATCGGATTCAGTGAAGATTCCGGATTGTTGCTGGCAGACCTCCACGGCGGATGGGCCCGGCACCGCATGTTGCATGCCGGTCTTTCTGCCGGCGTTTACCGGTCGGTGACGGAAGGCAACGAGATTTTTTATCCGCTCGCCCTGGAATGGCGGGGATACTGGATGGAATCGTCTTTCTCGCCATATACCGTCATCCGGGCGGGTACGGCACTCGCATCCTACCTTTCGGAAAGCGAATGGCTTCCCGAACGTCGTGATTACAAACCGGGATTTTCTTTTGCCGCCCTGGCGGGACTCCGGTTGGGGCACGTAGGTCCCGCTCATCTCGCTTTGGAAGCGGGATATTATCGCCAGGACATCCGTTACGATTTTCATTATGATGAACAGGGAGGCTGGATTCCCCCTGGAGGCAGCGTACGGCGCATCCAGCAACGCTGGCTGTTCCGGCTGGTCTTCGGATTTTAACAACGCCACCCACTCACATAATACCCGATTCTGTCGTTCTTTTACTGAAAACAATCTGTCATGCGAACCGCCAATTTTCTTGTCCCGGTGTTGGCCGTTATGGCCCTTTCCTTCAGTGGTTGTCTGAAAGATACCTGCCACGAAAAACGCACCTACACCATTTACGAACCGGTGTACCGCTCGGTCGAAAGCATTCGCTCTGAGGCCGGCATCCAGGCGCCCCGGGAACTTCGCCGACCCGGAAAGATCTATAGCTACGGCAACTGGCTCCTTATCAACGAGATCCGCGAAGGCATCCACCTCATCAACAATTCCGATCCTGCCAGTCCGGCCAATGTGGCCTTCCTGGCCATCCCCGGCAATGGGGACATGGCCATTTACGATGACCGGTTGTACGCAGACAGTTACATGGACCTGGTGGTCTTTGACATCACTCAAATGAGCCAACCGCAGCTGGTGCACCGGATCGAGGATCAATTCCGGCAATGGCAATTGTCGGAGGAGGGCGTCGTCGTGGACTACCGCTCGACCCAAGAGACATTGGACTTGGATTGCAGCGGAGGCGAACTCTTCTTCATGACTGAGGATCGCATCGCCTTTGACGCTTCCGCTTCCGGAGGCTCGGCGGAATCCGTCCCCATCCCGGTAGCCAAAGCAGCCGGCATGGGAGGATCCATGGCGCGGTTCACCATCGCCAAAGACCATTTTTATGTGGTGGACCGCAGCGATTTGTATGTATTCGGTTTGCAGCAACCCCAATCCCCGCAACTGCTGGCCGTCCATCCCGTGGGCTGGAATATAGAAACCATATTCCCCTACCGCGACCACCTGTTCATCGGCTCGGAGACAGGGATGTACATTTTTGACAATGCACAGCCGGCCCATCCGGCTCTTGTCGGAATATTTGAACACGCCCGCGCCTGTGATCCGGTAGTCACCGACGGACAGTATGCCTATGTGACCCTCCGGGACGGCACCGAATGTCTGGGATTCCTCAACCAGATGGACGTTGTGGACATCGCCGACCCCGCCCATCCCCGACTGGTCAAATCATACGCCATGACCCACCCGATGGGTCTGGCCGTGCGGGGCGATCACCTCTTCCTGTGCGATGATTTTGCCGGCCTCCGGATTTTTGACAAATCGGACGTGATGCAGATCGGCGATCGACAACTCGCGCACATGACCGATCTCTCGGCCTATGATGTCATTGCCCTGCCTGGTACAGGACGCATTCTCGTCATCGGACCTGACGGATTCAGCCAATACGATGCCTCGGATCCCGCCTCGCCGGTTTTGTTGAGCAGGATGGCCGTCACGCCCTGATGGCAAGGTCTGCCGTATGGTTGGTTTTGCTGGCCCTGGTATTCGGTGGGTGGTCCCCGCTCCTTGCCCAGACACCGGATACGGCCAGGTACAGGATCCTGTTGGAGGATGGTCGCACCATGACCGGGACGTTGCTGGAAGCGGGGACGGAAGGGGAATGGCGCCTCAGGGACCATCGTGGTGAAATTCATCATTTTCCGCTACAGGCCATTCGCGAAATCCGGCCGGTCAGGGCCAAGGCCATTCCCGGCCGGTGGGGGCACCGGGGCCGGTTTTACGGCTGCCTGGGAGCCGGTATGGGTTTTAATGCCGATCGCAGCATGCGATTCGGAGATGCAAGCCTGGGTTGGCGGTTCATGCGCAGCCTTTCCTTAGGCGCCGGGACAGGGGTGTATCACTTTCCGGGGCGGTATGACGAATTCGTCAAACCAATTTTCCTGGAGTGGCGAGGAGAATGGTCCGACCGGCCATGGGTTCCTTATAGTGTCCTGCGGGCTGGTGTCGGTTTTGTGTCTGTCACTCGTCATGTCTGGACGCCTGAAGTCATTGACCGGGAGGATGACCCCGGATTCATGCTTCAGGTCATGGGCGGCATCCGTGCCGGTTCTCTGGGTCGCAGCGCCGTTCTCGCCGAAGCGGGATTCTTCCTGCAGCAAATGGCTTATGTGGAGTCGCGCGCGCCGCAATGGAACCAACCTCCTGATCAGATTTCCCGCGTGCGCAAGGCCTATCCCATGTGGACCCTCAGGCTTGTCGTCGCCTTCTGACTGCATGGACCGACGGACATGTGGTGCTTCCTGTCCGTACCCCGGCGCAGATTCCGTTTTCGGCAATCCTGTGATTTGGAAGCGGGGGATTATATTTGGTGTATAAATCCCTGCCTATGCGCTCATCCCTGCTTTGGCGCAGCGGGTATGCCCTTCTTCTGTCGGGCCTCTTTTTGCCCCCCTTACGGTCCCAGGTCCTGGAGTCGCGTTATCAGGTCATGCTGGGCGTCACCATCAACCTGTACAAAAATACCAGTGGCCACGCGTTGAAAAATAATTTTCCGGGGATAAAAGCCTTCGCCGGGTTCAGTTCGACCAACCTTCTGCAAATCAACAAAAGGACGAAAAATGACCACGGGTTGTTCAATTACAGCATCAATTTCGCGATCTATAACAAATCATTGGGCAACAGCCTGAATGTCCTCTACCAGGACAATCAGGTTGATCTGACCACCTCCTTTTCCCTGGGGTTGGTGCTGGATTCCCGGCTTCCTTATGAAAAGCAATTGCAGACCATCAACAACGTTCCGTTTTACAATCTGCGCCATACCGGCAAATGGGCGGGCGTCGTTTCCACCAATTTCATCCTCAACAGCCAGCGGCGACATCAGACGGTAGGGGCCATATCGCTCACCATGGACCGGGTATCGGTCAATTATTACAATGATGGCGGGCCGATCATTGGCAAAGGGTTCGGATGGAGCCGCGCCTGGTATTGGAATGCGCTCCTTTTCCCGCTGCTCGTTCCGGTTGATCTTTTGAGCGGTCTTGGCGACGGATTCGACCGGTGGTGGACAGGCGGTATGGGTATTTATTACCACACGGACCGCGACTACAATCTCTGGGAATTTACCTTCGACCAATTTACCGGTTATCACAAACTGGCCTTCGAACTCGGCGGGATTTTCGGCACGGACCTGCAGGATTACGATCTTTTCCAGGGATTTGACGAACTGGAGGACAAGGCCCTCGGTTACAACCTCAGGAATGACACGCGGTTTGCCAACAGTTTCAATTCCTCGGCTTACGGATTCCGGTATTTTTTTGATCCCGGCAAGATGCCGGCCAATGGCCAGTTTTCCTTCAATCTTGGCGTGATCGGGTCCCTGCGTGATCACAAAAGAGAACGCTTCTATGCCCTGCAGGACATTATTCACGTCCTCAAGCGCGATCCTCTCCATCCAAATACGGACATCAACCGGTTGTTTTATGGCGTCAGTTTTTACAAGCCTTTCGATGTGCGTTGACAGATGGGGTTTACCCTTTCTGTGGATAGCGCTCGCCACCCTGAGCTCATGCCAGGCCAGGTATTTCCACGCCGACGTACACAGGCATCTGTCCCCGGATGAAGATGAAAGGTGGAGCCGGATGGATTCGCTGGTCGTGCAGTATTTGCCGGATACTCCGTTTGCCGTGTACAGTTTGAACATGCGCCAATTGCGCTATTTCAAAAACAACGTGGAGGAGAGGGTCCTCGTGACCGATTACAGCCGCCTGCATGACAAGTTGGTTTTTTTTGAAGAAAACCGGCCCGACCTCCCGAAAAAATTCCACCGATTCGAGCTCTGGTTGCCAGCGCATTCGGACACCATACTGGTGCCGGGTGAAAAAGCCGCCCTGCTGTCCCTGAGAGGCAAGACAAAGCCAGATGGTCGTGTCTTGTACGAACTCGTGCATGTCTATCTGGGCGAAATCATCGAGGATACCCTGACTTTGAAAGGAGAAATCAACCGACAGAGAGCCATCACGCCATTGGTACGGGTCACCTTGACGGGTACCGGAAAACCCGGCGCCATGCTTTTGTGGCTGGATAAAATATTCCCGAGTAAAAATGTCCGGACAACGGCTGAGGGACATCGCATCCGTCGCAAAGTGGTCAAACGTCATCCCACCCGCGACCTCAATATGGATGCCTATGTTCAGACGGGCGCTTTTGCATGGAACGGAGGCCGGGTGCAGTACGTCGAAGTAAAGGCTTTGCTCGATCGCAATCACAACCAGATCGGTGCAGAGAAACCCATGATTTTTGATTTTCGCCAGATCTTCGGCGAGCCCCTGTGGCTGGTCAGGCAGCAGTCACCTTGACCACCTCCGTTCACGAGCCGGTATTCCATCCAAATCATCCTCATCCCGGAGGCAGGCATCCCTTTTTGCCGCCAGGAATTAGTCCGCCTTGTTCTGCCGGGAAAAATAGAGATAGAACGGGATGCCGGCCAGGATCAGGCCTATGCCGGTCAACGATTCCTTTGGATAGACATAGAGGGTATTGACCACCAACCCCACACAAAACAAAATGAACAACGCCGGCATCCAGGGATAGCCGGTCACCGGACCCGGAATCCGGCCTTGGCGTTTGACCAGCAATAAGCCCAATGCACCGGCCCCATAAAAAATGAAGGCCGCAAATATGAGCATGTCGGTCAACTGATCGAAAGTACCGCTGATGACAAGGATGGCCGACCAAAGCATCGCTATGCGCAGGGCAACGGCGGGCGTTTGATAAACTGGATGGACTTCCTTGGCGCGCCGGAAAAACATCCCTTCCTGGCTCATGCGAAAATAGACCCGGGCGGCCGTCATGATGGTGGCGTTGGCAGCGCCGAAGGTGCACAACATGATGAGGACGGACAACAGAAAATAACCCGGATCTCCGAGCACCTTGCGCGCAGCTTCCGCTCCGGCGATCTGATTGCCTGCCTCGTTGATGACTTCCAGGTCGGAGATGGACAGTACCCGCAAAAAAGCAAAGTTAACGGCCAAATACAGCAGCATGACCAATGCCGTACCGGTGACGATCGCGATGGGTACATTGCGGCGCGGGTTACGGAATTCGCTGCTCATGAAGGTGATATTGATCCACCCGTCATAAGCCCAGAACGCGCTGAGCATGGCGGCAAACAAGGCGGAATACCACCCCAGTCCGGTGATCGATCCCGCATCCGGCCCCGGAGAAGAAAAGGCAGATGGCCCACCGCTGTAACTCAACCCGATGGCAATCAACAGCAATACCCCCAGGATCTTGAGCGATGACGTGACGTCATTCAGCCATCCGCCTTTTTGCACACCCCGGATATTGACCCAACTCAGTCCGAGGATGGTCAGGATGGCGAAGGCCTTGACACCGGAGTTGGCAAAGGGATAAACAAACCCGCCAATGTTGATGTCTTCCCAGGGCTGCAGAAAATGCGGCAAGGGGAACAGATTGTTGACCGATTCGGCAAAGACATAGGAAATGGCAGCCGCCGATGCCGATCCGATGACGGAGAAATACGCCCATCCGTACAGGAAACTGAAGAAGCGTCCGTAAATCAGACGCAGATATTCGTATTTGCCGCCGGCTTCTTCGGTCATGCGCGCCAGTCCGGCAAAAGAGAAGGCACCGAACATGCTCACCACGCCAGCCAGCAGCCAGGCCAAGAGCACATCCTGACCGTTTTGGACGGCCTCACCCATGGGGGCCACTTTCTTGAATACCCCGGAGCCGATCATGGAACTGGCAACCAGCAGAATACCGGTGGACAATCCGAGTACGCGTCGCAGGGAAGGGCCGTCTTGGTGTTGCATGCAGGCAGATGTTTCCGGAATCGGGATTCGAAAGGTAAGCATTGTCATGTATTGGACCTGGCCTACGCTTGAGTCCCGGATGGCAACGGGATTGTTTTACCTTCACCTCATGAATTCAGGGTGGGCCGTTCTCCGGCAAGGCAGAACCATTGCACTGTTGGCGTCGCTGATCTTCATGGGAGCGATCGTCTGGTTTTTCTCGGACATCGTCACCTACATTCTGCTCGCCTGGATTGTGTCCATGGTAGGTGCCCCACTGATGCATGCCCTGCGGAAGTTGTCCTTTCGCGGATGGACGCCCGGTCCCTCACTGAGGGCCGCCGTTACCCTCATCGCGTTTTTTGCCTTGTTGGGGCTGCTCGCCTGGTATTTCATCCCGTTGATCATTGCCCAGGCCTCCTCCATATCCCAGGTCAATTACCTGGCCATCGCCCAATCGCTCGAAGAGCCCCTGGAAGCGTTGAATCGCCGACTGGCCGATATGGGGCTGGTTCATGACACGCGGTCCCCCTCCGAACAGGTGATCGGAGTATTGCGCTCCTGGTTTGAACCGGCCGCCGTTGGCACTTTTTTCACTTCCACCCTGACATTGGCGGGTAGCCTGGTTATCGGTTTGTTCAGTGTGGTCTTCATTGCCTTCTTTTTCCTTCGCGAGGAGGGCCTTTTCAAAGAGTTTGTGAGCAGCCTGGTCCCTGCGGACTACGGGCCCAAAGTGCGGGTCATCATCGATGACATCAGCCGGCTGCTCACCCGTTATTTCGGGGGTGTGTTGATCCAGATTTCCCTGATCACCACCATTGTGACGCTATTGCTGGAATTGAGCGGGGTGCGCAATGCTTTCCTGATCGGATTGTTTGCGGCTTTCATCAATGTGATCCCTTACATAGGCCCCATTATCGGAGCTGTCTTCGGGCTCATCATGACAGTATCTTCCAACCTGGACCTCGACTTTTACAGCGAAATGCGCCCCTTGCTCTTCAAGGTGGCCGGGACATTTGCGCTGGTCCAATTGCTTGATAATTTCATTTTCCAGCCGTTCATTCTGGGCAGCAGGGTACTGGCTCATCCCCTGGAGATATTCATCATCGTCATGGTGGGCGCCAAAATCGGCGGCATCACGGGTATGATCCTCGCCATTCCGGTTTATACCATCATCAGGGTGGTGGCCCGGGCCTTTCTCAGTGAGCTGTCGCTGGTGCAAAAGTTGACGCGGCGCATGGAGACCGGGATGCAGAAGGAGAACCGGGTCGAATGAGTGGAAACCACCTGGATATCGCCGTCATTGGCGGTGGGGCAGCCGGATTCTTTGCCGCCATCCAGGCGGCGGAAGCTGTTCCCGGGCTCCGGATGAAGCTGTGGGAAAGAGGGTCGGCGACGCTTCAGAAGGTGCGCATCTCCGGAGGAGGCCGGTGCAACGTCACCCATGCTTGTTTTGATCCTGAAATATTGACCGGATTCTATCCCCGGGGCGGACGCGAATTACTGGGCCCATTCCACATGTTCGGCCCGCTAGAGACGGTGGCTTGGTTTCGGGACAGGGGGGTCAGATTGAAAACGGAAGCCGATGGCCGGATGTTTCCGGTGACCGACCGTTCGGAGACGATCGCTTCCTGCCTGGAAAAGGCAGCCCGACAGGCAGGCGTGGAGGTACTCCTCCACCAGCGGCTGGAGGACCTGCGACCCGACCCGGGGGGCAGGGGATGGATGATGCGGCTGCAGGGTGTCGAATACACCGCCGGACAGTTATTGGTGGCAACAGGAAGCAGCCCGGCCATTTGGAAAATGCTGGAGCGGATGGGCATGTCCATCATTCCTCCTGTCCCTTCGCTGTTCACGTTCACGATAGCAGACTCCGGTCTGCGCAAGCTGTCCGGCATCGCCGTTCCGGATTGCCGGGTGGTGATGGAAGGACATCAGGGTCGCCTGGTGGCAGATGGCCCGGTGCTGATCACTCACCAGGGGCTTAGCGGGCCTGCGGTTTTACGGCTTTCGGCCTTTGGCGCCCGGGAAATGGCCCGGGCTGATTACCGGTTCCACCTGAAGATCCGGTGGGGAGGATCGGATGTTGAACCAGCCAGGCAGGAAATGGCCCGTTGGAAAAAGGAGACACCGAGAAAAAAGGTCCTGAACACGGCGCCGGACGGAATTCCGTCGCGATTGTGGGATCGGCTTTGCCGCCTGGCGGGACTGCCGGAGGGAAGGACATGGGCGGATTTGAAGAGGGAAGAAGCTGATGCCCTCGTGCGCTTCCGGACCGGCGAAATACTGGAGGTTGCCGGCAAGAGTACTTTCAAGGAGGAATTTGTCACGGCGGGTGGTGTGGACCTGAAGGAAATGGATTTCCGCACGTTCGGTGCCCGACGCTTTCCCGGGTTGTATCTGGCCGGGGAGGTGTTGGACATTGATGCCGTAACAGGGGGTTTCAATTTCCAGGCGGCCTGGACGGGCGGATGGTTGGCGGGGAAGGCCATGGCCGCACAGCACCTCAATCAATAAAAAAAGCCCCGCCTGGGGGCGGGGCTTCCGATTATCCGTGGGCCGGGATCAGTCGTCGAACCGATTCCAGCGGTTGTCTTCTTCCCTGCGGGGCCGGTCGCTCTCGCCGGAACGGAAATCCCGTCCGCCGCGATTGCCACCAAATCCTCCGCTGCTGCCGCCATAGCTGCCGCGACCTCCTCCGCCGCCACCGCCATAGCCGCCACGGCCTCCGCCGCCACCGCCATAGCCGCCACGGCCTCCGCCGCCACCGCCATAACCACCGCGGCTTCCGCCGCCAAATCCTCCGCCGCCACCACCGGGGCGGAATTCACGCTTGGGGCGATCCTCGGCTTCCTTGACAACGATGGTGGCACCATCGAGTTCAGAGCCGTCGAGGGTTTCGACCGCACGGCGGCCGGCTTCGTCGTCAGACATTTCTACAAAGCCGTACCCTTTCGAGCGGCCCGTTTCGCGGTCCATGATGACCTTCGCCGAAGAAACCTCGCCGAATTGTTCAAAAGCTGCCTGCAGTTCCTCGCTGGAGGTCCTGAAATTGAGCTTGGCTACAAAGATGTTCATACAAAAAAAATAATGATGGATAAAGATGACAAGGGAGAATTACCGGGTAGCCAGCTTGGATACGAATGCCGATCGGCTTTGTTTTGGGGCTGATTTCCACTGTGGTAACGCAATGGGCAGACAGCTTTCTGGCTGCTTTATTGCTTTGATACTGCAATAATACGACAGAGGTATAGGAAAAGTTCCTTTTTGTGCGCCCCCGTCAAATTATTTATCCTGCCGGGCGAAAACCTTCCGCAGCAATTCGGTCGTCCGGGCGGCCGGATTAGCGCGGATGTTCCGCTCCTCGGCCTCAATCATGCCGAACATGCCGTCCAGCGCCTTCTGGGTTACATGGTCATCCAGCCGGGTATTGACCTTGGTGACCAGGGGGATTTTGTTGTACGTCTGGGAAGCGGATTCCCACAATGAAACGGCATTGACTTTCTCCAGCGATTCGAGAATGACGGGGTGAAAGGCGTCGTAAAGCGGCGTGCGGGTCGTTCGCACCAAATACTGGGTGGCGGCATTTTTCTCACCCAGCAGGATGTTCATGGCATCCTTGAGGGTCAGTTGACGGATGGCCTGCACGAAAATCGGCTTGGCTTTGGAAGCCGCATCTTCCGCAGCCCGGTTGAGCCGCTCGGTGAGGTCATCTTCGAGATTTTGGAATCCGGGGACGGCCTTCAGTCGGGAAATGACCTGGCGGGCTTCTTCCGGCAGGAGGATCTTGTAGGGACTTTTGAAATAGCCGTCCGTACGGGAAAGGGCATCCGCCCCTTTGCTGACACCGGATTCGAGCGCTTCCTTGAGCCCGGCCCCCGCCTCGTCATTGCTGAGCGGAATGTTTTTCTTGACCCCGGAAATCATTTTATCGAGATCCCGGATTTGGGCGGTACTGCAGGAGACCACCAGCAGGAGCGCAGCGAGAAGCGGTAGAAATTTCATGTGCATTTCGATTGGTCACCTCCTAACGCCTGAAGGGAGGGAAAAGGTGTTAGGAAAGCATTAAAGTTTTCGATCGTCCGGTTCGGGCCACGCCATTTCGACGGCTGCCGCACCGCAAGGACCCGGAAAAGGGGGATGCAATTTGGCGACACGGACGCGGATGGCCACCATATCCGGCGCGAGGTGCCGCACACCCTCCAGGATCTCTCCGGCAAGGGTTTCCAGCAATGGCCGCGGTGTGGCCATTACACGACTAACCACGGCATACACCTTTTCATAATCAAGAGTTTCTTCCAACCGATCGCCCCCCGCCTTTGTCTTCGGAGACTCGCCCGTCTTGCCCGGCAGCCGGACACTCACGTCTGCGCGGAACCAGTGTCCGGTAACGGATTCGGACGGATGGACACCGTGCCCGGCAAAAAACCGCATGTCTTCAAGGTGGATGATCCGGGTACACGTTTTTTCTTCCGGAATTGGGGCAGGGCTCATAGACGGATGCATACGTTCTTGGGCTCGGTAAAAAAGCGCATGGCTTCCCAGCCACCCTCCCGGCCCACGCCGCTGTCTTTCATGCCACCAAATGGGGTGCGCAAATCCCGCAGCAACCAGCAATTGATCCATACAATGCCGGATTCGAGGGCTGCGGCCACGCGATGGGCCTTTTTCAGATCGCGTGTCCACACCGACGTGGCCAGACCGTAACGGACCCCGTTGGCGAGGGCAATGGCTTCATCCTCCGTGTCGAAAGGCTGCAGAGTGACGACGGGACCAAAGATTTCCTCCTGATTGGTCCGGCATGCAGGGCCCAGTCCTTCGATGACGGCGGGCTGCATGAACCAACCATTGCGACACCGGCCTTCGGGATAGACCTGCTGACCCCCGCACAGTAGGGTACCTCCTTCTTCGGTAGCCAGGCGGACATAGGAGAGGACCTTTTGCAGGTGGGCTTCGGAAGCCAGTGCGCCTACCTTGGTTTCCGGATCGAGCGGGTCGCCGACCCGCAAGCGGGAAACGCGCTCGACATAAGCATCGCGAAACGCGGTGTAGACAGACCGTTCGATCAGGATACGCGAGCCGCAAAGACAGATCTCTCCCTGATTGGAAAATCCCGACTGGACCGTGGTGCGCAGGGTTTCATCCAGGTCGGCGTCGGCAAAGACGAGGGTGGGGTTTTTTCCGCCGAGTTCGAGGCTCAGTTTTTTGAAAACGGGAGCGGCCACAGCGGCGATCCGGGCCCCGGTGGCCGTTCCGCCGGTAAAACTGATGGCTTTGATGCCGGGGTGCTTCACGATGGCTTCCCCGACGCGGGGGCCGGTGCCGTGTACGATATTGAGCACGCCGGGAGGCAGTCCGGCTTCCATGCAGATTTCTGCGAGCATCCAGGCCGTCAGCGGGGTGATCTCGGAAGGCTTGGCAACCACGGTATTTCCGGCAGCCAGAGCCGGAGCGATTTTCCAGGTGAAAAGGTACAACGGGAGGTTCCAGGGGGAGATGCAACCCGCGACACCAATGGGCTGCCGGAGGGTGTAGTTGATGGCTTCTCCGGGCATTTCATGGCTTTCCGAGGCAAAATGCAGGAGAGCGGTGGCAAAAAACCGGAAGTTGGAAGCGGCACGTGGTATGTCCACTTTGCGGGCCAGCCAGAGGGGTTTGCCGTTGTCCCTGCTTTCGGCCATGGCAAGGTCTTCCATCCGCGCTTCAATCCCTTCACTGATGCGGTGGAGAATGCGAAATCTCTCTTCCAGGGGTGTTATCGACCAGGAGGGAAATGCCTGTCGGGCGGCCATCCATGCTTTTTCCACGTCTGCGGGGCCCGAATCCGGTATTTCACTGAAAACCTGAGCCGTGGCGGGTTCGGGATTGGGCAACCAGCCGCCATCAATGGCAGGGAGCATTTCGCCTCCGATATAGTTGAGGATGCGGATCATGCCTGATGTCGCTCGGCGTAATGAAAGTTGAGGTTGCGAAGGACTTCCGGCGGCAGATCAGGCCTTTCGGAGCGGGGGATGAGAAGGGTGGAAATGTTGTGGAAGTCATGGAAGATGGCGTGGCGGGCAGCCGTTTCAGCCAGGTAATCATGACCGCTGGATCCGCCGGTGCCCATTTTCCGCCCAAGCATTCGCAATACCATCTGGGCATGGCGGGTACGCCATGCCGTGAGCCATTCGTCGGTTTCCGTGAGCCGCTGCAGCAAAAGGAAAGGCTGTCGCAAAATGGGCTCGTCACGGTACAAATGGATGAGCAGGGCGCCCATGGTCGCCCGGTAACTCAGGCGGAGCCTTCCCTCCTTGCGCATCTGCAGGTGACGGGTCGGATCCGTCACGGCATAGATGTAATCTTCGTTGGATTTGAGGATGGTCAGCCGCATGGCCTTGGCTTCCTCGTTGAGTTGAGGAGCCTGCCGGATCGCCTCCTGGTCGCGGGCCATCATCCGGGCCACAGCCTGCCGGTAGGCGTCGAGAAAATGAAAATCGCCGAATTCCAGAAACGGAGTCCGCTCCAGCCAGCGCTCCACGGCGCGGAATAACGAGTCGTGGGTTTCCGCCTCCTCGAGTTGTCGGCGCTGGTCCTCGGTAAACACGACATGATAAGGCTTCTGGTTGTAGGTGATCCGTTGATGTGCCGGAAGACCGAGCATGACTTCGACCATCCTGAACTGGAAACTCTGGAATCCGGAGGCCGGAAAGAGGTGATGGCGAAAATCCAGGAAATCGAGCGGTGTCATGGTTTCCATGACATGTATTTGCTCGATCAGGAGCTTCTGGATGGCAATGATTCTTTCAAGCCGGGATACTGCCACACCGAGATCCCGCTCGTCCACGGTTTCCAGGGCAAAGATGTTGCGGAGGGAAGTGAGTTCATGGATGATCTGGCGGAACCAAAGCTCATACACCTGGTGAACGATGATGAACAACATCTCGTCGTGTGCCGGCTCTCCGGCGCCATTGCTGATCGGATGCTGTGCCTGGAGAAGCTGGTCGAGATGCAGGTAGTGATGGTAATGGATGGAGGTCAATGCCTTGGGATCGCTCATAGAAGAGAATGCAGTTAGAGGGCTGTCAAGATAGGTGATTTCGATGTATTGCCGGGGGAATCCTGGGACAATAGCGGGAAGAGGAATGGTCTCCTTCGCCGGCATTTCCGCTACCTTTGCGGCTCAATCCGGACATGACGTGATCTCCTACAATCCCAAGGACTGGTTTTCCTTCATCTTCCGTTTCCACAAGGCCGATACGTTCCGGAAGCTCTTGCCGATGATGCTTGCCATTGGGGTTTATGCCGGATTGATGGCTTACCTGGAACTCGAATACTGGAAGCTGTCGCGCACCTCTTATGTCAAAAATCTGACCCTTCTGCACAGCATGCTGGGATTCGTGATCTCCCTGCTTCTGGTGTTCCGGACCAACACGGCCTACGACCGCTGGTGGGAAGGGCGCAAACAGTGGGGAGCCCTCACCAACAATTGCCGCAACCTTGCCTTGCGATTGGGAGCTTTACTGCCCGAAGGAGAGGATCGTTCCTTTTTCCGTCGTTTGATTCCGGCTTATGCCTATACCCTGGCTTCCCACCTCCAGCAGGAGAAGACCCGTATGGTGCTTTTCGACCAGTTCGAACTCGATCCGGAGAGCGGAAAACACCAGCCCAATCAGGTGGCAGTCCTGCTTTTCCGAAAAGTGCATCAACTCTACGGGAAGGGATTGTTGGACGGGTTTCAATTACAAACTATCAATGCCGAACTCCAGTCGTTTACGGATATCTGCGGTGCCTGCGAAAGGATAAAGAACACGCCGATCCCTTATTCCTACAGCGCCTTTATCAAGAAGTTCATATTTGTGTACATCATGACCTTGCCCCTGGGATTCGTCTTCGACCTGGGTTTTCTGGTCATACCGGTGGTGGTGTTCGTGTTTTATGTCCTGGCCAGCCTTGAACTCATCGCCGAAGAGATCGAGGATCCTTTTGGCGGCGACACGAATGATGTGCCCATGCAACGTATCGCCGAAAACATCGATTGGCATGTCGGGGAAATCCTGGATTGAGGTCAATCCTCCACCTCTCCGTGGCGTTCGGGGCGCATTTGGGGAAAGAAAATGACCTCCTGGATGGAGTCCTGGTTGGTCATGATCATGGCCAAACGGTCGATACCGATGCCGACACCGGCCGTTGGAGGCATACCGTATTCCAAAGCTCGCAGGAAATCCTCGTCCAGCATCATGGCTTCGGCATCACCGCGGAGGCCCAGTTTGATCTGGTCTTCAAACCGCTCCCGCTGATCCAGCGGGTCGTTGAGTTCGGAGAAAGCATTGGCGATCTCTTTGGCGTTGCAAATGACCTCGAACCGTTCTACCAATCCATCGTGATCGCGATGCCGTTTGGCCAGCGGACTCATTTCCACCGGGTAATCCGTGATGAAGGTGGGCTGGATGAGCAGGGGTTCAACGGCAGCGCCGAATATTTCGTCAATGAGCTTGCCTTTGCCCATCGAGGCGTCCGTCTGGATGTTCAAATGGCGGGCGGCTTCACGCAGACCGTTTTCGTCCAGATGCCGGATGTCCGTTCCGGTGTGGGTCTGAATGGCCTCGGCCATGGTATAGCGCTTCCAGGGCCTTTTGAAATCGATGACCTTTTCACCGACCTTGACACGGGTATCGCCGTGGAGGGACAGGGCGACCCTTTCGATCATGGACTCCACGAAATCCATCATCCAGTAACAGTCTTTGTACGCCACATACAATTCCACCAGCGTGAATTCGGGATTGTGGAACCGGCTCATGCCTTCATTGCGGAAGTTCTTGGCAAATTCGAAAACACCGTCGAAACCTCCAACCACCAGTCTTTTGAGATAAAGCTCATTGGCGATTCGGAGATAAAGCGTGGTATCAAGGGTATTGTGATGAGTCTTGAAAGGTCGTGCCAGAGCGCCACCGTAAAGAGGTTGCAACACGGGAGTTTCCACTTCCAGGAATCCGGATTCCAGCATGCAGTTTCTCATTTCCTGGATCATGCGGGAACGGCGGAGGAAGGTCTCCCTGACGCCCGGATTGACAATGAGATCCACATAGCGTTGGCGGTGCCGGAGTTCGGGATCCGTAAAAGCGTCATGAATCTGTCCTTCCGCGTCGGTTTTGACGACGGGAAGGGGACGCAGGGATTTGGCCAGCAAGGTGAGTGACTGCACATGGACCGTCAGCTCCCCGGTTTGTGTGGTGAACACATGACCCCGCACACCGATGAAATCACCGATATCGAGGAGTTTTTTGAAGAATTCGTTGTAATAGGATTTGTCATCTCCGGGGCAGAGTTCATCCCGGTTGACGTATAGCTGAATGCGGCCGCCGGCATCCTGGAGTTCGGCAAACGAAGCTTTGCCCATAACCCTGACCTGCATCAGACGTCCGGCGAGGCAAACATCCGGAAACGGATTATTGTCCGGATCATACGATGTGCGGATGGTGGAGGAAAGGGTATTGACCGGATAGGTGGGGGCGGGGTAAGGGTCGATGCCCATTTCCCGGATCCGCTGGAGGGCTTCCCGGCGGACGATTTCCTGATCACTCAGATGCATGGACATAGGCCTCATTTTGAGGGGGCGAAATTACGGATTTTCGCCTCCCCTGCGGGTATTGGAGGCGGTGGGATTTACGATTTGATAACCCCGGGACCCTGCGCGGATTGCATACCTTTGCGTTACCAACCGCCCGCAGAGCCGTCATGTACCTCACCCGAACCGGTCTTCCCACGACCCTGGCAGTGGTCGCTGCCCTTTTGCATTTGTCCTGGGAGACCTCAGCCCAATGCCCGGAATTCACGGCTTCCGACCTGTCTTCCGTCGGATGTTTCAACGGGGGAACTCCCTGTGACCTGTGTCCGGGCGAAAGTTTCCAATTGACCGCGGAAGGCACGTTGCTGCCGAACGGCGGTTGTGTCAACTGGTATTACGACACGTCGCCTGGGTTCGACCCATATGCGGGCGAGGGTACGCTGATCGGTTGCGGTTCGATTTCGGCTCCTCCGCCGGCTCCATGCAGCACCTGCCCGGAGATCCTGGCCATCTGGATCGATGCCTGCGGTCTCGAACAGGCCAATGAGTTCATGATCCTGTCCTCCGGCAGTGGATTCCAGGTCAACAATTTGGGTATCGATTTCGATCCGAGCAACAACGGGATGTCTCCCACCAACGAAGACATCAATACCAACGGGGGCGGATGTAACTGGATGGTGCCCAATCCTTCACTGGTATCTGCCATCCAGGCTTCGGCCAACTGCAACAGTGGCAATGTGATCGCCGCCGGGCCAGGCGCCACTATACCGGCAGAAGCGCTGGTGATCGTTTTTACCAGCAGTGCCGCTTCCACGTCCTACAATTTTGACGCACTTTGTCAGGCAGGCCACATCCTGTACATCATGCAGAACGCCTGTCCCAGGACCATCGGAGCCTTCTCCAATTCCTCGAGTTCCGGCGACCGGACCACGTCTGTGGTGTTGAATAATTGCAACTGTTCGCATTCCATTACGCATGACACCGATGATCCTGCGCTGCTGGGCGACGGCGATTACGCCTGGTACAACAACGGCTCGGTGGAATACGGCAACAGCGGATGCGGGGATCCGACGCCACCCCTTGTCGAGCCGGCCATGGTGGATTATCCGCCAGCGGTGGTGCAGCCCGTGAATTTCACCGTGACCGACGGATTATGTAATGGGGGCCCGTATTATGTGGTGGGCATTCTGGATCCATTGGCAGGGGGGTGTCCGGAAATTACGACGGACGAATTCATTTTTGATGTCCCTTGCCCGCAAGCCGGAGCAGCATTTCTGGATCTCCCCTGCGAAGGAACCATCATTACCCTGCAAGGGTCTGGAGGCATCACCTACCAATGGTCCGGACCCAACGGATTTAATGCCACCGGGGAAACAGTCCAGATCGGCCCCTTGACACCCGCCCATGTGGGTTTGTACAGTGTAACGGTGACCAATGCCGCAGGGTGTACAGATGTCGCCCAGGCGTCATTCAGTCTTCAGCCGGAAGTATTTGTTGCGTTGGAGCCCCAATCGCCTGTATTTTGCGAAGGAGCATCCGCCTTTTTGTCAGCCCTGGCCCAGGGAGGTAGCGGAGGCTATTCCTTTGGGTGGGAAACACCCAATGGGCCTCAATCCGGCCAAAGCATCCTCATGGAAGAGGGAGGCATTTACCTCGTGACGGTGACGGACGGCGTTGGTTGCACGGATACGGCATCGGTTACGGCTATTGAACTGGAGGCTCCGGATGTCACCATCCAACCCGATCCGGCCGGATTTTGCGCCAGTGGACAAGTGGAATTGTCGGCGGTCATCTCCGGAGGGGCCGGCGGCAATCAGATGCAGTGGACGGATCCCGCCGGAAATCCTTTCAATACGCCCACCCACTGGGCGGCATCCCCCGGCGTTTATGAGGTCATGGTCACCGACCAGGCGGGGTGTTCAGGAATATCCTCCATCGTGGTCACCGAATTTCCAACGCCTGCCGTCACCTTGCAGGCAGACCCTCCCGCGCTCTGTGCAGGCGCACAATCCCTGGTCACTGCTTCCGGTAGTGGAGGTACGGGAGGCTACCTGTTTTCCTGGGTGACGCCTGCCGGCCCGGCCTCCGGCAATCCATTGACAGCCACTACACCGGGCACTTATGCCGTCACACTGACGGATGCCGCAGGATGTACGGCCATGGACAGCATTGTGCTGGTGACGGGTGTCGATCTGATCGTCTCCATTTCTCCGGATCCGGCCACATTCTGTCCGGGCGGTAGCGTCCTCCTGGAGGCCATCGTTCAGGGAGACCAGGGAGGTGCTCTTGCCTTCATGTGGGATACGCCGGCAGGACCGGCAACGGGAAATATCCTGAACACCGCTTTGGCGGGCATGTATTCCGTGACCGTCACCGAAGAGAACGGCTGCAGCGGGACGGCGCAAGTCACTGTCAGCGAAAATGCTCAGCTTTCGATCGCCTTTACAGCGGATTCCGTGTGGGTCTGTGCGGGTGGACAAGCCCTTCTCGAAGGTCAGGCCAACGGGGGAGACGGCAATTATACCTACACCTGGAGCCATCCGGGCGGACCGACGCCCGGCGATTCCTTATGGGTCTCCGACCCGGGTGTTTACCTCCTGGAAGCGATGGACGGCAACGGATGCTCCGGACTGGATTCCGTTCATGTTCTGCCGGCGGCCGTTTTGCCGGTTTCCATTATGGCGGGCATGGACTCGATTTGTCCCGGTCAATCCACAACCCTCCAGATCAATCCTGTCCCTGATCCCGGCTGGACGGTGCAATGGACGGGTCCTTCCGGCACCTCCGGTCAGTATCCCCTGGGAGTAACCGTACCAGGCCTTTATGTCGTCGAAGTCATTTACGGTGCCGGTTGTGTGTCCCGGGATTCCGTCATTATTGCATGGCGCGAAGCACCACTTGTGACGATAGTTCCTCCGGCACCGACCTTTTGCGCCGGGAGTTCTGTCCAGCTTTCGGTCACGTCTGTCAGCGGAGGGTCGCCGGTAGCCTGGTCCTGGTCCACGCCGTCGGGTCCCGCGTCCGGCGTGTCGGTGATCGCTGGATTGGCCGGTCTTTATTCGGTCACGGTCACCGACGGATTCGGGTGCACATCCACGGCTGCGACCACCGTTACCATCAGTCCCGTATTGCCCATCCAGTTTCCGGTGCCCACCGTTTCCATATGTGCGGGCACCCAGGCATGGCTGATACCGGAGACAGGAGGGGGGCAGCCCCCGTTCCAGTATGCCTGGGGAGGCCCGGCCGGGCCATCGACAGCCGATACGCTCCAGACAAGCATACCAGGTATTTATACCGTCACGGTTACCGATGCCGGTGGTTGTACGGGCACGGCCTCGGTGACCGTTGTGACGGGGTCAACCCTCCCCGTAACCCTCGGCCCTTCCAATCCCGGATTTTGTCCGGGGCAGGCCGTGGAACTCGTCCCAACGGTAGCCGGCGGGCAGCCGCCCATGGATTTTGCCTGGACCCTACCCGACGGGTCCGCGTCTACCGATATGTCCTTGATGGCATCAATGGCAGGATTGTATGTCGTATCCGTGACTGATGCGGCCGGATGCCATGGGACGGTCAGCGCGTTTGTCGCCGCCTGGGATGCGCCTGCGGCTGCCATTTCTCCTGCCGCTCCGGCCGTATGCCCGGGTCAGTTGATTCCCCTTTCGGGCCAGGCCACGGGTGGACTCGGGCCCTATGCGTTTGTATGGACTGGGCCTTCCGGCCAAGTGCAAGGACCACAGGTGCCCGGGGCTTCAGCAGGATCCTGGATGGTGACCGTGACGGACAGCAGGGGCTGTACAGGAACGGCTTCTTTGGCGGTATTTGCTGCGCCTCCTCTGGTGATTGGTATTGATCCACCGGTTCCGGCCATTTGTGACGGTGCTTCGGTGACAGTGACAGCTTCGGTGACCAGCGGAACCGGACCTTTTTCCTTTGTGTGGTCCGGACCCGGGGACACCCTGGACACCAACCCTGTCAGTATCTCCCAGCCCGGCATGTATGATGTGGTGGTGACTGATGCATCCGGTTGTACGGGATCGTTGGCCTTTGATGTGGCACAGCTCAACGGGCTGGAGGTGACCATAACCACTTCTGTGTTGGTGGCCTGTGGAGATACCCCTTATACCGCCACGGCCCAGGTCATTGGGGGACAGATGCCCCTGCAATACGACTGGTCAACCCCTTCAGGTCCTTCCTCCCAGAATCCGGTAACCGTTTCGGGATCGGGCATCATCCAGCTACAGGTGACGGATACCCGCGGATGCAGTGGCTCTGCCACAGCGGAGGTGGCCGGGGGAGCCCTGGTTCCCGACATCGAGATCCTGCCGGCAAGTTGCCCGGGCGCCAGTGATGGCGCGCTGATCATACATGGATTGGGCAACGGGCAACTGCCCGCACAGGTTCAGGTGGCCGGTCAACTGGCCCGCCAGATAAATGGTTTGCCTTATACATGGCCTGACCTGGCACCGGGCAGCTACATCTTGTCCCTGAGTGATGCCCAGGGATGTGCCGTCACGCAACCCTTGTTGGTGGGTGTCGGATTGGATCCCGAATTGTGGTTTGAACCTGCCGTACACAACATGGTGCCAGGGGGCAGTGTCCTCCTGGATCCGGGGGTCAATTTTTCACCCGTTATCTGGATGTGGGACCCACCTGCGGGATTGAGTTGCTCCGATTGCCGGACGCCGGTAGCCATGCCGGGACAATCCACGGTTTATTCGCTGACGGCCACGGATGATCAGGGATGTGCAGCCACGGCCACCGTCACCATCCAGGTGGTGGCAGATACCCGTGTGTACATTCCCGGCGCATTCAGTCCCAATGAAGACGGGATCAATGACTACTTTTTCGTGCAGGCCGCCGACCCATCGCTACTTGTGACATCCATGCGGATCTATGACCGGTGGGGCAATGCACTCTTTGAAACTTTTGATGTGCCGGCCAACGATGCAATCTTTGGCTGGAGCGGAAAATACCGGGGCAAGATCCTGGATCCTGCTGTCTATGTGTATGTTGTGGTTTTGAAGTTTGCGGATGGGCAGGAACGCCTGTACCGGGGAGAGATAACCTTAATGCGTTAAATCCTGTTCGGGAATGGATTCCCCTTCGGGGAAGTCTTACCTTTGCCCCGTGATTTGCTTGGGAAATGGTTATCAGACCCTGCGCCTGGTGTTGGGATGTATTGTCCTGACGGCCGTCTCTCACGCGCTCCGTGCCCAAAACTGCATTTGCCCAACCATCGATTTGACAGTCATCCAGGGGCCGTCGTGCAACCTCGTCAATTCAGGGGCATGTACCGTTTGTGACAGTGTCACGCTGACCGTTTCCATCAATACCGCCGACAATCTGCCGGGAGGGGGTGCCATTCGCTGGTACAGCGATACCGATCCCGATTTTGATCCCAAAGCGGGGGAAGGGACCCTTCGGCAAGTCCACCTGATCCCCAATGTCACCTGTAACCTGGGCAATCAGGTCAAGATCAATGAGTTTCAACCCTGGCCCCTTTTGGGCGACAACAATTTTTCCGACAGTACTACCGGAGAATGGATAGAGATCATTGGTCCTCCCGGGGCTTATGTCGGTTGTTATATCCTCACCGACGGCGATTGGACCGTCACCATCCCTCCCGGAACGGTATTGCCCCCTTCGGGGCTATATGTGATCGGGTACAGTCAATACGGCCCGGTCGATCTGGACCTCAACACCTGCAATTGCTCCAATTTCGGGGCAATGAATGAAACCCTTGTCCTGGACAACCAGGGAGAGTATATCGCGCTCTGGAACGGCTTTTCTTACGTCGATGCCGTGCGATACGGCAATCCCACCCTGGCCAACAATCCGCCTTTCGGCAATCTCGTCACCCTGGGTCAGATACCGACCAAAGGCCTCCTCGGTTGCTCCGCCCAGATCCCTATTGCCTTTCCGATGTTCACCCTCGTCAATACCATGCCACTGCAGGATCATACGTTCGAGCGGGAGCCCGACATGACAGGATCATGGAAACTGGAGCCATGCGGATCAAGAGGGCGTTGCAATGTGGATCTGGACATCGGGTTGCCTTATAACTGGACCTATCAGGTGCCTGCCAGCGAATGCGGCACCACCCAATACCTGAAAGCCCTGATCGATCCCATTCCCGGCATTTGCAACCAGGGCCCGGGTGGAGTGGCTGCCGGACCATTCGCCATCACCGTCAACTGTCCGGAGACACTCATCAATCCCACCCTTTGCCCGGGCGACAGCCTGATGGTCAACGGTGTGGTTTACAATCAGCAAAATCCGACTGGAACGGAAGTATTTACCGGATTTTACGGGTGTGACAGCCTGGTCCATATCGATCTCCAATATACTCCGGTACCCCAGATTGTTCTTCCGGGCGATACTGCCATCTGCACCGGCGACAGCCTGGAGATTCAGATGCAAATACAAGGGGCATCGCCCTTTGTCATTACTCTGACGGCCGATGGAGCACCCCTTCTGACCGATGTGACGCCCGGGGTTTTTTCCTTTTGGGCACATCCGGCGGATACGACCGTGTACGCCATTGCCATGGTCGAAGACGCCAACGGCTGTGTCCACGCGGCAGGCGACAGCATGATCCTGGGCGTCAATGCCCCTTCAGCGACCATGAACCTCGACCGGTCCCTGCTCTGCCTGGGCGATACCGCCTGGTTGGCATTGAACCTTCAGGGTGGTGCTCCTTTCCAGATTCTGGTGCAGGAGGGGATGGACACATTGTCCTTCAGCGGTGGGCCGTTCACCACGATCCCGGTTTCTCCTTCGGATTCAACCGTGTACCGGTTGCTGGAGGTCACCGACCATATCGGTTGTCCGGCTGCTCTGGGTCCGGCTGACACCCTGATTGTGATGGCACCCCCCACCATTAGCACCCTGATATTCGACTGTGCCGATGACATGATGACCTATACCATTCAGATCGGACTTTCCGGGGGTATGGGGTCCGGTTACATGGTGACGGGATTTCCGGGCACTTTCAACGGAGCTGTTTGGACCAGTGATCCATTGGTCAGCCAGTCGGCCTACCAGCTTCAAGTCGGGGATGGGGGCCCTTGTGCCGAAACGGTATTATCCGGACTGATCGATTGCAATTGCATGAACGATCCGGGTGTATTGTTGACAAATGACACCCTGCGCGTTTGTCCGGGCGACCTGACCTCCGCCGTCTTTTCCACGGATCCGGTGCTGCTTCCGGGAGATACGCTGGTCTTCCTTTTGGTCACCAATCCACAAAATCCACTGAATTCTCTATTGGCGGCTTCCGCGACGTCCGGATTCGGCCGCCCGGCGGGATGGCCCGCCGGGGAGGTGCTTTATCTGATGGCCGCTATTAGCCGGACCGGACCCAATGGCCTGGATCCATCGGATCCCTGTTTTCGGACCACAGAACCACTGGCGGTGATTTTCCTGGACGCGCCCACCGTCGATTTTCAACTGCCACCTGTCCTGTGTGGCGAAGAATGCCGGGACGTCGAAATGGTGGCCGGAGGTGCACCCCCGTTTACAGTAACGGTACAATGGGGAGATCCGGCTTCGCCCACCGGACAGACCTTGTCCTCCATGACTGATACCCTCTCCGTTCCAATTTGCGGTGACGTTTTCGCCGGAGATCTTCTGTTTCAGGTGACGGGCATTTCGGACAAGTGGTGCCCTGCGCCAGCGTTGCCTTCCCAGTGGATCGATCACGTGGAACCCGTGCATCTGACCTATCAGGACATCCTTTGTCAGGGAGACAGTCTGCTTCTGCACGGCCGCTGGTTTCATGACGGACACCTGGCCGATACCTTCACACTGAGCAATCCGGATCCCACCGGTTGCGACAGTTTGGTAGAGGTCAATCTGGTCCATGTCCTTCCCGCCATGTACGATTTGCAGCAAACCCTTTGTGAAGGATCCGTGTTTGTGGTAGGCGGCTTGACTTTTGACGAATCTAACCCCTCCGGAACCGCAGTATTGGCCGGAGCTGCCCATACCGGTTGCGACAGTATCGTGAACGTGGATCTGACTTTTACCTCATTTGTCCTCACCATGCTGGATTCCATGCTTTGTGACGGAGACACCCTCATGGTGGGTAGCGAGGCATTCCATACCGGACGTACATCAGGGACCGTCACTTTTCAGGGAGCCTCCCACCTCGGTTGCGACAGCCTCGTCCAGGTCCAGATCGGTTTCCATCCGCCTTTCATGTTGACCCTGGCAGGCGGAGGCGAGATATGTGCCGGCGATTCTGCGACCTTGATCATCCAGGGAACACCCGGCCTGTACGATGTTGTTTTGGTGGGAAGTGAAGGAAATTCGTGGATTTGGCAGGATGCCTCCCCGGGAGATTCCTGGCTTATCCCCGTGCAGGCGGACGAGATCTGGTCCCTGCAATCGGCGGTGGTGCAAGGCAACACGTGTCCGGTAGCCCTTGGCGGGATGGCTGTTGTGGATGTCATCACGCTCCTTGCGCAGGCCGGGGTGACCTCTGATTACATGGGCGCCGAAATATCGTGTGCCGGGACAGCGGACGGACAGATCGCCGTCGATGTAACAGGAGGGTCCGGTCCGTTCCAATACCAGTGGGAAGACGGTGGAGCAGGCCAAATCCGGTCCGGATTGCCGGCGGGTATTTATCGCGTGACGGTCACCAACGGGCTGGGATGTACCGCCATGGCGGAGACCGAACTCCGGGATCCTCCCGTCCTGACTTTCTTTGCAGCGGCGGTGACCAGACCCTGTACGGATGGTGCGATCCGACTGCTCAGCCAATCCGGAGGTACAGGGCTTGTCTCCTGGTCTGCCGGAAGCTCGGGTTGGCAGCCGCTTGGCGTCTCACCCTGGCCCTTGATCACTCCGGGCCCCGGGGTTTGGATGTTGCGCCTTCGCGATGCCAACGGGTGTCTGGCGGACACAACGCTTTCGGTTCCCGCCGGAGGCCCTCCCATCCTCGTGACTGCATGGCCGGACACGACGGTATTCCGCGGTCAACCGGTGGCGCTCGGATTTTCAAGTAGTGTTCCGGCCGTCCAACAAGCATGGACACCACAATCCGGGTTGAGTTGCCATCAATGCCCGGATCCGGTAGCCAGCCCTTCCCAAACCACCGAATACACCGTCAGGATAACGGATGAGGAAGGCTGTGAAGCCACGGCTTCCGTGCTGGTTGAAGTGGTCAATGATGCCGACTTCATTTATGTCCCCAATGCCTTCAGCCCCAATTTTGACGGGATCAATGATTATTTTCTGGCGTTTGGGGACGAAACCCTTTACAAGGTAGTCCGGGCATCGGTCTATGACCGTTGGGGCAATTTGCTGTGGGAAACAGCCGAAACAACGCCCGGCGACTGGGAAAGTGGTTGGGACGGCACCAGCAGAGGCCTCATGATGGAACCGGGTCCATATGTGTACATGCTGGTGATTCGCAACCTACAGACCGGGTCCGAAACCTCCTTCAAAGGAGATGTCCAACTGATGCGCTGATCATGCTGAAAGTCGCCTGGGCGCCGGTTTATGCCTATTCGCTCCCGGAAGGGCATCGTTTTCCCATGGTCAAATACGAATTGTTGCCGGAACAACTCCTCCGTGAAGGCACCTTGCAGGAGACGCATTTTTTCGAACCGGAAATGGTGGAGGAAGAGACGATTCTGCAGACACACTCCCGGACTTACTGGCAACGCCTCCAGGACCAGACACTGACCCCCAAGGAAATCCGCAAGATCGGCTTCCCCATGACACCGGCGCTGGTCCGACGCGGACGCCATATTGCCATGGGCTCTCTCCAGGGCGCCCGGTTTGCGATCCGTCATGGAGCGGCCATGAATACCGCCGGAGGCACGCATCATGCGTTCGCCGACAGAGGCGAAGGATTTTGTGTGTTCAATGACATTGCCATTGCCGCCAATGCTTTGCTGGCCGAGGGCGTCGTTCGTCGGATTTTGGTTGTGGACCTTGACGTCCATCAGGGAAACGGCACTGCCCGCATCTTTCACGACGATCCCAGGGTGTTTACCTTCAGCATGCATGGCGAGAAAAATTATCCGCTTCGCAAGGACCATTCCTCGATGGATATCGGATTGCCCGACGGCATGACGGACAAGCCATATGTTTCTATCCTGGCCCATACCCTTGAACTGCTGATGGATGAAGTGCAGCCGGAGCTGGTCTTTTATCAGGCCGGGGTAGATGTCCTGGAAACCGACCGGCTGGGTCGTCTGGCTTTGTCTCTGGAGGGTTGTCGCCGGCGGGACGAGACGGTATTCCGTTGTTGCCGTCGCCATGGAGTGCCTGTTTTGACCACCATGGGCGGAGGGTACACCCGAAGGCTGCGCGATCTGATCGAAGCCCATGCCCAGACCTTCAGGGTCGCTCAGGAGATTTTTTTCTGAACAGCCCGTTGGTGCCCGGGCGGCATCAGGGTAAAAGACCACATCTTCCCGGTACATTTGCCGCTGAAAGCCAACGCCGGATGAAAGCCGTTTATACGATCGGGCTCCTCTTATTGTCCAATGCCTTCATGACCATGGCCTGGTACGGGCACCTCAAATTTGCCGAGTGGAAGTGGTTCAACAAATTGGGTTTGGTGGCGATCATCCTGGTTAGTTGGGGTATTGCGCTCTTTGAATACTGCTTCCAGGTTCCGGCCAATCGCATCGGCTATGCCGGGCATGGCGGCCCCTTTTCTCTGGTACAACTCAAAGTGCTGCAGGAGGTGATTACTTTGTTGGTTTTCCTGGCTTTTACCCTGGTTTTTTTCAGGCAGGAATCCTTCAAATGGAATCACCTGGCCGGCTTTTGTTGCCTCGTTCTCGCCGTTTACTTCATCTTCAGAAAATAATAAGGATGGGAAGGAGGCGGTCAGGATGCCTGGTCCAGATAAAAGGAGGCTTTTGTTTGCGTCTTCATGCCGGATGGCAAGAAGATTATCGGAAAAGCCGGAGCCGGATGGCAAATCGTCCGCGTGAGAAGCGAAGTGTGCAGGCAGGCATGAAGGGTATTGGATGACAATGGCAAGACGCCCGGAAAGTGCATTGCCCCTACGGGAAAGGAGCAGGTCCAAAAAAAAGCCGGCCTGAGGGCAGACCGGCTTTTTTGCACGCATTGTCAGGTTCAACCCAATAAGTGCATGAGCAATGCACGTTTTGGGATCAATAAAACGAGGAGCGGTTGTCTTCGATTTTGGCGTCTTTGCGCAGGGCCTCGGCAAAACGCATTCCGGTCGTATTGGCGCGAAGCTGACGGACCTGAGCCCTGATGAGGGCGATATTGGCCGCAGGCAGATCGGTGGGTTTGTTGACGATATTCGCCACATACACCCCGTTGGTGCCGATGATGGGACCGGAGTTGGCACCAGCGTCGAGGGCGGTGACGATCCCGACAAAGCGGGGTTCGTTGCCCACACCGGGGACAAAAGTATTGGCAAAACTGATGCCCAAAGCGGTATCCACCTGACTGCCGTATTGGGTGGCAAGGGCGGTCAGATCGGTCTGGCTACCGATTTGGCCGGCTATTTTCTCGCCTTTTTTCTTGTTGCGGAGGACGCTTTCTATTTCGCTGCGCACATTTTCCAGTTTGGGCATACCTGCCGGAGAAATCCGGTCCAGTGCAGCGACGACATAGGCGTTGATGTAGCGCAATTCAGGGTCTTCAAACGAATGCACATCGGCCGATACCCCGCCGGCATCTCCCTGCTGGAAGGCCCAGCGGATGAGTTCCCTGGCAGAGGTGCCCTCTCCCAGGCTCCCGACGGCATAATCGTTCTCCTTGAACAAGGGAGACGTTTCAAGGGCCCACTCGGAGGTTTTGGCGGCGGCTTGTTCGAGCTGTTCCAGGGTGCGGCATTGGCTGACCAGTTCCAGGGCTTTCTGGTAAACCCGCTTTTGGGTTTCATCCGAAGGCAGGATGGGCTCCTGGAGGTTGGCAATCTGGATGCCGGTCTTGTTGTTGATGTATTTGCGGTCGGTGACCTCCACCAGATGAACACCGAATTGGGTGGTCACCGTGTAGAGTTTTCCGGGTTCGGCCTGGTAAAAAATCAGGTCATTGAAGGGTTTGACCATTTGCCCCGGGGCGGTGAATCCCAGATCACCTCCGCTGGTGCGGGTGGCATCCTGTCCGTACTGGAGCGCCAGTGTGTCAAAGGAAACGGTGCCCGATTCAATGACGGTCTTGAGGCTGTCGATCAGTTTCTGCGCCGATGCCAGCGAGTTCGCGTCCTTGGCCTGAATGAGGATATGCCGTGATTTGACGGAGTCGGGGACGATCATTTTGTCCCGGATCTTGACCAGCATGTAGCTGGCACCTTCGATAAACGGGCCGTAAACACTGCCGACGGGAAGGGTGAAGAGCGTATCCGCTTCCGGGCTGGTGAACGCCTCGTCGGTGAAAAAGGTCGCGTCCAGGAATCCGTAATTGTTTTCGACGAAAAGGGTGTCGTTGTCGGTTTCCAGGAACGCGGGGATCAGGTCGGTAAGGGTTTTGACCAGGGCAGCGGAATCCGCTGCCGAAGGACGCACGGGAAACATGGCATACTTCAGTGCGCGGGTTTCCTCATCCCGGCGAAAGCGGGCCGGGTTTTCTTTGAGATAGGCGGCCAGTTCGTCATCGGAAATCGTGATCTCGCTGTCGGGTATCGCGTCAAACGGGATGCGGACATAGGCTACGTCGCATCTTTCGTTGCGGTGCTGGTTGATGAGTTCGGCTTGCCAGGTGGGGGTAAACATTCCCTTGGCAATCATGCCGGCCACCTTGGCCTGGAGCCGCTCCTTGACGACTTCCTTCTCCTGCTCGGTCCAGAATGCCTTGAGCTCCGGAGGCATTTGGCCGGATTCCAGGGCCTGACGAACCTGATTGAGTTGTTCGCGATCCACCTGACGGGTATTCGGGTCGGAAAAGTTGCGTTGGATGACCGGGCTGAGGTTGTTGCCAAATTGGAGTTCCTGCATTTCTGCCGTGCCGACACCCAGGCCGAGATCGTCGGCCAGATCGCTGATGAGGATGCGGTCCACGAAATAATTCCACAGCACTTCCCGGCGCCCGAGTACATCGGGGTTGGAGTTGCCGTACAGCCGGTTTTCGGTATCACTGAAGATCTTCCAGTCGATTTGTTCTCCGTTGACCTCTCCCAGGGTGAACTGACCGGCCGGGTTGGGGCCGCCCGAGTTCAGCATGTCCATAAGGATGAAACCGGCCATGGCCAGTCCGATGGATACGATCAGAATGGAGGGATTCTTGCGAATGGTGTTCATCAATCCCATAAGTCAACGCTACTTTTAGATATTCGAAAAAACGCGATGTTTGACAAAGCTTTTTGAAAGACCGAAGTCAAATCCCTGCCATCCATTAGAATACAATTATCAAAGATTTTGTATTCGAAATAATTTTATGGATAAGTGGTCCCTTTTTCAAAAAGCCATGCAAAGGTAATGGGTTTGGGGATATTATCCAACCAAACCATACAGGATACGGAGGCGCTACCGCAAAGGTTACACCTCCTCGCCATCCGCCGCATGGAACCGGGCCGCCGCGTCATCCAGGGCTTCGAAGAAGGCCTCTCCGAACCGCCGCACCAGAGCTTCCCGGGCAAACCGGACCAGCGGGATCTGTTCGCGTTCACCCTGCGCACAGGCCGTTTGGCAAATCGACCATTCGTGATAATTGAGGCCGTCCAGTCCCTGGGGTCCGCCATCGACGACGCGGATGGGATAGAGGTGACAGGAAACGGGCTTGCGAAACGGGGTGGCGCCTTCCGACCAGGCGCGTTCGATGCCGCAGGAAGCGATCCCCCGGGCATCCAGGATCATGTAGGCACAGGGTCCGCCATCAACCAGCGGAGTGCCTTCCTTCCCGAGATCGGGATACGAAACGGCAGTGCCCTGCCGGAGGATGGCCGAAGCACCGGCGGGACTCAGGTAGGGGCGAATGGCCGGCCACTCGGCGTCGAGAATCCCGACTTCTTCCGGTTCCAGGGGGGCGCCATAATCGCCCTCCCAGCAGCAAGCCCCCTTACAGGAGGGCACATCACAGGCAAAACGGGCTTTCAGCACGTCTTCGCTGACCAATATGTCCTGGATGAGGTACATAGGAACAATGGCGCCGGTAAGGTAGCCTCAGGTAATTTTGCGATTCCCGAACAAAGATGACCGAATCCTCCTAAATTTGCCGCGTTTTCAAACGAAGGCCAGGTTTCATTGTTAGCCGATAAAAGCGCCACCGCCATGGATATGCTCAAGCAGAAATTCATTGACAAAGCCACTGCACTCGGTGCAGAGGTCAAGGAGATCCTTCGCGAACATGGGGAACGCCAGGTGGACAAGGTGACGGTCAGCCAGGTGTATGGCGGGATGCGGGGCATCAAATCCATGGTCTGGGAACCCTCCGCGCTCGATCCCGAAGAGGGCATCCGTTTTCGCGGTTACGCCATCTCCGAACTCAGCCGCCTGTTGCCTACAGCCGACGGGGATGCCGAACCCCTGCCCGAAGGCCTGTTCTGGTTGATGCTGGTGGGTGAAGTGCCTACGCGGGAGGAAGTCCGGTGGGTCACCGATCAATGGACGCGTCGCAGCAATGTCCCTTCTTATGTCTTCAAGACCCTGGATGCCATGCCGGTGGAGGCACACCCCATGTCCCAACTCACCGTAGCGGTGATGGCCATGCAACAGACCTCCATTTTTGCCCGTCGCTATGCCGAGGGCATGAACCGGACGGAATACTGGGATGCCACTTATGAGGATACCATGAATCTGTTGGCCCGTCTGCCGCGGGTTGCCGCCTATATCTACCGCCGTACCTATTTTAAAGGAGATCATATTCCTCCGGACATCTCTTTGGATTGGGCCGGCAATTTTGCCCACATGCTGGGCATCTCGCATCCCGATTTCAAAAGCCTGATGCGGCTTTATCTGACCATCCACGCCGATCACGAAGGCGGAAACGCCTCAGCCCACACCACCCACCTCGTAGGTTCCACCCTGAGCGATGCCTATCTGAGCTTCGCTGCCGGCATGAATGCGCTCGCAGGCCCGCTGCACGGTCTCGCCAATCAGGAGGTGATCAAGTGGATTTTCCAGATGATGGATGCCCTGGGAACCCGCGAACCCAGCGAAAAACAAATCGAAGACTACGTGCGGTCCACCCTTTCCGCCGGTCAGGTCATTCCGGGATACGGTCATGCTGTCCTCCGCAAACCGGATCCCCGGTTTATGGCCCAGCGTGACTTTGCCGAGCGCTATATCAAAGATTCCCCGATCGTGGACACGGTTTGGAATATCTACAAAATCGTACCGCCCATCCTGCAGTCCCTGGGCAAGGTATCCAATCCCTGGCCCAATGTGGATGCCCATTCCGGTGCTCTGCTCGTCCATTACGGTATGGACCAGTACAGCTTTTATACCGTGCTGTTCGGGGTCAGCCGGGCCATGGGTGTTCTTGCCGCCCTTTGTTGGAGCAGAGCGCTGAGCCTGCCGCTGGAACGTCCCAAATCGGTCACCACCGCCTGGATCAAGAAATACCTGGCCACTCCGCCGGCCTGACCGACCTGGCGTTTCCGGGAAGAAGAAAAAACCGGTCAAAATTATCCGGCGCGAAATCACCACGTTTGCCTGTCAACGCCTATTTTTGGCGCTCATTTACCCTTCAAGCCTACTGATTTATGCAAATTCCGGACAATCTGCGCTATACCCGTGAACACGAGTGGATCCTGGTCGAGGGAAACACCGGGACCATCGGTATCACCGATTTCGCCCAATCAGAACTCGGGGAGATCGTCTATGTCGAAGTGGACACCGTCGGCGAATCCCTAAAACGGGATGATGTCTTTGGCACGGTGGAAGCGGTCAAGACAACCTCCGACCTCTTTATGCCCGTCAGTGGTAAAATCCTTGCCTTCAATGAATCGCTGGACGAGAAAGGTGGCGACAACCCGGCACTGATCAATGAATCGCCTTACGACCAGGGCTGGATCATCAAGGTAGAGCTCTCCGACCCATCGGAGCTGAATGCCCTCCTGGATGCCGATGCCTACCGCAAGCTCGTTCACTGATTTTTTTGCGATCCATACACCAAAGGTGGCCGGATCGGCATCCTTTCATCAAAGGATCTCCGGATACTTGGGGGTTATTTGGGGATGGGGCATCGCCCTGATTTCCCTCATGCCGGGCAAAAAGATGCCCGTCGTGGACTGGCCTTTGGGAATTCCGTTGGACAAATGGGCACATTTCGCCGTTTATGGCGTCTGGATGTGGCTGCTGTTCCCGATGGCAATCCTGAAGGAGTTTTCCCTGTTGAAAATCGCCCTGTCTGCAGCTCTCTTCGGCCTTCTGATGGAAGTCCTGCAGGCCGCCTTCACCCGGGACAGAATCTTCGAAATTTCCGATATTGCAGCCAATAGCGCCGGAATCCTGGCAGGATGGTGGAGCTATCGGTTCACCCATAAACGTGGATAAACATGGAACTGGCATTTCAATCGGGCACCATCGGAGTTATCGTGGTTTTGCTGATGGCCATCATCGCAGGACTGATCATCTACTTTCGCCGGCGGCTGAACAGCTATGACCATCGCGCTCTCAAAGAGCAACATGGCGAAATACAAGGTGCCGACCTCCTGACCAGCCGGGCCAAATACCCGGAGGCAGACGGGTTTCGGTGGAGTGGCACCTTCCTGAACTTCAGCCTGTTCGCTTCCCTGGTTCTCATCCTGCTCGCCTTCAACTGGACGACCTACCCCCGGGATGTGTATATCCCCGAAGGGGCCCTTGACCTGAGCGAGGATATCGAGATCGAACCTCCGCGGACCGCCGAACCGCCACCACCGCCACCACCTCCGCCACCTCCTGTCATTGAAGAGGTACCCGAAGAACTCATCGAAGAAGATCAGCCGGAATTCGTGGACCAGTCTCTGGACAAGGAAGAAGAGGTCAAGGCGCCTGAAAGACCTGCAGCACCACCTCCCCCACCTCCCCCACCTCCTCCCAAGGAAGAGGAGATCTTTGTGATCGCCGAGGACATGCCCCGGTTTCCCGGCTGTGAGGATTTGCCCAGCAAAAAAGAAAAGGAAGCCTGCGCCCAAAAGAAAATGCTGGAATTCATCTACGCCAACATCAAGTATCCGCCCATTGCCCGGGAAAACGGCGTGGAGGGGACTGTCGTTGTGACCTTCGTCGTTGAAAAAGACGGTGCGGTCAAAGATGCCAAAATAGTACGGGACATCGGAGCCGGCTGTGGTGACGAAGCCCTCAGGGTGGTCGAGCTCATGAATAAAAAGAGCCTCAGATGGACCCCCGGAAAGCAGCGCGGCAAACCCGTACGGGTGCAGTTCAACCTGCCGGTGAAGTTCAAATTGCAATAAACCGGACATTACACCGGCCGGAGGGGCTGCAACGATCGTTGCAGCCCCTTCTTTTTTACCCGTGCAGAATCATCCCTCCGGTTAACCCGTCGCACAGCCAGGGATGACCCAGGTCATTCTTCAGTCCGGCCTTTCTGCTGAATATTGTCTCAACATCCCCGCGTCATGGAAGTCCTCTTTTCCACCCAAAACCTGCTTCTGGCCCTGGGAGCCGTCATTCTGGTGAGTGCAGGCCTTGTGCTGGGCTTCCGCTACTATTTTCGTCATCTGGATCGGCACCGGCTGCGGCACCTTCATGCGGACGACCGCCAGAGGTCGCTCCTGGCCGGAAGGAACAAATACGCGGAGGTGGATGTATTTCGCTGGTCAGGTGTATTCCTCCGGTTCGGGCTTATGGCCTCCCTGGTCTTGATTCTGGCGGCGCTCAACTGGTCAGAGGAAGGCCGGCCAACCAGCATTCCCGAGGGCGCAATGGATTTCAGTGAAGACATCGAAGTGGAGATTCCCCGTTCGGCCGAGCCTCCACCCCCACCGCCCCCGCCGCCCCCACCTGTGATCCAGGAAGTCCCGGACGATCTCCTTGAAGCCGAAGACCAGCCGGAGTTTGTGGACCAGAGCATCGAGCGGCAAACCGAGGTCATCGCCCCTCCACCTGCCGCTCCCGGACCCAAGACTCCACCCCCACCACCGCCACCCCCTCCCAAAGAGGAGGAAATCTTTGTCATCGCTGAGGACATGCCTCGTTTCCCGGGTTGTGAAGAACTGCCCACTAAAAAGGAAAAGGAGGAATGCGCCCGCTCCAAGCTGTTGGAATTTGTATACGCCAACATTTCCTATCCGCCTGAGGCCCGCGAAAACGGGGTGGAGGGAACCGTTGTCGTGTCTTTTGTGGTGGAAAAGGACGGCTCCGTCACAGACATACGCCTGGTGCGGGATATCGGAGGCGGTACGGGAGACGAGACCGTCAGGGTGGTCCGGAAAATGAACGATTTGCCGTCCCGTTGGACTCCCGGCAAGCAACGCGGCAAACCGGTCCGCGTCCAGTTCAATCTCCCCGTGAAATTTGTCCTGAAGTAGCCGGCAAGCAGGGCGCGGCATAACTTTTGTCGCTTTCGGACGTTCTGAATCCTGCCGGTATGGCGCACCATCAGGCCCTTGTCGGGTGGGACGCTGCCTCTTATCTCCTGCTCCATGATCCAGCGTTTCTTCCTTTTACTGTTGTTCATGTTGCCGGTCCTTCGGATCGGCGCTCAAGAATCCCGGCTGGCGGAACAGTATTTTCAGAATGGCGAATACGAAAAAGCCGCTCAGGTTTACCAGAAACTGCATACCGAGCAGCCCGGCGTGGACCAATATTTCGACCGGTACATCGAATGCCTGGTTGAGCTGAAAAGTCATGCCGAGGCCGAATCCGCCTTGCGCAAGGAACTCCGTAAAAATCCCAAAGCCGTCCAGCATTATGTCACGCTGGGCGATCTGTTGCGTCAACAGGAGAAAACAGCCGAAGCCGAAAAGGAATATGCCAATGCCCTGAAAGAAATGCCGGCCGACCGCCTGCAAATCATCAAGCTGGCCAATGCCTTCCTCAGGGACATGAACTATACCCTGGCGGCCGAGACTTATGAAAAAGGCGCCAAACTGTTGAAGGATCCCTATGTGTTCTCCTACAACCTCGGGGATCTCTACAGGCAATCGGGCGACTACCCGCAGATGATCGAACAGTACCTGATCACCTTGCGGGCAGATCCGCGGCGGCAGAATACCATTCAGATGCTGATCCAGCGCTTCCTGCCGGAGGACCGGTACGAGGAATTGTTGGCGCAGCTTTTCGAGGCCATAGCGGTACATCCCGAGGACGATGTCGCCTTGATCGAACTCCTGACATGGACCTTCATCCAACAGAAAGATTACCGCAATGCCCTGCGCCAAACCCGCGCCTTGGACCAAAAACTCGGTGAGAATGGCATGCGGGTATTCAATCTCGGCCAGGTAGCCCTGGTGGAGGGCGACTATGAAGCCGCTGTGGAAGCCTTTCGGTACCTGATCGAAGAACGGGGTCCCGGCTCCCCCTTCTACTTTGAGGCCAAGAGATCCTCCTTGTTTGCCCGCAGACAGCACCTCATTGAGGCAGGCCCCTATTCCGAAGAAGGACTGTTGTCTCTCGAAGCGGAGTATCTGCAGTTTCTGGAAGAGAACGGCCGCAACCCATCCACCGCCTCACTGATGATCGAAATGGCCGAGCTTCAGGCCCTCCATCTCCAAAACATCGACCAGGCGATCCGGATTCTCGAAGAAGTAGCCCATATGCCGGGGCTGGACCGCGACAATCAATCCAGGGCCAAACTGCAACTCGGAGATTATTACCTCATCCGGGGGAATATCTGGGATGCTACCCTGTTGTACTCCCAGGTGGACAAACTGTACAAAGATGATCCACTGGGGCATGAAGCCAGATTCCGGAATGCCCGGCTCTCTTATTTCAATGAGGATTTTGAATGGGCACAGGCCCAGTTTGATGTGCTCAAGGCTTCCACCTCCAAGTTGATCGCCAACGATGCCCTCGACCTGTCGGTGTTCATCATGGACAACCTGGGGCTGGATACCACCCTGGAAGCCATGGCACTGTATGCCCGAGCCGAATTACTGGTGTTCCAGAACCGCCATGCGGATGCTCTGCTGGTCCTGGATTCTCTCAACCAAAAATTTCCCGGTCATACACTGGTGGATGATGTCCTTTATCTCAAGGGCCGGATTTACAGCAAGGAGCGCCATTTCGACAAAGCAGCCGTGGTCCTGCAGCGGATTGTGGATGAATTTCCGGAAGAGATCCGGGCCGACAATGCCCTTTACCTTTTGGGTGACCTCCATGCCGGCCCCCTGGCCCAGCCGGAAAGGGCCATGGCGTTTTATGAAAAGCTCTTTACCGATTACTCCAACAGCACCTTCGCTGTGGAGGCCCGCAAAAAGTTTCGTCGTTTGCGGGGCGACAAAGTCCAATAACCCTGAAAATGCTGCTTTACAACGTGACCGTACAAATCGACCGGACGGTGGAAGCCGACTGGCTGGACTGGATGCAGGCCACCCATATACCTGATGTACTCGCCACGGGTTGTTTTCTGTCCGGGGAATTGTTCCGCTTGATCGACGGGCAAGAAGACCACACCACCTATGCCGTGCAGTACCGCTGCCGGGATATGGAAACCCTCCACAGATACCAGGAGGTATTTGCCCCCGATCTGCAGGCGGCTCACCGCCAGCGCTATGAAGGCCGGTTTGCCGCTTTCCGGTCTCTGCTCGAAGAGGTGATCGGAAGATACGGGTAACGCTTTGGGTCAAAATCCGTTTTTCAGGCAAAGGTTGGCCCCTAACTTGCAGCCGGTTGGTATCTTTAGGCCCCTGTCCGGCGTCACGGCCGGCATGATCAAATGATATTCGCATGATTTTCAGCTTGACCGAAGAGCAGTTGGCAGTACGTGATGCCGCAAGGGAATTCGCCCAGAAAGATCTTTTGCCCGGTGTGATCGAAAGAGACCGTGAAATGCGCTACCCCGCTGAGGAAGTGCGCAAAATGGCGGAACTGGGATTCATGGGCATGATGGTGGATCCACGGTATGGAGGTGGAGGGATGGATACCATTTCCTACGTGCTGGCCATGGAGGAACTCTCCAAAGTGGACAGCTCCAGTTCAGTAATAGTTTCGGTCAACAACAGCCTTGTTTGCTGGGGACTGGAGACCTACGGCACCGAGGAACAGAAACAGAAATACCTGACACGTCTGGCTACCGGAGAATGGATTGGGGCATTCTGTCTTTCCGAGCCGGAAGCCGGCAGTGATGCCACCAGCCAGAGGACAACAGCCGTAGATATGGGCGATCATTATCTGCTCAACGGCACCAAGAACTGGATTACCAACGGGGGCTCTTCCCAGGTGCACCTGGTTATTGCCCAGACCAATCCGGAGAAAGGACACCACGGCATCAACGTATTCATTGTGGAGACGTCCTGGCCGGGTGTCGTGATCGGCGCCAAAGAAGACAAACTCGGCATCCGGGCTTCGGACACCCATACCATCATGTACACGGATGTGCGCGTGCCCAAAGAAAACCGCATCGGCGAAGACGGATTCGGTTTCAAGTTTGCCATGAAGGTCCTCAATGGTGGCCGGATCGGGATTGCGTCGCAGGCGCTGGGCATCGCGGGCGGAGCTTATGAGCTTGCCCTCGCTTATTCCAAAGAAAGGCAGGCATTCGGCAAGCCGATCAGCCAGCATCAGGCCATCGCTTTCAAGTTGGCGGACATGGCTACAGAGATTGAAGCAGCCCGTCTTTTGGTTTACCGTTCCGCCTGGCTCAAGGACCAGGGCAAAGATTATGCTACCGCCAGCGCCATGGCCAAGGTATTTGCCTCCGAAACGGCGATGAAAGCGACTGTTGAGGCCGTCCAGATCCACGGAGGATATGGATATGTCAAGGAATACCATGTGGAACGGCTCCTCCGGGATGCCAAAATCACCCAGATTTACGAAGGCACATCGGAAGTGCAGCGCCTCGTCATTTCCCGAAGCATTCTTTCCGGTCAACCCTATGTGGGAGTGCTGTGACAGGCACACCCGTGGGAACGCACCAACCAACCCCCGGGTTCGGGGGGCCTATCCGACCATGGCCAACCGCTGACCCGCTCCGGGCGGCTGAATGCAACATATGAACGGACGAGGCTCCATATTACTCTTCACTTTCAAAGGCATCCCGGTGCGCCTGCATTGGTCTTTTGCCCTGCTTTTGGTATGGGTATGGTATGTCGGTATGCGGGCAGGCATGGACATGGCGGCGATAGGGGTACTCGCCCTGCTCGTCGGTAGTCTGTTTGTTTGTGTGGTCATGCATGAGTTTGGCCATGCCCTTGCTGCCCGTCGGTATGGCGTCCGGACGCGGGATATCATACTCAGCCCGATCGGGGGGGTAGCCAGGCTCGACAGGATTCCTGACAAGCCGGCCCAGGAATTGGTGGTGGCGCTGGCAGGACCTTTGGTCAATGTCGTCATTGCTATCCTATTGGGGATTCTGGCCTGGTTGCGCGGCAACGGAGGGATGACCATCACCGGCGATACGGAAAGTGCCATTTTCCGTCTGCCCAACTTCCTTCCCTTGTTGCTGTGGATGAATGTCTGGCTGGTGTTTTTCAACATGATCCCGGCTTTTCCTATGGATGGAGGCCGCGTATTGAGGGCGCTGCTCGCCATGCGCTACGGGCGTCTCACCGCCACCCGCTGGGCTTCCATCGTCGGCCGGATACTCGCCGTGGGATTCGTTATCTGGGCTTTCTGGCGTCAGGAGCTCTTTATCGGATTGATCGGGGTTTTCATTTATCTGATGGCCACCCAGGAATACAAAATGGTACTGGCGGATGCCCGTTACCGGCGTTTCAACGTCCGAGATGTCACCCGGAGACTGTACACCCTTATCCATCCGCATGAACCTGCCGGTCAGGTATTGCAGAAAATGCTGGGCGGACTGGAAGTCAATTTCATGGTGGGTGAGGATTCCGCCCATCCCGATGGTTATGTGACAGCAGCAGATCTGATTCGGGCCCGTGAACAGGGACATACTCACACTCCGGTGGCTCATTTCACACGGCCTTTTATTCTCAAAATGCCCGAGGAGGCAGCCCTTACGGAGGCCTTTCCTTTGTTTCAGACAGATCCTCGTGCCGTCATCCTGGTTTTGGCGGCCGATGGGAGCGTCTCAGGCCTCCTGGATCGGGATCAGATTGATCATGTCCTGTACTGGAGCCATCGTTCGTCCCAGGCGGAGCCATAGGTTGAGCCTGCGAATTTCTCCCCGGTAACCACCAATAAAAAGGGCCTCCCGTGAGGAAGGCCCTTTCTTAAGCGCTGGGAGCATCAAGGTGTTTCCAATCAGCGAACTACGTTGAGGTTGCGGATCGTCAGGCCCTGAGCCGAGCGCAGGTGCAGGAAGTACGTACCGGCGGCAAGGTCGCCAATGGATACCGGAATCCGGGTGTCACCGGCGGGAAGAACACCCTGGAATACCGTTCTCACCACTTGACCATGGGCATCGAAAAGCACGATCTGGTTGTCCAGGGCTTCGGTCAGCCGGATGTCCAGGAAGGCCTCCCGGATAGCGGGATTGGGGAATACCTGGAAGGCTTCCAGCGACGTTGGGGTTTGGACACCCACCGTTGCTTCTTCTGCTTCTGCAGCGTTAAGAATGTAGCGGTCACGCGGGAATTCCACCCATCCGGTCACCCGCAGGTTGGCAAAATTCTCCACGGAATGTTCGGTCTCGAGATCGATGATCTGTGCGGCCGTTCCGTTGGAAGGCAGACGGTAGTCGCCGGGGAACGTGTAGGTCACATCAATGGGGAAGGCCTCTCCGGCCAGGACACCGGACATGTCGATACCGTTGATGCCGTTCACGATTTTCTTCAACACGTTCCGGAAGATGGTTTCCCCGTTGGTTTTGACGTTTTTGGTCGTTTGCGTTTCCTTGATGGCCAGGATAAGACGCGTGCCATCGAGAAGGTCGACAGCCGGCGTTACCGTGCCGGTGATGGTCACGGAATGAGCGGCCGTGTCTAGGGCATATTTGAGGTCGAAGGTGGCCAGGGCCGGACGGTTGCGGGCATTGGTCAGGATGGTGGCATTGATGTCGCCGGTGAGGCCGCTCCAGAAGTCGCCGTCGATCCGGGAGTCAGGTATGCCAGTCACTCCGTAGTAGTCGATACAACGGTAAACAGTCTCCAGTGTGGTGTAAGGATCACCGGTACCGGGGAAGTACTGTTGCAGTTTGATGGAGATCGGACGATTTTCGACCGGCAGGCTGTTGTACAAGGTATGGAAAGCGGTATTGGCCGGAGCGCAAGGAGCGCAGGTAGATGAAGAATACCCTTCCACAATGGTGCGACGGGGTACGGTATTGGCCGGGTCAAAAAACGAAAATTGGAGGGAAGTGGCATTGTTTCCCGGATCGGCATCATCGGCCCCATTGGGAAGGCTGACCCACAGATCCACTTCGTGGATGCCGGAGGCGGCTATGAAAGGCGTGGGGTGTGTAATGACGGCTTTCCCCAGTGGAGCGATGTTGAGGCCGGTAATTTCGGCGGTTTCCTCGGTACCTCCGTCCACCGTGTAATGCATAGTGAGTTGGGTTATGGGCGTAGAACCCACGTTGGATACCTCCATGGAGAAACTGGTAGTTCCTTCCGGCAAATAACCTTTGTTGGTCACGCGGAGGGCGCTGGCATCATTGGGCGCCGTCTCAGCGATCATGATATCGTCGATGATCAGGACAAATTTGTCATTGGAATTATTGCGAAATGCGACATAGACGGTCTGTCCTTCGTAAGCGCTGATGTCCACGGCCCGGTAGAGTCCGGTTGAGGAATTTTCGGCCACAATGCTGAAGACTTTGTCCGTAAAATCCTCCGGGGCATTGCCGGCGGTACCGACATACACTTCGTAGCCATCCGGGAACTGCGGATCCACGGCGAGGCCAAACCAATAAAGGAGGGTTTTGTTGGCGACATCGGATGCTACGGGAATGTCAATGGCACCCGTGATCATCCAGTCGTCGGAGGCGCCAATCGGATTGTACCAGGAGATGGAGCGCGCTGCTTCGTTCACGACGCGCCAGGCGGTATTGGCGGGCCAGCCGAGATTGGCGTGAGGCGTTTTCCCGTCCTTGTCCACGATGTTGTATTCCGAAGGCATCCCGTTGGAAAAATCCTCGAAATACACGACATTCACCTGGGCGTTTGCCAGGAAAGTGCCACAAATCAATGCGATGAAAAGTAATCCTTTTTTCATAAAGCAGAAATAAATGTTAGATTTGATGTAAAAGTAGAGAAATCCCCAGACCGGGCCGGATGGCGGGCGCATTTGTCAGCCAGCCGACATTACTTTTCGACGAAATGTGACAAAAAACCGTCATTCCCTCCGGTAATAAACGACGTTCGACGTGGTGGGTCGGAATGTGTCGGCGGCGAGTTGCCGGATGTCGCCGGCGGTAACGGTCCTGTATAGCGCCGTTTCCTGATTGATGAGGTCGGGATCGCCCAACAGGTCAAAAAAACCGAGGTTCATGGCTTTGTGAATGACCGATACCTGAGAGAAAGCAATAGCGGCTTCATTCTTGTTGAGGAATTTTTCAACCTCCCGATCCGAAGGCCGATGGGTCGCAATGTCTTCGAGCTCGGACCAAATGGCGGCTTCGGCCTGTTCCAGGGAAATGCCCGGTGAGGGTTTTCCCTCGATCATCAGCACACCGGGATCCAGGGAGCCCGTGAGGTAACAGTCTACATGGGAGAAAAGCTCCTTTTCCATGACCAGACGGCGATAAAGCCTCGAGCTGGGTCCGTTGGACAGGATGTCGGTGAGCAGATCGGCGGTATAGAACCGCGGGTCGTTTCGGGCGGGGCACAGGAATCCCAGATAGATCGCTTCCACCGGGACATTCTGGCGTTCGGTAATTTCCTTTCTGGTGTTTTGGGGCGGATCTACCGCTTCCGGCCAGGGGGGAACGGTCCCCGAAGGGATGTCCCCAAACCACTTCTCTGCCAGCCGCAGTATTTTCTGGGGGTCCATGTCGGCCGCGATGGAGAGAATGGCATTGTTTGGTCGATACCAGGTATGGAAATGCCTATGGAGTTCTTTCAGGGTCACGCCGGCTATATGTTCGGGTACCAACCCGATGGTCGGCCAACGGTAAGGATGATTTTGGTACACCATGCCGGCCATGAGGTGCCAGAGGTTGCCAAAGGGTTGGTCCAGGCAGGTCTCCTTGAATTCTTCGATGACCACTTTTTTCTGTACATCCACATCCTCCTGCTCAAGACGAAGGCCCAGCATGCGATCCGATTCCAGCCACAGAGCGGTCTCGAGGTTGTCCACCGGCAGCAAATCGTAGAAATTGGTGATATCGGCGTTGGTAAAAGCGTTGGAGTCTCCTCCGGCATGCTGGATGGCATCGTCGAAATCCTCAACATGGGCCGAACCGCTGAACATCAGGTGCTCGAACAAATGGGCCATTCCGGTCCGGTCGGGTTGCTCTACCCGGGAGCCGGCCCGGTAGAGGACGTTGACGGCGGCGATGGGGGTGGAAGGGTCCTGATGGGCTATGACACGGAGTCCGTTGCGGAGCGTATGCGCTTCAAAGGGGATCATGATGGTCACTTAAGGCTTACCGGCGTTAAGACAGGACGGTTCTGCAGGGCGGCGGTCATCCGGATCAGCCGCGGTTGACTTCTTGCAGGGCTTGGGTAAATCGGGGATCCGAAGGCATGACCTTTCCGCCGCGCTCCAGATACTTGATGGCATAGGCTTTCTTTCGGCGGGATTGCCAGAATACCCGGTAGCCCACGTCATAATAGAACTCCGCGAGTCTCGGATAAAGGGCGGGTTGCCCTTCCAGATAATCGAGGTACTCGTCGATGAAAGGCATGTTTTCCCGATACTCGAAGACCCTTCGGAATCCGGCGAGCAGTTTGTCAAGGTCTTTGTCATACCGGTATTCCTCCGCGATGACGCCGACATACATCTGCAGGCCACTGTAATAAGCGGGATAGATGTCAATGGCACGGCGTATGTAGCCCCCCATTTCGTTGAGCATTTCCTGCTGGACCTGCGGGTCGGTTTCTTCCTTGTATTTCTGAAAGAGGGCCGTGGTCATGAAGGTGTTGGCCCGGGCGCTGTTGGGGGACACCTTGATCGCAGCCCGGTTGAGGGTGAGGGCATCTTCCCAGACGGGTACGCGCGTCCAGGTGCGAAAGCCATAGCCGGCCACGATCGCCGCCGCAAGGACCATTCCGGTGGTCAGTCCGGCGGTCCGGGGCAGCCAGACGGGCAGCATTTCGACCAACAACCAGGCCAGAACCAGGACCCACGCCAGCGAGGAGATGAATATGAAGCGCTCGTTCATAAACGTGCCCACCGGAAAGAACAGGTTGGACACGATCGAAAGGGTGGCCAGGTAAAACAACACGGCAAAAGCTGGTACCGTTTTTTTGCGGTATCCCCGCAAGAACACCACGCCGAGACCTGCGTAAGCCAGCAGACTGACCCATACCTTCCAGTCCGTCCAGGTCATGATGGGAATGGCATAGGGATAGTAGTCGTGGGTCAGCGGATGGGGAAAGACCATCAGCTTGAGATACAGTCCCAGCGTGTATAGAATGGTGGCCAGTTTTTCTCCGCCATCCATCTCCACGAAGGGGTTGTTCATCAGGTCGGTGATCTCCTTGCCGGAGGAAAGAAAATAGCCGATGACATTGTACCGGATGATCAGATAGAGGAAGGTGGCGGCCAATACAGGCGCCATGACCGGCCAATAATCGCGGGCGCGGGCCTTGGTAAAGAAATAGAGGATGGCAGGAATGACGGCGAGGAAGGTGATGGCATTTTCCTTGGAGAGCAAACCAAGAAAAAAGCTCACTCCCGACAGGATCAGCCATACGGGTTTGCGGTCGGCCAACCATCTCAGGGTCAGCCAGATGGCACCCAGAGCCCCCAGGAAGGTCATGATCTCGTCGCGCCCTTTGATATTGGCGACAACTTCCGTGTGGAGGGGATGCAGGGCATAGAATACGGCCGTCAGGAACGGAATGTTCCACCACCACTTCTGGGTTTCACTCAACGGGAAAAGCAGGAGCAGAATGCGGTAAAGCAACAGACAGGTAAAGGCGTAAAACAGGATGTTGCCGAGGTGGCCGATAAAGGGTTTGCCGGGCATCAACGCCTGTTCAACAGCGAAGGTCACAATGGAAAGGGGGCGGTACCTTGCTCCGGCTACCAGGTCTTTCTGCTCTCCGAAATAGCCCGTCATGCTCTCTGTGGTCAGGATGTCCCCGATGCCCGACAGCCCTTTCTGGGTGAATTTGTTGCCGACGATCACGATCTGGTCGTCCAGTACGTAGCCGTATTGCAGCGAAGGGAGATAAGGGACGGCCGACAGGGCGGCGAGGATCAGCATTGCCGGCCAATGCCGTTGGAAAAAGCCGGTTTTCCAGACAAAAGCGGGGCCGGAGGGCTTGGTCTTTGGCCGGGGAGATCCCTTGGTGCCGGAATTGCGCACGGACTTTGCCGCCATGTTTACCGCATTTTGAGGCAATGTTACGAAATCCCGGGCAGGCACACGGGCCGGGCATTCGGGTGGCTTCCGGATGTCATCGAAATGTTAAAATTTCCTAAAAATCCGGGTTGCCGTTGACCAAGCCGAAGAATGTATCTACTTTTGGTTGGTCAACAGTTCCATCTTCAACCTTAAAAGATTGCTTATAGCGCGGAAACTTCTACACTGACATCCTCTTTTCAGGCTAATCATCGTGTAGTTATGCAAGTTTCGCTGCTTAATGATCAGGAGCTTATTGCGCTCTATCTCAAAGGTGAAGAGAAAGCGTTCGAAATTCTTCTCGAGCGTCACAAAAACAAGATTTACACCTCCATCTACTTGTTCACCAAGGATCGCACCCTGGCGGACGACATCTTCCAGGAGGTATTCATCCGTATCATCGACACCCTCCGCAAAGGCAAGTACAACCATGAAGGCAAGTTCCTGCAATGGGCCATGCGGATTTCCTACAATCTCTGCGTCGATTACTTCCGCCGGGGCAAGCGCAGGCCCATCGTATCTCCCACCGAAGACTTCGATATCTTCGACGTGCTGCAGCAACCCGATCTCAATGCCGAAGAATCCATCATGCGCAGCCAGACCCACGATCGCATCCGCACCCTGGTCAATCTCCTTCCCGAAGAGCAGCGCGAAGTGGTCATCCTGCGCCACTATGCCGACATGAGCTTCAAGGAAATCGCGCAACTCACCCGGGTGAGCATCAATACCGCGCTGGGACGCATGCGCTATGCCCTCATCAATATCCGCAAGATGGTAGAGGAGAAACAACTCGTTCTCCAGTAAGCGCTGGTGTCTCCAATGCCATAAACGAGCAGGTCACAAGACTTTGGCTCAAAGATCCGGCCCGGGGCCGCCAACAAGGTGGTTCCGGGCCGTCTATTCGGGCCTTCCCCAACCGGTGACCGATCAGTCGATGTACTCGATTTTGCGCAGAAACCGGATACCCAGAGAGAGCTCGGCCGAATAGTTGGTGATGCGCCGGTCGGGTATGGTCCTCGTCGTACCCGGAAAGAAAGGGTCAATGACATTCGGGATCGGAGGCGAGTCGTACTGGCGGCTGAAATCAGGGTGAAACGATAGCTCGATGATGCCGGCTACCAGTTCACCAAAGGGGAATTCCCAGCCGCCTCCGATGCTGATCCCGTAATTGAATTTGCGTACGTATGTATCCACGGGGTAGTAGAGACCGTTGGCGACAAAATCGTTGTAATCGGACAAGTTGGTACTGAGGGTGTACTCGCCTCTCAACCCGAAAAAATAATACAGGACCGACCTGGGTTGCAAAGCCCGGCTTTTGAAGCCGACCTGGAGCGAGGCGTTGTTGAACCGGAATTCATCTGTCCGCTGACCCAGAAAATTGTTGCTGCCCCAACTGATGGCCTGGAAGCGGATGGCACTGCCTCTCACGTGGTAGCCGAGTTGGGCATACATGCTTCCGCCGCCTTCTTCAGAGTGGGACTCGATAAATCCGGCCACATGATGGGCCCACAGGACTTGCCGGTTGCCCTCGCCCCATCGCTGAAATCCGAGAGAGGGGCCGCCTTTCAATCCAAAGGCATAGGATTGCCCCAAACCGGGCAGGATTACGATGAACAGGAAGAGCAAAGCGATGAAAAGGCGTGTAATGGTACTCATGAATGACATTTAGCGGATGCGAAGTCGTTGTCCGGTCCTGATGTGATCCGAGGGAAGAGCATTCCAGGTCCGGATCTGGCTGATGGTGACGCCGTATTGCTTGGCGATCCGCCAGAGCGTTTCTCCGGGGGCCACGGTATGCCATTTTTCGCTGACAGGTACGGGAGGAGGACCCGGGTCGGCAAGGGCGGCATCGGTAGGGCGTACAACAGGGGGAGTGACAGGCATTGTGGACGGAGAAGGCGCTGTCATCGGGCCGGAAGAGGGGACCGCTTCCGGAACAGGTCCGGCAGGTATCGTTCGGGGAGCCTGCCGGCGCGATACTTTCCAGCGAAGCTTGATTCGTTCGCCGGGGAGCGGTTCGTGACCGCCGGGGATCCGGTTTTTGGACCTCAGCTTGTCGGTGCGGATTCCGTAGGCCTGGGCAATAGCGGACAGGGTCTCACCGGGTTTCACCTTATGCCACCGCTGCTTGCCCCTGAAAAAGGATCTTTTGGGTTGCAGGTAAACCAGGGCGTTTTCATCCAGGACCTGGTCAGGCTTGTATATCTGATCGTTGTAACTGATCAGCCGGCTGGCAGACACTCCGGTTCGTTCGGCAATATCATCGATCGTTTCCGCAGGTCGTGCAAAAGCAAGCCGTACATCGTTGATCCGTCCAATCCCGGCGAGCCTGTCCGAGGCGTCGGCACCCAGGACATCGTATTGGTCGAGCCGGAAGCGCTCGATGATGTCGATCAGTTGCCGGGCATACTGCTTATTGGTGGCATAGCCGGCTTTCTGCAGACCATTGGCCCACCCGCGATAATCGGTCGGAGGCAGGCGAAAGAGAAATCCGTACCTTCCTTCCTTTTCCGGCTGGCGGAGGAAATCGGAGTGATCGGCATAGGAATCGGCCACATGGCGGTAGGCGCGAAAGCAGGAAGGGATGCGTTGTCCCCGGACATCGTGCTCATCGTCGTCCAGGTGGAAGACCGGACCGTCCCACGAAGCGCCGCACTTGATACCGAAGTGGTTGCGGGCTCTGAGTGCAAGTTCGCTGCGGCCGGCGTTGGATTCCAGGATGGCCTGGGCCAGCTTGATGGAAGCGGGTACGCCGGTTCTTTCCATTTCCTGTACGGCCAGTGCCCTGTAATCAAGGACGTATTGCTCCTGCACCGAAAACGAGGCTTCGGGGGCGCGGGCTACCAGCCAAGGCAGGATCAAAGAGGACAAAAGAAGGTACTTACCCATACCGGGGTGAATGATATACCTTTGTCAAAACGATAAAGGCGGATTGTTTATGGTCTTTGGGCGTTGGGTCATATGCCTGGCATTGCTGTGGGGCGGCTGCAAAAATAAGGAAGTCGCACCGGTCGGCGCGCCGGCGAAGCCGGAAGCGGCTGTCGAAGAGGTCATTGTCCTCACCGCTTCCGTGGACCATTTGCGCGTCCGCGCCACCCCCGATCCTGATGGCGAGGTGGTCCATGCCCTCCGGGAAGGTGAGGCCGTTCAATGGACGGGCGAGGAATCCGATCTCCGCGAGACCGTCACTCTGAGAGGCAAACCGGTAACGGCCCCCTGGTACCACATCCGGATGCGTGACGGCAGGCAGGGATGGGCTTTCGGCGGCGGACTGCAGCCCTGGCAATCCGGTAAGGGATTGGCCTATGCCGCTTGTCTGGATCATTACAACAGAGCGGATTTTTCTGGCTTCTATCCTTGTCTGGACCGCGTTTCCCATACCTTGTCCGGCCCCGAGCACGTGGAGGTGACATCGAAATTTCTCCGGTTGCGGATGGCCAACGGCAAAGTGCGGCAATTCAACCACGATCGGACACCAGGTCCGGATTACCGCTTTTACCAATACCTGGGCGACCTGCCCGGGCCTGATTGCCACGTGGTCAAAATCAACAGGCAGGGCGGTTCCTCCTTCCTTCTGGTGGATCGTCGCAATGGCCAAGACCACGAAGTGGCCGGAATTCCGTACCCCCTTCCACTGACCCGCGCCGTTTTCTGCCTGGGGGCGTTCCCGGGCACGCCCGGAACGTACACGATGGAGGTCGTGGTACCGGAGAGCCGTCAATTTCGCACCCTGCTGTCCGAACAGTTTCCCGAGCAAAGTCTGACGGGTATTACCTGGCAAAAGGACGGCCAACCGGCCTTCACCATGCGCGACCAACGGGGCAATCCCGCCGTATGGCGCCTCATTTACAAAGGCAAGGACGAATGGGCGCTCGAACCCGCCACATAAAGAAGCAAGCGCGGAAGGCAACACCGACCCCCACCTTGTGGTGGCTGGCCCTGCCCGCTGTGTGGGGATTCCTGCTTTATCTCCCCGCCATCGGTCATCATTGGTGCCTGGATGATTATTCCGTCATCGTGGACAATTGGGTGACGCGAAAGGGATGGGAAGGCATTCCCCTGCATCTGACCCACCATTACCGCTGGGGGTACTGGGGGGGAGAGGGTGAGCTGTACCGACCCTTGTCGCTGATCATGTTTGCGGCCGAATGGGCACTGGTCGGAGACAAACCCTGGCTTGGGCATCTGGTCAACACCGGGCTGTATGCCATGGTCTGTTTCCTGTTTGGCTACGGGCTGTACCGGTGGACAGGCAACCGGTACACGGTGCTGGTCGCTGCCCTGTTGTTTGCCGCCCATCCGGTTCATACCGAAGTCGTGGCCAACATCAAGAGCCGGGACGAGTTGTTGGCGGCCTTTTTTCTACTTCTCGCCTGGGAATGCTGGCGGCGGTCACTGGAAGGGAAGAGGAGGAAACTGGCGTTGGCCGGCGCAGCCACCTCCTTTTTCCTGGCGCTCCTGTCCAAAGAGAGTGCCATCACTTTCCTTCCGCTCTTCCCGCTCAGTCCCTGGGCTTTTCGTGGCCAGGCGGAAAGGAAGATGTGGCTCCAAAGCGCCGTTTTGCTTTTACCTGCCGCTGCTTTCCTCTTGCTTCGGCAAATCGTGCTTGGCGATGTCAAAGCCATTGATGCCATTTCTGTAGTGGACAATGTACTTGCCGGAGCACCGGATTCCGGCACAGCTTTGGCCTCGGCCATCCGCCATATCGGCGAATACATGCGCATACTGATATGGCCGTGGCCCCTCGTGTCCGACAAGGGATGGAACCAAATTCCGTTGACGGGATGGGGTGCACCGGGAGTATGGGGCAGCCTGCTGGCCCTGTTGGTCCTCGTGGCTGCAGCCATTCGTTTCCGCCACACCCGCAGGGAGCTCGTATTCGGTCTGTTGTGGATGGGCGCCACCTTTAGCCTGGCTGCCAACCTGTTTTTCCTGATCGGCACGTCCTACGGTGAGCGTTTGCTGTTTTTGCCGAGTGCCGGGTTCGCTCTGGCGGTAGCTTATCTGCTCACCGGCGGGCGGGACCTTCAATTCGGGGCCTGGCGGAGGCATCCTGTCTCCTGGGGTGTACTGATGGCTGTCGGCCTGGGCAGTTTGTTGACCATTTGGCGTCTGCCTGCCTGGAAGGACAGCCATACCCTATACCGGACCGACATTGCCCGCTCGCCGGAGAGTGTCAAATTGCGTTATCACTACGCCCTTGAGACGGGAAAGGCAGCCGCCGAACTGCCACAGGGCCCGGAGCGCCAGGCGCTTTTGCAGGAGGCCTTGCGGGATCTTGATACGGTGACCCGCAGACACCCTGTGTATTGGGAAGCATTCAGTACGGCCGGGTTGTATGCCTACCGGCTTGGAGACCGCGAACGGGCCATGGCCGGTTACGAGCAGGCCACCTCCCTGAACCCCGGCGCTGCCATTGCCTGGAGTAACATGGGGATCATATATGCCGAACGGGGACAGTTGGACAAGGCGCTCGAGGTTTACCGGAAAGCCACGGAAGCCGATCCTCGTTTTGTGGATGCCTGGACCAACCTCGGTGCCATTCTGGCCCAAACAGGGCAATTTGTGGAAGCGATTGCCGCCTTCAGGGAGGCCATGACCTATGAACCCGACAATATCCGTGTTCTCAAAATGCTGGGCGCAGCGTTGCGAGACAGCGGCCGTCCGGAGGAAGGGCAGCCCTTCCTCGACAAAGCCGCCCGCCTCGAGCGGAGTCATCGCTGACCGGCACGGTCAGTTGTCCACAAATCCGGTGTCCCAGTGCCGCTCCGGATGGTGATTGCGGAGATCCACGCCAAAATCCACAGCGGCTTTGAGGGCCAGAAGCACCGACACCCACCCGGCCCGTACTTCCGCATAATCCGCTTCGGGAATGTCCTCGTGCGTCACGGTCACGATGGTACCACCGGTGCCATCGGGTTGAAGCCTGAAGGTCATCGGCGTATCGAAATAGAGGATGCGAAACAAGGTGTCGGGCGATTTTTCAAGGATGCGACCGATGTATGTCTGGCCGTTGGGAAAGCGGAAATGGAGGAAGCCTTCTTCTTCGGGCGCAGATTCCGCCCAAAAGGCGGCACGGCCTTTGGCATGGGCCAGGAAGTGGTAAACGCTCTGGGGACCGGAGGTACAACGGATCCGGCACAGAATGGTAGTCAGAGGTGCAGGCACGGTTCAGCGGGTAAGGATGGGCAGATATTCCATCCAGGGCCCCACTTCCGACTTGTACTGGCGGGACATGACCCTGGCGATCTGGGCGAGGTGGCCAAGGTCGTGCACGGTCCATGTCGCCAGGAGCTGGCGCAGGGTGACGCGGCCCAAAGCGGGATGGTTGGCGCTGGCATCCAGGACAGGACCGGGCAAAGGCAGGATGCGCAGGCGATCGAGATTATGCGCTCTCAGAGTGTTGAATTCGTCCAGCAATTGATCCATGGTTTTGCCCTGGCTTTCGCGAAATTGGGCAAACCGGTCAAAAGGCGCGAAGGTTCGTGTAGAGGGATCTTCTTCCGAAAGCAGAATGCCGATCCGCACCATCCAGTCTGTTTTCTCACCGTGGATGAGATGGCCGACGACATCAAAGGGGCTGAAGGTGTCGTGGCCTTCATTGGGCAGTATCCAGTCGTCGGAGAGTCCGGACAACCAGGTGTGAAGTACGGACGGCGTCCGTTCCAGGATTTCGATGGAACGATCCAGGTTGAATTCCATGGCAAAGGAGTAGAATTTGAGACAATGGCAGGAATGGGTTGGACAATTCAGGTCTGGCGATAGCGGACCAGGTTTCATGGGGACTGGCCTCACATTCGGATGGCCTGACAGTGGGGGAAGCCACCATCAGTGAATGAACAATATAGGGATAAACGAAAGATGTCGGGTGTCCTAAGGTAAAATGAACAATGGCCGGCATGCAGGCCGGAGGGCTGGATGATACACCCGGACCGTATAAAGACCGGCAGGATATCCATTCAATGCCATACAGGGCACATTGTTATGGCTTTGGAGGACACGGCCATCGGGTGAAAGCAGTTCCACAACTGAATTGTCCGGTAAGACGCCAAGACATGTAAAATCCTTTGCCGGATTGGGAAACAGGACAAAGGAAGCGGTCTTTTCGGTGGGACTGTTTGCATTGATATTTTCCCAAGTGAATGCCCGGGCTTGTCCTGTAAAGGGAGGAAAACCAGGATGGGACGGCTCACCGAATATTAGGGTTTGCCCATCCTCTGCTGCAGCTATTGCAGATCCTGTTTCGGTGTCAGGCATTGTTCCAGGGATTGATGCACCTTTAGTTACCCATTGATTTCCGTCCCATTCCAGGACGCGTACATAGCCTGTACCTGATCGCGGAGCTCCAATGATGATCACATTGCCTTCCGGATTAAGGTACAATGCGGTGCCTTCTTTGTCTCCATCCTGCGTCCCCGTCAGAGATTGTCCCCTTTGGATCCAAGAGGCGCCATCCCAATCAAATATGCGGACCATACCGTTGCTGAATGCGCCGACATCAGCGAATGGAGCTCCGGTAGCCAGGGTGTTGCCATCGGCGCTAAGAGCGACGGCATACCCTTCCTGTGCTGCGGCATAAATGCCGGGAATGGAGCCTTTGGCCATCCATTGGACGCCGTCCCATTGGTGTACACGGGTAATGCCGGCGTTGGAACCGGCGGCATTGTCATTCAGTGGCGCGCCTGCCGCAACGGTCAGGCCATCACTACTGATGGCCACCGACCAACCGAAAAGTTCCAGTTTTTGCTGGGCCAGCAAATCCGTATTGGTTTTGGACCAGGATGAACCGTTCCAATGAAACAGGCTGACAGAGCCAGATTCGGGATAAAGTCCGTGTTTGTTGTGGGCGCCCAAAACAATGGAATTTCCATCAGCGCTCAACGCCACGGGCAATCTCAGGGCATCTGTGAGGGCGGGGCCGATGATGGCGGGTCCCTTGGGAGCCCAAATGGAGTCATTCCAGGTGAATACCCTGACCGTCGGGTTGCCGCCGTGCATGACCGGATTGTTGGCAACAGCAAGACACTGACCATCCGCACTTAATGCGAGGCTCGAACCCAATCGCCCACCTTCCTTTTCACCGTAAATGGATTGACCTCTTGGGATCCATTTTGCCTCTTCCCATTCAAAAGTGCGCACCTGGCCTGCCCAGGCACCGGCCTCCTCATTTTGGGGTGCGCCCACAGCAATAATTTGGCCATTGGCACTCATGGCAACAGCCGCACCTGCCCGGTCATTGAGGTTCTCACCGGTAATGGCAAGACCTTTAGGTGTCCAGTTTTGGGCCGCTACGCAATAGGGGACGAGAGAGATGCAAAGGGAAAGAACACCTGATCGAAACCCGGTAAAGGCATATGGAGTCATGTCACGGAACTTTTTAATAGAACACAATTGTCGCCCATGAGCAAAAATGGAAGACTACAAACGAAAACGCGTAGGGAAATCCCTGTTCAAATGCCTCAGACGAAAGATTTCCGGAATGGGACAAACAAAGAAATGGGACTGGTATTCACCGTCGGAGATCCGGAAACCGTCCTGACAGTAAGGCTTTTCGGATGATGAATGGATGAAAGGGAGAATGCCCATATGCTAAAGTTCGGAAAAAAGGGGAATAAAGGGAAGAGCCGCGGGCAATGCCTTTGGTGGAATTCCTGATGCAGGGTACATGGATCCTGGCACCGGTCCGGGCAAATCAATACGGTAGAAAAACGAAACCAGATTCCCCGGTTACCTGATCTTTTGACCCCTGACTTCGACCAGGGTGTCCATGTCGAACCGGGCTTCATACAGGAGGGATCCATCGTCGCTCCATTTGCGCAGAAAACCGTGCTTCTTGCCGTCCTTGTATGACAGTACGAACCGGGGGCGACCGGATGCATCAAACATGGTGTCGCCGCCTTCTTTGATCCCTTCCCGGTAATATTGGACTTCCTGGATTCCGCCTTGCTCATTGAAAAATACGGTCCTGCCGTCTTCCCGGCCATTTTGGAAGGTCCGCACCACCCTCCGGTTTCCCTCCATGTCGTATTCTTCCATTTCCCCTTCAATACGGCCGTCCACCTCTGTCCATCTGCTTTGAAGCTCACCGGACGGAAATTTCTTTTCCCGGATGACATGTCCGTCAGCAACGGCTTTGACCGCAGTGTCCCGGCAGGAAATGGCAAGGCATATAGGCAGCACCAACAGGGTGAGCGGGATGATTGGGGATGGGCTTTGTAGGAAAGGCATGGCGACGGCAAAGTTGGGCAAAAAAAAGGAGGGACCCCGGGGGCCCCTCCTTGCTCTTGATATTCCGGGTGGATTATTTCCTCCAGGGAAGTTTGTTGACCTCGCGGCCAATCAAAGTCCCGTGGCGGACACCTTCGTCACTATCCATCCGGAAATGGACGCCGAGGGGTACACGAGACCAGGCATTTTCCTGCGCCATTTCATAGAAGCTGTGGAAAGTGCGTGGCATGCCGAGGAATTCATTGCGGAATTCATGGCAGCGGTCGGTCATGCTGTAGCTGTATCCGAACACGGCCGCCAGGGCTTCTGCGCCAGCAGCGCCCATGGTCGAATGGCCGGAGGGGTAAGCCGGAAAAGCGGGTGTGAGACCGTGTTCTCCGGTGAGCGGGTTGTGTAGATTGGAGTCCCAGGTAGGATCTATGATACGCTGGATATAACTCTCCGGGCGCTCCACATTGTAGTAGTATTTACTGTGCCAACAGCCGACTGCAGCGTCATTGATTGCCATACCCAGTCGGGCATAGGCTTCAACGGCGGTGGCGAGATTGGACTTTTTGCTGTCAATGACCTGATTGGCTATGGCCATCCAGCGAGGGCCGGGGCTAAAGGTCAGATTGACCAGATCATCGCTCCAGAATTCGGCAATCCACTTGGCGGTATAGGACAGGCCGGGTGTGTTTTGGGCGTAAACTTCCAACGCCTGTGCATAAAATTCAGAGGTAGGAGACTCACTGTAAGGCAGCGGAGGCCGGGATAGTTTTTGATCCTGGGTGATAGCGAAGGTGCGCACCTTGCCCCATTCCGGGAACATGGGCTGGGTCGGTCCCGGAACCGTGGGTAAATAGTCACCCGGTTTTTTCCAGTGAGCCTGTGGATCATAGGAGCCGAAAGGATCCTTGTAAGCGTCATGCCCGTACGAGTCGGTGGCAGACCAATCCCAAACGGCTTCGGCGACTGCTTTGCCGTAATCTCTGGAACGTATGAAAACCTCCGTCCCCACCTCATTGCCATATTTGAGATTGAGGGCCTGGTTGAGGTCGTTCATCTTGTTGAGAACATCGATCGGTGGCTGCGGAAAAAAGCGAGGCAGCAGGGTCTGGTACACCCCGTGAAGGACGGATGGCCAGTGGACATCGTCATTGGCCAGGGCGGGAATCGTGAGCCCCGAATAACGAGAAGCCATGGAGTTGTGATCGGGCATGCCGGGAATGCAGGCCTCGTAGGCCGCCAGGCCGATGTAGGCCAGGGCACGGGGTGCCGGTCCCGGGCGGTAGCCGGCGGCATAGCGCTCCAGATCAAGGAAGAGCAGATTCCACTGCAGAGCGGCTTCGGCATTGTGGTCGGCGACCAGGTTGGAGGGAGAGGGTTCACTCGAGTCCTTCTGGCAAGACGAGACCGCCAGAATCAAGGCGCCGAGGAACAGGGACAGACGTAGGGTTTTCCAGTTCATGTTCATAGGATAAGGTAAATGTGCAATGCGGTCCATGGAATGGACTCAAAACGCTACAAAGGTATCGGATTTGTCCCATGACAGGAAATAGGAGGGCCTCTCCAATTCCTTAGAATTTCCTTAGAATTTTATTTTGCAATATGTAAAAAAACCATCATACAGACTTTCAAATGAGGATGAATGCTCCGCTGGTGTTGGACGTCAGGTCCTGACAAAACCCGACAACAGCCGGATGGTATTGTTTTTGCCCTCGCAATCCATCCGTTACCCATAATCCGGTTTTGCCATGTCTAATCTGGAGTTGTTTGTCAAAGTCGCCATTGCCCTGGCGGTCATCATGGCCATGGCGCAGATTGTGGGCAGCCTGGCCCGTCTGATCGCCCAGCCCCGGGTGGTCGGTGAAATGATCGCCGGGGTGCTTCTCGGACCGACCTTGTTCGGGAGGCTTTTCCCGGAGCTGTCGGGACTCATCTTCGAGCCTGAGGTGATGCCGGTATTGTTCGTGATCTGCAATATTGGTCTTTCTGCCTATATGTTTCTGGTGGGGACGGAGATCAATCTCTCCCTTTTCAACAAGAAGGTCTTGCGGGACGCAGGAGCCTTGTCCCTGGGCGCCATTATCGTTCCCTTCGGGGCGGGATTCCTGACGGCTTCCCTGTATGGCGAACTGCTCAATACGAAGTCCATTCCTTACATGTCGTTTGCGGTATTCATGGGGACCGCTTTTGCCATTACCGCGTTTCCGATGCTGGCCCGCATCCTTCAGGAGCGCGGGATTATTGACACCAAGCTCGGTGGCCTGGCCATGCTGTCCGCAAGTCTCCAGGATGTGGTCAGTTGGATTTTGCTGGGCCTGGTGACGGCCATGGCGGTAGGCAGCGGGATCGGCAGTGTGGGCATCATGGCCGTCGGCGCATTGGGGCTGGTCCTCGTGCTTTTTTATGTAGTCAGACCTTTGATCCACCGTTGGGTGGTGGTACGTTCAGATACTACGGGTCTGGGCCCGGGCCAGTTCAGTCTCGTACTGCTGCTGCTCATCGTGTGTGCCATTTTCACCGACCATATCGGTTTGTATTCCGTGTTTGGCGGATTCATGCTGGGTATGGCCATGCCCAGGGATGAAGCTTTCTTGAATGCCATTTCGGTTCGTCTCAAGGATATAACCCTGGTACTTTTTCTTCCTGTATTCTTTGCCTTTTCCGGACTGAATACGGATCTTGCTTCACTCACTTCGGCCAGCCTGCTGGGTCCTACCCTGATTATCCTGCTGTTGGCATTCGGGAGCAAGATCATTCCATTGTTTTCTACAATGCGCATGTCCGGATATTCCGTGCGGGATTCATCGTCCATCGCGGCGCTGATGAATTCACGGGGATTAATGGAATTGATCATTGCCAATATCGGTATGTTCTACGGACTGATTGACGCCTCCTTATACAGCATCCTGGTTCTCATTGCCGTCACGACGACCCTGTCGGCCATGCCTTTTTACGTGTGGTCGCAGAAAATTCCGGACAAGGGACAGTCGTTGTTCCGGACCATCAGGCCTAAATCGACACCGGCGTCCATGCGACAGGACAAAGTGGAGACTTCCTCCTGAACGGATACGGCTTCATCCACCACCGTTTTTGTCCGCTGTTGCCCCGGCGGGAATTTCGGCAAGTGGTTCGAGGCAGGCCTGGACATCGGCCAATTCCGATTCGTCATCCGACAATACATAGAGGGTGTCTCCCGGTGCAAGGACCGTGGCGCCTGTCGGCCTGAAGTATTTGCCATCCCGCAAAATCAGGGCGATGACAGCGTGCCGGGGAAACCGGGTATCCATGATTTTCAATCCGGCAGCGGGACAAGAAGATGAAATGACGAATGCCCGCATGATGCGTTTGGGTTTGTCGAGAGGATCATCCTCCACGCCGGGCAGGGGTGCAGGTTCGGTGTCGTCATTGCGCACTACGCCCAGCCATCGTGCAAAAACACTCAAGGTCGTACCCTGTATTAGTACGGAGGTAACGGATATGAAAAATACGATGTGAAAAATCATTTCCGCTTTGGCGATGCCGGCCAGCAGGGGGTAGGTGGCAAATACGATGGGCACGGCACCGCGCAAGCCTACCCAGGATATATAAAACCGGTTGGCCAATCGCATTTTGAAAGGCATCAGACTGATGAAAACACTCAAAGGCCTTGCTATCAGGATGAGGAACGCGGATATCAAAAGGCCGATGCCGACGACGGGTAAAATGCGGGTGGGAAAAACCAAAAGGCCCAGGGTCACAAAAAGGACAATTTCCATCAACCAGGCCAGTCCGTCATACATACGGAGAATGGTTTTCTTGTGGATCAATTCCTGATTGCCCAAATAAACGGCACACAGATAAATGGCAAGGAATCCGTTGCCTCCCAAAAAATCGGTAGCCGAAAAGGTGACAAACATCAAGGCGATCACCAGTACCGGATAAAGGCCTTCATAATCCAGGCGAATGCGGTTGATCACAAGGCGACTGACGCGCCCGAAGGCAAAGCCCAAAACGGCACCAAGGAGCATTTGGCGCAAAAAGAGAGGGATAATGGAACCGAGCGATTGGTCCTGATGGACTACCAGGGTCAGGAAAGAAATCGTCAACACATAGGCCATGGGATCATTGCTTCCACTCTCCAGTTCAAGGGTGGGTCGCAAATTATTCCTCAGTGAAAGATTGCGTGAACGCAAAATGGAAAATACGGCGGCCGCATCCGTGGATGATACGATCGAACCGAGGAGCATGCTCTCGTAAATGGTGAAATCGGTCACATACCAGACGAATAGCCCCAGGGTCACCGCCGTGAATAATACACCGATGGTCGAAAGGCTAATCCCTTGCCAGAGGATCGGGCGCACATTGCTCCATCGCGTATCCAGGCCTCCGGAGAAAAGGATGAAATTGAGGGAGACAATGCCGATAAACTGGGCGACTTTGGGATCGTCGAATTTGATCCCTCCCAGGCCGTCCGAACCCGCCAGCATGCCCACCGTTAAAAACAACAGGAGGGTGGGTACACCAAAGCGATAGGAGGTTTTTCCCGCCACAATGCTGATGAAAAGCAGGATTGAACCTACCAGCAAAATATTTTCAATGGTCAGGGTCATAAAGACGATCGCACATTACTTGCGGAATAATGACCTGCTCCCGATGCTTTTTGCAAAATGCCACAATCCTTCATCATTCCGTCTTGATCCATTTGACCACTTCGCTGGTGCCTCCGCACAATATGTCGAAAAAATAAACGCCCGGAGACCATCCGGCTACAGGGATAACCACTTTGAATGCGCCTTCCGGCAGAATGCCCTGCCCGGCAAGTTGGCCATCGGAAGAAAAGCAGCGCCAGGTCCCAGAAGGCATTGGCCTGTCGGAGGAACGCTGGAGGAAGGTCGATGTACCCTGACCCGGATTGGGAAAAAGGCGCCAGGCCTGAAGGTTGGACGAGGTGGGTTTGACAGATACCGGGGGGTCGGTGATGGCCGCAAGAGGTAGGGCAAAAGCCGAACGGGCATGACTGCCAGCCACCAACATGTGTAAACCCGCATTCCAGGTCATGTCATAAACGGGCACGGCCGGCATGCCTGTTCCGAGAGGATGCCATGTCTGGCCGCCATCCACGGTGCCGTAAATACCGGCATCCGTCGCCGCAAACAAGATACTGTCTCCGTGCCCGGGCAAAACGACAAGATCGTTGACGGCCAGTGGCGGGAGGTCTCCATTGATGGAGGTCCAGGTCTGGCCCCCGTCATCCGATCGATGGACATGGGAGGCAAACTGATTGTACCGGTATCCGCTGTGGGTCACAAAAACACGGTCTGACCACGTGGGGCTCCCCTGACAACTGGTGACATATCGCTGGGGCAACCCGTCGGCGATGAAAGTCCAGGTATCTGATTGGGGGTCCCGTCCCCACAGACGTCCGTCTCCCGTCCCCGCAAAGACACGACCCGGGATAAGCGGCGATTCCCCCAGGGCGGTGATGACATGGGTGGAACGGAACCAGGGCTCTGTGGGGTCGGTGAGCTTGCCGCTTACCGGATACCATTCCGGCAGGAAAGGATTTTCATTGCGGTAAACGCGATTGGTTCCGAACCACATTGTGTGGGGAGGATGCACGGAGACAAAATAGGGAGCATCCCATCCGGTATTGTCCGATCCATCGATGCCTTGTGTAAAATCCTGGAATTCGAATCCGTAATCGGTGGACTGGACCAAATTGCCATTTTGCCATTCGGCAAACATGATCTCGGGATATTCCGGATGGAAGGCGGGTTGAAATCCGTCTCCCCCGTAGATATGATCCCATTGATGCGGATTGCCTATGCCAACGGTGGTGCCGTTGTCCTGTGATCCCCCGGCGATCATTTCCGGGTCGTGGGGATTCCAGGCGATGCGGTAGAATTGTGTATTGGGAATATCATCCATTCGCGCCCAGGTTGTTCCATCATCCAGGGAGCGGTACAATCCGCCGTCGGTGGCCAGTACGAGGTGGCCTTCGGGGGTAAAAATCAGGTCATGCTTGTCGGCATGTACGTCGTACACCCACCAAAATGGTGTCGCTTTTTCCCAGTGGAGCCCTCCGTTCCGGGTACGCCAGAGATCCACGCCCAGGACGAAAATGTCGGCCATGTCCTGGGGATTGACGGCGAATTTCCCGAAATACCAACCGAAGCCTCCCAGGGTATTTCCCGGCAAATTAATGAGGGGTACCGGATACCAGGAGTCGCCCTGGTCATCACTGGCATAAATTCCTTCCAATTGCTGGTTGGTGCCCACCATGCGCAAAAAAAATCGCCCTTGCGACCAGGCAATGGCCGGCCGTGAAAATGACCCCTGGGGCAACCCGGAGGTGAGTGTGTCCCAGGTGAGGCCCCGGTCTTTGGAGCGGTACACCCGCGACAACGGGCCGCTTACAATGGAGACCGCCTGATTGCGCACCCTATGCCACCCGCAGGCAAACACCACGTCAGGATCGTCGGGGTCAATGAGGATATCCGTTATGCCGGCCTCCTGTGAAAGGTAAAGGGTTTTTTCCCAGGAGAGACCTCCGTCCAAGGACCTGTAGAATCCCCTTTCGGACCCGGGTCGCAGCGGGATGCCCATGCTGCCGGCGTACAGAATATGGGGATTCACGGGGTCAACAACGAGGGCACTGATGATACCGGCATCGGCCAGACCGAGCAGGGACCAGGATTCTCCGTCATCCGTGCTCTTGTAAATGCCCTGACCCAGAAAGACATACGAGGAAATGTTGGGGTCACCGGTGGCGGCATAGACGACACCGGGCGAGGCCGGATCAAACACGATCCGGGAGATACTCAATACGGGCTGGTCGTCAAATACAGGATACCAGGTCGTGCCGCCGTCAGTAGTTTTGAATATGCCACCGGCCACCAATCCGGCCAGATAAGTGCCCGGTTCATTGGGGTGACGGGCGACGGAGTTGATTCTGCCACCGATGTTGCGAGGCCCGACCTGCTGCCAGGGGGTATCAAATCCCGGCGGGGCGGGATCGCGGAGTACAGCTCTGGCGCGGGCGGCGTCCAGGGCCTGCAGGAAGGCCTCGCCCGCTTCTTCAAAATGCGGGAAGTTGCGCGCCGCAAAAAATTCTTCCGAGGGCTTAAGGGGCGACTGACGGGGGTCTGTTTTCGAGGACGGGCAACCCGCCGTCTGCAAAAGGACCAACAGGGCAACGCAAGCAATGGAAAAAATGAAATTCCGGTACATCAGGGAGAGGGTATCTCCCGCAAGTTACGATTTCCGGGCCAAAAAAGCCCGTCCAACGCCCGTGATCAAGCCCTTTAGACAGAATCCTGAAGGTAAAAACGGGAGGCAACGGGGTCGGTTCGGCCTAAGTCTGGCCCCGGGTTTCGGAAGGCCGGGACTGGGTGGGCACCGGAATAAAACCTCCCCGGGGAATACCGGAAGGCTGGAACATTTTTCGCTGTAATAAAAAGCCCTTCCCACAAAAATGCAGGAAGGGCGGGGCTTACAGGGAGGGCTATAGGGGGTTGGTATCAATCCAGTTCCGCCGGTGCGGTACGGGAAGTGGAGCGATGGTTGGGTATGAACCAAACCGCCGAAAAGTTGACCACATAATCGGCGAAGGCGGCATCGCCGTGACGATCTCTTTGTTTGTCATCCAGGCTGCGGATCCGGTTGCGTTCGATCGCCACCGGCACGTTGACATTGAACAGGAAGCGACCTTGTACCCAGGAAAGGCCGGGTTCGACCGACAGGGCATATCCCGGACGACGGAATCCTTCCGATTTGCCGATCAGGTCTATGGCCGGAATCCCTTCGAGGCGGGAGGCCAGACTGATGGACAACGGCGAACGGGTGGCAAAGCCGATACCGAGCCGTGCGGCGTATTGGTCGGCTACCGAAAAGTAATTGGCATGCAGCGAAGGGTCGGAAGTGGGATTGCGGAGTACGCCATTGGTGTTTTTCGGATTGGCCATGTAAAAGGCACTGGCGAAAACGGACCAATTCTTGTACACTACACCAAATCCCTGAACTTCCACACTGACGCCGGTGCCACCGTCGCCGAGTTGAATGGATTGATCCACCGGCCGGGTCTGGGTATAATCATTACCCTCTTCATCCAGTTTGTGGAATTGGTCTTTCACCTTGTAATTGCCACTGGGAAACTTTACCCCGGCGCCAACAGCTACATTCCAGGTCGGGTGTACTGCCGGATCCCTGAGCCAATAACTCAGGGAGGTCCGGATATCGCTCAGGCCGGCAGAATTGGTTTCAAACCGCTTGCGATCCGGATTGGCCGTTTCGCTGTTGCCGTAATGTTCGTACATGGAAGAGCGATTGTTGATGTTGACGGGCAACGTCAGGGTGGCGGACAGCCGGTTGGTGATGCCATAGCTGACGCCGAGATCGAGGCCGTGAAAATAATTGATGACTTCGGTGCCTTCGGCAACGCGGTTGGCTTCTTCATGCTTGCCGCGAAAATGGCGGAAGGACTTGAAGTACCGGTAATTTGCAGCCACGCTGAAATCACCTTTCATGGTGAGTCCGGTGGTGTTTCCGCCTGTGGTGTTGCCGGAGCAACCCATGCTGCGAATGGCGACACAGCCCTGACCCATCAGTGCGGATGCGGGCATGGCGGCGACCAGGAGAATGAGGTAAAGTCTTGCTTTCATGGGATCAAAAATGTTGGGTTGATAATGAGAGATTTTCGTCAGGGTCGCATTTGCAGTTGGAGGATGTTGTTGCCGATCCGGTTGCCTTGTTCAACACCGTGATCAATGGCGGAGCGGTAATGGATGCCCCCATAGAGCCGCGAAATGGCTGCTTCATCGGCCATTTCCGCGAAAGAGGTATAGGTGCGGGGACTCCCGTCAATATCAGTGCGATGTTGGTGGGTGTGATCGGTAAACGTGTAGGTCTCTCCAAACCGGTCGGTGAGGATGGCGGCCAGGCTGCCCGTTTGCACGGAGTGTCCGGAAGTGTATTCGGGAAAAGGCGGCGTGGTCAACATGCTGAGCCAGGCGGGGTCGAACAATTGGCGGATGTAGGTCACCGGGCGAAGGGTGTTCCATACATACTTGGATCTCCAGCAGGAAATGAAGGCGTCGTGGAGTCCCATACATACCCGGGCCATGAGTTCGGAGGCCTCAAAGAGGTCGAGGTTTTCCACGCGGATGATCTGGCTGGTGACGCTGACCGAATGGCCGGGGGGCGTAGCTGTTTTTCCGGGGTCATCGCTCCAGTATTCCGCAATAGTCCTTTGTTCGGGGGTGAGATGCAGGGACACGGTGTACACTTCCAGTCCTTCCTGATAGAAGAGGCTGCCGGGGGAAGTCGAATAAGCGGGACACCCGGCGGGTTGGACGGGTATCAGGTTGACGCCGAGGAAAGGCCGGACATTTCCCCAATAGGGCTGCAGCGGTTTGCTGAAAGCGGGTGGGGTCGGGACCCAGAGCCCATCGCCGGTGGGCGGGGTAAAATCCGGAAAATTGGTCAGGTAACATAGATCCTGCCCGTCGGTAGCGGCGTAACCCTGTATGGCGTCGGCGACCGCAATGCCCCTGGCCCTTGACCGCTGGATGACGTCATCGGGAATCCCTTGCGCCAACCGGTTGTGGGTCGTGGAATCGAACAGATTGATGGTGCTCAGATGAGCCGGAGTGGTATTCCGGTAAAAATGCCGGAAACTCTGGGCCATGACGGCATTGGCCACGATTTCCCAATGGTAGGTGACGCCGGCTTCCGAAGCCGGGACCGTACCCGGCGCCAGACCGTTGATTTGTCCCTGGAGGGATTGTGCCCCCGGCATGCCCGGGACCAGCGCCTCGTAAAGAGCCACGCCAATATATCCGAACGCACGGGCAGCAACGGGAGGAGAAAATCCGGGTGTTTCCCGGGTAATGGTGAGGGAGAGGTCGGCCCAATCCGTAACGACCTGAGAGGTGACGGGATCTGCCGGTTGGGTGGAGTTGTCCTTTTTACAACCCGCCACCTGTATGATCAGGAAGAGCAGCAGGCCGTAATGCAGTAGCGTGTATTTCATAAGACCAGGATTTACAAAAGCGCCGAAAGGCACCGCCCCATCCCTGGTCAGAAGGAGACAGGCCTTTCGGACAACAAGGCATTCGACTTGCCAGACGATGCCTTGAGGATACAAAGCTACAGTCGTCCAATGGGGATAAACCTTAATATTTACTTAGAAATCGCACGATTTTTGCCCTTGACCGGGGAAGGAGGGTGAATCCCTCTAACTTGCCTCCTTATCGGGACTCTATGAAAGTGTTAATTATCGAAGACGAGATCAAAACCGTCCAATCCATCCGCCAGGGGTTGGAAGAAAACGGCATCGTCGTCGAATACGCCTACGACGGCGAGTCGGGACTCCAGATGATCCGCTCCCGATCCTATGATGTCATCCTGTCCGACATCATCATGCCGGGTAAAAGCGGCTTTCAATTGTTGAGGGAAATGAGGGCTGAAGGAATATCTACTCCGGTGCTGCTCCTGACGGCGTTGGATTCCACCGACAACAAAGTGTACGGTCTGGAGGCCGGCGCCGACGATTATCTCGCCAAGCCTTTCGAATTCCGGGAATTGCTGGCCCGCATCAAAGCGCTCGCCCGGCGCGGACGCGAGCCCGGGCGCCCGGACCGCCTGTTGGTCTTTCAGGATATCGAAATCGATCCTGATGCCAAAATCTGCCGAAGGGCGGGCCGGGACATTGAACTGACACCCCGCGAATTTTCTCTCCTGGAATATTTTCTCCGGCATCCGGGACGTGTTATTTCCAAGGCAGAGATTTCGGAAAAAGTATGGGATCTGCATTTTGACACCTCTACCAACGTGGTTGAGGTGTATGTCAATTATCTGCGCAATAAAGTGGACAGACCATTTCCCGTACCCCTCATCCATACCGTGTTCGGTTCCGGATACGTACTCAAAGTCAAGGAGTGATGCAAATCCGGACCCGTATCACCCTGCAATTTGTCACCTTAGTCGCCGCCATTTTTCTGGTGGCACTCGCCTATATTTATGTCGAGGCCCGCAAGCACATTTTGAGTGAATATGCCGGTATGCTGCGCTCCAAGGCCAACCTGACAGCCGCCACTGCCATCGCCCAGATGGAAAGGGATTCCATGCCCCTGCAAACGGTGCCGGTCCGTGAGCGGCAGGGGCCCGTCAGGGAAAACGTCACCATTTATGACCAGGCCGGTCGCGCACTGTTTTCTTTTTACGGTCACGCGGAATCTTTTCAGCCCGAGTGGCCCGCCAAAATCTGGGACAAAGGGGAGGATGTCTGTGTCTTTGAAGGTGAACGGATGTATGTCGTCCTGCCATTCACCTCCCTGGCCGGCCAACAGTATATTGTCAAGGCCGAAGCGTTTTACGACCGGAGAGAATTGCGTCAGTTGATGAGCAATCTTATCCTTCTCTATCTGGGTATGTTGATTTTCGTGGCTTTGAGCGGATGGTTGTTTGCCGGCCGGGCACTGGCTCCGATCAACCAGGTCATGGATGCGCTTATCCGGATCCATCCCGCCGATATGGACCGGAGGCTGGAATCGCCTAACGAAAAAGACGAAATCGGCCGGATGGTCACCGCCTTCAACGATCTGTTGGACCGCATCCGTCAGGTCCTCAAGGCCCAGAAAGCATTTCTCGCGCAGGTGTCGCACGAGTTGAAGAATCCCTTCACCATCATCACCACCCAAACAGATATCGCCCTGCAGCAAGAGCGCTCCATACCGGAGTACAAGGCCCTTTTGAAGTCCATCCAGCAGGATGTGCGGGAGGTCAATGTCATCACCGACCATCTGATGCAACTGGCCCGGATTCAGGCCGGTGAAAATCCTGAAGACTTTGCTCCGGTCCGGGTGGACGAACTTCTATGGCAGGTCAGTGACCAATTGGCCAAATTGAATCCGGATTACCGGGTCAAACTCGATTTCAACGACCTCCCTGTGGACGAAAAACGGCTGGTCGTCGCAGGCCACGAGCCGCTGCTGCGTGTGGCATTGTTCAACCTGATGGAGAACGGATGCAAATTCAGCGCGGACAATACGGTCACTGTCCGGCTTGAAGTGCCCGACCAAGGAGACCTCTGTTTGACCGTCACCGACTACGGACCCGGGATTTCCGAAGAGGAGCACGCCCATGTCTTTGAACCTTTTTACCGAACCAAGGATGCGGTGAAGCACCAGGGTACCGGTATAGGGCTCTCTCTTGTCAAAAGCATAGCCGCCTTCCACGGCATCCCCCTGCGTATCGAGCGGCTTGATCCCGGAGGCACCCGGTTTGTCCTCTGTTTTCCCCAACATCCCTTGACCATCCCGAACTGAGCCCATGACAGCACGACTCCTCCAATACCGCGGTTTGACATGCTGGATCCTTTGTCTCGCCCTAATGGGAGGAGCGGGATGCCGGAAGGCTGAGCCTCCCCTGCGATCGGATTTGGTGGACGAATGGTACGACTTGGCGCTGATGATGGAGCGATACACACCGGGCTTCAAGATGCCGGTAGCTGCCCGGGCCCATGCGTATATCGCCATTGGCGCCTGGGAGACCGCCCGGCCTTTCCTGGCTGAACCCGATGATCCGCCTCCGCTGTGGAGCGGCCCGTCAGCCGTTGTCCCTGACGATACGGCCGGCCACCACCTGTTGCTGGCCCTGAACGCCGGTTACCATGCCATGTTCCGCCATTTCTTTCTGACTACTCCGCAACGCCTGGAGCAGCAGCAGGATTCTCTTTACCAGAAATGGGTACGTCGGCTGGCCGTCGATGTGCCTTCCGATGTCGTGCAACGAAGCATGGCCTACGGCGAGTCCATGGCCCGGGAAATCATCGCATGGGCGGCAACCGATTCCGTCGGTCACATGAGTCAGTTGCACAATTACGACAAGGATTACATACCTCCTCCCGGCGATGCCTACTGGACGCCCTGTGAAGATTTTCCTACACCCGCCCTTTTGCCGCATTGGGGAGAGTCGCGCACGTTTGTGGTCAAGGCGGACGCCATTATGAGTACTCCGCCGCCACCTTTGTCGGCGGACGTCACTTCACCCTTCTATACCCAGGCGCTGGAGATATTGAGTCTGTACAGCCCGCTGTCCATGGAAAATCGATGGATCGGGGAGTTTTGGAGCGATGACCAGCCGGGTCTGACCTTTACGGCATCCGGGAGGTGGATGTCCATCGCGCGACAGATGCTGCGGGAGGACAAGGCCGGATTGCGACGGAGCTTGCTGACATACCTGACGCTCGGGGTGACCCTCAATGATGCCATGGTGGCCTGCTGGCACGCCAAATACACCTACAACCTCTTGCGACCGGAAACCTACATACGAAGGGTTTTCCAGCCGGATTGGCGGCCGATCATCCATACACCACCCTTCCCCGGATACCCTGCCGGGCATGCCATGGCCGCTATGGCGGCTGCCGAAGTATTGACCGCCCTGTTCGGGGAAAACCACGCGCTGACCGACCGCAGTCACGAAGGAAGGACCGAGTTCCAGTCCAAGCCCCGTTCATTTGCCAACATCCGGGATCTGGCCTTTGAAAATGCCTATTCCCGGATCGCCCTGGGCGTGCATTTCAGAATGGACTGCGATGAAGGGACCCGGTTGGGTGCCCAACTGGGCCGGCAGATCAGGGATCAATATCTGGGAATGGCGGCCAAAGTGCAGTAAAAGGTCACAGACTGCCCAACTCCACCATTCTACGCGTTGTATTGACATTGCGGGTGGTGGCCTCCAGACCGGACCTCCGCTCGAGAAAAGCGTTGGTCAGTAAGGCCCGGGCGGCACTGCCCGGTATGAACGAGCAGGCATGGTCACCATTGATGTGCAGTCGTTCCGGGGCATAGTCGGTGTCCAGCATCGCCCGACATCGGTCCGGGGGTACCTTCCCGCCAAAAAAGGTGTGAAAAATCCGCTCCTCCGGCAGGTCGGGCCAGGGATTGTCGGCCAGGGCTGCCCGAAGCTGCCCGGCATCCCGCACGATAACGGCCAGGTCGGGCCCCATTTCCTCACGGATCAGCCGGCGAACGGAAATGGCCAGTGCCTCCGGTGTCTGATCGGTATCCAGCACCACGTTTCCGGATTGGATATAGGTTTCCACACGTCCGTAACCGGCACGGGTGAGCACCTCCCGGAGGACAGCCATGGGCGTCTTGTTGCGGCCATACGGCATCACGCCCCGAAGCAAGACAATCAACCGTTGCATGGACAATGATACCACAATCCCTTTCGTTTTGCCCTCGAAGCGCCAACTTTCAAGGTCGTGCGTGTTATCTTTGTTAAGTCTAATTTCTTTTGCCATGCGTCCTTTCGCTCTCTTACTCCTTGCCCTTGCCGGTTTTGCCCTCCCTTTGTCCGCCCAGAAGGAACGGAAACAAAAGGATGCTGCCGAGCAGGAAAAAGCCATGCAACAGGCGATGGCGGCCATGTTCGGCAACCAGAACTGCCCCATCCAGGACAATTACCATTTTGACCATGCCTTTACCAGTGTGATGGTGAGTACGGACAAGAGCGGTAAAGAGGAAACCCGGATCAAAGCCCGCAACCTGATCAGCGGCAGCGAGGAAGTCATGGGGATCGAGGTGCTCGAGAGCAACATAAAGGACATGCCGTCCAGCACCATGGTCCTGGACATGGGGCGCCGCAGTATGGTGACCCTGATGGATCAGCAGGGCAACAAAATGGCGATCTGCATGTCCATGGATAATCCGATGTTCGGCATGCAGCCCGGTGACGATGAAGCGGATGACGCGGATTTCCGCAAAACCGGCAAAACAAGGGAAATCCTGGGATTTCGCTGCGAAGAGTGGGCCTCCGAAGATGCCGACATGAAGTACAGCTTTTGGGTTTCGGACAAGACCGGCATGCCTGTCGACCGCTACTACGATGCCATGAACAAGCAGCGGCTCGCGCCGGGCGGACTGGCGACCCGGATGCCCAAGGGGGGCATGGTGTTGCGCATTGACGGCGTTTCGAAAAAAGACGACAGCCGGATGGAGATGGAGGTTGTCGAACTGAAGCCCAAACTCAAGTCCGCTATTTCTACGAAAGGGTATCAGCGCTTTTGAGCGCCGATTGCCACCACTCCAGTAAAGCTACCAGTTCACGGGCCGGGGTCGGCCTGGGTGGTAGAGGCGGATGTTTGATCTTGGGGAATTGATCGTACCAAACAGTGGTGGAAGGTACTTCGAGGTAACCGGCTCTAATCAGGCTGCTGATGACGCTGGATTCCCCTTTTCCGCTCCACGTGGTCAGCAATTTGGCGGCATCCATCACCCGGTCGGCGGGTTCTTTGCGGGATTTCCATGCAGGACGCAGATAGTCCCTTACGGCGCGCCGGATGTCGAAGCGCAGATCCGGTTGGTATTGATAAAGAGACAAAAGGGCCTTACGAGCCTCTTGCCGCATGTCCTCCCTTACTTTTTGGTGCCAGGCACCTCTCACCACCGCATTGCGGTCCCACTGACCGACGTAGTAGTACAATTGCCAGATCCATGTCCTGACGACTTCCGGAAACGGATTTTCGGCACCAAGTTCGGCTTGCCGGAGGCGGTTGGCCACCATCAGGTATTCATCCTCCCCCCCGTAATCGGGCATCAGGAATGTCGCTGCCAGAAACGGGAAGGAGAGTACTTGACCGGCGGCACCGGTTTCTTCCTTGAACGGTGCTTCCATGGCCAGGATGGAGGCCAGATCCGTCCTCAAGTCATCCGGGTCCAGGGTGAGGAGGACGGGCATCCATTCGTCGAGTTCGGCCCAGGAGCGGGCGGCCAGGATGTGCAAAGAGTCGGGCGAACGCCATACGGGTGCGTTCGGGCGGGACAGCCACGAAGCCAGGTCAGGGTGTAATTGAGGCATAGGATGTCTTCCAAAGGGGTCGGACGATTGACGTCATCCCTCTTTGAGGCCAAGATAGCCAATCAATGCGAAAAAGCTATCCTGAAACAGGAAAACGGGTGCAGAATTAACCTGTGATTTCTTTCGGTCCGCCGCATTGCGCGCCATCGCCTTGAGATCCTCGTGCAGAATTAACCTGTTATTTCTTTCGGCCGAAAATCCGGCTGAGGAATCCACCGCCCATACGGACGAGGTCATCCGCAATCTGGCCGTCCTTGTTTTTGTCCAGGAAGGCATTGATGATAGCCATTTTGGGATCCTGCTGGCGGCTTTTGCCTCCGGTCATGCCTCCGAGCACCCCGGAGAGCATGCCGGCCAGACCACCCTCGTCAAGTTGGTTGTCGCGTTTGGTCTTGCCGAGAGCGCCCATGATCACCGGCGCGAGCATGACCATCAGATTGCTCACCTGGCTGGCATTGAGGCCGGACGATTTGGTGACGGCCTCCACGGCACCGGACTGCCGCTTGCCCAGGATGTGACCCAGAATGCCGGCACCATTGATGGCTTTGGGATTGGATGGTTGCAACTGGCCATTGACCATGTCGAGGACATGATTGAGTACGGAACCGTCATGGTCCCGTTCCAGGGCATTGGCCAATGCGGAAGCCCCGCCGGGTTTGGCGGCATTTTGCGCCATGGCACCCAGCAGTACATTCATGATGCCGTCGGCAGCTGCACGGGTTTGTTGGGTATCCCGTGCCCCGATCTGGCGGGTGAGTTGTTCCAATACGGGGCCGCTGAGTTGACCGCGCAATAATTCAGTGATATCCATGATGGCGAATTTTCCTAAAGATAGGCCCTTCAGGGGAAATCGCTCCGCGATTACTTGCCCGCTTTCTTTTCAGCTTTGTAGCCCTCGGGGAGTTTGAAATCAGGGTTTTCCACATCGTAGGAGATGTTGAAATCCTTGAGTACCATATCCAGGATCCGGTCGTCTCCTTCCTCGTAAGGGCGTTTCAATCTGTACCCGTAAAAATATCCGAAGGTATTCCAGTAAGCAGCGGTAAAAGACCCCCGCACGCCTTTGACCAGGTCGTACATCGATTTTTTCTGCTCCTTTTCGATCATCTTGACGAGGATCATGCCCTGCGTCTTGGAGAGGTTCTTGAGGGGTTCTTCAAATTGGTCTTTGAGTTCGTCCTGCATTTTCCTGATGTATCGCTTGCGTTCCCTTCTTTTCATGGTACCGGTTTCCCGTTCCATGGCATTGAAGATCCGGATGGCTTCCACCGCGTAAGGGTATACCTTGACGGCATAGCGCCGGTACTTGTAGTACAGGGCTTCATCTTCTTTGTTGGCGAAGGTTCGAGTGGACCGGATGGTCACCTCCTTCAGGTCGGCGATGATCATCGTATCGCCCCCGGTGATCAGCACCGGGTAAGCCACGCCGTCAATGACGACTCTTCTGAGTTCGGCATCCTGGGCCTGCAATACGGGTACGGCGGACATCCACAAAAGGGCAATCAGGCTTGCAGCGGTTTTCATCTACCCTACAACGCCGGACTGTCGAAAAATATTCACCGGGCCGGTGCCGGGGTTGTTAAGAAAGGTTAAAATCCGGTCCAACTGCCCGGGATAGGAGGTGAAGGGGCGGTGATATTTTGGTGCAGGATTAGTTTTGCGCCTCATGAAGGATTGGTGGTGCCTTGTGGCAGGTGGGATCTTCAGTATGATCGTCATGCCCGCCTTGGGGCAAGAGGTTCTCATTACCGTCAAAGGACCGGAGGGCAACCCGCTCGCCGGTGCCACCGTTCAGCTTCTCGACGCCGGCGATTCTTCAGTCGTGTTCCGAATTGCGGATGGCGACGGCCGGGCGGATTTCGGGCGATTGCCTTCCGGGCTATACCGGTTGGACATCCGGTTTCTGGGATACCAGCCGTTCGACAAAACCTTTCTCCTGCAGGACAAGGATCAGCATTTGACCTGTGTCCTGGAGCCGGAGTCACTCGGTCTGGAAGAGGTGACGGTTGTGGCCCGCCGTCCACTCATCCGGCAGGAGGACGACAAAATGATCGTCGATCCGGAGCCCATTGCCCAGGTCAGTCTTCACACCATGGAGGTGCTGGAGAAAACCCCCGGTGTCTTCGTGGATCAGGACGGCTATATATATCTGAACAGCGCAACGCCGGCCCAGGTATTTATCAACGGCCGCGAGCAAAAGATGAGCGCGCAGGACATGGCGGCCATTCTGCGCAACCTGCCTCCTACCGCCATTCAGCGGATCGAAATCCTTCGAACGCCTTCGGCCAGGTATGATGCGGCCAGTTCAGGAGGTATCGTCAATGTCGTCCTGAAGAAAGGCATCCGGTTGGGCCGCAACGGGTCGGTACAAGCCGGCATGAATCAGGGGCATTACGGAGACCGTTTTGCCGGGTTCAGCCTGAATGACCATCACGACAATACTTCCTGGTATCTCCGTGTGCAGGGCAGCCATCGCGAGGGGAGGGAGGAATTGACATCCCTGCGCGTCTTCGGTCCGGACTCATCCCTGACCCAGGTGGCCGGTAGCCACCAGCCTGGACTTTCGGGGTATTTGGGATACGGTGTGTCGTTGTCGTCCGGCCGGCGCTGGGATTTCAGCCATGACGGCCGCGTTCATGCCGGATGGTCGGGTACGGAAAGCCTGAACACCAACCAACTGCGGGATGCCGGCGGACATTTGCTGGCCGACAACCGGCACGCCGTCCAAAACGACGGGGGGAATTTCAGCATCCACCAGGATCTGGGGGCCTTGTACCGGCTCGACACGTTGGGATCCGAGTGGGACACCCAGTTTTCCTACAGCTACAGCGAAAACAGCAACCTGCAGGAATATCAATCCACGTTTCTGTGGCCGGTTACCGGTACTTTGCCGGGCGAAGGGCAGAGCGACCAAAACAGATCCTTTTGGTTGCTCCAGTCGGATCTGACCTGGAAGCCGGCCGGTTCATGGCGGGTGGAGGCGGGCATCAAGGGGACGGCCCAATGGATGAAAGCCGCGACCATTTATACTTTCCTGTTCCCGGGAGGCCCCGAGCCGGACCCGGGCCGTACCAACAGCTATCGGTATGAGGAGCGCATACACGCCGCTTATGTACAGGCGTCTCATCCCTTGCCGGCCGGGTTGCTGCTCAAGGCCGGCCTCCGGGCCGAACATACCTGGATGAAAGGTGTCCAGACGGTCCCGGACGATGCGACCTTTACCCTGCAACGGACCGACCTCTTCCCCTACGTCTATCTGAGCCGCAGCTTGTTTCCGATTGCGGGGTATGACTTGCGGGGCTACCTGATCTACCGGCGCTCGGTCATGAGACCGGGATACCAGAGTCTCAGCCCCAATATCCGACTGGTGGACCCATTTCTGTATGAAACCGGCAATCCGGGGTTGAGACCCCAATTCACGGAGAATTACGAGGCCAATGTGAGTTTTGACGAGTTTCCCGTTTTTGCGATAGGCCGGAACGAGATCCGGGACATCTTCTCCCAGGTCATCTATCCGGACACCCAGGATGCGCGCATTTCCGTCCGGACATGGGACAACGTCGGTCTCAACCGGGAGACGTATTTCCGGGTGGTGGGCGCATTGCCCCCTGGAGGCAAATATTTTTTTGTGGCGGGCGCCCAATACAATCTGAATGCCTACGAAGGTCTGTATGAGGGACAACCTCTTCGGTTCCAGAGGGGGAGCTGGCGATTTTTCACCTTCCACATGTTGAATCTAACGCCTGACACGCGACTGACCCTGAGCGGATTCATGGTCTATCGCGGACAGCAGAATTTCTATGAACTGGAAAATTTCGGACAGTTGAATGCCGGTTTCAATCAGTCATTTTTTGACAAGAAGCTGCAGATTTCACTGTCGGTCAATGACATCCTGCGGACCATGCCCATCGGATTCCGTCTTCGGCAGGGGTCACTGGATGCTTCCGGAGAGCGGTACAATGACAACCGGCGATACGGGATACAGTTGCGCTATCAGTTCGGGCTGAAACCCAAAGAAGAAAAAGGGAATTTGTTACCCATGGAGGTGCCCTTCCAGGGCTGACCTATCCCGGACTGGCGACGATGCGCGCACAAAAATCCCGGATGGCATCATGATCGATGCGTTCGACACTTTTGTGGGTGCGGGCGATGAGGCGGACGACCAATTTTTCAAAAAAACCGGGTTTTTCCCGGATGAAAGCACCCCCCATGAATGCCAGGGCTGTGGCATGCTGGCGGAGGGCTTCGGGATAGGCGCGTTCCAGTTCTGCCTGTTGCTTTTCCTTATCGGGGATCATCCCGCAAATGAACAGGCCCAATTTTTTGGTGAGGAGCAGATGCGTGGAAACGTTGGCGAACTTTCGGAGTTTCTCGGGCAAATCACCCATATAGATGGGGCCTCCGAGAATGACGATATCGAAGTCAGTCAGATCGGGAGCAGGATTTTCATCGAGATCCAGGAGAACCACCCGGTGCGGGGCCAGGCGGTTTTGGATCAAACGGGCTACTTGCTCGGTCGTTCCGCGTCGACTCACATAGACAAGGGCAATCTCCATCAGGGGTGTCCAGCGTTTGGGCCAAAAATACAAGGAATCCCGGGCAGGAGGACGGGAATGAAAAAAGGCCGGTCACCCGGACCGGCCTTTGTGACAGGATGGGGTTTACTGGATTTCGATGGTCCGTCCCTTGACCTCTACGGATTTGGCGGGCTTGGGAAGGTCCAGGGTCAGCACCCCGTTTTCATAAGCGGCTTTGATATCCTCTTCACGGACACCCTGGGGCAACTGGAAGCTGCGCTGGAACGAGGAGTAGTGGAATTCGCGACGGGTATACCGGTCGGTTTGGTCTTCCGCACTCCGGCGTTTCTCGGCCGAAATGGTGAGGATGCCGTTGTCCACGGCAATTTTGAAATCCTCTTTTTTCATACCGGGAGCGGCGACTTCCAGATGGAAGTGGGATTCGGTTTCCCGCACATTGATGGCGGGCATGGTGGCAAAGTCCTCGTCTTCCCGGTAGAAATTGACCGGCCGGAAGAAGTCGTCGAACAGGCTCCGGAATCCGGGGAGCATGGGTCGGAACAATGTGGGTTTCATGGCTGGTGGTTTATTTGAGGTTAAGCAATAGGCATGGACTCAAGCGACGGCAATTTCCCGGCGCAGGGGTTGATGGAGTCCGAGGGTGATGGTCAGCAAGCCGTCTTCCACGCGCGCCTGGATGACCGAAGGGTCTACCCGGTCGCCCAGTTTGAGGGATTGTTTGAATGGCTTGATGCTGAATTCGCGACGGACAAAAGCGACCGCGTCGGTTTGGGTCGGGGCATTCCCTTCGATATGAAGGGTCTGATCCTCGACACGGACGGTGATCTGGTCCTTTTTGTAACCGGGAACGGCCAACTGGATCAGGAGTTCGTTTGCTCCTTGAAGGATGTTGATGGCCGGGTGTCCGGAGTGACCGTAGGCCGTCCGGGTGCAGGTGTGGGGAGTCAATAGCATTCTGGTCATGTCAATTGGCTTTTCTCCCGAAAGATCAATTCACATACCAGCCCGGAAATGCTGCCAAAAGTGCGGCATCACGTGTACAGCGACTGCCAATATGGCAAAATAATGTGAAATGGCCCGCCAAAATGACATGAAGGCCTGGACAAGAGGAATCAGGTCGATTCGCCCAGCAGTTGGAGGAGGATTTCGGAGGCGGCCCGGGCGATGACGGCGCCGGGTCCGAAGATGGCATCCACCCCGGCTTCGCGGAGGGCGGAATAATCCTGAGGGGGGATGACGCCGCCCACGACGACCATGATATCGTCGCGGCCCAGGCGTTGAAGTTCGCGAATGGCTTGAGGGACCAGGGTTTTGTGTCCTGCCGCGAGGGAGGAGATACCGAGGATATGCACGTCATTTTCGGCGGCCTGGAGAGCAGCTTCTTCGGGTGTCTGGAAGAGGGGGCCGATATCCACATCAAAGCCGAGGTCGGCAAAGCTGGTGGCGATGACTCTTGCCCCTCGGTCGTGGCCGTCCTGGCCGAGTTTGGCGATCAGGATGCGGGGGCGACGGCCTTCGCGCGCGGCAAAACGGTCCGACAGGGCCAGGGCGCGAAGATAGTCTTCATTGGCGCCCATTTCACGGGCAAATACACCGGACACGGACATAGGCGAGGCTTGATAGCGGCCAAAGGCTTCTTCCATGGCCAGAGATATTTCGCCGAGGGTTGCCCGGCTCCGGGCGGCCTCAATAGCGGCTTCAAGAAGATTTCCGGCGGACTCGCCCCGGGCGATGGCCGTGATCCGGGCCAAGGCTGCTGAGGTCCTTCCCGGATCCCGGCGTCGGCGCACCTCATTCAGGCGGGCGATTTGTTCGTCGCGCACGGCGGAATTGTCCACTTCGAGGATGTCAAAGGAAGCGGTCTCCGCCGTTTGAAACAAATTGACGCCGATGATGTGTTCCCGGCCGCTGTCAATCCGTGCCTGTTTGCGGGCGGCGGCTTGTTCGATCCGCATCTTGGGGATGCCTTTTTCAATGGCCTTGGCCATTCCGCCGAGGTTTTCGATCTCGCGGATGTGGACAAGTGCGCGATCGGCGAGTTGCTGGGTCAGGGTCTCCAGGTAGAAGGCTCCGCCCCACGGGTCAACGACCCGGGTCAGGCCGGTTTGCTGTTGGAGGTAGAGCTGGGTTTCGCGGGCGATGCGCGCGGAGTAATCCGTAGGCAGGGCAATCGCTTCGTCGAGGGCATTGGTGTGCAGACTCTGGGTGCCTCCCGATACGGCGGCCAGTGCTTCCAGGGTAGTGCGGGCTATGTTGTTGTAGGGGTCTTGGGCGGTAAGGCTCCATCCGGAGGTTTGGCAATGCGTCCGCAGCGCCATGGATTTTTCTGATTGGGCACCCATCTCCTTCAACAAAGCAGCCCACAAGAGGCGACCGGCCCTGAGTTTGGCGATTTCCATGAACCAGGACATCCCGATCGCCCAGAAAAAAGATATCCGGGGGGCGAAATCATCGATCTGCAGACCGGCAACTTGTCCCGCCCGCAGGTATTCCAAACCGTCGGCCAGGGTGTAGGCCAGTTCGAGATCCGCAGGCGCTCCGGCTTCGTGCATGTGATAACCCGAAACGCTGATCGAATTGAAGCGGGGCATCCGCTGAGCGGCAAAGGCGAAGATGTCGCCGATGATCCGCATGGAAGGACCCGGGGGATAGATATAGGTGTTGCGGACCATGAACTCCTTGAGGATGTCGTTCTGGATGGTCCCGTTGAGTTGTTCGGGAGAAACGCCCTGTTCTTCGGCAGCGACGATATAAAAGGCCAACACCGGGATGACGGCTCCGTTCATCGTCATGGAGACCGACATTTCCCCGAGCGGGATCCGGTCGAAAAGGACTTTCATGTCCTCGACCGTATCAATGGCCACCCCTGCCTTGCCGACATCCCCCCTGACGCGCGGGTGGTCGGAATCATAACCCCTGTGGGTGGCCAGGTCAAAAGCGACGGAAAGGCCTTTCTGACCGGCGGCCAGATTGCGGCGGTAAAAGGCGTTGCTTTCGCGCGCGGTGGAAAATCCGGCATATTGACGGATGGTCCAGGGCCGGATGGTGTACATGCTGGCATAGGGCCCCCGCAGAAAGGGGGCGCGACCTGCACCGAATTGGGAGAGCCGGGATTGAGGCACATCGCCGGCCGAATAACGGGACAAAAGGGGAATGCCTTCCGGAGTGACCCCGGCCTCGGGCGCAGGTCCGGCCTTTGGATACCGGCCGAGCAGTGGATGAAAAGCGACCTTGCGAAACGTCAAGACTCGTATGTTGTCGGGGGAGCAAGGTACGCCTTCCCTCCCTTTTGCCCAAGATCCGCCAAAAATCAGGGGTGGTGACTTGACTCTTGCATATACAACAAATATATTTGTAAAAAATATTTGAAAAACCCTTACCCCTCGGACTATGAGAACCCTCCTTACCCTCCTGACGGGAGTCATCCTCGTCATGTTTCCGCATTTCCTTTTCAGTCAGCCCTGCGAATGGGCCCAAACGGGTCGCACCGGATTCAGTCAATACCAGGCACAAGGTGTGGATGTGGCTGTGGATGCGGCCGGCAACGTGTATGTTGTCGGAGTGTATGATTCGCTGTTCACCTTGCTGGGACAGACGGTCAAGAACCTTTACTCCGGAGGCAAAGGCGTCGTCGTGAGCAAACTCACCAAAGACGGTTTTCTGGCCTGGATCCGGCAAATCGATTCCCCGCATTTTGTCGCTGAGGGCATTGCCGTGCGCGGTTCCGATGTCCTGGTCTTCGGATCGTTTTTCAACAATCTCACCATTGGATCCGGATTCGATGCCGTCAATTTCTCCGGGCAGGGCACCAACGGGATCCTGTTGAAGTACGACACCGACGGCAATTATGGATGGGGTCGAAATTTCAACAGTCCAAGCAACAGCTATCTCAATGATGTGGTCTTCGTCAATGCGACCACCCTGCTTTTCACGGGCCGTTTCCGGCAGAGCATGAACATTCAGGGAACGGCCATTTCCATCACACCTCCCAGCGCGACCAGTCAGTACGGCTTTTACGGGCGCATGAGCACGGACGGTTCGGTACAGTGGGTCAAAATATCGGGCGATGCCGGCAATTATTGCGATCCCCGGGGCATCGGCATTGATCCCGGAGGCGCTTTCTATCTGGCCGGATTGTACCGCCAGGGATTGACCTTCGGCGGTCTGACGACGCCGGCACCCGGTTCGACCATCGCCACCCTGCCCTTTGTGGCGCGGTTTAATGCCAGCGGTGATCCGGAATGGGTCAAGGGTTCGGTCGTCCCTGCCGGCTCGGGTTCCACGGCTTCCTTCCTGCAGGATATCAAAGTATTGAGCAATGGTCAGGTGATGGTCACGGGAGGATTTTCCGACCGGGTCACTTTCCTTGGCCTGACCAGTCAGCCGGGTCACACTGCCTTTGCCCTGAAGATACAGACCAATGGTAACCTGGTGTCCAGTCACCTCGCGGAAGGCAATCAATCCGGCAACCGGTATTCCTTTGTCGAACAGGACGTGAACGGAAACATCTGGCTGGGCGGCCAGATCAAGGGGTATTTCAATATCCGCAATGACGGCACCCTCGTCAGTCAGGGACATGCTTCCAACCAAACCGACATGCTTCTGGCCTATTACCAATACGGCCAGTTTTACCAGGGCATTCTCCAGTACGGCGGCAATGGTGACGACCAACTCACCGGAGGAGCCATCGATATGACCGGCCGGCTGTGTCTGTCCGGAAGTTACAGCGGTAATCTGGGCTTCAATGGCGAGACATTTACCAGTTCAGGGACCAATACCTCGGACCTTCTGGTGGCGCGCCTGTGCGCTTTCGGGGCGACCACCCAAACCGGGGAGACGTATGTTTCCGGCCCCGAGGTTCAAGTATGGCCCAATCCGAACCCCGGGTGGATCCGTCTGAATTTGCCGGATGGTGGTGTCGGCGGCGTTTATGACATCATGAACGGGGCGGGTAGTCGCGTCATGGAAGGATGGATACCTGCCGGCGCATCTTCCCTGGCGTTGTCGCATTTGCCCCAGGGGTGGTATGCGCTCCGGCTGCACACGGACCGGGACGTTGTCGTGGTTCCTTTCCTCCGACAGGATTGACAGAGGCTTCCGTATTTTCGCCGGGTGAGCACCACAACCATCAAGGCGGAACAAAATGCCAGAGCGGGGGAGGTGGGTGATTTTCGCCAGCTTTACGACCGGCTTGCCGCAAGGGCTCCTGCGCTGGCGCGCACGACGGCGCGGGAGCGTGTGGACCGTCTCCAAGCGCTTCGCCGGGCCCTGTTGCGTTACCAGCCCGCTTTGCGGGAGGCCATGCAGGCGGACTTCGGCAAGCCCGAAGTGGAAACAGACCTGACGGAGATCCTGCAGGTCACTTCCGAAATCGGATACGTGAGCCGCCGGCTCAGGTCCTGGATGGCGCCAAGGCGGGTGGCCACGCCGTTTACACTGATCGGTCACCGTTCAGAAGTAATGATCCAGCCCAAGGGCGTGGTCCTGATCCTTTCTCCCTGGAATTTTCCGGTCAACCTGACCTTCATGCCGCTTGTATCGGCCCTTGCCGCCGGCAATGCGGTCGTACTCAAACCCAGTGAGTTCACGCCAGCCACTGCCGGAGTCATGACCCGGATAGTGAGCGAGATCTTCCCGCCGGACGAAGTCGTCCTGGTGCAGGGAGGGGCAGAAGTGGCCCAGGCATTGCTCGAACTGCCTTTCCACCACATCTTCTTTACCGGAAGCTCAACGGTCGGAAGGGAAGTCATGGCACGAGCCGCGCGTCACCTGACTTCCGTCACCCTGGAAATGGGTGGCAAATCGCCGGCCATAGTGACAGAGGACACGGACATGCGCAAGGCGGCGGGCAGGATCATCTGGTCGAAAAATCTCAATGGTGGGCAGATCTGTGTTTCCCCCGATTACGTCCTCGTGCCCCGTCAACGATGTGAAGAATTTGTCCGGGAAGCGGTGGCTGCCATCCATCGGTATTACGGATCCGATCCGCTGCAAAGCCCGGACCTGGCGCGTCTCATTCACGACCGGCATTTTCGGCGGATGCAAGATTGGGTGGACTCGGCGGTGGCCCAAGGGGCCCGTTTGCACGAGGGTGGTCAGGGAGATCCCGCCACCCGTGCCTTTCCGCCTACCCTCCTGACAGGTGTACCCGACGGACACCCCTTGTTGGAAGAGGAAATATTCGGCCCTATTCTGCCGGTAGTGGCCTATGATACCCTGGAGGAGGCATTGGCCTTTGTCCATGCCCGCCCCCGTCCGTTGGCCATGTATGTATTTGCCTCAAGCCGGAAGGCCCGCCAACGGATCCTGGCAGAGACGCGGGCGGGAGGTACGGCCGTCAATACAGCGCTCGTCCAGTTTTACCATAACGGCTTGCCTTTCGGCGGTGATCAGCACAGCGGATTCGGCAAGACGCATGGTCATTACGGCTTCCTGGCTTTTTCCAATGAGCGGTCCGTGATCCGGGAAATCATCCCCTGGACCGCCGTCGATCTGGTATTACCCCCCTACGGGCGTTTGGTCCGGTGGTTGGCCCGTCTTTTCATACGTTGGTTTTGATTTGGGCAACCACCCGGTCCAGGGGTTTATCGTGGACGCCTGAAACCGGGAATAAAGCAATTGTCCAACGAGCCGGGGTGGGGGGTCTGGCGGCAGTCGTCCTCCGGATTGAAAAGGGTCGTCAGGGCGGTCTGTCGCCTGTGCGGAAGGACTTCGGGGGGTGGGCGTTTCCCTTCCATTTGTTTTTCGGGTTGTTCAGAACGATGACTTTTCCTGCTTGCGTATGGGCGGGTTGGATCCTTTGGGCACGGACCGTTTTTTCCCTGGTGCTGATCCTGCTGGCGGATCGCTGACCGAAAGAGGGTGGGCGGGCTGGTGGAAACCATGAAAGGGTGCGGGTGGTATTTTTCCCGCATCTTGCAGCCCGGAAGCGGTAACGGAACCCTTCTGCCGAAAATCCCCCATACCATGAGCGACAAGCAACTACTGATTGACGAACAGTTCGAGAAGCTCCGTAGCGCCCTGATGGCTCTCACCGAGTTGAACGACCTGGAGGGTTCACCCTACCGTTTTCTGGCCATATTGGGTACCCAGGAAACAGACCCCGAAGACGGAGAGAGCTATATCAGCAGCGAGATCTACTCGGCGGCCGGTACGGAAGATCTGGGCGAAATGCTGGCTACCCTCATCGGGGCCGCGCTCGAAGAGGAAGAAGACAACCCGTCGGCCCAGCAATATCTGGTGGAATCGGTGCTCATGCCGGTCCGCGAATTGCTGGATGAGGACGAGGAGGAATAAGTCATGTCCTCCCCGGACGGATCCGGAACCGAGCGGCCCGTTCAACCCGGAGGGTCCATGCTCTATTTTCTGCATGCCAACGGTTATCCCCCCGAGGCTTACGGCTCTTTGATCGCCCAATTGGGACAAGAAGCGGAGGTAGCTTTTCCCTCCATGCGTCCATTATGGCCGGGCCAGAATCCCCGCCGGCTGACGTCGTGGCACCAACTTGCCGACGACCTCGTCAGGGAGTTGGTCAACCACAACCGCCGGGCAGTGATCGGCGTCGGTCACAGCCTGGGAGGGGTGGTTGCCTTGTTGGCGGCGGCCCGTCATCCCGGACTTTTCAGAAAGTTGGTCCTTATCGAACCCGTCTTTCTGCCGGAATGGTGGTACGCCCTGTTGTCCGGCATGCCCGTTTCATGGCGGTACCGGATGGTTCCGTTGGCCCGGCAGGCCCTCCGGCGTCGTACCTGGTGGTCGGATGCGGCAACGGCCTTCAGCCATCTCCGGCGCAAAACGGTGTTCCGGCGTATTCCCGATGCAGTTTTTCGGGAAATGATGGCTGCCATGGTCCGTCCCGGCGAAACGGGTGGGGTGGCCTTGCAGTACTCCCGGGATTGGGAGGCCCGAATTTATGCGACGGTAACCAACCCATGGAGGGCTTTACGCCAGTTACCGATACCCGTGCTGATCCTGCGCGGTCTGGAAAGCGATACCCTGCCGGACAAAATCTGGGCCCGAATGGAGAAGGCCCTCCCGATGGGATTTTTTCGCGAAATCGGAGGAGCCGGGCATCTCTTGCCCTTTGAAAAACCCGGGGAAACAGTTTCAGAGATCCGGGCGTTCCTGAGGAATTCCTGAAGATCTCCCCGGCAGCCGTTCAGTCTTCGTGGTGGACTTCAGCGGGCGGAGGCGACTGGATCTCGGTATGTCGGATCTGACCACCCAGGTATCCGGTGCGGGCAGCGAGACCAAAGGCTACCACGGCGAGCAGGAGCATGAGCCAGGCGACCGTTCTTGCCCATCGGGCCAGGCGGTAGGTGATCCAAATCGCGAGCAGGGAGGCGACCCCAAGCACGAGGAAGGCCACATAGGCATTGTCGGCAAAATGTTCATGGGCCTCCAGGGCGGTCTTGGAAATGCCGGCAATCCGCTCTGCCGTTTCTTCGGCCTCTTCCCCGGTCAGAAAGGCGATGACGGCCCCCAAGGAGGCAATGAGGAGTATTCCGTAGGCCGCCACTTTGGTTGACACCGACCGGGAAAGAAGTCCCCAAACCAACACAAGGGCACCCAGAAAGGCGCCGTAAATGGGAAGGTGGGTGATGACGAGATGGATGTGGGTGGGATTCATGGCAAACGTTTGTATCAAAGGTAGCCAGGCCCCGGGAGGCAAGCGGCTAACGGGGTCATGATCTTCATCACATATCCGGGCACAAGGATCATCCCGCCTGGTCAAAGGCGAGGCGCACCCAATGCAGGACCTCGTCGTCCAGGTCCTCAAGGCCGGACAGACAGACCTTGTGGGAACACATGGCATTGGAAGCCGTCACTGCCAGGAGTTTACCTTGTGGTGCTTGTCCTTTGAGGTTGAGTCCGACTTCGAACCGGGTTTTGGTGGCCGGTTGCAACATGGCAAACTGTTTTTTTCGGCGAAGGCTGACATAGGCATTTTTGGGAGCGACCTCAAAATCGGGCCCTATTCGGCGGATGTCTTGCAGCAGCCGCTCATACAACGGGCGAAAATGTTCTTTTCCCTTGTATTGCTGCTCGATCAATGAATTTGGTGATTCGGCGGAAGCGGCATCGGATTGGCGGGCGGTATGGGCCACCAGATTGGCATATCCGTGGGTCATGCCATATCCTTCTTTCAAAAATCGGATAACATCTCCGTGTCTGGGCAGATTTTCTCCTTTGACCAAAGCCACCCACTCCTCCAGGTTTTTTCCTGTGTTTTTGTGAAGGTTTTCGATCATGGACTGCATGGTCTTGTCCATATTATTCTTTGGGTTGGTGAATGAAAATGCGGTTCCGGATACCGGAGTGACAAAGTAAAAGGATTCCGGTCAAACCTGTCTTGACCGTTCCGTCCTGTCCGATGACGGATGCTTATCTTGTCGGATAAATACGTGTTTATGATCATGCGGCTTTTGTTTGTGGCCTTCGGATTTCTGCTGTCCTGCCAACAGGAGACCGACAGGTCGGCGCCGGTCAGTGCTCCGGCGCCCGGGAAAATGCAAATGGCCGGGGAAGAATCCCGTCAGGAAGAGGCCCTCCCCACCAAAAAAATTCGCAACGGCCAAATAAGATTGGTGTGTGCGGATGCGATGAAGACGGCGGCCGATTTGCGCCAGGAAGTGGCCCGGTTGCAGGGATTCATCGAAAACGAGAACGTTCATCATGCGCACAGGACATATGAAGTCTATCTGCAACTCCGGATACCTGCCGATCGGCTGGAGACATTTATGGATCATGCGGCCGGGTTGGCGTTGCGGGTCGAGAACCGTTCTGTCGGCATCACCGATATCACGGAAATTTACGCCGACACGGACGCGCGGTTGAGAAACAAAAAGGCGTTGGAGGTCCGCTATCTGGAAATCCTGAAAGCGGCCAAGAATGTCGAGGAAATCCTGGCCATCGAACGCGAGCTCCACCAGGTGCGCGCGGATATCGAATCCATGGAAACCCAGATAAAAAATTACGACCAACAAGTTGCCCTCAGCCAGGTGACGGTTTCCTGCGTCACTTATGCCTCCGGATCCGATCATTTTCTGGGACGGATGCGGGAGGCACTGGCCAATGGTTGGAGCAATCTCCTCGATTTTCTGGTTTTCCTGTCCGAAGGATGGGCCGTATTGCTGATGCTGGTGGCGGTATTTTCTTTATTCCGCTGGTGGCGTCGCCGGGCCATCAAAACCAGGCGGTAAGCTCGTCATTCCGGGGTGGGAAAGCCATCCGCGATCATTCGGCGCGGAGGAGCTGAATGCTGATGGTGGCCAGGTCACTGTCGGGGAAACGCGCAAAATGATGAGGGTCGGGATGGAGGCCTGCTTCTTCGGCCACCCGGCGAAAGACATCCACTTCGACGATGTACTGATCGGAAAATCCGTGCGTGGCGTCATAGGCGGTGACGGCGGTTTTGCCGAGATGAGCGGCGGCCAGATCAGGGGGGAGGGTGTGCAACTCGATGACGAGCAGCCCGAACCGGTCGAGAAAAGGCGTCCAGCGTGACAGGTGTTGTCGGAGGCTTTCTTCCACCAAATGATTGGGGAGGCGCCTTCCGCGATAGGCGAAAGCGCCTGTGGAAGTGCTGGTTCTGCCGGTGCCGGTGTCGGCAGGATCCTGCCAGATCCGGTTGTGATCGAGAAAGGTGCGGACGTTGAGGAGGTCGCGCAGATCGATGCCGTAGTTTTGTTTCAGGTCGCTGGCAAGCAAGTCGGGACGTCCGATATCACCCCAGATGAGTTTGGCCCAGATGTCAGCCTGGATGAGATTGGCGCGGGACACGCGCAGGGCCGCTTCATTGTAGTCGGCACCGACGAGAAACAAAGGGTGTTCCTCGAGGTGCTGCCCTCTCAGGGTCCGTTGCTCGATGACTTCGTACATGTGTTTGAGGAAGGCACCATTGCCGCATCCCATGTCGAGGATGCCCTTGGGTTGCTTCTCGATGGGTTGGTTGAAAAGCTGGATGATGATTTCGTCCACCTTCCTGAAATAGGTGGCATGGGCCCCTCCGCTTCCCCAGACATTCATTTCCCTGTCGACATGGGCTTCCGGACTTCCTTCGGGGAGATCGCGAAGGATGTGCGGATTGCCGTAGAGGAGTTCGTCCATTTCCCTCAGCAGGGGGATGTAGGAAACGGTGACGCCGTAGGCGCTGGCTCTTTGGGCGAAAAAAAGGCCTTTCGGTGTAAAGCGAAATGATTCATTGTGCTCTTCAAACCAACCCATGCGTGCCAGGAACTGTAGGAGTTCGCGAAAGCTGGCCGGGTGGTGATGGAATTCTTCGGGGCGAAATGAGGCCTCCATGAAATACTTGTGGAACATGCCCCCCATGCCGAGGTGGACCACGGTCGGGCCGACCAGAATGCCTTCGATGTGCGCGAGGACCTGGTCCTGCAGACGGCGAACGGCGGGATCCTCTGCTGCCGGGAGTCCATAACGGTCAAAATAGCGGAGGAAAATTTCGCGGAGGACTTCGTAGGGTTTTTGCTCGAAGCGGCGCGGATGAAAATTTCCCGACAGGGTGAGCAGGCCGACGGCGTCGGCATACAACGGTATGAGGGCAAATGCTTCTGCCGATTCGGGAGTGAGGTCATAACGCACGTCGGCGCCCCCGGGGTCCAGGGTTTGACGAAGCCAGCCCTGGGAGCAAAGGACGCGCAAGGCGACATTGAGATACCCCTCATTGGCACCGAAGACCTCCGCGAGGTGACTCAGGGCGGCACCCTTCTCCCGAAGCAGATGGTCCAGGACGCCTTTTCGATGCAAGCTATAGGCGGTAGGGGCTGTGGCGATACCGTCCAGATGGCGGAAGATGTCCTGTCGGTATCGGGATTTTTCCTGTCGGCTCAGCATGGGTATATCGGTCTTGGGGTCGGCCGTCGTCCTAGCGGGACGATTCGATCCAGGCTTCCCGCAAGAACAATGCCCGAAGCGGAATCAGTCCACTTCGTAGGAGGTCACAGCGGGTGGTTCTCCGGCTGTGCCGGAAGCATGGCCACCCTTTTCGTTTTGTTCCGCGAGGGTCCAATCGTCCGTCGCGGTGGTCTGCAGCCATACTTCGCCGGAACGCCGGAACACCTGGACGTATAGCCCATAGCGTTCGCGGAATTCCTCTTCGAGTGAGGAAACTTTGAGATTGCCGTGAATGCTCATTTCTCCTTCGGTATGGATGCCCCGGGCCTGTCCGATGGTCAGACTGTCGTCATAGTGTTCTTTTTCCGGGCTCCCTTCCCCCGCTTCGTGCCCGCGGCGGTAAAATTCCAACTTCAGCCAGCGGAATTTTTCCTGGAATTCCAATTTTACCTCCCTCAGTGTCTTTTCATCCGTGATAAACATAAAATTGCCTTTTCGTCCGGCCGAAGATAAGGGCTTCCGGGTGATCCGGCCATGCGGCCAATGGTTAGCTCAGACGAGATCGGTCGATGGGTTTTCCGCATAAGTCGAAAGAAAGACAGGATCCTGCCCGGTCTGCGTACTTTTGATCCAGAAAAACCTGAAGACGATGAAAAAAAGCCTGATTACCATCGGGGTGGTCGTATTGATCGCCCTGATCGGATTCCTCTCTCTGCAGGGGAGTTACAACAAGATGGTCACCCGCAACCAGGAAGTGGAGTCCATGTGGGCGGGCGTAGAGACCCAATACCAGCGGCGTATGGATCTGTACGGAAGTGTCGTGAGTACGATCAAGGGATCGGCCGAATTCGAACAGGAGACGTTGACAAAAGTCATCGAAGCGCGATCCAAGGCCTCTGCCGTGCAGGTGGATCCCACCAAGCTCACGCCCGAATCGCTCGAGCAATTCCAGCAGGCGCAAGGCGAACTCGCTTCTGCTTTTGGCCGGTTGATGGTGGTCATGGAGCGCTATCCCGAGCTGCAGACCACGGCGCAGTTCCGCGACTTCCAGGCACAAATCGAAGGGACGGAAAACCGGATCAACAAAGCCCGGAATGATTTCAATCAGTCGGTACAGGGTTACAATACCTACATCAAGAAATTTCCCAATAACCTGATGGCCGGGCTCTTCGGTTTTGCTGAAAAGGGATACTTCAAGGCAGCTGCCGGTTCGGAGCAAGCGCCCAAGATCGAGTTCTGATGAGTTTGTTGTGGGAACACGATTTCTCGGAGGCAGACAAGCAGGCGATAGCCTTTGCCATCCGGGATGCCGAATCGGGTACCTCCGGAGAGGTGCGGGTGTATTTTGAAAAGACCACGGAAGGGAAACCGGTCCTGGACCGCGCCCGCGCTGCTTTTGCGTATCTGAAGATGCACGAAACCCAGGAACGCAACGGCGTCCTCTTCTATATCGCCTTCGAGGACCATCAGTTTGCCGTATTGGGTGATCAGGGTATTCATGAAAAGGTGCAACAGGCTTTCTGGGAAGGGCTCCGCATTGTTCTGGCGGAGCACTTTGCCCGGGGAGCTTTTGTGGAAGGACTGGAAAAAGCCATCGCCACGGTTGGGCTGAAGCTGAAAGACCATTTTCCCCGCCAAAAAGACGACCGGAACGAACTGCCTGACGAGCCTTACTTTAAAAACGAGCGACGAGGATGAAGCTTTTGATCCCTCTGTGCCTGCTCCTCTTTACGACGGGATGGATGACCGCCCAGGAACTGCCTGCCCGGCCGGATCCTCCCCGGCTGGTCAATGACCTGGCAGGCATGCTTGCACCGGAAGAAGTCGCCGCTCTTGAATCCAAACTGGTCGCTTATGACGACTCCACCGGCACCCAATTCGTGGTCCTTACCGTGCCTGACCTGGGGGGGTGGGAGATCAGCGAGTTTGCCTATTCGGTCGGGGATGCCTGGGGGGTGGGCCAGGAAAAGCTTGACAACGGGTTGGTCATCGCCATCTCCCGGGACGACCGCAAGGTCTTTCTCGCCACCGGTCGCGGACTGGAAGGGGCATTGCCGGATGTCCTGTGTCACCGGATCGTTGACAACATTATAGTCCCGGCCTTCAAGCAAGGGCAATTTCATGAGGGTATTGACCGGGCGGTGGATGCCGCCATCCTGGCCATCGGTGGAGAATTCGTCCGCGAAGTGCAGGACCCGGAAGTGCCGGTAGTGCCGCTGATCATTATCGGCGTACTGATCCTGCTGATCTTCATCGGTGCGGTGGCGGTCTTCAAGTACGGCGCCAGCCATGGCGGAACGATTTTCAGCGGAGGATGGAGCGGTCCTGTCACGGGTTCCGGCCGGGGCTGGGGCGGCGGCGGTGGATTCGGCGGCGGCGGCGGTGGAGGTTTCGGAGGATTTGGCGGGGGAAGTTTTGGTGGCGGCGGAGCCGGAGGCAGCTGGTAAACGCATTTGCCTTTCCTTTACACAATTGGTATCTGCATCGCATAACTTTGTGGCGTGAAGCGGGCGCCTCGTTATCTGATCCTTTTGGTCCTGGCATGCTGGGCCCTGGGTTCTCCCGTCACCCGCATGGCCGTAAACGCGCCAAGCCTGCAGGAGTTTCTGGTGCCGGATACCGGTGTCGGGAAGGTCCAATCGCCGGTTGTTTTGGCAGAGCCGTTTTCCCTGGCCTTTCCCGTTCCTGAAAAAAAAGTGGGTCGCCGGGGAGGCCTTTCCCGAGCCGTCGGGAGGGACATCCATCCCTCCGGAGTGGCCTGGCTCCTGACGATCGACCGCGAAGTCGGCCGTTTGCTGGCAGGACCCCATCTCGTATTCCGGATTATTAGTATCCCTGCCGAAAAAGCCGTCCTGCTTTTTCCTTTTCACGCATTCTGGTGAGGACAAAAAAGAACCCGCCGGCCTCAGCCGGCCACCGGCATCCCGGGATGTCCGGTCTTTCTTTTTTCATCCTCAATAAAGAATCATGGATTTCCAGGCATTGCTTATTGTCCTGGTGCTGACGGCCGTCAGCGCCCTCCCCTTTGTATACATGCGCATTCACCGCAAACGCCGTGAAGCGCAGTTGCTCGCCCGGCTCAACGAATGGGCCCATCCTCGAGGTGCCTCAGTCACTGAATACGAACACGGGTTCGATTTTGTCATCGGATTGGACGCAGGAAAACGCATCGCTTTGTTTGGCAAAAATACTGCCCATGGAGACGGTATGGGCATGGTCGAATTGGACAAAGTGACCGGCTGTCAGGTGGTGCGAACCCACCGGAAAGAAGCCGGAGGCGGTCGCGATTATTCCACCCTTGAAAAGATCTCGCTGTTGTTTCCGGCTCGTGGCGACCAGGGATCTGGTGCCGAATTCATTCTGTTTTCGACCGGCGAGAGGGTTCAGCCCGGAACGGACCTCGAACTGGCTGAACTCTGGAAGGCGAAGTACGACCAGCTCATTCGAAAAGGATAAAGCTCCGGAACGGGACGGGCAGCCCTGCGGCTATAGAACGCCGCAGGGTTTTGTCCCTGGTTTCAGAAGAGCACACCTTCCAGGACCACCGCGGACAGGGATATCATGCCGATGTACTCGCCATTCTCTTCCACCGGGGCGCGGCGTATTCTGGCGTGGACCATCAACCGGATGGCATAGCGGATGTCCATACTGGCCGGTACGGTGATGACGGGTTTGGTCATAATCTCGAAGACGTTGACCTCATCCGGATTCCGGTTGGGGATCATCACACCGGTCACGAGGTCATGGAGGGCCAGCATGCCATAGGCGTCATCCGGATGGCGCTTGTGGACGAGGAGCGCTTCGACACCGGAGCGCCGCATGTGTTGGGCCGCCTCCCTGGCGGTGGCCATCCCGTCGATATATTCGATCCGGCTGGTCATGACGTCGCGCACACGTTGGACGGGTTTGGGGTTGGAGGGCATCGCGGGATTGGATTAGGGGTCAAAAATATTGATCGCGGGCCTGTTCGCGGAAGATTTTCATTTGGCTGTCCATCCCCACCACCTGGTCAATGGGAATCACGCAGGCCATGCCGACTCCGGGTTCTTGGAGCTTGCAGTTGTCCAACAGGGCTTGCAGGATTTCGTCAGTGACATGTTCTTCGACCAGAAAAAGGACCACCTCAGTCGGGCCTTCGATGGTCAGACCGAAAAAGGTTTTCTTGTCACGGGCTCCGATCCCGCGCGCGGGAATGATGGTGGCCCCGGTGGCTCCCGCTTTTTTGGCGTGTTCCAGCACGTTGTCTGTGAGCTCGGGTTTGACGGTGACCAGGATGAGTTTGAATCGCATGATTTTATCTGGATTTGGCGAAAGTAAGCAACCATTGTCGGTATTGGGCATAAGCCAGCACGGCGATGATGGGAAAGAGACAAGCCAGGGCGATCATGCCGAAGCCGTCCAGGGCAGGGCTCCGGCCCGGTACGGCCTGCGATAGCCCCAGTCCCAGGGCTACCACGATGGGCACAGTGACCGTGGAGGTGGCGACACCCCCCGAATCATACGCGAGGGCAATGATAGATTTGGAGGCAAACAAGGTCTGAAGGATGACAATGGCGTAGCCGGCGAGAATGTACCAATGCAACGGTGTGCCTGTCACAATGCGGTAAGCGCCCAATACCAATGCCACGGAAACCCCGGTGGCCACCGCCACCCTGAGCCCTCGTTGCGGGATGGTGCCTGCTGATACTTCGCTGGCCTTCATGGCCACGGCAATGAGGGCAGGCTCGGCGATGGCCGTGGCAAATCCCGTCAGGGCGGCAAAGAGGTATATCCAGCCATAGTCATGCCACAGGGGTGTTTCTCCCGGGGCGAGACCGATAAATTCCGCCGAGCACAATTGGGTGGCCATGATTCTGCCCAGCGGGAAGAGAGCCTTTTCCAATCCCATCAGAAAAAAGGTGAGACCCAGGATGACAAGAATCCCTCCGGTGATGATTCGTCTGGGTTGAGGGATGGGTTTGCGCAGAATGACGAATTGAAAAAACAGGATCAGTCCCAGGATGGGCAAGACATCGAGGATCGTGGATCTCAGCGTGGAAAGGAATCCGGCAGTTTCGGGCAGGGGCACATTCATGGATCCGGGTGGTTAATGGAGCAAGGCCCCGTAGGCCATGACGAAAATCATGGGAAGGAGCGACGCAAAAGCGATAAGTCCAAACCCGTCCAACAGGGGACTGCGTCCCCGGATGGTGGAGGCGAGCCCTACACCCAGCGCCGTGACGAGGGGGACGGTGATGGTGGATGTGGTGACCCCTCCGGAATCGTAGGCGATGCCGATGATCTCGGCCGGGGCGAAAAGGGTCATTACCATGACCGCCAGATAGCCGCCAATGATCAAAACATACACGGGCCATCCTTTGAGAATGCGCAGAACACCCAGCAACACGGCCAGACCAACCGACAAGGCCACGGAAAGGCGGAGCCCCATCGCATAATCGGCCCGGGCCCCCGCGTTGTCGGGGATGAGCGCGCCTGTGGCGGCTACATCTGCCGCCTCGTCGGCCACAGCTATCAGGGCAGGTTCCGCGATCGTGGTGGCAAACCCGAGGGCAAAGGAAAAGACCAGGAGCCAGAAGAGACTTCCTTTCCGGGTCAGCGCTTCCGCCAGCGCCTCACCTATGGGGAAAAGCCCCATGTCCAGGCCTTCCACAAACAACACGAGGCCCACTACGACCAACAGACTGCCGAAAAGGACTTCACACACCTGAGGCAAAGGTTGTCGCAATACGACGGTTTGGAAAAAGGCAATTACCACAATGATGGGGACGAGGTCCCGAAATGCCCGCAGGAACTTGCGGCCAATGACCCGCAACATTTTTGCGATCGGGTAAGTGTAGCTCCAGGATGGCATGACAAGGCGGGATGACGAAGGACGGGTGCGACGAAGATACTTCTTGATCCCATTCGGGGATGTCTTTGCCATCCTTTGACCCCGGTGCCGGATCCTAGGGGATCCGATACCGGCCCCGGTCAGTCCTTGCGATGCAGAATAGCCTGTTGGAAAACCCCTACCTCATACCATTTGACTTCGGGGATTGCTTCGATTTGCGGATCCTCACCGGTGGGACCGCCGGTGGCATGGGGTTCCAACGATGCACTCGTGATTTCGAAGCGCAGCGTATCTCCTTCCAGAGAATACCGGGCCATGAGCAATTGCCCGTCCACCTCAAACTGGGAGAAAAAATGATGACCGAACAAACGGGCACCCAACACGATCCCGTTGTTTTCGTCAATCTGCCAGCGCCCCTGGCGGACATGAACGGGTTCCAGGGTATAGGCGCGCCGGTCTTCGTGGCCTTTGACATCATAAATCAGGGTCCAGTGCCAATGGGCGCTGTCGATGGGGAGAATCTCGATCGCCATGGGTACCAGGCGGGGACGCACCCCTGGGAATTCGATCCGCAATTCGCCCTCCCATCGACCCTCCCAGGCGGTCGGGAAGGCAGATAAATCTGCCGGTTGGGGGCTGTAGTTGATGGGTTGGGCACTCAACAGGCCACACATCCCGATGAATGCCAGGACAAGGATAGACTTCATCGCGCTAATTTCGTCCTTTCATCCGGATGGACCATGTACCGTACCACCTGCTTTCTGCTCTACCTGCTTTGCGTCTGGCAGGCACGGGCGCAGGAATGGAGTGTGCCGGAGAATTCTCCGGGTCAACACCATGACCTTTCGGTGCGGCTGCATCCGGAGAATGGGATCCTTGACGGCCGTCTAGCGCTCACCTTTCACAACCAGACCGGCGATACCCTTTGGGCATTGCCGTTTCACCTCTGGGCAGCCGCACTGGATGACTGGCAAAGCGCCTATGGCCGCCAACAGCTTGCCCTCGGCCATCCGGACTTCCATTTTACTTCTGCTGAAAGGCGAATCGGTTATACTTCGCTGACGTTCCGGTCAGGAGGCAAGGAGCTACCGCACCATACGGAAAAGGATCATCGCGACCTGGTCTGGGTGCCCCTCGGAGTGCCGCTGGCCCCGGGAGATTCCATCGCGATCGAGGCTCTCTGGTCGTTGCGGCTGCCCGGATTTCAATCACGACTCGGGACCGACGGAGAGATTTGGCAAATGGCCCACTGGTTTCCCAAACTTGCCCGGCATGACGGCAAGGAATGGCGGCTCACCCCTTACCTCGAATGGGGGGAGTTTTGCCATGACTATGGCAATTACCATTTGCATCTCATGGTCCCGGATACCATGACGGTCACGGCGACAGGCTGGCCGGCCGATTCCCTCACTTCCCGGTGGTGCGCAATGGCCCTGACACGTAGCCGCCTTGGCCAACCCGGTTTACCTCCGGAACCGGAGGGATGGCGCACCTGGCATTTTGAAGCCCTTTGGGTACCGGATGTCGCCTGGGCGGCTTCATCGGCTTTTCTGATGCGTGAACGGCCGGTTACCCTTTCCGGCGGCAGGCAGGTGACGGCCCGGGTGTGCCACACACCCGAAAGGGCAGGTTCCTGGCAAACAGCCCTGGAGGCAGTGGCGCGATCACTGGCGTACTTTGATGGTGAAGTGGCGCCTTACCCCTGGCCTCAGGCAACGGCTGTCCAAGGTGCAAGGTCTTTTTCGGGGGGAATGGAATATCCCATGCTGACCTTCATCCAGGCGGGGTTGTCGGGGGGAATCCTGGAGACCGTTATTGCCCATGAAGTCGGGCACAACTGGTTCTACGGTCTCCTGGCTTCGGACGAACGGCGTCATCCGTGGTTGGACGAAGGGCTCAACACTTTTTTTGAAAAGCGATATGTCAACCGTTATGGGATCGCCGACCCATTATCCTCGGCGGGCGTGGACCAGGACGAGATCCTGCTGATGGATCGCGCGCTGTCGGGCTCGCTGCCCCTACCTTCCCGCGGCGTAGAGGGTCTGGCTTCAGATTTGGATTATTCTCTCGGCGCCTATACGATACCGGCCAGGATATTCGGATTGTTGGCGCGGGAAGTCGGGGAGGAAGCCTTAATTCAGGCCATACGGGATTATGCCCGGGAATGGTCTTTCCGTCACCCCGAACCGGATGACCTGCGCCGGTCTCTCGAGCAAAGTCTCGACCGTGACCTGACCTGGTTGTTTGACCATGCCCTGAACCGGCCCTTTGCCAGGGACATGGGTATCCGCAAGGTGGAGCGCAGACCGGAAGGTTGGAAGGTGCAAGTGTATCAGCGACCGACCGTCGGCTTGCCCTGGCGTCTGGCCATCGGGAATGCCGGTCAGGCTGAATCGGAGATCCTGTTTCCCGGATTTGAAGGTCCGGATACCGTGGTCCTGCTGTCCGGTTGGCCGGATGCCGGCTGTTTTTCTGTCCATGATCCCATGGTGCCGGACCTCAGACAGGGAAATGATGGCCGGAGCTCCGGCGGTAGGCCCCTGCGATGCCGGGATGCCCGGATCGGTTGGCTGTTCGGCTTTCGGACCGTTGAGCGGCCGCAGGGTTATCTCCTGCCCTGGGTGGGGTGGAATGCCACCGACGGGTGGATGCCCGGATTGGCGATCCACAACCAAAGGGTGCATTACCAGCCGGCGGGATATTTTGCCGGGGTAGGATTCGGGACCCGGACCGGGGAATGGGTGATGAACGGGTCGGTCCATGTGGATAATTATGCTTTGCTCGCTGCCGGGTTTTTGCGGTTGGCCGTTCGCGCAGCCACCTTCCATCACCTTGACCTCCTACATCGTTGGTGGCGGGTATCGCCATCGCTGGAATGGCAAAGCCGGGCGGGCCGGTCTCATACCGAACCCCTTGACCGGGTGGGGCTCTACGCCTGGTGGATACAACGGGCGTCCGCAGGGTTAGGGGATGCAGTATCCGACCATTCCGGCACGACCGCAGACAGAATACTCGCCTTGCGCCTGTCCAGGGAGATGCCGGGCGTCCTTTGGTCCTGGCGGGCCGGGATGGATGTGGAAGGCCAGACGTACCGCCATGAACAAGGAAGGAGACAGGGTTATATCAAGGCAGGGCTGGAGGGACAGGTGCGCTGGCGGTTTTTCCGGCATCAATGGCTGCAGGCGCGCGCCTTCGCCGGATGGTTTCCCTGGAATACCCGCAGGCATGCCGGACTTCTGTCCCATCCGGACGCACGGGGTGCGTTGGCCATGAGCTTCCAGGCCCACAATGACTACCGGTTTGACGATGTATTTCTGGCGCGGAGTGCCGGGGATGGTCGCCACCAGATTTATCCGCGCGAAGGAGGTTTCAAGACCGCCCTGGGTCCCGGTGTGTCAGAGGGGCAAAGTAATCACGCCCTGGTGACCTTCCATTTGTCTTCCGGATTGCCCTTCGATTTGCCGGCCTATTTTCCGGTGCGGTTGTACGTGGATGCCGGTTGGTGGTCGGACCGGCGCCCGGATGGCATTCGTGTGCATCCGGCAGGTCAGTTTTGGTGTGACGCAGGTGTCAAATTGAGTCTCTGGGAGGAACGCATGGAGGTCTATTTCCCTTTGTGGCAAAACCGGCCCCTTCGCCGGCTCATGGATGTCGCCCATCCTTCTTTCGGCAGCAGGATTTCCTGGACCGTGCGCTTTGACCTGTTTCGTCTGCCGCTAAGGCCGCTGTCTGTTTTTTAGCGTTTACCTTTACGCCGGTATGGGAGAATTCCTGCAGCGGGAGCTGCTCCATTTGGGAGATAATGTACTGACGTTGGGTCATGTGCTCAGTGCGATTGTCGTCCTGCTGATGGCCCGTTTGATCAGTTTTCTTTTTGTTCATGGCTTCCATCGGTATGCCCGTCGCCGAAAGTTGGACAAAGGCAGGGAATACGCCTTGGTGACCCTTTTCAAATATTTTCTTTACACCATCAGTATTTTCCTCGCCATCCAGGCTCTCGGCATTTCGCTCAATGTCATTTGGGCAGGAACAGCCGCCCTGTTTGTCGGATTGGGTTTCGGCCTCCAGCAAATTTTCCGCGATATGGTGTCCGGGCTCATTTTGCTGATCGAAAGAACGGTCGAGGTCAACGATGTCGTCATTGTGGACGGGATCATTGGTAGTGTGGTGCGCATCGGATTGAGGACTTCTGAGGTGGAAACCCGTGATAAGGAAGTGATCATCATTCCCAACGCCAAACTGGTATCGGAAAATGTGGTCAACTGGAGCCATAATAAAATGTGCACCCGGTTTCAGGTAGATGTCACCGTAGGCTTTCATGCTGATGTGGATGAGGTCGAGCGCATATTGCTGGAAGTAGCTGCCGGGCATCCGGCCGTGACACATGAACCGGCACCTCGTGTTGCCTTTCAGGCCTTCGGGGAACACCATTTCATTTTCAAGCTCCATTATTTTACCCATGAATTCCTGGCCAATGAATTTGTCATGAGCGATTTGCGATTCCGCATTGTACGGAGCTTCCGGGAACAAGGAATTGAAATTCCCTTCCCTCAGCGCGATGTTCATCTCCACGGGTCTGTTCCCACCCCCGCGCATGACTGAGGAAAACATTCCTGTGATCATCCTGCGGCAGGGACGTACAGAGCCTTTGCGAAGGGCTCATCCATGGATTTTTTCAGGGGCCGTGGCCCGTGTGGAAGGTCACCCGGCCGACGGTGACAGGGTCCGTGTCACGGACGCCTCCGGTCAGCCATTGGCCTGGGGCCATTATCACGAGGGAAGTATCCGGGTCAAGGTGCTGGCTTTCGGGACAGCGGGACCGGAGGATTCGGTGATCGTACATGGCCTGGAGGAGGCCTGGTCCCTTCGCCGACGGCTTGGGCTGGGACCTGCGACGCCGACCACAGGATTCCGGCTGGTCCATGGCGAGGGGGATTTCTTGCCTGGTTTGATCGTGGACATATATGGCGAGACGGCGGTTTTCCAGGCCCATTCGATCGGAATGCACCGCGAGCGTTTTCTGGTGGCCGATGTCCTGATGGCATTGCCCGATTTGGCGGTTTCTGCGGTATATGACAAATCCTCCCGCACGCTGCCCCCCCAATATGCCGCCGGGCAGGAAGACGGATATCTTCGGGGGAGCGGAACCGGCACTGCTTTGTTCAGGGAAAATGGTTTGGCCTTTCATGCCGATTTCGCCGGGGGGCAGAAAACCGGTTTTTTTCTGGATCAACGCGAGAACAGGAATCTGCTGGCCCGTTATGCCACCGGATGTACCGTGCTCAATGCCTTCGCTTATACCGGTGGGTTTAGTATTTATGCCTTGCAGGCCGGCGCTGCGGAAGTCCATTCCGTGGATGTGGCCGGACGCGCCATCGCGCAAATTCAAAGGCATCTCGATGAAAATGGATGGGCGGAAGCACCGCATCACGGACATGCAATGGAAGTCATTCCTTTTTTGCGCAGCGCTGACAGGCAATGGGATGTCGTTGTGCTTGACCCCCCCGCCTTTGCCAAGAATCTGGCGCGGCGACACCAGGCCGTTCAAGGATACAAACGCCTCAATGCAGAAGGCATGAAACGCGTGCGGGATGGCGGCCTTCTTTTCACTTTCAGTTGTAGCCAGGTAGTGGACGCCCCGCTTTTTCGCGATACCATTATGGCGGCAGCCCTCGAAGCCAATTGTCGGGTACGGGTATTGCATACCCTCTCGCAGGGCCCCGATCATCCCGTCAATTTGGCATTGCCGGAGAGTCATTATTTAAAAGGATTGGTCCTTGAAATCCATCATCGATAAAGGGGGGCATGAAAGACGCCAATATCCAACGCCTGCGTATCCGGATCACCGGTCTCGTGCAGGGTGTATGGTTTCGGAAATACACCCGGGAGGCCGCTCTGCAACGAGGCCTGACCGGATGGGTGGCCAATGCCTCCGACGGAAGTGTCCAGATTGAGGCGGAGGGCCCCTCCGACGCACTGGAAGACTTCTTGGTATGGTGCCGGCGCGGGTCGCCCATGGCCCGGGTGGAAGATGTGCAGTCGACCCATACCGGGATCATGGGCGACAAAACATTTGAAATACGGCGCTGATTCCGGCCAATCGCCCCTTTCCTGTATCTTTGTGAAAATTTTTCAGGATGCAGCGCGTGCTTTTGGTATTGAACCTTTTGTTGTTGGTGGCCGTCGGTTATCTTTTGATGGACAAATTCTCAGGAAATTCCGCCAGGCCGGAAACTCCGGATGAACAAATCGTGACGCCAAATTCCGGCAAGGGGGCACACATAGTCTATGTCAATGTAGATACCCTGTTGAACAATTACGAGCTTTTCAAGGCCAGGCAGAAGAGCATTTCGGAGCGGGAGCAACAGGAAGATGCGCGATTGAGAACGCGCGGCAAATCCCTGGAGCGGGAAATCATGGCCCTGCAGGAGAAAGCAGCCGGCGGCACCATGACCCCCAAAGACCTCAAGTTGGAAGAAGAGCGGCTGATGCGCAAGCAACAGGAGTTTTTGGCGGATCAGGAGCGTATCACCAAGCAATTGATGGAAGAGTCCACCCGAATCAATGACGAACTTCAGGCAGAGATTGTCCGGGTGATCCGGAGTCTCAAAACGGATAAAGAATACGACTTTGTCCTCAGCTACGGGATCGGTTCTCCGGTATTAGCGGTCAATGACAAACTGGACATTACTGCTGTTGTACTTCGGGAATTGAACAAACAAGCTGCCGGCAACAAGCAGTAGTTTTTCCACTCAAAAAGAAAAACGGGGAAGGTGTCAGGACGCCTTCCCCGTTTTTTGTTTATCCCGTTGTCATCAGGAATGCCCAAATAAATAGCGGTTGATGAAGGCAAGGGGAAAGGCGGAGCAGGATGATTGCCGCAAATTCATGCAGGAATGGGTCGGCAGAAAAAAGAAGGGAAGTTGCGCAAGCAACTTCCCTTTCGATGAGGTTTTACAATCCCATTGCGGGCCTTTGTCAGGCTTTCTTGGCGGCGGGGCGGCGCTTGCGGGCCGGCTTAGCCGCTGCAGGAGCGGTAGTGGCTGCCGTTGCCGTAGTGGCTTTGGCGGCGGCACTTTTGGCAGGACGACCACGCCGTGCACCGGAGGCCGCTTTCTTGGGAGCGGCGGCTTTTTTGGTGCCGGCAGGACGCCCGCGACGGCGGGGTGCTGCAGGAGTGTCGGCGCCTTTGGTAGCGGCAGGCTTAGCTGCGGCCTTTTTAGGAGCTGCCGCCTTTTTGGGGGCTGCCGCCTTTTTGGGAGCGGCGGCTTTTTTAGGAGCGGCGGCTTTTTTGGTGCCGGCAGGACGACCACGGCGACGTGGAGCAGCGGGTGTGGCGCCACTGGCAGAAGAGGCAGCAGCAGCCGGCTTGGCAGCCGATTTACGCGCTGTCGTCTTTTTGGAGGCGGCCGCTTTTTTCGCTCTTGCTTTGGCGGCTTTGGCGGCTTTGGCTTCGCGAAGTTTCTTCGCTTTAGCCTCAGCCTTCATTTTGAGTGCCTTTTCTTTGGCCTCAGCGACTTTCGCCGTCTTGAGGTTTTTCTCCAGACCAGCGATCGTTTTTTTGGTCTGATCCACCTGGAAATCCAGTTGCTTCAGACCGGACTTGTAGGTGTCGATCAGGCCCTGGAGCTCTGCGATGGAATGTTTTGCAGTTGCCATGCTTGGGTTTTTAGTGGAAGAAAATTTTTAATTCCACTACAAATATAAAGGTGTTTCGGTAACATGCCGCATTTTGACCATATGTTGACAAATCTTTTACAACTTTTTTTTTTGGTGTTGGTGCGAAGGAGAAACGGATAACCTCTTTTGGGGTTTGATTTTTCAGATGGAAACCACGGATCAAAACGGGGAGGATACCATGAACCGTGTCGGACGGGTCAGTGGGATCGTGGTGCCGTTTGACCGTGCAAGACCGGGCAGATCAACCGGCATGTTGCTCAACGGGTGTGACTTTTTGTGCCGAACAGACACCATCCTCCACATAAGGACCAATGGTTGTTTCAATGACTTCGTTGAGGTGGCCCCAGTTTTGCGGGACCTGCATGGCGATATAATTGTCGGTAAACCCGTTCCAGAATCCGGGGGTTTTCCCTTGTTCGAGCAACACGGGCCGAACGGTACCTGTATGGGCCTGACAGAAAGCGTTTGTTTTCAGGCGAGACACATTCCGGAGGATTTCATTACGCCTTTTCCTGACCGGCATGGGTACCGGATCATTCATGACCGCTGCCGGAGTGTTGGCCCTTTCCGAATAGGTAAATACATGGAGGTAGGAAATGTCCAGGTCGAGGATGAAATTGACCGTTTCCTGAAAATCGGCATCGGATTCTCCGGGGAAACCGGTTATTACGTCCACGCCGATACAGGCATGTGGCATGACCTGTCGGATACGGGCCACCTTGCCGGCATACAATTCCCGGTTGTATCGCCGTTTCATCAGCCGCAGTATCCGGTTGCTGCCGGACTGTAAGGGCATATGAAAATGGGGCATGAAAGTCGATGAAGCCGCAACCCCGTCAATGAGGGCGTCGTCACAGAGATTGGGTTCAATGGAGGAAATCCGAAACCGCACCGGGAGATTTCGCGTATCCAGGGTGTGAAAAAGTTCGATGAACCGCTCTCTGGGTTCAGATGATGCATGTCCGGAGTCTGAAGAGCGATGTCCGAAATCCCCGATATTCACGCCGGTGAGTACGATTTCTTTTGCGCCAGCCTCTGCCAGAAATTCGGCTTGCCGGACAATGGTGCCGATATCAGGGCTGCGGCTGGCCCCCCTTGCTTGCGGGATGGTGCAAAAGGTGCATTTGTAATCGCATCCGTCCTGCACTTTCAGGAAGGAGCGTGTGCGATCTCCAAAAGAAAAGGCCTGTTCAAACGGCGGAGAAGTCGTCAGATCGCCGGCATGGATCACAGCCCCCCCTTCGCCGGCGGTAAGGGTGTCCAGATATTCCAGGATCCTGAATTTTTCACCGGCCCCCAGGACAAGAGAAACGCCAGGAATCCGGGCGATCTCTTCGGGTTTGAGTTGGGCATAACATCCCGTCACGATAACCCGGGCCTGCGGATTATTCCTTAAGGCTTTTCGTACGACCTGACGACACTTCTGATCGGCAAAATCCGTTACCGAGCAGGTATTGACCACATAAAGGTCGGCCGGCATGTCATAATCCAGAGTGGTATACCCGCGGTCCTCGAACATCCGGCGGATGGAAGAGGTCTCCGAATAATTCAGTTTGCAGCCTAACGTGTGGAAAGCGACGGTGCGGGGAGTGGCCATGAAGCCGCAAAAATACACCAACACGGGCAATAAAAAAAGCCCCGGCGGTGCGGCCGGGGCTATAGGCAATAAAGATAGCGGCGTCAGGGGCGGCTGAAGAGAAATTGGTTGTCTTTGCCAAAGACGTATACCTTGGGTCCGTCCGGAGTCAACACGCCAACCGTGGTGAAATCCATGCGCCGTATGCAAGCGCGTTTGATGTCCGCTTCAGGCTCGTCGGCGAGGATGTAATCCACGATTGCCTGGGGCAGTTCTGCAACCGGTACGGGCTTGCACAGCATCGGACAGAAGAGGAATCCGGGTGCTTCTTCGACAAAATTGCCGTCCTTGTCAAAAATCAGCACCTTGCGCGGGGTGAGCAATACGGCGATGTGATCCAGCCTTGCTTTGCCGATCCGTACCTGGTGATTGGGATAGTTTTCGGCAATGTAATCGAGGATAACGGGTGGGAGTTTGTCGCCGGGAATGATTTTCCCGCGATCCCGGCAGGGACCGTGCTCATCCAGCAAAAAACGGCGGCCGCGGTGATCGAGCCGACGACCGTCAAGGGCGTAATAAATCAACTCTTCGTCGCCCATGATGATTTCATAGCCCGACCCGGGGGCATGATAGGCTTCCTCCACATAATTGTCGAAATTGAACATTTCGAGATTGGCCTGAATGGCGACGGGGAGGTCGGACGGTTCTACCGTCTGTTTGGCCGAGTGGTTGGCGATGTCGCTGACCAGTGCGTCATCGGCATCGGCATTTTCTTTGGTGCAGGCACTCAGCAAAAGCGCCAGAGCGCTCAATCCGGTGATCCAATACTTTTTCATGATCAAGAGGTTTAATTGTGTTTCGTTCAATACCATAGGTGGCCATTTCGTCTGTCAGGTTGCCCGGACAGCCAATTTTTTCACAAGGACGCCTGCACGCTCAAGGTGAAGCCATGCCCGTTCAGATAGGAACTGTAGCCGGGGCGTTCCGCCACTGGGATTGGCATAAACCAATATTCGTACCCCAGGCCTATATTCCAATCCGGTGCCGCCTGGAAGCCAATCCGTCCGCCGGCATGCAGGTCCAGGGACACCGTGCTGAGTCCTTCGGGACGACGGAGCGCCGGCAACTCACGCAGGCGAATGCGATTGCGGTTTTCGATCACGCGGGTCAGGGAAGCTTCGTATCCGGCCAGGAAGACCAGGGCAGCACCTGCCGAAGCATCTGCTGTCCATTTTCCGAATCTCTGCTGATACCCCATATCGACGGGCCATCTGATCTGGTGGAGGGTTTGGTCAAGCTGAAGCCGGAGCTGGACTTTTTCGCCTTCCTGATAGTCGAGGGGCGCCATCCGTTCGAAGACACTGACCCGGAGGTCGGTCTCCATTTCACCAAATCCGGTCTGAAGGGTCATCGGCAGTTGTTGCCGGAACCCTCCGGGCACGGGTTGTCCTTGTTGACGTGTGAAGGTCCAGGTTCTTTCGTGGGTCGTTTGTTCGCGGAATCGTTGATAATCGATACCCGTGCGCACAAACCAGCCGGTGCGGGTGATGAACTGGTACCCCAGTCCCAGCCGGAGATTGTCTTGCTCCCGTTCCACTTCGGCAGGGCGAGGGCCGGCAGGGGCCATCCCGTCGATTTTTCTTCCCGCTCCCGTCCCGTGACCCCAGGCCACCAGATGATGGGTGCCGCTCAGGAAAGGCGGGGGGATCACGGCAGGTGTGCCCGAAAGGGGGACGTTCGGACTTGCTGCGTCAGGATTTCCGGCTTCCGGCTCTGCCTCCGGCCGAGCGGATGCGATTTCGGACGCCGGTGTTACCGGTGAAGTGGTTGGAGCATCTTCCGTGCGGGGGGCTTCCTCCGGCTTGGCAGGGAGGATTTCCTGAAGCGGCATTTCAGCGATGATGTCATCCTCTTCGGAGTAGGGAGCGATGGCAGGCATCTCAGGCTGCGCGGGGTCGGCTGACACGGGGGAGGTGGTATTTCCTTGCGGTCCGGAGGCTCTATCGGGGTCGGTGAGCACTGGAGCCACAGCAGGGTGTCCAGGCCTGGTGGCCGGTGCCGGGTGGGTCATGACCGGTGATGGCCGTGAAAGCGAAGACGAGGCGGGAATCGGTGGTGTGGGCGTACCGGATGGAGTAGGGGAGACCGTGGGTTTCGTCGAAGGCGATTCCGTTTTCGGGATGGACATTCCGGCGGCGGGATCGGCAGGACGGGATGTTGGAGGCGGCGTACGGGAGTAGGATTCCTCCTGAAGGGAGGCGGGATTAACGGGCGGTGATGGCCAAAGCAACCAGGTCAGGCCTCCGGCCAAGAAGAGGAAGGGTACCCACCAAAGCAGGAACCGGCGCTTGCGCTTTTGGGGAATGGCGGCCTCTATGCCCTCCCAAACGGAATCGGAAGGGGTAGCCCAACCGGACGAACCGTCGAAGGGACCGGTGAGGATCCGGCGCATTTTATCTTCGTTCGGGTTGAGGTCATTCATAAAGGTTGATTTTTCACCAGGCTGGCGGGCAGTCGTTGCTGCAGCCAGGCCCGGGCTTTGAACAATTGGGTCTTGGACGTGCTCTCCTGTATGCCGAGCAGTTGTCCGATTTCTTCGTGCGAATAACCCTCAATGGCAAACAGGTTGAAGACGGTCCGGTAGCCGGCCGGCATTTCCTGGACCAGGCGGGTTAGCCTTTCGGCATCCAGGTGGTCCGGCCAGGCGGTAAAGGTCCCGGCGGCATTTTCCGGAACGCCATTGTCCAGTGAGGTAAAGGACAGCTTCCGCTTGCGGAGATACTGCAGGGCCGTACGCAGCACGACCATCCGGATCCAGCCGCCCAGCGGGCCTTCGCCCCTGAACTTTTCCAGGTCGCGAAAAACGGTGATGAATCCGTCCTGCAACATGTCCTCCGCCTCCTCCCGGCCATGCGCATAGCGGAGGCACAGGCGAAACATGTCCACCTTGAAACGCTCGTAGAGCGCCTTCTGGGCTTCCGGATTGCCTCGCAGGCATTGCTGTTGCAGGATGCGGTCCTGTTCGGTCACACGTCAGGATATTCCTTTTAAAGGTACCGAAATGCCACAGAAGGTTGTCCGGACCGGATGATTTTTCCCGATTTCCCCTACAGGACCCGGTTGTATTACCTTTGGCGAATGATTATTTCCGCCATCGCAGCCGTGGGTCGCAATCGGGTTATCGGCCATGAAGGCCAGTTGCCCTGGCATTTGCCCGCTGATCTCAAGTATTTCAAGAAAGTGACCATGGGTCATCCGGTCATCATGGGCCGGAAGACGTGGGACGCGCTGCCCGCCGGGCCTCTACCGGGTCGTACCAATATCGTGATCAGCCGCTCCGTCCGCCTCGAACACGAAGGGGCCATGTTGTTTCCTGCGCTGGATCAGGCGCTGGAATGGGCCTATCGCCAAGGAGTCGGCGAAGTGTTTCTTATCGGCGGTGCGATGATTTATCAGAGCGGTCTGGGGATGACCGACCGTCTTCTTCTGACTGAGGTGGATGCCGACCCCAAAGGGGATGCCTATTTTCCCGAGATCAGGGAATCCGAGTGGGAAGAAGTCAGCCGTGAAGCCCATCCTGCCGATGCCAAAAATGCACACGCGATGGAATTCGTCATTTTCGAACGCCGGAAAAAACGCCGGGAAGGACAAAAGCCGTGGCGGAATTTTGATTATTGAAGCGGGAAGTTGCCGCTGCCGTTTCTCAGAATCTGCATTGGTCCGGACAAGAGGAAATTGGATACCCTGATTTTACCACAGGAACGCATCCAGGCCCGTTCATCGGTTGGAGGAAAGTCGCGAGTCCCATTCGGTTTTTTTTGGGAACCGGGGCAAACGGTCAGGTCGCGCTGTCATTCCCGTGGTATCCGTCAGGCTATGCAGAAAAACCAGGATATCGGAGATTTCAATGGGAGAAAGATCCAGTGGATCGGAGGGAAGGGTTTGATGGGGAATGTTCATGCCCAATCCCTGGCCGCCTCCCCGGTTGTAAAAATCAATCACTTCTTCCAGGGATTCAAAAATGCCGTTATGCATATATGGACCTGTGAGTGCGGTGTTTCTGACCGTCACTGTTTTGAATGATCCATAATAGAAAGGTGCCTGATCATGCGGACGTTGGTTGGCCCATCTCCCTGGGTCTGTATCGGGAATGGGGTGAAGGCTGTCCCGATTGGCGGGTATGCCCAATACTTCGGATTCGGTCTCCGTATAAAGTGGAGGAACTGTACCGTTGAATGTCGGAGCGAAATGACAAGTGCCGCATGCTGCTTTGCCCATGAACAGATTGAAGCCGCGCTGTGCATCTTCACTTAATTCCTGCCCTTCCCTCCGGACAAAACGGTCAAATGGACTGTTCCATCCGGTCAAGGTACTTACATAGGACGCCAGTGCCTGACTAATGGTGGATTGGGAAACAAGGGACCCTCCAGAAGTAGGGAAGGCCTCGGCAAAAGCAGAGAGGTATTCCGGACTTTTCTTCAATCGTTCAGAAAGGGTGAAAAAATCCGTGGCAAATTCTTTTTCGTCCAAGACGACATGTTTGATCTGTCGTTCCAGAAATGATTCGCGGAGATCGAGAAAGTAATGTTCAGCATACACACTGTGGATAAGGGTAGGCGCATTGCGCAGGGTACGGGAATATCCGTCGAGGGCCATGCTGCGGGACAAGCCATCCGTAAATGCTTTCTCGGGGTGGTGGCAGGACGCGCAGGACCGGTTCATGTCGCGGGAAAGGATGGGGTCATAAAACAGCCATTTCCCCAATCGGACCCTTGCGTTCCAACCGGCATCCATAACGATACGGCTGTAATAAGAGGCATCCAGTATGTCCGGACTGAACAAATTGCCAGCCCGGTGATTGAGCGGCCCGGGAATATGGGGCGTTTCATTCGGGAATTCTATGCCAAGACGGGATTGCATGCGGGACAATAAGTCCAAAAGGGGATTCGTGACTGTCATGAGGTAGTTTAGCCTGTCAAAATCCTCAAAGACCGTTTGCTCCGAGAAAATTTGTGCCGACCGCTCTGAAAGCTTTTCCAGTTCGGTCACGAGTTCCGGTGTTTTTTGCTCCAGGAGTGGTCGGTAACTGAGCAGTTGACGGAACAACACCTGCATGGCTTTTTTCGCTTCGGGGATGGCCATCCCTGAACCGGGGGTATCAAATCCTGTCAATCCGAGGGTAAACACGCGGATAGCCTCCAGGCGACAAGCTTCCATGACATGCCTGTGCTGGAACGAAAGGCCCGATTGAAAGGTGACCGTGCTTTTGATTTGTTGGTGCAAGGTTTGGACGAGGGCCAAAATATCCTCAGGCAAAGCTTCCGGGGAGTCGGAGAAAAGTAGTTCGTCAAGGATTTGGATGCCTTCAGGCTCCAGGATATTAATGCCGGGCATGCTCCTGTCGACGGAGGGTAGCGGCGCCCCATTGATATACCTGCGCACGGCATAGGGATCATAATAATCTACAAATAATTCGACCTGTTTGTAAGCGAGCCGGGTTTGTACATGGGCAGTGCGCAAGGATTCCAGCGTGACTTCGCCTCTCGCCCATTCTTTCGTGACATGGAGATATCTGGATGCCGTTGACGCCCATTCCGCCAAATCTGCCCGAAACAGAGACTGGCTTTGCCACAGAATCTCATCAGCCATGGCGACATCCATGTCTTTGCGAAATGAATAACCGCTCATGATGACGAAACCGGCAATCAAAGAGAGTAGCAGGTGCCTCATTTTGAAAAATTTTTCGGAGGAAAAAGGAGCGGCAATCCAGAGGACTGCCGCTCGGAGGATAACAACTAATGAAATGGCTTACTGCACAATGAGTTTGGTGACTTCGCCCTCCAGGGTTTGGATGAAATACGTGCCTGGATTCAGACCGTACACATCGAACTGGTCAACCTGGCGGAATACGCGAACACGCTGGCCGGATTCGTTGTATAATGCGACATCCGTCTGTTTGTTCATATGGACCCGGCGGGTGGTGGGATTAGGAAAGATCTGGAAGCTACTGTTATTCTCCCAGGTAGGGCCCTCCAATCCGGTCACCGTCAATTGGTCAAATCCGTGAATGGCAAAGGTGAGCGAGTGATTGAACGGAAATGCCAGGTTGGAATTCGGGTGTTGGGAATTCATAAGGAGGGATTTCCCGTCCGGCGTCATGACACAACCTGTTATTTCTGCTCCTACCGGGGTCGCGGACAACCGGATGAGATCATCCAATGTGGGATTTTCCACAGACAGGTTGAGCAGGAATACTTCGCACATTATTTGTGTAGTGCCGGCGGGCATACGTCCAAAGGAAGCGCCGTTCAGGTCTTCCTCGATGACGAGGAATGACTGACCATCAATGGTGATAACGGCCACACCGTCCGGGTTGGATAAATGCGTTGCCGGATAATTGGCTTCGTCCGGACTGACAGCGTATTCCGGTCCGCCTTCCAACAGGACAGTTACCTCATCCGTTGCCGGATCATATTGGAGGACACGGCCGTAATAATCGCGGTAACCCGGATCCGTTGCTCCTGCAAGCCCTTTGTTCAAAGCGCGTTGTGTATGATGAGCCGCCATCACGCCGCCTGCATTCACACCACCGGTAAAGCCGTTAACGGGATTGTCATTTCCGGTTTCGGTCATGTAGACAATGCCTGTTGCAGGATCCATGGTTACCCATTCTATCCGGTTGAATATAGTGGCGCCGACAGTCATGGCTTCTTCCAGAAAATTCAACATCCGGGCCGGATCCGTGTTGTCGATTTCCACCCATTTGTTGACGGCATCCTGTTTGTACACATACGTCTTGCCAAGGGTGAAATCACCGGGTGTGTCTGCTACAAACTTTACCCAGGGCGCGGGAGTCCCGTCTATCCCCAGATAAACGGTGCGGTTGTCGGCAGCGATCACACCGCCTTCAAAGCCCTGACGACCCCAATTGTATTGCTTGCGAATGGCCTTTGCCTCGCGAGGATCCACCTCTACCATCCAGTTGAAATTTTCGAACTTCCTGACGGTCAATCCGTCAAATCCGGGAATGTCGCTGCTAATGGTGTAATCCGAAGTGTCGCGTACACCTTGATTGGATACCGTACCCGGCGATTTGGGAAGCCATGAACTGGAGGTTGGCGCCCGGAAGTTGCCGCTGTTGATCGAGGCATTGTTGCCCTGGAACCATTCCTCGGCTGTCCAGATCCTTCCGTCAACCATGGATGTGATGCCCCCGCAATTCATTCCCGTTTCTCCAACGGTATTGACAAAGTCCACATTGAAGAAATGCCCTTTACGACCATCGGCCAATTGCTGTTCGGCAACCACGAGATTGCCGGTGGCAGGATCCCGCTGGACTGCAAATACGGTCATCCCGCCTCCGTCGCCAATCCGGTTGTCCTGATAAATCATCTCATGATTGACAGAGACCCACCCCAGAAATTGACCCGTAGAGTCTGGGGTGAATCCGATGAAGTCATGCCATTCCTTGGCTATGGCAATGGCGGCTTCATTGCCATAGGTGGGCGTGGTCTGCACGATATCGTGCCCACCCACAAAGAGTACCTGCATTTGCAGGGGAGAAGGCGGCAGGAGAACCTGAACAGGCTGATAGCCTGCAGGAATCTGCAAGGTTTCATCAAAGAGGTCGTTCTGGGCCTGGACCGCAAACATGCCGGCAACCATAAGGAGCGGCAGGAGTACATACTTTTTCATTTCGGGTAGGATTTATTTACCCGCAAATGTCCCGCCCCGATGTTACCTGATGATAAACGGATCGTGAATTATCCCTGAATCGCGTTAGGGGAGTATGAAGTTTCTGTCAACAGCAAATGAAGGCATAAAAAAACGTGTCCCGGACTTGGGCTTTTTTCAACAGCGTTGGATCCGGGGAGTCTTTCCTGTCCTGGTTCAGAACTCTCTTCAGAAAGACAGAAATTGCATTGCCGGCGGAAGCCGGACCTCAGCCATTACCCCAACCTGCGATTGAGCTCCCGGTCCAACGCATCGAGAAATTCCTCCGTGGTGAGATAGTGCTCCGGACGGGTGTCGTTGCCATAAATACAAACCGCCAGATCCTTGGTCATCTGGCCGCTTTCTACCGTGTCGATGCATACCGCTTCCAGCGTTTCGCAGAATCGGATCAGCTCCGGGTTTTGGTCCAGTTTCCCGCGGTGCATCAGTCCCCGGGTCCAGGCAAAAATACTGGCGATGGGATTGGTGCTGGTTTTCTTTCCTTGTTGATGCATCCGGAAGTGCCGGGTCACCGTCCCGTGGGCTGCTTCGGCCTCCACCGTCTTGCCATCCGGCGTCACCAGCACAGAGGTCATCAGTCCAAGGGATCCGAAACCCTGGGCCACAGTGTCACTTTGCACGTCACCGTCGTAATTTTTGCAGGCCCATACGAAGTTGCCGTTCCATTTCAGGGCAGATGCCACCATGTCATCAATGAGACGATGCTCGTAGGTGATTCCGGCGGCATCCATCTGCATCTTGAATTCGGTGTCGTACACCTCCTGGAAAATGTCTTTGAACCGGCCGTCGTATTTTTTGAGAATCGTGTTCTTGGTACTCAGGTACAGCGGCCATCCTTTGGAAAGTGCCTGGTTGAAGCAGGAACGCGCAAAGCCGTAGATGCTCTCGTCCGTATTGTACATGGCGAGGGCGACACCGTCCCCCTTGAAGTCGTACACATCGAAGGACTGTATCGTGCCGTCTTCCCCTTCGAAAGTGATGGTCAGCTTGCCCTTGCCTTTCGTCACAAAATCGGTAGCGCGGTACTGGTCGCCAAAGGCGTGGCGGCCGATGCATATGGGCGCGGTCCAGTTGGGCACAAGCCGCGGGATATTGCTGCAGACGATGGGCTCGCGAAATACCGTGCCGCCCAAAATGTTGCGGATGGTCCCGTTGGGGCTCTTCCACATTTTCTTCAGACCGAATTCCTCTACACGGGCTTCGTCCGGGGTGATCGTGGCGCATTTGATACCCACGTTGTACTTCTTGATGGCTTCGGCGGCCTCCACGGTCACCTGGTCATCGGTAGCATCGCGGTGTTCCATCCCCAGATCGAAATACCGGATGTCAATTTCCAGATAGGGCAGGATCAGTTTTTCCTTGATAAATGCCCAGATGATGCGGGTCATCTCGTCACCGTCCAGCTCCACGACAGGCTGGGCCACCTTGATTTTTGCCATTTCAATGCAGGATTTTCGTCAGAAAGGCGCAAAGATAGGGATTATCCGACGCGCTGGAGAGGACTGTCCGAAGAAAATGAGAGCCGGCTTGCCGGAATTCGGGCCGCAAATGCTAATTTGGAGCCAAATACGGAAGATGATGCAGTGGCGAAGGGCAACCCTTTTGACGATGCTCTGGGTGTCGTCCGTCCTTGCGCTGCCGGCCCAGCACACCTTTACGGTGTCCGTTGCCCAGCACGCGATCTCATTGCCCGGCGGCAGTTTCAATGCCCCCTTCCATCCCGGCATTGATGCCGGGTGGTGGTGGCAGGTCCGCACGGGCCGTCGGTGGTCGCAGGGGCTCACGGCACGCGCCGGGTATTTCCACCAGCGCCTCGTTCACCACGGCGTCCAGCTCTTCGGCGAGTACACCTGGCATTACCGGTTCCTCCCCGGATTGCTGGCCGGTATGGGTGGCGGATTGGGATATCTGCACACCTTCGAACAGCACGACATCTTCCGGTTGACCTCCGACGGCACCTATGAACGGACCGGCCGCTGGGGCAAACCTCATGTCCAGGCATCCGCCGTGGTCAGCATCCAGGCCGCCCCGCCGGATTGGAAAGTAAGACCCTTTCTGCTGTACCGGTTTCGTGTCATGTCTCCTTTTGTGAAGGAATATGTCCCCTTCCTTCCCGCCACCTCCCTGCATCTGGGTGTGATGTTTGATCTCACCTTTCAACGTCCTGCATCATGAGATACGCGGCTGCAACATGGCTTTTGTGGGTGGGACTGGTCCTTGGCGGGTGCCAAAAGGCCGACATCCCGCCTTCTTCTCCGTGTGCCTGGATTCCGGATCCGGCACATGCCCAGCATCCCAAGGCGGCGGTATATCAAGGCATCCTCGACACGTATGTGGCCAAGGGACTTCCCGGCATCACGCTTTTTATCGAGGATTCCAGCGGGATATGGGTGGGCAGCGCAGGAATGGCAGATATTGACCGCGGGGTGCCCTTCCGGCCCTGCACGGTTTCCAAGGTGGCCAGCATCACCAAAATGATGGTGGGCTCCCTGACCATGCTCCTGGTGGAAGACGGGCTTGTACGGCTGGACGATGTCATCGATCCCTGGTTGCCCGAAGAAATCCTTCGCGAGGTGGAAAATACGCGGGGCGCCACTGTCCGCCAACTCATGCAGCACACCACGGGGATTTATGACATCATCGCCGACAACGGATTCTATCTCGGGGTACTGAATAATCCCGATCACCACTGGTCATCCGGCGATCTGATCCGTTATGCCTACGGAAAAAACGCCGTTTTTCCACAAGGCACCAGTTGCCGGTATTCCAATACCAATACCCTGTTGCTGGGTATGGTGCTCGACGCCATTCTGGGTCAACCCCATCCGCAGGTGCTGCGTGAACGGATTCTGGATCCGCTGGGCATGCACGACACGTGGTATTACCACCATGATAAATTGCCTGCCCACACGGCACAGGGTTATTACGATTTGTACAACAACGGCACGATCGTCAATGTGACCAATTTCAATACGGGAAGTGGCAACGGATATGGAGGCATGTTCTCCAATGTGTTCGACCTCGCCATTTTCCTGAAGGCCTTGCTGGTGGATCGCACCCTCCTTTCCGGGGCCAGCCTGGACGAAATGCAACAGTTCATTCCGGAATCGGATCCCGACGATCCGGCCAACGATCTGTATCTCGGCGCCGGCATCATGCAGCGTTGGTTCAATCAAACGGTGGGCTCACCGGATTTCGGCATCGGCCATACGGGTCGTGACCTGGCGTACAGCGCCAACAGTTTTTATTTTCCGAATCACCAGACGATCTGTTGTTTTCTGGTGAATTACGGCACCAATGGAGAGAGTGATTTGAAAGACACTTTTTTTGAATTCCAGGGAGCCGTTACGGATGTTGTTGTGGGCCGTTGAGCTTTTGAATCAATCATCCTTGTCCCGATGGGAAACCAGGGATTTTTCAGGCCGGCCTGGGGCTGACTGGCACATCGGGGACCAGGGCGTCCAGCCATTTTTCGAAGAGGGGCACCATCCACACAAAAACGAGGACACCAAAAATGTTGAAAAATACATGGGCATTGGCCACAGAGCGTTCAACCGGTGCGTCAGTACCCACCCATTCCACAAAATGGAGAAATGGCACAAAAAAGATCAGACCGAGAATAATGGTCAACAAACTGTAGGTAAAATGAAACAGGGCGGTTTTGATCGCCGGACGCGTGCCTTTTATGGTAGCCAGTAAGGTGTCACTGCAGGTGCCCAGTTCGGCACCCAACATCACGGCGATACCCCCGGAAAGACCGATCAGGCCTTTTTT